>NZ_JBWKOF010000001.1:0-604010 GCF_059415945.1 Pseudomonas sp. GW821-FHT09H03 | reverse complement strand
TTGATTCAGTTGTTAAAGAGCGGTTGGTTAAGATCTTTCGTCTCAACCGAGGCGCGCATTCTACAGCAGCCTCATTTGCTGTCAAGTGATTATTTTCAGAAGTTTTCAAGGAATCCTTAACAACTTCAACCACTTGCGCTTTCGATCTCTCGTCAGCGGGAGGCGAATTCTACAGCGTTACACGCTGCTGTCAACACCTCTTTTTCAACTCCCTTTCGGCTTCGATGAACTGAAGCAACTTACTGTCGAAAACTGCGTAACTCATTGTTTACCAAGGAGTTTTCCGTTTCGACTGCGCCGGAAGTGGGGCGAATTATAGGCTTCCAGAATCTGCCGTCAAGCGTTGATATTGCTTTTCTATCAATAACTTGTGAAAAGGGGCGAAACGGCCGGTTTCCCTCGTAGAAACATGCCAAAAACACCTCTCTATATAGAAGGAGCCAATCAAAGTACCCCCGACTCCCTTAATGCAGCCACTTCGGCAACCCCCACTCCCAGGACTCGCTGCAAAACCTCCAGCGTATGCTCACCCAGCAAAGGAGGCGCATGTCGGTATTCCACCGGCGTCTCGGACAGTCGAATCGGGCTAGCCACCTGGGGCACCATTCCAGCCAGTGCATGGGGCAGCTCGATCGCCAACCCGCGCGCCTTGACCTGAGGGTCGGCAAACATCTGCGCCAGGTCATTGATTGGCCCGCACGGCACCCCGGCCTGCTCCAGCTGCGCCACCCATTCTGTCGTAGTCTTGAATACCGTTGCCTGGCGGATCAGAGGTATCAGCACCGCCCGGTTCGCCACCCGCAGCTTATTAGTAGCGAAACGCGGATCGTCAGCCCATTGCGGCTGGCCGGCCACTTCAGCGAACTTGCGGAACTGGCCGTCATTCCCGACCGTAAGGATGAAATCACCATCCGCTGTAGGAAAGTCCTGATAAGGCACGATATTCGGATGTGCATTGCCCAGTCGCTTTGGGGCATTGCCCGTCGTCAGGTAGTTCATGGCCTGGTTAGCCAGGCACGCCACCTGAACATCCAGCAGCGCCATATCAATATGCTGACCGCCACCATCGTGATCCCGGTGCGCGAGCGCCGCGAGGATTGCCACGGTCGAATAGAGCCCGGTCAGGATATCCGTCAGCGCCACGCCAACTTTCACCGGCCCCGCGCCGTCTTCGCCCTCCGGTCGCCCCGTCAGGCTCATGAGCCCGCCCAGCCCCTGGATCATGAAGTCATAACCCGCGCGCCTGGCATAAGGGCCGGTCTGGCCAAACCCGGTGATCGAGCAATAAATCAGGTCCGGGTTGATCGCCTTCAGTGATTCATAGTCCAGACCATAGGCCGCCAAACCTCCGACCTTGAAGTTTTCAATCAGGATGTCCGACTTGGCCGCCAGCTCACGCACTAACTTCTGCCCCTCGGGGCGAGTGAAGTCGATGGTGACCGATTGCTTGTTGCGATTGGCCGACAAGTAATAAGCAGCCTCGCTGGTGTTCTCGCCATAAGCGTCTTTAAGGAAAGGCGGGCCCCAGGCGCGCGTGTCATCGCCATTGCCCGGGCGCTCGACCTTGATCACCTCGGCGCCAAGGTCGGCCAGGATCTGCCCCGCCCATGGCCCGGCCAGCACCCTCGACAAATCCAGTACCCGTAGATGCGAAAGCGCGCCCATGGCCGTTCTCCTTAATAGAACGCCTGGATGCCGGTTTGCGCACGCCCCAGAATCAGCGCATGGACGTCATGAGTACCTTCATAGGTATTCACCACTTCCAGGTTGAC
Source organism: Pseudomonas sp. GW821-FHT09H03 (assembly GCF_059415945.1). Classification (NCBI taxonomy): domain Bacteria; kingdom Pseudomonadati; phylum Pseudomonadota; class Gammaproteobacteria; order Pseudomonadales; family Pseudomonadaceae; genus Pseudomonas; species Pseudomonas sp. GW821-FHT09H03. The sequence goes on along the minus strand of NZ_JBWKOF010000001.1, from coordinate 602,238 downwards.
CAGGTGGCGGGCGACGCCGTATTCGTCGGAGATGCCGTTGCCGCCCAGCATGTCGCGGGCCATGCGCGCGATGTCCAGGGACTTGCCGCAGGAGTTGCGCTTCATCATCGAAGTGATTTCGACGGCCGCGGTGCCTTCATCCTTCATGCGACCCAGACGCAGGCAGCCTTGCAGCGCCATGGTGATTTCGGTCTGCATGTCCGCCAGTTTCTTCTGGATCAACTGAGTGGCGGCCAGCGGGCGGCCGAACTGTTGACGATCCAGGGTGTATTGGCGAGCGGTGTGCCAGCAGAACTCGGCCGCACCCAGCGCCCCCCAGGAAATGCCATAACGCGCCGAGTTGAGGCAAGTGAACGGACCTTTCAGGCCACGGACATCCGGGAAGATGTTTTCTTCCGGCACAAATACGTTGTCCATGACGATCTCACCGGTGATCGATGCCCGCAGGCCGACCTTGCCGTGGATCGCTGGAGCGCTCAGGCCTTTCCAGCCCTTCTCCAGCACGAAGCCACGGATATCGCCGGCGTCATCCTTGCCCCAGACCACGAACACGTCGGCGATCGGGCTGTTGGTGATCCACATCTTGCTGCCGGTCAGGCTGTAGCCGCCTTCCACTTTGCGTGCACGAGTGATCATCGCGCCCGGGTCGGAGCCATGGTCGGGTTCGGTCAGGCCGAAGCAACCAATCCATTCGCCCGAGGCCAGTTTCGGCAGATATTTCTGCTTCTGTGCTTCGGTACCGAACTCATTGATCGGCACCATCACCAGCGAGGACTGCACACTCATCATCGAACGATAGCCGGAGTCGATACGTTCGACTTCACGGGCAATCAGACCGTAGCTGACGTAGTTCAGGCCGCTGCCGCCGTACTGCTCGGGGATAGTTGCACCCAACAGGCCCACTTCGCCCATTTCCCGAAAGATCGCCGGATCGGTCTTCTCATGACGAAAAGCTTCGAGGACACGCGGTGCGAGCTTGTGCTGAGCGAATTGCGCGGCAGTGTCGCGAATCATCCGCTCTTCTTCGGTGAGCTGTTGATCCAGCAGAAGGGGATCGATCCAGTTGAAGCTAGCTTTACCGCCCATGAGTGTGTCCTCTCGAATCGGGTCAAATAACGTGGACTGATCCTAGGCCTGGCAAACCGTTACCGCAAACGAGGATTTTGCATACTGTTGTGCTAATTTCTCACTTCGTAACATCGTAAATGCGCGTTTGTGCGCTGTATTAGTGAGGCAGGAGTACATGCGCAGGAAGATACCCAGCACTACCGCCCTTATCAGCTTCGAAGCTGCGGCTCGACACGAGAGCTTCACAAAGGCTGCCCAGGAACTTTCGTTGACCCAGGGAGCGATTTGCCGGCAGATCGCCACCCTGGAGGAATTTCTCGGCGTGGAACTGTTTCGACGCTCACGACGCGGAGTCAAGCTGACGGAAGCAGGACTTTCCTATAGCCGCCGCGTAGCCACGCAACTCGATGCCGTGGAGCGAGACACCCTCTCGGTGATGGGCCAACAGGGGACCAACGTGATCGAACTCGCGGTGGTGCCGACCTTCGGTACTCAATGGCTACTGCCCCGCCTCAAGGACTTCCAGCACAAGCACCCGGAAGTGACGGTCAACCTGACCAACCGCACCCGCCCCTTTCTGTTTGCCGATACCGATTTCGACGCCGCGATATATTTCGGGGACGCAGACTGGTCAGGTACCGAATCCCACAGGCTGATGGGCGAAAATCCGATGCCCGTGTGCAGCCCCAACCTGCTGGGGAACAAAGCAGTCCTGACGCCCGGTGAAATCGCCGATCTGCCTCTGCTGCAACAAACCACCCGCCCCTACGCCTGGCGCCAGTGGTTCGACTCCCAACATCTAAACGTCCCGCGCGACATGACAGGCCCCCGTTACGAGTTATTCTCAATGCTGGCCCAGGCAGCCATGCACGACATGGGCATCGCCCTGATCCCGCCCTTCCTGATTCAGAGAGAACTGACCGAGAAACGACTGGTGATCGCCAACCCCCAAGCCCTGTCGAGCATCAAGGCGTATTACCTGATGATTCCCGAAAGAAAGGTCGAATCAGCATCATTGAGGGCTTTCCGTGACTGGCTGGTGAATCAGGCACACGGCTACAGCCTAGAAGGATAAAGGCGCGCAACAGTTACTTGACCTCGTAGTCAGTAAAAAATGACACCTACAGATGTACGTATATGTCGCATAAACCTAACTGTGCGAAATCATCCTGAAAATCTCCTGGAAGCTACGGTAGGCACGGCTTTGAGCCACTATTACGCAGCAATGCCGCATCATTCATATGGCCGATGCGTAAAATCCACAAATCACCCAATATTCCCTGTAGCCCTTGATCTGCAAGGGATTGACCTGGGTAGTTGCGACATTCGGTCACGGGGTGACTTGTAGTTAATTTTCCGTCACCCATCATAATTCCTTGAAGGGTGCAAAGTTCGCCTGCAAAATGCCGCGCCCCGCCCTTTATTTGTGCGGGATCGTGCTGATCGGCCGCCCCAGCTGCGCCATCCGTAGTGCCTGGGTTTACTCAATAAGATCACGCAGGAGATTTGACGTGCACATTGGTGTTCCTCTCGAAACCCAGACCGGTGAAACTCGGGTTGCTGCAACCCCGGAAACCATCAAGAAGCTGATCAGCCAGGGTCATAAGGTCACAGTCCAAAGCGGCGCCGGCGTTAATGCCAGTGTTGTAGACAGTGCCTATGAAGCGGCAGGCGCAACCATTGGCAGCGCCAGTGATGCGTTTGGTGCAGAGCTGATCTTGAAAGTCGTCGCTCCCAGCGACAGCGAACTGGCGCTGATCAAAAGCGGCACCGTTGTGGTGGGGATGCTCAATCCTTTCAACAATGAAACCATCGCCAAGATGGCCGAATGCGGCATCACCGCCTTTGCCCTGGAGGCTGCGCCACGCACTTCCCGCGCTCAGAGCCTGGATGTGCTGTCCTCGCAAGCCAACATCGCCGGCTACAAGTCCGTATTGCTGGCCGCTCATTACTACCCTCGTTTCATGCCGATGCTGATGACCGCTGCGGGTACCGTGAAAGCGGCGCGCGTACTGATCCTTGGCGCCGGTGTCGCCGGCTTGCAAGCCATTGCCACGGCCAAGCGCCTGGGTGCGGTGATCGAAGCCTCGGACGTACGCCCTGCAGTAAAAGAGCAGATCGAATCCCTCGGCGCCAAGTTCGTCGACGTGCCTTACGAGACCGATGAAGAGCGTGAGTGCGCTGTCGGTGTCGGCGGTTACGCGCGACCAATGCCGGCCAGCTGGATGCAGCGCCAGGCCGTGGCCGTGCACGAACGCGCCAAGCAGGCCGACATCGTCATCACCACCGCCCTGATCCCGGGCCGTAAGGCACCGACGCTATTGAGCGCGGAAACCGTGGCACAGATGAAACCCGGCTCGGTGGTCATCGACCTCGCGGCGGCACAGGGCGGTAACTGCCCGCTGACCGTGGCCGATCAGGTGGTCGTCGAAAACGGCGTGACCATCGTCGGCCCGACCAACCTGGCGGCCGCGGTTGGCGCCGATGCCTCGGCACTGTACGCACGCAACCTGCTGGACTTCATGAAACTGTTGTTCGATAAAGAAGGACAACTGGTGATCAACCTTGAAGACGATATCGTCGCCGCGTGCCTGATGTGCCGCGACGGCCAGATCGTGCGCAAGAACGGCTGAGGATAAAAACAATGGAAGACATGCTGATCTCTCACGGTATCTACAACCTGATCATCTTCGTGCTGGCTATCTATGTGGGCTACCACGTGGTCTGGAACGTGACACCTGCACTGCACACACCACTGATGGCCGTGACCAACGCCATCTCGGCCATCGTCATCGTCGGCGCCATGCTGGCTGCCGCCCTTACTGTGACGCCGCTGGGCAAGACCATGGGCACCCTGGCCGTGGCCCTGGCCGCGGTCAACGTGTTTGGTGGCTTCCTGGTCACCCGGCGCATGCTGGAAATGTTCAAGAAGAAAGCTGCGGCAAAAGCTCCGGCAGCCAAGGCCGAAGCAGTCAAGGCTGAGGTGCAGCAAGCATGAGCATGAATCTGGTTACCTCCCTGTATTTGATCGCCTCGGTCTGCTTCATCCAGGCGCTCAAGGGACTCTCGCACCCAACCACGTCGCGTCGTGGCAACCTGTTCGGCATGCTCGGCATGGGCCTGGCGATCCTGACCACGGTCGGCCTGATCTATAAACTGGGCTCCGAACTGGCCCAGGATGGCATCGTCTACGTGATCGTCGGCCTGCTGATCGGTGGTACCGCCGGTTCGATCATGGCCAAGCGCGTTGAAATGACCAAAATGCCGGAACTGGTCGCCTTCATGCACAGCATGATCGGCCTGGCTGCCGTGTTCATCGCCATTGCCGCAGTGGTTGAACCGCAGTCCCTGGGCATCGTTCAACAACTGGGTGATGCGATTCCGGCGGGCAACCGTCTGGAACTGTTCCTTGGCGCCGCCATTGGTGCAATCACCTTCTCAGGCTCCGTGATCGCTTTCGGCAAGCTGTCGGGCAAGTACAAGTTCCGCCTGTTCCAGGGCGCACCGGTGCAGTTCCGCGGCCAACACAAACTGAACCTGTTGCTGGGCATGGCCACACTGGCCCTGGGCATCACCTTCATGCTGACCGGCGACCTCAACGCCTTTGCCCTGATGCTGGCCCTGGCGTTCGTCATGGGCGTGCTGATCATCATCCCGATCGGTGGCGCGGACATGCCGGTCGTCGTGTCGATGCTCAACAGCTACTCCGGTTGGGCAGCGGCGGGTATCGGCTTCTCGCTGAACAACTCGATGCTGATCATCGCCGGCTCGCTGGTAGGCTCCTCCGGTGCGATCCTCTCGTACATCATGTGCAAGGCGATGAACCGCTCCTTCTTTAACGTACTGCTAGGCGGTTTCGGCAATACAGCCGAAGCAGGTCCTGCAGGTGCCCAGGAGGCCCGCCCGGTGAAATCCGGTTCGGCCGACGACGCCACCTTCCTGCTGACCAACGCCGACACCGTGATCATCGTTCCGGGCTACGGCCTGGCGGTAGCACGGGCGCAGCACGCGCTCAAAGAGCTGACCGAGAAGCTGACCCATCGCGGCGTGACCGTGAAGTACGCCATCCACCCGGTTGCCGGTCGTATGCCTGGCCACATGAACGTATTGCTGGCCGAGGCCGAAGTGCCTTACGACCAGGTGTTCGAGATGGAAGACATCAACTCCGAGTTCGGCCAGGCCGACGTGGTGCTGGTGCTCGGCGCCAACGACGTGGTCAACCCGGCCGCCAAGAACGATCCGAAATCGCCGATTGCCGGCATGCCGATTCTCGAAGCGTTCAAGGCCAAGACCATCATCGTCAACAAACGCTCGATGGCCAGCGGCTATGCCGGCCTGGACAACGAACTGTTCTACCTGGACAAAACCATGATGGTGTTCGGCGACGCGAAGAAAGTCATCGAAGACATGGTCAAAGCCGTCGACTAAACCTCAGCGGCATACAGAACGCCCCGACTCGTCGGGGCGTTTTTGTTTGCGTAAATCGTCGGACAAAACTACGCTTTTGTTACCGATCCGGTAACGGTGTTTTGCTCTAAAGGCCCGGAATAGACACCTCTATTGCGACCTTGGTAGCGGGACAGAAGCCGGCGTAATTCACTAGACTGCACGCCCTGCTACCTGTTTCCCGAGATAACCATCCATGTACCGTGACCGAATTCGCCTGCCTTCCTTGTTGGACAAAGTGATGAGCGCTGCCGACGCTGCCGCCCTGATTGAAGACGGCATGACTGTCGGCATGAGCGGTTTCACCCGCGCGGGCGAAGCCAAGGCTGTACCTCAAGCACTGGCCGAGCGCGCCAAGGTCACACCGCTGAAGATCAGCCTGATGACCGGCGCCAGCCTGGGCAACGATCTGGACAAGCAACTCACCGAAGCCGGCGTACTGTCGCGACGCATGCCGTTCCAGGTCGACAGCACCCTGCGCAAGGCAATCAATGCCGGCGAAGTCATGTTCATCGACCAGCATTTGTCGGAAACCGTAGAGCAACTGCGCAACCAACAGCTGAAACTGCCCGACATCGCCGTCATTGAAGCCGTGGCGATCACCGAGCAAGGGCACATTGTGCCGACCACCTCGGTGGGCAACTCGGCCAGTTTTGCGATCTTCGCCAAACACGTGATCGTCGAGATCAACCTTGCCCACAACCCCAACCTGGAAGGTCTGCACGACATTTACATTCCTACCTATCGTCCGAGCCGCACGCCGATTCCATTGGTCAAGGTCGATGATCGCATCGGCAGCACTGCCATTCCGATTCCACCGGAGAAGATCGTTGCCATCGTGGTGACCAATCAGCCGGACTCGGCTTCCACCGTGCTGGCGCCGGATGCCGAGACCCAGGGGATCGCCGAACACCTGATCGGCTTCCTCAAGCAGGAAGTGGCCGCCGGGCGCATGACCAACAAGCTCGGTCCGCTGCAAGCGGGTATCGGTAATATTGCCAACGCGGTGATGTGCGGCCTGATCGATTCGCCATTCGAAGACCTGACCATGTACTCCGAGGTGCTGCAGGACTCGACGTTCGACCTGATCGACGCCGGCAAGCTGAGCTTCGCCTCGGGCAGCTCGATCACCTTGTCGAGCCGGCGCAATGCCGACGTGTTCGGCAACCTGGAGCGCTACAAGGACAAACTGGTGCTGCGCCCACAGGAGATCTCCAACCATCCTGAAGTCGTGCGCCGCCTTGGCATCATTGGCGTCAACACGGCGCTGGAGTTCGATATCTACGGCAACGTCAACTCCACCCATGTCTGTGGCACGCGGATGATGAACGGCATCGGTGGCTCGGGCGACTTCGCACGAAATGCACATCTGTCGGTGTTCGTGACCAAGTCGATTGCCAAGGGTGGGGCAATTTCCAGCGTGGTGCCGATGGTCAGTCATGTCGACCACACCGAACATGACGTTGACATCCTGGTGACCGAAATCGGCCTGGCGGACTTGCGCGGCCTGGCCCCAAGGGAGCGCGCGCGGGTGATCATCGATAACTGCGTACACCCGGACTATCGCCAGGCATTGAACGACTACTTCACCGCCGCCTGCGCTATCGGCGGGCATACCCCGCACATTCTGCGCGACGCCCTGAGCTGGCACATCAACCTGGAAGAAACCGGGCACATGCTGAAGAAGTAATTGGTACAGATAGCAGCTGGCGCAAACACAGTTTCGTCAGCTGACTGTTGCAAGCTCGAAACTCGCAAAAAACTGTACTTCTGTACTGGTCTTTTCCTACAGTAAATACCTACCACCTGAGCTAAAAACATCAAAAATGCACCACATAAGTGCAGACAGGTACAGTTGCCTCAATTTTGACCAGTACACCCCTTATAAACAGTTAACTGAGCTCTCACAATACAAATGAACTGTATCTACAGAGACTAGCCAAACAAGAGGATCATGGGCACCAGTTAACCACTACCTGATCCCGCCACAAGCGGAAGGATGCCCACCATGGAACGTACACTCAGTTCCGAACTGTTCTTCGAAGACACCGCTGCAAAATCCCAGGCTTCGATGCCTCTTCGCGTAATTGCCAGCCTGATGCTGTGGCAGCGCCGTATCTCCAGCCGCCATCAATTGGCTCGTCTGGATTCGCGTCTGCTGGCTGATGCCGGGATCAGCGAAGCACAACGCTTCGAAGAGCTGAGCAAGCCGTTCTGGCGCTAAGTAAGCGTCGCTGGCTCTGACCTCAGGGTCCCTCGCCAGCAGCCCGAATTGAACAAACAAGACCCGTCGTGGGAAACCACGACGGGTTTTGTCGTTATGGGGTCTATAACTGGCGAATAGTACAGTTTTCACATGACCAGATATCGACCAATACAGTTTCGTTGTAGACTCAGAAAACGACCGGTTCGTTGTATTTAATTCACGACTAGACTGTCGTAACCGGTTCACACGGGCCTAATATCACCGTAGACCGCGGGGAAGAGCGTTCGGGCTGACCCCAATTTGCTATATCTCTATCAAGCCTTCCAAAGGAGTTACACCATGTCCCGTCTTCGTCTGCTCAGCGCTGCAGCCCTGCTTGCCGTGGCTGCCAATTCCCACGCCACCAGTTTCGTCGTGACCACCGACGCTGTCGTAAACGCACTTAAAGCAACCTCCGATGCGACCTCTAACGTCACATCTTCCTTCAAGGATGACAAAATTGTCCTTGCTGCCCGCGATGACGCTGCCAGCTATGTCGCCAGCGAAGGAGACATTCGTGGCGTCAAACTGGAAAGTGCTTTCGAACATATCCGCCAGCAGGCACCTCAACTGAATGCGACGGACGCTCAGTTGGCGCAGGCGATCCTGACCCTTTAAGCCAAACCGCGACATGGGACACGCTGGTCGTGTCCCATGCCTGGTGATCTGCGCACCCTCGACCATAAAAAGCTGCTTGCCGCCCAGGATGTCGTCACGGCGCTAATACCTGTGACGACCAACGCACAGACGCAAACTGGAATCGGCCCAGCAGTGCCTGCCCCGGACCAACCGAAACTTCGTGCCGGCAATCTTGAACTGGCGCAGGCTAATCTCGTCCAATAGATATCCTTTTTTCTCCGGAGTCGTTCCATGCGTAACCCGCTGATTGCTGCCACCCTTGGCCTGTTGTTGTTAGCCGACATGGCCCAGGCACAGACCCTGGTTGCTACCAGTAACATATTGATCCGCGCCACCCAGCGCACACTGGATTTCACCTCCGACACCACCACTTCCATCCGCGATTCGAAAATTGTCCACGAAGCCCAGGACGATGCCGCCAGCTTCGTAGCCAGCAATGGCGACATACGTGGCGCCCACCTGGAATCCGCTTTCGACTTGTTGCGCACTCGGGTACCAGAAGCACGCGACGCCAGTGATCAGGATCTCGCCGAAGCCATCCTCGCACTGTGAGGCGCCCACGCACCTGGCTGCTGGCCGGGGCCTTGTTGCTGATCGGCAACATGGCCCACGCCGGCCTTCAACTCAAGCTCAAGACCGAAGGCCTGAGCCCCGCACAACAGCATGCCAGCCAGGCATTGCTCGATGAAGCCATGCAGGCGCTACCGCCGCGCTTCATCGAGCAATTGGACCGGCGCATCGACGTCGGCTGGACCGATGACATGCCCGCCAACGCCTACGGCCAGGCGTCGCTGGTATCCGAGCTCGATCTGAACCGCAACCTGTTGGCCAGCCTCACCGACGGCAGCGCGGCAAGCAAAAAAACCTATCGCCCCCATGGCACCGTCCGCCGGGAAATGCTGGCGACCGTGCTGCACGAATTGACGCACATCTACGATCGCTCCCGCCTGTGGCCGGATGAAGAACGCAGGCTCATCCAGCGTTGCACCCAGCGCAGCAGCAGCTCAGGCTTGGTCGGCCTCCCGGACCAATGCCGCAGCCAGGCCGACCGGCGCTTTACGCTCAGCGACGATCCGCGCTTGCTCGACCTCGCGGGTTGGCAGCAATACGTCGGTCGTCGCGGTGAACGCGAACAGCACAACCGCCAGATCGCCCGCAGCCCGGACATCTATGAGATCAGCAGCCCGAAGGAGTTTGTCGCGGTCAACATGGAGTATTTCCTCCTTGACCCGAGCTATGCCTGCCGGCGTCCTGCACTGTACCGCTACTACAAAGAGCACTTCGGCTGGGCGCCCGCCGCCAAGGATAACTGCGGCAAAACCTTCGCATTCCTCAATGCCGGCAGCGACTTCGCCAAAACACCTCTTGGGCAGGTAGATCCGGAACGGGTCTATGCCGTTGATTATCTTCTGGCCGAGGCCAACCAAAACTGGGTCAGCCGCTGGGGCCACAGCATGTTGCGGCTGGTGATCTGCGCACCGGGCCGGCCCCGGGGGCCAGACTGCCGACTGGATCTGGACCAGCACCTGGTATTGTCTTATCGCGCCTTCGTCGGCGATGTACAGCTGTCGAGCTGGGACGGGCTTGTGGGTAAATACCCGTCGCGCCTGTTTGTTCTACCGCTGGCCCAAGTGATCGACGAATACACCAAGACCGAACTGCGCAGCCTGGCCTCGGTGCCGCTGAACCTGTCGCGCAGCGAGATTGAAAACGTCGTGGCACGTGCCGCCGAAATGCACTGGAGTTACGACGGCAACTACTTCTTCCTGTCCAACAACTGTGCGGTGGAAGAGCTGAAACTACTGCGCAGCGGCACTGACAATGCGCGTCTGGTAGCACTCGACAACATCATGCCAAATGGTCTGCTCGAAGTGCTCAAAGGACGCGGACTGGCGGATACCAGCGTGCTGGACGACCCCCGGGAAGCCCTGCGCCTGGGTTATCGCTTCGACTCCTTTCGCGATCGCTACCAAGCCATGTTCGAGGTTCTGAAAAAGCAGTTGCCGATCAAACAGGAAACCGTCGAAGGCTGGCTGGACCTCAAAGCCGAGGAGCGGCGCAAATGGTTCGAGCAGGCTGATTTGCGTACCAGTGCGGCGTTGCTACTGCTGGAGCAGGCAAGCTACCGTCAGCAGTTGCTGCTGGCCCAGGATGAAGTGAAACAGCGTTATCTGGGTGCCCGCGAACTGAAAAACGGCGGCATGGACAAGGCCAATGAAACACTCAAGCAGATACTCGCCAATAGCGGCTTCCTCAGTCGTCCCGCGGAACTGCTCGGCAGCGGCGGTTATGGTTTGCCGCAACCGGGAGAGTGGCAGCATCTGGAATCAGAAAGCAGCGAGCGACAGAAGCAGCTGCTGGCGCTGTCCGGAGATCTCGACAAAGAGGTGAGGGCGCTGCTGGAACCGAGCCGCGCAGCCGAGATCGCCGCCAACGAAGCCAACGTGAAACAGATTGGCGGACATCTGCGCAAGTTACATAAGGCAGCGGGTGGGCTGGAGCTGCCCTGAGACCTCACGACACAGACAGCGAAAAGGGCCTCAAAACGTAGTCTTGAAGCCCTTTTTTGCTTTTCAGTCTTGTCGCAAGGCTCTGATTCCCTGTAGCAGGAACTTCACCCTCAGCTGACGCGAGCCTTGCGCACGCCTTCAGCCAATGCCGAGCACAGGCTCAGCACGCCATCCACGGCCTGCTCCGCTGTGGTGGCATTGGCAATGTGATCAATCAACGCCGATCCAACCACCACACCATCGGCCAGGCGGGCGATGGATGCTGCCTGCTCTGGCGTGCGGATGCCGAAACCGATGCTGATCGGCAGGTCGGTATGACGACGCAGACGGGCTACGGCCTCTTCAACGTGCTCCAGAGTGGCGGCGCCAGCACCGGTCACACCGGCCACCGACACGTAATAAACGAAGCCGGAGCTGCCATTGAGCACGGTTGGCAGGCGCACATCATCGGTGGTCGGCGTGGTCAGACGGATGAAATCCAGTCCCGCAGCCTGGGCCGGGTCGCACAGTTCGGCGTTATGCTCGGGCGGCAGGTCGACCACGATCAGCCCGTCAACGCCGGCCTCTTTGGCCTCGGCAATGAAGCGCGGCACACCGTACATATGGATCGGATTGAAATAACCCATCAACACCAGCGGCGTCTCGGTATTGCCTTGGCGGAACTCGCGGACCATTTGCAGGGTTTTCGCCAGGTTCTGTTTGGCACCCAGGGCGCGAATGTTGGCGAGCTGGATTGCCGGGCCGTCAGCCATCGGGTCGGTGAAGGGCATGCCCAGTTCGATCACGTCGGCGCCAGCGGCAGGCAAGCCTTTGAGAATCGCCAGGGACGTGTCGTAGCTCGGGTCGCCTGCAGTGACGAAGGTCACCAGGGCGGCGCGATTCTGTTCCTTGAGTTCGGCAAAACGGGTTTGCAGGCGGCTCATCAGTGTTTCTCCTGCTTCGACTGCTCTTGTTGAGAGTGTTCCATGTGGTGCATCACGGTCTGCATGTCTTTGTCGCCACGGCCGGACAGGTTGACCACCATCAGGTGATCCTTCGGCAGGGACGGTGCGCGTTTAAACACTTCAGCCAGGGCGTGGGCGCTTTCCAGGGCTGGAATGATCCCTTCCAGGCGGCAGCATTGATGGAACGCGGCGAGGGCTTCGTCGTCGGTTACCGAGGTGTACTGCACGCGGCCGATATCATGCAACCAGGCGTGTTCCGGGCCGATACCCGGATAGTCGAGACCAGCGGAGATCGAGTGGGCGTCGATGATCTGGCCATCGTCGTCCTGCAGCAGGAAAGTGCGGTTACCGTGCAGCACGCCCGGTACGCCGCCGTTCAGGCTGGCTGCGTGCTTGCCGGTCTCGATGCCGTAGCCAGCCGCTTCAACACCAATGATCTCGACGCTCTTGTCGTCGAGGAACGGATGGAACAGGCCCATTGCGTTGGAACCACCGCCGATGCACGCCACCAGGCTGTCTGGCAGGCGACCTTCCTGGGCTTGCAGCTGATCACGGGTTTCCTTGCCGATCACCGCCTGGAAGTCGCGAACCATTGCCGGGTACGGGTGCGGACCAGCCACGGTACCAATCAGGTAGAAAGTGCTGTCGACGTTGGTTACCCAGTCGCGCAGTGCTTCGTTCATCGCATCCTTGAGGGTGCCGGTGCCGGCCACCACCGGGATCACTTCAGCGCCCAGCAGCTTCATGCGGAACACGTTGGCCTGCTGACGCTCGATGTCAGTGGTACCCATGTAGATCACACAATCCAGGCCGAAACGCGCAGCCACGGTAGCTGTCGCCACCCCATGCATGCCGGCGCCGGTTTCGGCGATGATGCGCTTCTTGCCCATGCGCCGCGCCAGGAGGATCTGGCCGATGCAGTTGTTGATCTTGTGCGCGCCGGTGTGGTTCAGCTCTTCGCGCTTGAGGTAGATCTTCGCGCCCCCGCAGAACTCGGTCAGACGCTCGGCGAAATAAAGCGGGCTTGGACGACCGACGTAATCGCGCTGGAAGTAGGCCAATTCTTCCTTGAATGCAGGATCTTCCTTGGCCACTTCGTATTCACGGGCCAGATCGAGGATCAACGGCATCAGGGTTTCAGCGACATAGCGGCCACCGAACGAGCCAAACAGGCCGTTGGTGTCAGGGCCGTTGCGCAGATTAGTCTGGGTCATGGGGCGCTCCAGTTGAATGCGATAAGTGATACGTAAAGAGACAATGGGCTTCACTGTACCCCTGACGCCCCGGACTGAAAACCGATAAGATCGCCACAACCTGTCAGGAAAACTCACAGATAATGAGCCACGATCTTCCCCCACTCAATGCCCTGCGCGCCTTCGAGGCCACTGCCCGGTTGAACAGTGTGAGCCAGGCCGCCGACCAATTGCACGTCACCCACGGCGCGGTTAGTCGACAACTGAAATTACTGGAAGAACACTTGGGTGTGAGCCTGTTCATCAAGGAAGGCCGCGGCTTGAAACTCACAGATGCAGGTATGCGCCTGCGTGACGCCAGCAGCGAAGCGTTCGAACGCTTGCGCAGCGTCTGCGCCGAGCTCACACAAAGCACTGCAGATGCGCCATTCGTGCTGGGCTGCTCTGGAAGCTTGCTGGCTCGCTGGTTTATTCCGCGATTGGGGCGGCTGAATGCCGATCTGCCGGACTTGCGACTGCACTTGTCTGCCGGAGAAGGTGATCTGGACCCGCGCAGACCCGGCCTGGATGCCTTGCTGGTGTTTGCCGAACCACCGTGGCCAGCAGACATGCACGTCTTCGAACTGATCAGCGAACGCATAGGGCCGGTCATGAGCCCCCGCTTCGAAGGCTATGACAGGCTCAAAGGAGCGCCTGACACCGTGCTGGTGACGCAACAGCTACTGCACACGACCTCCCGCCCACAAGCCTGGCCCAGTTGGGCACAACAGCGCGGCCTCGACGCCAAGGCGTTGAATTACGGCCAGGGTTTCGAGCATTTGTATTACTTGCTGGAGGCTGCTGTCGCAGGCTTGGGTATTGCCATCGCTCCAGAGCCCCTGGTGGCGGAAGACTTGAAGGCCGGTCGCCTGGTTGCGCCATGGGGTTTCAGCGAAACCCCGGCGCAACTGGCATTGTGGTTACCCAAGCGCGCAGCGGATGGGCGCGCCCGGCAATTGGCGCAGTGGCTCAAGAACGAATTGTTTCGGCGGGATTAGTCACGCTTGCATAACAGATAAGCGGCCAGCAGGCCCAGCGCGCCCACGGCGACACCCGCTGTAGTCCAAGGGTGGTCCTGGGCGTAGTCCCGGGTCGCAATTCCGGTTTCGCGTGTTTTGACCTTGACCTCTTCATAGGCATCGCTAAGCAGATGACGAGAATGCTTTAGGGCATTTTCGGCATTGCTTTTCAGGTTTTTCAGGGTCTTGCGCGACTCGTCCGAGGCGTCGTCCTTCAGACTTTCCAATGACTTGAGCAGACTCTCGATCTCCGCTTCCATGCTTTGCAATGAGGCTTTACGTAACGAGGTGTTGGCCATGGTGGCTCTCCTGCATTGATGATCAGTGGCGTGTGTTGGTTGGGACTTCAGGGCGCCGAGAAAGTGCAGTAAATCTGAACTGCACCCAGGATCAACCAACACAAGAAATACGAAAAATCACTGCTAGGCTGTAATTCACACGCCCGAGGAGTACGCCATGTCTGACCACCACACCTACAAGAAAGTCGAACTGGTTGGCTCGTCCACCAGCAGCATTGAAGATGCGATCAACAACGCATTGGCCGAAGCCAGTAAAAGCCTCAAGCACATGGAATGGTTTGAAGTGATTGAAACCCGAGGCCATATCAAGGATGGCAAGGCGGCGCACTTTCAAGTCACCCTCAAGGTCGGATTCCGGATTGCCAGCAGCTGACGTTGGTCTAGTCTTCTGAACTTGCGCACTGGCCGAGTGCCGTAGGGATTGGCAAAGCGCTATTTGATAGCGTCCGGCTGACCGCTGGATACCCAGTTGATCCGACCAGAGAAGGCAACCGATGAAGAAGTTTATTTTGGCGGTAGGTTTGTTGAGCCTTGCAGGCGGTGCGCTTGCGGGCGGCAAGCCATGCGAAGAGCTGAAAGCCGAAATCGCAGCGAAACTCGATGCCAAAGGCGTATCCGGTTATTCACTGGAAATCGTCGATAAAAGCCCCACAGTCAACGGAAAAGTAGTCGGCACCTGCGAGGCCGGTGCCAAAGTGATCGTTTATAAGAAGTAGGCAGATATGAAAGAAAAAGCCGACGCCCAAAGCGTCGGCTTTTTTGCCGCTGCCGTTGGGACGGTCAGCCTTGCATGACCTGCGCCAGCAACTCGTAGGAGTGCACTCGATCCGAGTGTTCGTACAAGTCGCAGGTGAAAATCAGTTCATCAGCCTGGGTTTGCTCGATCAGCACCTCCAGCTTGGCGCGAATTTTCTGCGGGCTGCCGACCATGGCCAAGCCAAGGAAATCGCGCACGGCATCTCTTTCATGGGGCAGCCACAGGCCGTCCATGGACTCCACCGGCGGGCGTTGCACCAGGCTCTGGCCTCGCATCAACGCGAGAATCCGCTGGTACACCGAAGTCGCCAGGTAGTCGGCCTGCTCGTCGGTGTCGGCAGCCACCAGCGGCACACCGAGCATGACGTAGGGTTTATCCAGCACCGCTGATGGCTTGAAGTGGTTGCGGTAGACGCGAATAGCTTCATGCATGTAACGCGGAGCGAAATGGGACGCGAAGGCGTAGGGCAAACCGCGTTCGCCCGCCAGTTGCGCGCTGAACAGGCTCGAACCCAACAGCCAGACAGGCACATTGGTACCGGTGCCTGGCATCGCGATAATCCGTTGGTCGGCAGTGCGCGGGCCGAGGTAGCGAATCAGTTCAGCCACATCGTCCGGAAAGTCGTCGGCACTGCCGGAGCGTTCGCGGCGTAATGCGCGGGCAGTCATCTGATCGGAGCCGGGCGCACGACCAAGCCCCAGGTCGATTCGGCCCGGATAGAGACTTTCCAGCGTGCCGAACTGCTCGGCGATCACCAGGGGTGCATGGTTGGGCAACATAACCCCACCCGAACCGACACGAATGGTTGACGTGCCACCGGCCAGATATCCAAGGAGCACTGACGTCGCGGAACTGGCGATACCGTCCATGTTGTGGTGTTCAGCGACCCAGAAGCGGTTGTAGCCGAATTTCTCGACGTGTTGCGCCAGGTCCAGGGAGTTGCGTAGCGACTGGGCCGGGCTGCCATTTTCGCGCACGGGTACCAGGTCGAGGGTCGAGAACTTGATATCGGACAGTCGTTTCATGAACCTGCTTCTCCAATGGCGGGGCGCAGGTTGGTCCTTGCGAACGGAAACCTGGCGAATTCAAAAGCGTGGTTAATGCAATGTGGGCATATACCCGAGTTTCAATAGCCGAGTAAAAATTCGTCGTAAAAAAACTGCCTGATCAGACCAGATGAACTTTGAGCCACCGTCTATCCTCACAACCCTGGTAATCGAAAACCACAAAGGCGCGATCTTCGCGCCACTCTTGAGGAGACAGGCATGGCTATCACAAAGAAAGCATCGGCTCATTGGGAAGGTGATCTGAAAACCGGCTTAGGCTCGATATCCACCGAAACCGGCGTACTCAGAGACGCGCCCTACGGCTTCAAGGCACGCTTCGAAGGGGGCAAGGGCACCAACCCCGAAGAACTGATCGGCGCAGCCCACGCGGGCTGTTTCTCCATGGCATTCTCAATGATTCTGGGCGACGCCGGCCTCAAGGCCGAATCCATCGACACCAATGCCGAAGTCACCCTCGATCAGGTGGAGGGTGGTTTTGCGATCACCGCAGTAAAACTGATCCTCAAGGCGAAAATTCCCGGGGCGACTCAGGCGCAGTTCGAAGAACTCAGCAACAAGGCCAAGGAAGGCTGCCCTGTGTCTAAAGTGCTGAATGCGAAAATCAGCCTGGATGCAACTCTAGTGAGTTGATAGGTGGCTGCCATAAAAAAGATCGCAAACCGCGATCTTTTTTATGGTCCGCAAGATTTGCCGGTCAAAATGTGGTCGAATAAATGACAGCAGACCGTTCGCGCTGCCTCAAATGGAGTTTGAACCATGAAACGTTTTGCCCTGGCGATTATCGGTTGCATGCTGGCCACTTCGGCTTTGGCCGCACCGAAGCCTTGTGAAGAACTCAAGGCTGAGATTGAAGCCAAGATCCAGGCCAGCGGTGTTCCGTCTTACACGCTTGAAATCGTGAAGAATGACGAAGTGCACGATCAGAACATGGTCGTCGGCTCATGCGAAAACGGCACCAAAAAGATCATTTACCAGAAAAATGACCGCTGACTCGCTCACATCAGGCAATACGACTCCCGATCCTCGGCAACGATCTCGCGCTTGGCGTTATACAACCGGGCACCGGGCGTGAAGGCGATCGAACGGCCTTCGAGCACATAACGCTGGCCTGCCTCAAAGTGATCGTAGTTGATGGTCAGATAGCAAAGCCGCTCCGAAGGGCCGTTCATCATGCCCAGGCCACCCCCACCGGGCACTTCGAAGTCAAATCTTACGACCAGCTCATGGCTGCCGGGAGTGACCTCAAAAAAGCGCCCGTCACGTAATCGCTGTTTGTCCAGACGCTCGGCCATCAGCAATTTATCGTTGGGGAAGGGCGTCGAGAACTCGACCCAGGCCATTTGCGGATTATGCGCCGGCAACGGGCTCTGGCAGCCGGTGACAACGCTTACGGCGAGCAACAGCATTAACCTGCGCATGATGAACGTCCAAAAGGATTATGCGTTCAGCATAACGCCGATCAGGTGCGTTGGCAGCCCGCCGGTGTGGCCTGCCCAATCACTTTTCGCTGCTGATCGTAGAGTTTTGCCCAAGGCCGAAAACCAATGTTTCCCGCTTGCAGCTGATAACGCTCTCCAGCATTGAATTCCTTGAATTTCAAATTAAGCTGGCAATCGCGCCGTAGCGGCTCGGCGTCAGGGCCGATGTTGGTCGGCTGCACCTCGAACTGGTACCTAACCGTCAACTCATGACTACCGGGCTGAACCTCGAAGTAGCGCTTGTCCTCGGTGGCTTTGTCATCAACCTCCAGCGCTTGCAACGCCGTATCCTCTTGATGCGAATCAAGGTCGATCCACGCTTGCGCCGGGTCATGGCGGGGTATTCCAAATCCAGCACAGCCGGCCAGCATCAGCAGGCTTCCTGCCATTATCAACATGCGCATAGCGGAGCTCCAGTCAGGCGGGATAGTCTTGCGGGGCAGACTCTCCAGGGAAGATTTTATTTTGATCAGGCCGCCTCCAAGCCTTGGGTTACTTGATCGCGTTTTTCGCGTTTTGTTTCCGGGTGTGTTGTTTTTCTTGCTCAACGGTTGCTCCAGCATCAGCTATTACAGCCAGTTGGCCAGCGGTCAGCTGCAATTGCTGCGGGCGAGGGAGCCGGTCTCCAGTGTGATCGCCGATCCCGCCCGCGATCAGAAACTGCGTGCACATCTGACCCAATCGCAAAAAGCCCGGACCTTTGCCAGCCAGCACCTGCACCTGCCGGATAACCAGAGCTATCGACTGTATGCCGATATAGGTCGGCCCTATGTGGTGTGGAATGTCTTCGTCACCCCGGAGTTTTCCCTGACACCGGTGAACCATTGCTTCCCCATTGCCGGTTGCGTGGCCTATCGCGGCTACTACAGCCAGAGCGCGGCCCGGGGTGAGGCGGCGTTGCAGCGCCTGCAAGGCATGGACGTATCGATTGGTGGCGTCGAGGCTTATTCGACGCTTGGCTGGTTCAATGACCCGATCATGAGTTCGATGATGGGCTGGGGCGATGAGCGACTGGCCACTCTGATTTTTCATGAGCTGGCACATCAGCGCTTTTATGTGCAGGACGACACTGAGATCAACGAATCTTTTGCCACCTTCGTCGAGCAGGAGGGCACTCGCCAATGGCGCGCTTCACGCCATCTGCCACCCGACGACAATGCTCAGGCACGTCAGCGCGCCCGGTTCATCGAGTTGGTTCTTGATACCCGCATACGACTTGAAAAGCTCTACGCCATGGCGCTGCCACCGGAGCAAATGCGTCAACGCAAAGCTGCGCAGTTCGAGCGCCTGCGCAGCGAATACCGACAGTTGCGTGACAGCCAATGGGCAGGAGACAAGCGTTATGACGCCTGGATCAATGCGCCTATGAACAATGCCCGGCTACTGCCGTTTGGCCTGTATGACCAGTGGGTGCCGGCATTTGCGGCATTGTTCCGGCAGGAGCAGGGGGATTGGCTGAAGTTTTATGCGGCAGTGGCGAAGCTTGGCAAATTGCCGGCGGGTGAACGCAAGGCTGCGCTGCAGGCGCTGGCGAATCCCCCAAACTAGCCTCATTGCCGGCGCCACCGGCAGCAACCTCACTACTGCGGGAGTTGGCGGTTAGCCGAAGAACCAGTAACACACCCAGATCGCACCCAGCACCCCGGCCAGTTCCGCCAGCAATGCACAGCCGACCGCATGCCGCGCCCGCTGGATTCCCACTGCGCCGAAATACACCGCCAACACATAGAAGGTCGTTTCGGTACTGCCCTGAACCGTTGCCGCAACCAGCGCCGGGAAGCTGTCCACACCGGACGTCTTCATGGTTTCAATCAGCATCGCCCGGGCGGCGCTGCCTGAAAAGGGTTTGACCATAGCCGTGGGCAACGCATCGACGAAGCGCGTATCCCAACCGGCCCACTCCACCAAGTGGCGAATCCCGTCCAGACCGAAGTCCAGTGCCCCGGACGCACGCAGCACACCCACCGCACAAAGCATCGCCACCAGATAGGGCAGCAGGTTCTTCGCCACGTCGAAGCCTTCTTTGGCGCCTTCGACGAAGGCCTCGTAAACCTTCACCTTGCGCAGCGCGCCGATCAGCAAAAACAGCATGATCAAGCCAAACAGCGTCAGGTTGCCGAGGATTGAGGACAGGCCGGCCAGGGCAGTTGCCGATAGGGTCGCCAGTAACGCCATGAAGCCGCCGAGGACGAGGGCGCCTGGAATCAGATAAGCCAGCACCACCGGGTCCCAGATGCGCAGACGTTGCATGAACGCCACCGACAAGAAGCCGACGATAGTCGAGCAACTGGTGGCCAGCAGAATCGGCAGGAACACCAGCGTCGGATCCGGCGCGCCTTGCTGGGCGCGGTACATGAAAATGGTCACCGGCAGCAGGGTCAGGGAAGACGCGTTGAGCACCAGGAACAGAATCTGCGCGTTACTGGCGATGGTGGCGCTGGGATTCAGCTCCTGCAGGGCTTTCATCGCCTTGAGGCCGATCGGTGTGGCGGCATTGTCCAGCCCCAGGCCGTTGGCTGCGAAGTTCAGGGTGATCAGGCCGATCGCCGGGTGACCCGGCGGAACTTCCGGCATCAGGCGTAAAAACAGCGGCCCCAACGCCTTGGCCAGCCACTCGACAATTCCGGCTTTCTCGGCGATACGCAGAAACCCGAGCCAGAGGGTAAGGGTGCCGAACAGCAGCACCATAACTTCGACCGACAGCTTGGCCATGGCGAAAATGCTTTCGACCATAGCGGCGAAAATCCCGGCGTTACCACCCACCAGCCACTGCGCCAGCGCCGAAACGGCGGCCACGATGAAGAAGCCAAGCCACAGGCCATTAAGCATCAGTCAAATCCCCCAAAAGATGGGCGAATGATAGCGGGGTGGCCAGAAACGACAAACCCCGGATTTCTCCGGGGTTTGTTTGTAACGGCTGGCTCGGGTCACTGTAGGAGCGAGCCTGCTCGCGATGACGTACCCACAGGCAACATTGATATCGACTGATCTACCGCTATCGCGAGCACGCTCGCTCCCACAGGAAAGCCAAGTTCCACAGGCCTGTGCATTAGCTGCTGGTAGTCTCACCAGCTGGCAGCTTCTCTTTGCTGCGCCAGTGCGGCAGGGAGTTCCAGTAGCGCTGGCCCTTGGCATCGTCGTACATGCCTTCCCAACGGGCGATAACCAGCACGGCCAGGGCGTTGCCGATCACGTTCAGCGCGGTACGGGCCATGTCCATGATGCGGTCGACACCGGCAATGAACGCCAGGCCTTCCAATGGAATGCCGACACTGCCAAGCGTCGCCAGCAGTACCACGAAGGACACACCCGGAACGCCGGCGATGCCTTTTGAGGTGACCATCAGGGTCAGTACCAGCAGCAATTGCTGGCCGACCGACAGGTCGATGCCATACAGCTGGGCAATGAAGATCGCCGCGATGCTTTGGTACAGGGTCGAACCGTCTAGGTTGAACGAGTAACCGGTCGGCACGACAAAGCTGCAGATGGCCTTCGGTGCACCGTAGGCTTCCATCTTCTCGATCACCCGCGGCAGCACGGTTTCGGAGCTGGCGGTGGAGTAAGCCAGCACCAGCTCATCCTTGAAGATGCGCATCAGCTTGATCACCGAGAAGCCGAACAGGCGAGCGATCAGGCCCAGGACAACAAAAGCGAAGAAGGCGATGGCGACATAAACCAGGATCACCAGTTTGGCCAGCGGCAGCAGGGAAGCGAAACCGAAGTTGGCCACGGTCACCGCGATCAGGGCGAAAACGCCGATCGGGGCGTAGTTCATGATCATGTGAGTGACCTTGAACATGCTTTCCGACACGCCCTGGAACATCTTCACCAGCGGCTCGCGCAGATCCGACTGCAGGCTCGACAGACCGAGACCGAACAGCACGGAGAAGAAGATGATCGGCAGCATTTCACCCCGAACCATCGCCGCGAAGATGTTCGACGGAATCAGGTTCAGGATGGTCTGGATGAACGCATGTTCATGCTGGACTTCGGCAGCTGTAGCCTGGTACTTGGAGATGTCCACAGTACCCAGGGTGCTCATGTCGATGCCGGCACCAGGGTGGAACAGGTTAGCCAGAAGCAGACCCACCACGATGGCGATAGTGGTGACGATCTCGAAGTAAATGATGGTCTTGAGGCCGATGCGCCCCAATTTCTTGGCGTCGCCAACACCCGCGATGCCGACAATCAGAGAAGAGATCACGATTGGAATCACGATCATCTTGATCAGACGGATAAAGATATCGCCCGCTGGTTGCAGCACGTTGCTGATCCACCAGGCTTTTTCGGCACTGAAATGGTTGAGCAGCGCACCGATTGCAATCCCCAATACCAGACCGATGAGGATCTGCCAGGCGAGGCTAAGCTTTGCCTTCTTCATATCTTTACCCTTACTTGCGTTTGACTCAGGGAGATGCGCGAACTGGAACGCTTGTGGCGCAAAAGTCTGTGCATCTGCCCCCCGTATAAGGTGCCCCCGGAACGCGTATTTACGGCTCTCTGGCAGGCGAAAAAAGGCGCAACTATTCCGATGCAAGGAAGCGACGTCTAATGCCGTAAACGCCTACCCCATGCCGAATCGGCATGAGGTTTTATTTGCGAAACGCGCGTCCCAACTGGTTCGAATGCGACATTTCGGCAGGCATAAGTGCCGTGAACCGGCCATCACAGGGGAGGTTGGTTGTTTTTTGAACAGCTCAAGAAAGAGAGATTTTTTACAAAAACAGGAGTCAGGCTGGGCGCAGTTGCGGTTAAAAAAGGGAGATTTTTCGCGATATACGGTCGCGGATTCGATACCGGAGGAGAGATTTTAGAGGGCACTTGCGGGGAGTAGGACGAAAAGGGTAACTAATTGAGTCGCGCTGTCGCGGGTGAAGCCCTTCGCAAGTCCGTCGAGCCATGGGGTCGGCGAACCTGCGACGCAGCTTTTTCCTGACCTGGCCCTTGCGCAGGTACTCCCTGTACCCGTAGGTCACTCCGCCCCTGCAACAGGCAAAGCATCCCGACCCCTTGGTCATGCACCTGCCTTCCTCAGGTGGTGCAGGCGCAAAGAAGCAGTGAGGCCTCCTTCGTGTACGGACTCAATACCACTTCGGGTCTTTTTTCAGTTGCTCCATCAACAGACCCTGCATGCCTTCGTCTGGCTTGCCGAGAAAACGGTAGCTGGCATGCCGCGTAGGCGATTTGTCAGCCGGCAATCCGGCAGGCACGTCTACCAGCATGGCGTAGGCGTCCTTCTTGTCAAAGCTGACGGCTACGATCAAGCGTTGGTTCAGGCACGTCGCCGAGGATTCACACAGCGGTCCCACCAGATACTTGTCGCCATCCTCTTCAACGGCATTCATTTGTTCGGCGTCTCCGGTCAGGTTCAGCACCCATTCCGGCAGGCGTTCTTCTTTCTGCACGACCCCTTGCCAGGCATCGCGGTATTGCGGGTCTGAATCCAACAACTCGTTGACCCGCGCCTGGCCGTCACTGGCCGCTATCGCCATGGCACTGCCGCCCAACAGCAGGGCGGCTGCCACTGTCTTCAAAGCACTCATGTCAACCTCGACCGCGACGGCCAAAGAAGAACGAAACAATGAACATCACCAGGAACACGACAAAGAGAATCTTGGCGATACCCGTGGCGGTGCCCGCGATACCACCGAAGCCCAATACGGCGGCGATGATGGCTATGATCAAGAATGTGATTGCCCAGCTCAACATGGTGATTCTCCTTACGCATCTATTAAGTGGTGCTGCGGTTCCCGACGCATCAATTGCGCCGGTGTAATGCCTAGAACACCCAACGCTCCTGATGGCGTACTTCACCCACAGGTAATGCCTGATCGACATCCATCATGCGCATTGGGGTGCTGTCGAGCTGATTGATCCCTACAGCGCTGAAATGTGTCTGGGTCGGATGCTGAATCGGCTGCAGTGGCGCCTCTTGCTGCTGGCTCAACTGCCAGAGCTGAAACTGCTGGCCGCCGATTAACGTGATCAACAGTGCCAAAACAGCAAACAAGCCTTGCTGAATGTGCAGAGGCGAGAGGCTCAAGCGAGCGGCACGTTGACGGTTCATCCTGGAGCTCCTCCCAATCGCGGGATTTGGTGACGGGCGTTGTTATTGAATGCCCTGGTTAACCAGACAATTGCAGCCTGCGTGCCAATTTTTTATATGATTAAATTTCCTTATAAATCAATAACTTAATTACTTAATGAATTTCCTTCCGGACGCAACCTGCACGATGGCGTCCGTGCGGTCGTGCGTAATGCACGATCGCTTTGATCGCTGACGTAAAATTTATGGAATTGAGCGTGGGCGGCAGCTGTCAGAAATGGACGCAGGTGCTTGTCTGAAATCCGGATGTGCTTTAAAAGCCACGTAAAATCAGGCAGCTGACCGCTACCCATGATCAGAGCTACCCTGCCAAGGCATTAATGGCTCAGAATCGACCATGCAACTTGCCCGACTTCTCCGGGACTAAACCAAGACCATTCTTAAAGGAGCGTAGGAAAATGGAATCCGCCACTGAGCATCAAGGCCGCATTCTTCTGGTGGACGACGAATCCGCCATCCTGCGTACTTTTCGTTATTGCCTCGAAGATGAAGGCTACAGCGTAGCCACCGCCACCAGTGCTACGCAGGCGGAGGCGTTGCTGCAACGGCAGGTCTTCGATTTGTGCTTTCTCGACCTGCGTCTGGGCGAAGACAATGGTCTGGATGTGCTGGCACAAATGCGCGTTCAGGCACCCTGGATGCGCGTGGTAATAGTCACCGCGCATTCGGCTGTCGACACCGCCGTAGACGCCATTCAGGCTGGCGCGGCTGATTATCTGGTCAAACCGTGCAGCCCCGATCAACTGCGGCTGGCCACGGCCAAGCAGCTGGAGGTGCGACAGCTGTCTGCGCGACTGGAAGCCCTGGAAGGTGAAATTCGCAAACCCAAGGACGGCCTCGACTCTCACAGCCCTGCGATGAAAGTGGTACTCGAAACCGCACGCCAGGTCGCTACTACCGACGCCAATATTTTGATTCTCGGTGAGTCCGGCACCGGTAAGGGCGAGCTATCCCAAGCTATTCACGGCTGGAGCAAGCGCGCGAAAAAATCCTGCACAACGATCAACTGCCCCTCTCTTACCGCCGAACTCATGGAGAGCGAATTGTTCGGCCACAGCCGTGGCGCCTTCACCGGTGCCAGTGAAAGCACGCTCGGGCGAGTTAATCAGGCGGACGGCGGAACGCTGTTTCTTGACGAGATCGGTGACTTCCCGCTGATTTTGCAACCCAAGTTGCTGCGCTTCATTCAAGACAAGGAATATGAGCGAGTCGGCGACCCGGTCACCCGTCGCGCCGATGTTCGAATCCTCGCCGCCACCAACCAGAACCTTGAAGACATGGTTCGCGACGGTCGCTTCCGCGAGGACCTTCTTTATCGCCTGAACGTCATCACCCTGCACCTGCCGCCGTTGCGCGAACGCCGCGAGGATATCCTCACTCTGGCTGACCGCTTTCTGGCACGGTTCGTCAAGGAATACGCGCGCCCGGCTCGGGCCTTCAGTGATGAGGCACGGGAAGCACTGCTGAGCTATCGCTGGCCGGGCAATATCCGCGAACTGCGCAACGTGATCGAACGGGCGAGCATCATTTGTCCACAGGAGCGGGTCGAGATCAGCCACTTGGGCATGGCCGAGACACCCGCCAACAACGCACCGCGCATTGGCGCGGCACTGAGCCTGGACGAACTGGAAAAAGCCCACATCGGCGCAGTGCTTGCCACGGCCGACACCCTCGATCAAGCGGCGAAAACCCTCGGAATCGATGCCTCGACGCTGTATCGAAAACGCAAGCAGTACAATTTGTGAGCTACATCCGATGAAACTGGCGATGAAGTTGCGGACCCGGCTTTTCCTGAGTTTCTCCGCACTGATCACGGTAGCGTTGCTCGGGCTGTTGCTCGGACTGGTCAGCGTGATACAGATGGCCAGCAACCAGGAAGCGCTGCTGCGTAATAACTTCACCACCCTGGACATAGGTCTCAAGCTGCGTCAGACCCTGGGCGATCAACTGATCATCATGCTTCGCGAGCAACCGGATTCCGCCGCCTTCGCGGCCTCGAAGCAGCATTACTTCGAGCTGCTGGAAGAAGGCATCGCCCAGGACCCTGCGCACGAGGATAGCGAATTCGGTTTCCGAAAGGCCAAGGCGGACTACCTGAGTTTCATACAGGCCTACGAAATGTCCCCCGACCCCTCGAATGCACTCAACCGCAACGATGATCTGACCAACAAATTCAATGCGCTGCGCAACGGCCTGATCGCTGAACACAAGCGCGCACTCGCTACCATCAACGAAACGGAGCGCCTGGCCCGCGAACGCGCACTGCTGATTGCCGGCCTGTTGGGACTGGTGGGGCTGGCGGTACTGATCATCGGTTTCGTCACGGCTCACGCCATCTCCCGGCGATTTGGTGCGCCCATCGAGGCACTGGCCCAGGCTGCGGATAACATCGGACAGGGTAACTTCGATGTCACGCTGCCGATCTCGTCGGCGGTGGAGCTGAACCAGTTGACCCGGCGGTTCGGGATCATGGCCGAGGCATTGCGAGAACATCAGGCTACCAACGTCGATGAGCTGTTGGCGGGTCAGCAACGCTTGCAGTCCGTGCTCGACAGTATCGACGACGGCCTTCTGATGATCGACCGTCAGGGCCAGCTGGAACACCTTAACCCCGTGGCCCAGCGCCAATTGGGCTGGGACACCGATCGACTGGGTCAAGGACTGGGGTCCGCGCTGGGACGTCCCGAGCTCGATGAACAACTGCAACTAGTGTTGCGTGGCGGTACCCTGGAACGGGCACCGGAAGACTTGAGCATCGAAGTCGACGGCGAGTCGCGACTGCTGACGTTCAGCCTGACCCCGGTCAGCCATACCCAGGGCCATATTCTCGGCGCGGTGATGGTGCTGCATGATGTAACCGAACAACGTGCCTTTGAACGGGTTCGCAGCGAGTTTGTATTGCGCGCGTCCCATGAACTGCGCACGCCAGTCACCGGCATGCACATGGCCTTTGGTCTGTTCCGCGAGCGCGCGCACTTTCCCCAGGATTCCCGGGAAGCCGACCTGCTGGACACGGTGAATGAAGAAATGCAGCGTCTGATGCAACTGATCAATGACCTGCTGAACTTCTCCCGCTACCAGAATGGATTGCAGAAGCTCACCCTGGCACCCTGTTCCATCGAGGATTTGCTGGAACAGGCCCGCGCACGCTTTACCGAGGTGGCCGAGCAGAAAGAAATCGATCTATTGCTCGAACTGCTGGAGCCATTGCCGCGATTGCAGGCCGATCAGCCGCAACTTGAACGAGTGCTCGACAACCTGATCGACAATGCGTTGCGCCATACGGGCCCAGGCGGGCGAATCCGACTGCACGCCCGGCGCCATGGTGACCGGGTAATCATCAGCGTCGAGGACAACGGCGAAGGTATTGCCTACGGTCAGCAAGGCCGCATCTTTGAACCGTTCGTTCAGGTCGGGCGCAAGAAGGGCGGGGCCGGACTCGGCCTGGCATTGTGCAAGGAAATCGTGCAATTGCACGGCGGACGCATGGGCGTGTATTCACGTCCGGGGCAAGGTACCCAGTTCTACATGGCGCTGACGGTATAAAGCGATTTCACGCCTCATCCTCTACGCGTCGACCGGCCCGTCGGCGCCCCCGCGTGATCAGTTCGATAAACTGCACCGCACTCAGCGCATGGGCGAACAGCCAGCCTTGACCGAATTTCACCCCTTCGCTGCTCAGGAGTGCGGCCTGGGACTCAAGCTCGATACCTTCGGCAATCACCTTCAGGTGCAATGACTGCGCCATGTGAATGATATGGGGAGCCACACCGCTGCTGGCAGCATCATGACCCAGAGCATCGATAAACGCCTTGTCGATTTTCAGGCAATCCACCGGCAGGGTTTGCAGGTAGGCAAGACTGCAATAGCCGGTGCCAAAGTCATCGATCAGCACCTGGTGCCCGACGTCCCGCAAGGCCTGCAGGTTTTCCCGGGCCACCACCACATCAATCAAACCGCGTTCGGTCACTTCAAAAGCAATTTGCCTCGCCGCAACCCGGTGCAGGGTCAGAAGACGCGCCATTACCTGGCCGATCCGCGGCACCATCACATCACACGCGGCAAGATTCACCGAGATGTACAGTTGAGGGTTGGCGCGCAGTAACTGCCCGAGTTGCTCCAGCAGGCGCTGCAGAACGAAGTCTGTCATCTGGCGAATCTGCCCGGAATTTTCCGCCATCGGGATAAACAGATCAGGACTGGTCAGGCTACCGTCCGGCCGCCGCCAGCGCAGCAAGGCTTCGGCTCCCACGCAGTTGCGGCTGTCGAGGTCGAAGATAGGTTGGTACAGCACCTGCAATTCGCCTCGACGAATGGCACCCGTCAACTCGGCGTCCAGCGATTGCCGCTGACAGGCCAGCAGATACACCAGGAAACCCACAAAAATACCCAGCGTCAGGCTCGCCGGCACCAGCCACCACCAGACCGCTGGAATATGCAGGCCGGTGCGCGGTGTGATCAACACCAATTGATATTCCGGGTTGTCCGTGGGCATACGGTAAATCAGACGAGTCTGAGTAACTTGCAGCGCATCACGTTTTTTCGGTGGCCATGCTTCGGTCGGCGGCCAGACCTGTGAGACACCCAGGACCGGAATCGCCCGTTTGCCATGGTCGAGCACCACCAAAAGGCTGCTACCCGGCGACAGATCGACCATATCGGTCAGATGCCCGCGCGATGTTGCTACCCTGAAATTGCCCCGCCCGAGCATCAGCGCCGCGCGGTTTTCATCAGGTTCGGTGGTGGTATTGAGCCAATAGCTGTAGGTGGGGCCCTGAATATCCGGCGCGCGTATCAGCGACAGCCCTTCCTGTCGGGGCCGATTGGAACAGATCCGCGAATCGTCCATGTACGCAGCTTCGTAGACGAAGCGGTAATTGAAACTGACCTGCTGCAACGTCGCGATCATTTCATAGTCGCAGGCTCGCAGCGGCTGTGCCTCAAGATCATCGAGGCTTTCACGCAGTTGTCCGAAAAGCTGCTCCAGGCGGGCGAGGAATCGCTCGCCCTGGGCATTCATTTCCAGGCTTTCATTCTGTTCCACCTGATGCATGGCGACGAACAGGCTGCCGGTCATCAATAACGTTGCGCTCACGGCAGCAGCCAGCAGCCCCAGAAACCAGGGGCGATAGAACCAGCTACGGAAGGTTTCTCGAGCAGCAGTCATCATGGAATATCCGATGGATTACCAATGAGTTATAGCTGCTGATGGAGAAAACGCCCGAACCGTCCGGCGGGCGTCATTATTTTGTCTGGTTCAACACCAGTAACAAGGCCGCGGTTTGCGCATCCGGAGTACCGTCGAAGCGGGAAGGGCGGAAATGCATCTGGAATGCCGCGATCACATGACGCGTTGCTACATCCAGCTCACCGGTTTGCGGCGTGGCATAACCCAACCGTGCCAATTGCGCCTGAAACCAGCTGACGCTCGGCAATCGGTCGGCGAACTGCATCTGCTGACGTGCAACCGCCTGTTCATTCGGCCAGATGCCCATGCCTTCGGCAGCCAGACGCTTCCAGGGGAACAAGGGTCCCGGGTCAAGCTTGCGCAGCGGCGCGATATCGCTGTGACCGATAATATTGCGAGGGCTGATGTTGTAGCGCTTGCTGATGTCTTTGAGCAGTACGATCAAGGACTGCACCTGATCGTCGGTGTACGGATACCAAACGCGCCCCGTCGGAGTGTCGGTGAAGCCCGGATTGACGATTTCGATGCCGATGGAGCTGGAGTTCAGCCAGGTACGCCCATCCCATTCACTTTCCCCCGCGTGCCACGACCGCAGGTTTTCGTCCATCAGCTTGTAGATGGTTGCCCCCTTGTCGTCACCGATCAGGTAGTGGCTGCTGACTTCACCATGGGTCAACAACTGCAGCGAGCGCTCCAGTGAGGCACTGGTGTAGTGGACCACCACAAACTGAATGCGGCTGTCGTGATTGGCCGAAGCATGACTGGTGTCGAACCGGGGGCCACTGGCACAGCCGGCGAGAAGTATCAGCGATAGGATTAGAGCGAAATATTTCATGGCTGAAGGAGATGCATGCAAGTCAATAATGCAACAGTGTAACGTACTGCCTTGGTTGCGGATGGCAATCGCCTTGAATTAAACCAAATGAAACGATTGGCGATCAGCCCGGCTCCACCCGGTTACGACCGGCATTTTTTGCACGGTACAGTGCCTGATCGGCTCTTTTAAGCACTTGATCGCTGTGCTCACCGGATCTGAATGCGGTCATTCCGCTGGAAATGGTGACGGTCACCGGTTCGCCCTTGAAATGAAACGGGCAGGCCTCTATCGCGGCGCGCAGACTTTCCAGCAACTTCAGGCCAGCCGCCGGCGCGGTGGACGGCATCAGCAGTACAAACTCCTCTCCGCCGAACCGGGCAATGAAATCTGTTCTGCGCAGGCGCTTGCGCAACACACTGGCGATAATTTTCAACACTTTGTCGCCGGCCAGGTGCCCATAGTTGTCGTTGATGCGTTTGAAATGATCGAGGTCGAGCATGGCCAGCAGCAGCGTATCGCCCTGTTGCTGCCATTGGCTGATGTCATGATCCAGTCGCTCACTCCAGGCGGCCCGGTTGGGCAAGCCGGTCAAGGGGTCCACCAAGGCCTTCTGGCGCTGTTCTTCAAGGTGCTCGCGGTAACCCTGAGCCTCCTGCTCCATGTGAGCGACACGCTCCGCCAGGCCGTGCAGACGCGCCGCAACTTCCTGCTCGCGCTCGTCACGCTGCTTCTGATGTTGGTCCATGGTACCAAGCAGGCCTTCGAGATGGTTCTCAAGCACACGCTTGAGATCGTCCAGGTCGGCTGCCTCTTGCATGCTGCTCTGCAAACCGTCGACCTGCTCGCGGATCTGCGTGTCCATCGCGCGCGCGGCCGAATGGTTCTCGGCGTGGCCGGCTGTGGCTGCCTGCAAATTGCTCTGGAACGACTCCAGGCGCTCGTTCAGCCGCTGCAGATAGGCTTCGAACTCATGTTGGCCACTGTCAGTGATGGCCAGCATCAGGGTGGCGAAATCGTCGAGTATGGGTAGTAATTCGTACCAGTTCATCCCGTTTTTCAAGCGATAACGCATCGCCTCGGCTTGCGGACGATGGCGCTCGGGTAGCGTCAGGTCGTCGAGCAGTCCCAGCAATGTTTCTTCGATGTGAAGTGCTACCGAGCTGTAGGAAGGCTCGGGGGAATCCGGGAGGGAATAATGAAAATCGGGGTCTGGATGCTCCGGATCGACGGCGGTTATCTTCTTCAGGACCGGCGCTGGCATCAGCAAGCTTGACGGGAGAACTGCCGGCGTCAATTCGTCAGGATTGATTTCCTGCTCGCGAACAGTGGGCGCGTCGATACTGGAGGCCTGCAACCCGGTGGCCTCGGCCACCGCCAAAGCGGCCATTGCCGACTCAACGCGCGCAGGTGGTGGAGCGACATGGTCCACCGCTGCGTCGGTTAGCGCGCCAGTCGCAGTTGCAACGGTTTGTGCGGCCTTGGCCGCGACCGTTTCGGTGGCTTCCTCCAATTGCTGGTGGCCGAACAACCGTTGCAATAAACCAGGCCGACCGGGTTCTGTCGGGGTTTCCAGTTGACTCAAGGCCTTGCCCTGCAAGCCGCTCAGCTCACTTAACAGTAACGGGATCTCACGCGCGTGGCCGACCCTGGCGCCCAGTTGTTTGGCGAAGCCCTTGAGCGGTCGACTCACTTCCCGTGGCAGGGGCAATTTCTGCAGCTGAGTGACCAGTGCTGTCAGGGCGGCGCTGGTCTGATTGATCCGGGTTTCGCGACGCTGCTCGGAATCGAGTACGGCTTTTTCCAGACGCGGGATAAGGGCGGCAAGACCGGCGTCCATGTCATCGGTGCGCACGACTTCACGCATTTCCTTCATGCATAGATCAACGGCACGATCGGTACCCTCCGCCGCCAGGGTGCTGCGCACCAGGCCACGACGCAACAAGTCGAGCCGTGCTTCCCATCGACGCTCGAGCTTTTCCTGTTGTTCAATGCTTTTGAGGTATTTCTCTTTCCAGCGCTGTGCGTCGTCACTCATTCATCGGATCCGCGAAGGGCAGGGCTCAACGCGGGCAATGCATCGGCCGTGAGGGAACCCGGCAGACGAATCTCTACCGCGACCGGCAGGTGATCGGAAATGGGCTGGGCCAGCACCTCGACCTTCTCCAGGGTCAGGCTCGGGCTCAACAGGATATGGTCAAGGCATCGCTGGGGCCGCCAGCTTGGGAACGTCGCTTCCAGTTGCGGGGCGAGCAGTCCAAGGTCGCGTAGAGGTGAATGTTGCAGCAGATCGCTGGCGTGGGTGTTCATGTCGCCCATGAGCACCTGATGCTTGTAGCCGCCAATCAACTCGCGGATGTACGCCAGTTGCAGGCTGCGGGCACGGGCTCCGAGCGCAAGGTGCATCATGACTACCACCAGCGCTTCAGGGCCCTCGCCAAAGCGCACCAGAATGGCCCCGCGACCTTTTGGACCGGGCAACGGATGGTCCTCGATCGCCCAGGGGCGCAGACGGCTGAGCACGCCATTGCTGTGCTGGCCAAGACGGCCGAGATTGCGATTGAGCTGCTGATACCAGTAAGGAAAGGCCCCGAGCTGAGCCAGGTGCTCGACTTGATTGACGTAGCCGGAACGCAGGCTGCCGCCGTCGGCTTCCTGCAAGGCAACCAGGTCGAAGTCGCCCAGCAGACTGCCGATTTTCTGCAAGTTGTCGGAACGCCCGGTGTGCGGCAGCAGATGCTGCCAGCCCCGGGTCAGGTAATGCCGATACCGCTCTGTGCTGATGCCTACCTGAATATTGAAGCTGAGCAGGCGCAGCCGGCTATCAGCCGGCAAACCTGTCGACTCCAGGTGATGCTCGTTGACCCGCGGATCATGCAGGCCTACAACGCGTTCAGTGCCCCAGCGGCGCATGGCAGCAGTTCGCTTAGTTGGCAGCAGCCTTGGCAGCCGCTCGCTCTTTGTCGATCAGTTTATCGGCCAGTTGCAGAGCTTGTTCGGCGCCCCCGGCAGAACCCACGTCAAAGCGGTATTTGCCGTTGACGATCAAGGTTGGCACACCAGTGATTTCGTACTTTTTGGCAAGGTCAGTGGCCTTGACGATCTGGCCCTTGATGGCGAAAGAGTCAAAGGTCGCCAGGAACTTTTCCTTGTCGACGCCCTGGGTAGCCAGGAAGTCTGCCATGTCATTTTTGTCGGTCAGCTTTTTGTGTTCTTTCTGGATCGCTTCGAATACCGCAGTGTGAACCTTGTGCTCAACGCCCATGGCCTCCAGGGTCAGGAACATCTGGCCGTGCGCGTTCCACGGACCGCCGAACATGGCCGGAATACGCACGAAGTTCACGTCCGAAGGCAGTTTCTCGACCCATGGGTTGATCACCGGCTCAAAGGAGTAGCAGTGCGGGCAACCGTACCAGAACAGCTCTACCACCTCGATCTTGCCAGGTACTGCTACCGGAACCGGATTGCTCAGTTCGACATAAGGTGCAGCGGGGGTTTCAGCGGCCTGGGCAGTCATGCCGAACAGGCTGGCAGCGACAAATGCGGCGCTGATGATCAGATTACGCATGCTTTACTCCTGGACAAATTTTATGGCCTCGCGCGCCTGTTTTCAGACAGGCCGGGGTGGGCTGAGTTCTGTAGTGTAACGGTAGCGGCCACAAAAAAGGGCGGCCAAAGCCACCCTTTTTATACTTGCTGTGACGGATTAATCGAGCGTTAACGTTGCAAGAAATATCCGCCCCGTTCAACGCCCGATCCGCCGGCCTCAGTGCAGGCCTTGAATGTAGCTCGATACCGCCGCGATATCTTCGTCGCTCAGTCGCTTGGCGATGGTCTGCATGGTTTTGGCGTCGCCATCGTTGGTGCGACCACCTTCTTCCTTGCGGAAGTCGGTCAGTTGCTTGGCGATGTATTGAGCGTGCTGGCCACCCAAATGCGGGAAGCCGGCGGCAGCGTTACCCGCGCCATTAGGCGAGTGGCAGCCGGTGCAGGCTGGCAGGCCCTTCGCCAGGTCACCACCACGGAACAGGGCTTCACCGCGAGACACCACTTTCGGATCGGCTGCACCGACGCTGCCATTCTGGCTGGCGAAGTAGGCGGAGATATCCGCCAGGTCCTGATCGCTCAGGTTGGTCAGCAGGCCGGTCATTTCCAGAACGGTGCGCTTGCCCGACTTGATGTCGTGCAATTGCTTGGTCAGGTAGCGTTCACCCTGACCCGCCAGCTTCGGAAAGTTTGGCGCCATGCTGTTGCCATCCGGGCCGTGGCAGGCGCCACATACGGCGGCTTTTGCCTGGCCGGCTGCTTTGTCACCAGGTTTTACTGGCTCACCTGCAGCATGGGCCATGCCGGAGATGCCCACGGTCAACAGCAGACTCACGATCAATTTCTTCATCAGCTAATCCAACTACGGCTAAGGGTTAAGAGTTATGGGCCGGGCTTACTCGCTCATCCAGTGGATGATGGCTTGGTAATCCTCGGCACTGCAGTCCATGCACAAACCACGCGGCGGCATCGCCTTGAAACCCTGGGTCACGTGTTGCACCAGCGTCTCCATACCTTTCGCCAACCTCGGCGTCCAAGCTTCCTGATCGCCTTTTTTCGGCGCCATGGGCAGTTGGCCGGAATGACAGGCTCCACAAACACGGTTGTACACAGCTTCCGGATCCTGTGTAGCCTGAGCGCTGTAAAGCGGCATCAAGACACCGGCAGCTAGCAGCCATTTCGTCATAAAACGACCTTTTCAGGGTAGAGAGCGTGCTGCGTTCTGGTGCGCAATCAAGGTCTGTCGCTCTCGTGAACTTCATCCTACGCTGGGACAAAGCGCACACAAAATCTGCGGCATTATATACTGGCGTCACTGAAACGGAAGCGACACCGCTTGCCGCACCTATTCCTGGCGCCGCCCACATCGGAAATCCCATGCAACTCAAGAATCCCATCCTCGGTCTGTGCCAACAGTCCACCTTCATGCTCAGCGCCGCCAAAGTCGACCAATGTCCGGATGACGAGGGCTTTGAAGTCGCCTTCGCCGGGCGTTCCAACGCTGGCAAGTCGAGTGCCTTGAACACCCTGACCCACGCCAGCCTGGCGCGAACCTCGAAAACCCCGGGGCGCACGCAACTGTTGAATTTCTTCAAGCTAGACGATGAACGCCGTCTGGTCGACCTTCCGGGCTACGGTTATGCAAAAGTTCCGATTCCGCTCAAGCAACATTGGCAGCGTCACCTCGAAGCTTATCTGGGTGGCCGCGAGAGTTTGAAGGGTCTGATTCTGATGATGGACATCCGTCATCCAATGACCGACTTCGACCTGCTGATGCTCGACTGGGCCGTGGCCGCAGGCATGCCGATGCACATTCTGCTGACCAAAGCGGACAAACTGACCTACGGCGCAGCCAAGAATACGCTGCTCAAGGTCCAGTCCGAGATCCGCAAGGGCTGGGGCGACAGCGTAACGATTCAGCTGTTTTCGGCGCCCAAACGCCTGGGCCTGGAAGATGCCTACACGGTATTGGCGGGCTGGATGGAACTGGCGGACAAGGGTGCCGAGGTAGAGCCTCAGTAAGCTGCAAAAACTGCCTGAGATGCGCTCGGGCAGTTTTCTGCGGGCAAAAAAAACCCCGGACTTCATATGGGGAGGGAGAAGTTCCGGGGTTCAAGCTCTAGACCGTTAGGGCGGGGTCCAGATATCTGCCAACACTTAACACAACATAGGAGCATTGAAGGGCTTCACCAGCCATTCAGTAAATCTGACTGGTGAATTGCCAGATTAGTTCAGATTTTTTTCCAATGGGTTTGGAATAAACTGAAAAACGATCGGGACTAAATGCTCCAAACCCCGCTGCCGCGGCACTATGCCGCAGCCAAAACGATGCTGATATGCCCCCTGTAGGAGCGTAATGCTCCGGGCGGCGTTCCGACGAAAGTCGTTTACGATAACGCGGGGCCTCTGACTTCCATCGGCGCTCTGGGGTTCTTCGCGAGCGTGCTCGCTCCTACAGGGGGGCAACAGGTTTAGTGAGCCTCGTCCCAGTTGTTGCCGACGCCCACTTCCACCAGCAGCGGAACATCCAGCTTCACCGCTTCGCTCATGTGCAGGCGAATTTCTTCCCGAACCTGATCGACCAGATCTTCACGGACTTCAAGCACCAGTTCGTCGTGCACCTGGAGGATGACTTTGGCATCGAGGCCTGAGGTTGTCAGCCAGTTATCCACCGCAACCATGGCTTTCTTGATGATGTCGGCGGCAGTGCCCTGCATCGGCGCGTTGATCGCCGTACGTTCGGCACCTTTGCGCAGGGCCGGGTTTTTCGCGTTGATCTCGGGCAGGTACAGGCGACGGCCGAAGATGGTTTCTACAAAGCCTTGCTCGGCCGCCTGGGTCCGCGTGCGCTCCATATACGCCAGAACGCCCGGGTAGCGGGCGAAGTAGCGGTCAATGTAGGCCTGGGACTGCTTGCGGTCGACACCGATCTGCTTGGCCAGGCCGAATGCGCTCATGCCGTAGATCAAACCGAAGTTGATCGCCTTGGCGCTGCGGCGCTGGTCGGTAGTGACATCAGCCAGCTCGACGCCGAAGACTTCGGCAGCGGTGGCCTTGTGCACGTCCAGGTCGTTGCGGAAGGCGTGCAGCAAACCCTCGTCCTTGGCCAGATGCGCCATGATCCGCAGTTCAATTTGCGAGTAATCCGCCGCCAGTAGCTTGTAGCCCTTGGGCGCGACGAACGCCTGACGGATCCGGCGGCCTTCGGCGGTGCGGATCGGAATGTTCTGCAGGTTCGGATCGCTGGACGACAGGCGCCCGGTCGCTGCCACGGCCTGGTGATACGAAGTGTGGATGCGCCCGGTTCGCGGGTTGATCTGCTCCGGCAAACGATCTGTGTAGGTGCTTTTCAGCTTGCTCATCGAGCGGTACTGCATCAGCACCTTGGGCAGCGGAAAGTCCTGCTCGGCCAGCTCCGCCAGCACGGCTTCGGCAGTGGAGGCCTGGCCCTTGGCGGTTTTGCTGAGGATCGGCATGCCGAGCTTTTCGTACAGGATCACACCCAATTGCTTCGGTGAACCGAGGTTGAACTCCTCGCCGGCAATGGCGAACGCCTCACGCTCCAGTGCGACCAACTTGTCGCCCAGCTCAACGCTTTGAATGCCCAGCAGGTTGGCGTCGACCAGCGCACCCTGGCGTTCGATGCGCGCCAGCACCGGTACCAGTGGCATTTCGATTTCGTTCAATACCTTGCTCAGGCTCGGGATGGCGTTGAGCTTCTCCTGCAGGGTCTGATGCAGACGCAGCGTCACATCAGCGTCTTCGGCAGCGTAGGGTCCGGCCAGTTCCAGAGAGATCTGGTCGAAGGTCAACTGCTTGGCGCCTTTACCGGCGATGTCCTGAAAGCTGGTGGTGGTGTGATTCAGGTACTTGAGCGCCAGGCTGTCCATGTCATGGCGGGTCGCCGTGGAATCCAGCACATAGGATTCAAGCATGGTGTCGAAGGCGATGCCTTGCACCGTGATCCCGCAGCTCTGGTCGCCACCAATGGCGCAGTTGGCCAGGATGTTCATGTCGAACTTGGCGTGCTGGCCGACCTTTAGCTTGTTCGGGTCTTCCAGGATCGGTTTGAGTGCACGCAGCACAGTGTCGCGATCCAGTTGCTCCGGCACGCCCATGTAGGAATGGGTCAACGGAATGTAGGCCGCTTCATTGGCCTGTACCGCAAAGGACAACCCGACCAGTTGCGCCTGCTGCGCGTCGATGCCGGTGGTCTCGGTATCAAAGGCAAACAGCTTGGCGTCGTTGAGTTTCTTCAGCCACAGGTCGAAATCCGCCTGGGTCAGGATGGTGCTGTATTTGAGCTCGGTCCCGGCGACTGTTTCTTCGACCACGGGTGCAATGACCTCCTGGCCGGAGCGCTTGGCATCGCGCTGGTTCTCGTCGAACCAGCTCTTGAACTCCAGCAGGGTATACAGCTCGGCCAGCTTGTCGTGGTCTGGCTTGCCCATTTGCAGGTCGTCGAGGCCGACTTCCAGCGGCACGTCGACCTTGATGGTCGCCAGCTGATAGGAGAGAAACGCCATCTCTTTGTGCTCTTCGAGCTTGGCCGGCAGGGTCTTGGCACCGCGAATAGGCAGGGTCGGCACGATGTCGAGCTGCGCGTAAAGCTCGGTCAGACCGCCGTTCACGCCAACCAGCAGGCCGGAAGCGGTTTTCGGGCCGATACCCGGAACGCCCGGAATGTTGTCGGAAGAGTCGCCCATGAGTGCCAGATAATCGATGATCTGCTCGGGAGCGACGCCGAATTTCTCCTTCACGCCCTCTACGTCCATGCTGCTACCGGTCATGGTATTGACCAAGGTAATGTGGCGATCGACCAGTTGCGCCATGTCCTTGTCGCCGGTGGAGATGATTACAGGGCGATCGGCCGCGGCGCTGCTGCGGGCCAGGGTGCCGATCACGTCATCAGCCTCCACGCCTTCGACGCACAGCAGCGGGAAACCCAAGGCGATCACGCTCTGGTGCAACGGCTCGATCTGCACACGCATGTCGTCCGGCATGCTCGGGCGGTTGGCTTTGTATTCGGCGAACATCTCGTCGCGGAAAGTCCCGCCCTTGGCGTCGAACACCACGGCGAACGGACTGTCCGGGTACTGCTTGCGCAGACTCTTGAGCATGTTCAGTACGCCCTTGACCGCACCGGTCGGCAGGCCTTTGGAGGTGGTCAGCGGTGGCAGCGCGTGAAAGGCGCGGTACAGGTAAGACGAACCGTCCACCAGGACGAGGGGGGCTTGGCTCATGAGCAGGATCAACCTTTTCGGCGGGTCCGGCGCTAGAATAGCGGGACCGTTGACGACAAAGGGACAAGGTTATCATGCGTACACTAAATCGCTTCCTGCTGGTCAGTTTGATTGCGGTTGCACCATTGGCGGCGATCGCGGCGGATGACGCGCCGTCACCGGAGCCGGATGTAACCATTCGCACCGAAGGCGACAAAACGATCAAGGAATACCGCCAGAATGGCTTCCTGTATGCCATTCAGGTCACACCGAAGGGCGGCAAGCCGTACTTTCTGGTGCGCGCCGATGGATCGGACGGTAACTTCATCCGCTCGGATCAGCCGGATATGCTGATTCCGTCGTGGAAAATCTTTGAGTGGAAGTAGTTTCTTAATTTCAATTGGCGCCTGCTCAAGAGCGGCGCCCGTACTGGCAGTTAAAACATGTCTGTGTTCACCCCCCTGGCTCGGCCCGAGCTGGAAGCTTTTCTCGCCCCTTATGGCCTCGGCCGCCTGCTTGATTTCCAGGGGATTGCCGCCGGTAGCGAAAACACCAATTTCTTCATCAGCCTGGAGCAGGGCGAATTCGTCCTGACCCTGGTCGAGCGTGGCCCGGTCCAGGAAATGCCGTTCTTCATCGAACTGCTTGATGTGCTGCACGACGCCGACCTGCCGGTGCCTTATGCCTTGCGCACTACAGACGGCGTGGCCTTGCGCGAACTGGCCGGCAAGCCTGCGCTATTGCAGCCGCGCCTGGCCGGCAAGCACATCAAGCAAGCGAACGCGCAACATTGTGTCCAGGTCGGTGAACTGCTTGCTCACCTGCACCTGGCAACCCGGGCGAACATGATCAAGCGCAAGACCGATCGGGGCCTGGACTGGATGCTCGAAGAGGGCACGCAGTTCTTGTCGCATCTGGAGGCCGGGCAAAGTGATTTGCTGAAACGGGCACTGGACGAGATCGCACAGCAGAAGGAAAAAATTCTGGCACTGCCGCGAGCCAATATCCACGCAGACCTGTTCCGCGACAACGCCATGTTCGAAGGCACCCACCTGACCGGGTTGATCGACTTCTACAACGCCTGTTCAGGACCGATGCTCTACGACGTGGCAATTGCCTTGAACGACTGGTGCTCGGACGACGACGGGTTGATCGACGGGCCGCGAGCGCGTGCCTTGCTCGGCGCCTATGCGGCATTGCGCCCGTTTACCGCTGCTGAAGCCGAGTTGTGGCCGACGATGTTGCGGGTGGCTTGCGTGCGGTTCTGGTTGTCACGGCTGATCGCGGCGGAGTCTTTTGCCGGCCAGGACGTGCTGATTCACGATCCGATGGAGTTTCAGCTGCGGTTGGCGCAGCGGCAGACAGTTAACACTCCGTTGCCGTTCGCCCTCTAGATTGAAGCGAGGGGGGCTGCCTGTGGTGAGGGGCTTGCCTGTGCCAAGTTCATTTGTGCCAAAGTTCATCTGTGGCGAGGGGGCTTGCCCCCGTTGGGCTGCGCAGCAGCCCCCCCAATTTACCAGTCAGGTACATCGCATGGGGAGCGCTTCGCACTCCAACGGGGGCAAGCCCCCT
Organism: Pseudomonas sp. GW821-FHT09H03; assembly: GCF_059415945.1. NCBI lineage: Bacteria > Pseudomonadati > Pseudomonadota > Gammaproteobacteria > Pseudomonadales > Pseudomonadaceae > Pseudomonas > Pseudomonas sp. GW821-FHT09H03. The sequence continues at coordinate 562,086 of NZ_JBWKOF010000001.1, read as the reverse complement.
CGCCACAGGCAAGCCCCCTCGCCACGGGCAAGCCCACCTCGCCACAGGCATGCGCCTTGGCCACAGGCAAGCTCCTTGCCACAGGTATCGAGCCAGTTACAACGACTCCAGGCACCCCGCCAAATCATTCCCCAGCTTCTCCAGCACCTGCTCATAGCCCTGAGCAGTCGCCGGTGTGTACCCACCCAGCGCATCCAGTTCCGCCAGTTTCACCGGCAACCCCGCCACCAGGGTTTGCGCCAGGCGTGGGCGCAGCGGCGGTTCGCTGAACACGCAGGTTTTGCCGACTTCCTGCAATCGCGTGCGCATCGCCGCGACATGTTGGGCGCCGGGCTGCACTTCCGCTGCAACGCTGAATACGCCCGCGTGCTTGAGGCCATAGGCATCTTCGAAGTAATCGAAGGCTTCGTGGAAGACGAAGTAGGGCTTGCCTTGAATACGTGTCAGACGCTTCTTCAAGCGCTGATCCAGGGCATCGAGGCGCTCGTCGAATGCCTTCAGGTTGCTTTGATAACGCCCGGCGTTGTCAGGATCGGCGGCACTCAGGTCCGCAGCCATTTTGGCAGCGATGACCCTGGCGTTGGTTGGTGACAACCACAAATGCGCATCCAGACTGCCCGGGCGATGATCGTGATCATGTTCATCGGCTTCTTCGGCATGGGAGTGGTTATCTTCGGTGAAATGGCGCAATTGCAGGCCCGGCAGGTCCTGCACGGCGACGCTGGGCAAGGTTCGACCATTAAGTACACGGGGCAGGAAACCTTCCATGTCCGGACCGATCCAGTACAACAGATCCACCGACTGCACTTTGCGTACGTCGGAAGGGCGCAAGGCATAGTTATGCGGCGAAGCACCGGGCGGCAGCAATACTTCCGGAGTGACCACTCCGTCCTGCACCGCTGCTGCAATCAATTGCAGGGGTTTGATGCTGGTGAGCACTTTGACTTCGGCCTGGACCGTGCCGATCAACAGAAAACTGGCGATAAATGCGACAAAAACTGAAAAAAGTCGGGACACGATGACCACTCGATGAGGCGAGAACGAGTAACATAATAACGTCTCTCACAAATCCCGTCGCCGCTCATGCCTAAAACACCGATTGCCAGCCGTCCCCACGACCACTCTCATTGCGTTCACAGCGCTTTGTCCGAGGCCGATGCCCTGTGCTTACGGCAAGGGTTGCGTCTGACTGCCTTGCGTCGTCGGGTGCTGGAGCTCGTGTGGCAGAGCCACAAGCCCTTGGGGGCGTACGACATTCTCGCAGTCCTCAGCGAGCAAGACGGTCGTCGCGCCGCGCCGCCGACGGTGTATCGAGCTCTGGATTTCCTCCTCGAGAACGGCCTTGTGCACCGGATTTCCTCACTTAACGCTTTCGTCGGCTGCAATCACCCGGGACACGCCCATCAGGGCCAGTTCCTGATTTGCCGCGAATGCCATGCCGCTATCGAGCTCGAACAGAAGTCGATCAGCGACACGATCATCATCAGCGCCCAGGATGTCGGGTTCATCGTCGAAGGCCAGACCGTCGAAGTGGTCGGGCTCTGCTCGGGTTGCCAGGGGGTTTGATGAGCAACACTTTGATCCGCCTTGAGCAGGTTACTGTCACGTTCGCCGGGCAAAATGTGCTGGACAACATCGAGCTGAGTGTCGAGCCAGGGCAGATCGTGACCCTGATCGGCCCCAATGGCGCCGGCAAGACCACCCTGGTGCGCGCCGTGCTCGGCCTGCTGAAACCCGACAGTGGCAGTGTCTGGCGCAAGCCGAAACTGCGGGTTGGCTACATGCCGCAAAAACTCCACGTCGATCCGACCCTGCCACTGTCTGTACTGCGCTTCCTGCGCCTGGTACCCGGCGTGGACCGAGCAATGGCCTTGGCGGCACTCAACGAGGTCGGCGCCGAGCAGGTCATCGACAGCCCGGTGCAGAGCATCTCCGGTGGCGAAATGCAGCGGGTGTTGCTGGCCCGCGCCTTGTTGCGCGAGCCGCAACTGCTGGTGCTCGACGAGCCGGTACAAGGTGTCGACGTTGCAGGGCAGGCCGAGCTGTACAGCCTGATCACCCGTCTTCGAGACCGTCACGGATGCGGTGTGTTGATGGTTTCCCATGACCTGCACCTGGTCATGAGCACCACAGACCAGGTGGTGTGCCTGAATCGTCACGTCTGCTGCTCCGGGCATCCCGAGCAAGTCAGCGGTGACCCGGCTTTCGTCGAGCTGTTCGGCAAGAACGCGCAAAGCCTGGCGATCTATCACCACCACCACGACCACGCCCACGACCTGCACGGCTCGGTGGTCAAGGCGCCCGCGTCGGGCCATACCCATGTTCACGGAGATAGCTGCAAGCATGGCTGATTTTCTGCTCTACGCCCTGCTTGCAGGCCTGGCTCTGGCGGTTGTCGCAGGTCCCCTGGGTTCCTTTGTGGTCTGGCGACGCATGGCCTATTTCGGCGATACACTGTCCCATGCCGCGCTGCTCGGTGTGGCACTGGGTTTCCTGCTGGATGTCAGCCCGACCGTCGCGGTCACCGTAGGCTGCCTGCTGCTGGCCGTCCTGCTGGTGACCCTGCAACAGCGTCAACCGCTGGCGTCCGACACGCTCTTGGGAATTCTCGCACCCAGCACGCTCTCTTTGGGCCTGGTGGTACTAAGCTTCATGCACGAAGTGCGGATCGACCTGATGGCCTACCTGTTCGGCGATTTGCTGGCGATCAGTCCGACTGACCTGGCCTGGATTCTCGGCGGCAGCGCAGCCGTTCTGGCGTTGCTGGTTACCTTGTGGCGGCCATTGCTGGCGATTACGGTGCACGAAGAGCTGGCCAGGGTCGAAGGTTTGCCGGTCGCGGCATTGCGCCTGGCCCTGATGCTGTTGATTGCAGTAGTCATTGCAGTGGCGATGAAAATCGTCGGTGTGCTGCTGATCACTTCGTTGCTGATCATTCCGGCGGCTGCGGCACAGCGTCATGCTCGCTCACCGGAGCAGATGGCACTGGGCGCGAGCCTGCTGGGCATACTCGCCGTGTGTGGCGGGCTGGCGTTGTCCTGGTTCAAGGACACCCCTGCCGGCCCCTCGATTGTGGTGGCGGCCGCTGCGCTGTTTCTGCTGAGTTTTGTTCTGCCCCGTCGAGGGGTGTAGACTTGCTCGTTTTTTGCGCAAATAGAGAGTCGCAGGAATGAAGTCGTCCGCTTCCCGTTATCTGCTCCTGGTTGCATTTTCCTTGCTGCTGGGCGCCTGCCAAAGCACGCCACCGGCGGCCACCCAGGCCATCGATGCGCGGGCCACGGCCATCACACAGCTTGAACAAAGCCTGGCCAGCGATGAACTGGCTACGGCCGAAGGTCAATTGGCGGCACTGCAAGCCGAATCGCCCAATGATCAGTCCCTGGAGCAATACCAGCGTCAACTGGCCGAAGCCTATCTGCGCCGCAGCCAGATCGTGCTGCAAAAAGGTGACGTCAACGCCGCCGCTACCGCCCTCAGCAGGGCCCGCGTCCTGATGCCCAAGGCTCCGGCCCTGACTGGTGGCGTCAATGGCGCCATTGCCGAGGCTCGCAAGGCCGAGCTGGACAAGGCTGAGGCCGCCCTCAAGGCTGCGGAAGCCATGCCCAAGGCAAAAGTTATCGACCCCTCAGCTGAAAGCACCACAGTGGCGCTGAATATCAGCGATATGGGCAAACTGCGTCGCCAACTGGATGCCATTGCCGCCGATGTGGTGAATTATCAGTGCGACGTGAGCATTCAGGCGCCGAGAACCGATGACTATCCGTGGCTGGCGAACCTGCTGACCAAGCGGGTGACGAAACTCGATCCTGATTTCGATCTGAAACTGGAGCGACAGATTCTGCGCAGTGTTCCCGCGCAGATGGTTCTGAGCCCTCGCAAACCTTAAAAGCATCGCGGGCAAGCCTGCTCCTGCATTGGAACTGCATCGTTCACAGAACCTGTGTGGGAGCGGGCTTGCCCGCGAAGGCGCCCTACCTCTCAACCAAGATCCTCAGGCCGGAATCGCCTTGGCCTTGGCCTCCCTATCCCAAACCCGATGCTGCCCGATCGCGGCAAAAAACGGCTTGATCAGTTTGGTATCAACCCCAACGACCAACCCTGCATCTACCTCCAGCTTCAATACATCCAGCAACTGCTTCGCCTCACCGTGCAAGGCAATGGCTTTCAGATGCTTGTAGGCCTCCAGCAAGTAATGCAACGCCACGCCGTCAGCGCTCAGCGCCTTGATCGAAGCCGCCCCGCCAGGCACGAACACCGCATCGAACGCCACCGAAGGCATCCCTTCCATCGATGCGTCCACGGGCAATGCCTTGCCATCGGCGCTCGTCACCGGAGCGGAAGTCGGACCCAGCAACTTGGCATGCGCCCCTTCTGCCGCCAACGCCTTCTTCATTGCATCAATCGCTGCGCCATCCACACCATTGGCTGCCAGTATCGCCACCTTGCGGGTCTTGATATCGGCCGGCAGCAAATTGGCCTGGCTCAAGGCTGGCGAGCGATCCAGTGAGGTTTTACGTACTTCGACCGTCCCGGCCTTGGGCGCAGGCAAGCCGAGGTTCTGCGCCACACGCTTGGCCAGTTCCAGATCGATATTGGCGAGGATCTCATTCACTTCACGAGCGCGTATGGCCTCACGCTCGACCTTACCCAGCTCAAAGCTGTAGGCCGAGATGATGTGCTCCTGCTCGTGCTTGCTCATGCTGTGGAAAAACAGGCGCGCCTGGGAAAAGTGATCGCTGAACGACTCGCTGCGCTGGCGGATCTTGTTGGCGTCGATTCGCTCCGGGTAGCTCTCGAAACCACCATCCTGTGCTGCCGGTGGAGTTTCTTTGGGCCAGCCGCCATCGATGGAATTCGGCTCGTAGGAAGCCCGGCCCTTATCGATAGTCGTGCGGTGCAGGGCGTCCCGCTGACCGTTGTGGAACGGCGCTACCGGACGATTGATCGGAATTTCGTGAAAATTCGGCCCACCGAGTCGGCTGATTTGTGTATCGGTGTAAGAAAACAACCGCCCCTGGAGCAGGGGGTCATTGGAAAAATCGATCCCCGGCACGATATGCCCAGGGCAGAAAGCGACCTGCTCGGTTTCGGCGAAAAAGTTGTCCGGATTACGGTTCAGCACCATTTTGCCCAACGGCGTGATGGGCACGATTTCTTCGGGAATGATTTTGGTCGGGTCGAGAATGTCGAACTCGAAGTCGTGTTCGTTTTCTTCTTCCACAACCTGCACGCCGAATTCCCACTCAGGATAGTCGCCTGTCTCGATCGACTCCCAAAGATCACGGCGGTGGTAGTCGGTGTCTTTTCCCGCAAGCTTCTGTGCCTCATCCCACACCAGCGAGCATGTGCCCGCCGTTGGGCGCCAGTGGAATTTGACGAAGCGCGATTTGCCCTCGGCATTGATCAGGCGAAAGGTGTGCACGCCAAAACCCTGCATGCTGCGCAGGCTTTTCGGGATCGCCCGGTCGGACATCGCCCACATCACCATGTGCGCCGACTCCGGTACCAACGAGACGAAGTCCCAGAAGGTGTCGTGGGCCGAGCCGCCCGTTGGGATCTCATTGTGCGGCTCGGGTTTTACCGCGTGCACAAAGTCGGGGAACTTGATCGCATCCTGGATGAAGAACACCGGCATGTTGTTGCCTACCAGGTCGAAATTGCCTTCGTCGGTGAAAAACTTCACGGCGAAACCCCTGACGTCGCGCACGGTATCACCAGAACCACGCGGTCCTTGCACCGTGGAAAAACGCACGAATACCGGGGTTTTTTTCGCCGGGTCCTGAAGGAAGCCGGCCTTGGTCAGCACCGAGTGGTTTTCGTAGCTCTGGAAATAGCCGTGGGCACCGGTCCCGCGAGCATGCACGATGCGCTCGGGGATGCGCTCATGGTCAAAATGCGTGATTTTTTCACGCATGATGAAATCTTCAAGCAGCGAAGGCCCGCGGGCCCCGGCTTTGAGGGTGTTCTGGTTGTCCGCCACTTTCACGCCCTGATTAGTGCGCAAGGCCTGTGCAGTGGCGTCGGAGCGGAAGGTTTCCAGGCTGTCGAGCTTGGCATTGGTGTTACTGCGGTCCGGGGTATCGGTCCCGGCCATCGCGCTCTTTGTGGTATTAGGCTTCTTGATACTCATCAGGCATGAACTCCTTGGGCGGTTTCGAGTTACTTAAGTAGTGACTGATGAGCCTCTTTGGCCGTTCCTTTTTTCTAACCTTTGATCGCGTTATTGCCAAAAGACAGGACAAATGCGAAATAAATGCTAAGAACCTCTATACGGACAGGCTAAAATGCGCGCCCGGCTAACCGCTGATCCTTTTTCAACGCGCCCCACAAGGTTCGCTACGTGATCGAGTTTCAAAACGTCCACAAAACCTACCGCGTCGCCGGTAAGGAAATCCCCGCCCTGCATCCGACCAGTCTGACGATTGAGAACGGTCAGGTTTTCGGCTTGATTGGTCATTCCGGCGCAGGAAAAAGTACCCTGCTGCGTCTGATCAATCGCCTGGAAAACGCCAGTGGCGGCAAGATCACCGTCGACGGTGAAGAAGTCACTGCCCTCGACGCCAATGGCCTGCGACGCTTCCGCCAGCAGGTCGGGATGATCTTCCAGCACTTCAACCTGCTGGCCTCCAAGACCGTCGCCGACAACGTCGCGCTGCCGCTGACCCTGGCCGGCGAACTGTCGCGCAGCGAGATCGACTCGCGCGTAGCCGAGTTGCTCGCCCGGGTTGGCTTGTCCGACCATGCGAAAAAATACCCGGCGCAACTGTCTGGCGGGCAAAAGCAGCGTGTGGGCATTGCCCGCGCCTTGGCGACCAAGCCAAAAATCCTGCTTTGCGATGAAGCCACCAGCGCCCTCGACCCGCAGACCACGGCATCGGTCCTGCAATTGCTGGCCGAGATCAATCGCGAGTTGAATCTGACCATCGTCCTGATCACTCACGAGATGGACGTGATCCGTCGGGTCTGCGATCAGGTGGCGGTGATGGACGCCGGCGTGATCGTCGAACAAGGCTCGGTGGCCGAAGTCTTCCTGCATCCGAAACATCCGACTACCAAGCGCTTCGTGCAGGAAGACGAGCAGATCGATGAAAGCGAGCAGCGTGACGATTTCGCCCACGTGCCAGGCCGCATCGTGCGTCTGACCTTCCAGGGCGACGCGACCTACGCGCCGTTGCTGGGCACCGTCGCCCGGGAAACCGGTGTGGACTACAGCATCCTGGCCGGTCGTATCGACCGCATCAAAGATATCCCCTACGGGCAACTGACCCTGGCCGTGACCGGCGGTGACATGGAAGCAGCCTTCGCCCGCTTCACCGCGGCCGACGTCCACATGGAGGTCCTGCGCTGATGGAAGCCCTGACTAGTTTCTTCGCCAATATCGACTGGTTCGAAATCTGGCTGGCCACCGGCGACACCCTGCTGATGCTGGGTGGTTCGCTGCTGTTCACCGTATTGCTCGGCCTGCCGCTGGGTGTACTGCTGTTCCTGTGCAGCCCGCGCCAGTTGCTGGAAGCCAAAGGCATCTACGCGATGCTGTCGCTGGTGGTGAACATCCTGCGTTCGCTGCCGTTCATCATCCTGCTGATCGTCATGATTCCGTTCACCGTGTTGATCACCGGTACCTCCCTCGGTGTCGCCGGTGCGATTCCGCCGCTGGTGGTGGGTGCCACGCCGTTCTTCGCGCGACTGGTGGAAACCGCCTTGCGCGAAGTCGATCGCGGCATCATCGAAGCGACCCAGGCCATGGGCGCAACCACGCGCCAGATCATCACCAATGCGCTGCTGCCGGAAGCCCGCCCGGGCATCTTCGCGGCAATTACCGTGACGGCTATTACACTGGTTTCCTACACGGCGATGGCCGGTGTGGTCGGCGCCGGTGGCCTGGGTGACCTGGCGATCCGTTTCGGTTACCAGCGCTTCCAGACGGACGTGATGGTTGTGACGGTAGTGTTGCTGCTGGTGCTGGTGCAGGTGCTACAGACCGTCGGCGACAAACTGGTTGTCCACTTTTCCCGTAAATAAGACATGAGCAGGCCATTCGCTGGCAGGCGCCAAACGGGCGCCGCAAGCGGGCACCCACAAGGAGTTAGCTGAATGAAAAAACTACTCGTCGCCTTCGCTGCCGTTGCAGCCTTTTCCGCCCATGCCGATACCCTGACCGTCGCGGCCACCCCGGTCCCGCACGCGGAAATCCTCGAATTCGTCAAACCTGCCCTGGCCAAGGAAGGCGTGGACCTGAAGGTCAAGGTCTTCACCGACTACATCCAGCCAAACGTACAGGTTGCGGAAAAACGTCTGGACGCCAACTTCTTCCAGCACCAGCCGTACCTGAATGAATTCAACAAGGCCAAAGGCACCAACCTGGTGTCCGTGGCAGGCGTGCACCTGGAACCCCTGGGCGCATACTCCAGCAAGTACAAGACCGTCGCCGAACTGCCGGGCGGCGCCAACGTGGTGATCCCTAACGACGCCACCAACGGTGGCCGCGCGCTGTTGCTGATGGCCAAGGCAGGCCTGATCAAGTTGAAGGATTCCAACAACATCCTGTCGACCGTGAAGGACATCACCGAAAACACCAAAGACCTGAAAATCCGCGAACTGGAAGCCGCCACCATCCCGCGCGTGCTGACCCAGGTCGACCTGGCGTTGATCAACACCAACTACGCGCTGGAAGCCAAGCTCGATCCGGCCAAGGACGCGCTGTTCATCGAAGGCAGCGACTCGCCGTACGTGAACATCCTGGTGGCCCGTCCAGACGACAAGGACAGCGCTGCGATGCAGAAGCTGGTTGCTGCATTGCACAGCCCGGAAGTGAAGGCCTTCATCCTCGAGAAGTACAAAGGCGCGGTCGTGCCGGCGTTCTGACTTTAACGGGGACGCAGAGCCTCCCTGGCAGCATTCCCATGCAGCGCGTGGGAAGGATCAAAAAATGGGGCGCATCCAATGCGCCCCATTTTTTTATGCTTGAAACATCACCCCTTGTAGGAGCCGGATTGCTGGCGATGGCGTACGTGAGATCGCCATCGCCAGCAAGCCGGCTCCTACAAGGGTTTTGCGGTGTTATTTGCGTTTGAGCATCACCGGCAATTGCGCCACCAGCTTCACATTGTTCAACGGCGCCCGAATAAACCCGCGCTGGGTCCCGTCCGGCCCAATCACCGCCAGGTTGCCACTGTGGTCGACGGTGTAGTTGGGCTTGCTGGTGTCTGCCGGGATGAACGGAATGCTCACGGCGTTGGCGACCGTCTGCAGCTCGTCTGTCGAGGCCGGGGTCAGGCCGATGAATTGCGGATCGAAGTAACCCAGGTACTGTTTCAGTTGCTGGGGGGTATCGCGGTTTGGATCGACGCTGACCAAAACGATCTGCAGCTTATCCACGACATCTTTGGGCAACTCGCTCTTGATCTGCCGCAGTTGGGCGAGGGTGGTCGGGCAGATGTCCGGGCAGAAGGTGTAGCCGAAGAACAGCAGGCTCCACTTGCCTTTCAACTCGTTGATCGTGACCGGCTGGCCATCCTGGTTGGTCATTGTCACGTCCGGCAGGTTGCGGCTTTGCGGCAGCAAAATGATACCGGCGTCGATCAGTGCCGTCGGATCGCCCTGGCCCTTGCCGGAGAGCACTTTGTTGATGGTCAGGCCCAATACCAGCGCTATCAGGGCGACGAGGATGAAGACGGTTTTCTGGGTTCGGGTCATAGGTTCAACAACAAGTAATGGTCAACGAGGAGCGCGATAAACAACAGGAACAAGTAGTAGATAGAGTACTTGAAGGTGTTGATCGCGGCGTGCGGTCGAGTGCCACGGTACAACACCACGGCCCATTGCAGAAATCGCGCGCCCAGGCCGAGGGCGCAAACCAGGTAGAGCGTGCCGCTCATGTGGATCACATAGGGCAACAGGCTGACGGCCAGCAACGCGAAGGTGTAGAGCAGGATGTGAATCTTGGTGTAATGCTCGCCGTGGGTCACCGGCAGCATCGGGATGTCGGCCTTGGCGTACTCCTCTTTGCGGTGAATCGCCAGCGCCCAGAAATGCGGAGGGGTCCAGGCGAAGATGATCAGCACCAGTAGCAAGGGTTCGGCGCTGACGTGACCGGTGGCCGCAGTCCAGCCGAGCAGTGGCGGCGCAGCACCGGCCAGGCCACCGATCACAATGTTCTGCGGCGTCGCGCGTTTGAGGAAGCCGGTATAAACCACCGCGTAGCCGAGCAGGGAGGCAAGGGTCAGCCATGCGGTGAGCGGGTTGGTAAAGGCCAGCAGCAAGGCTTGTCCGAGAGCTGCCAGGATCAGGGCGAAGGTCAGCGCTGCGGTCGGTGAGACCCGGCCTTCAGCCAATGGCCGCTTGCGGGTGCGCGCCATGATCGCGTCAATACGCCGGTCCACCACATGGTTGACCACCGCCGCGCCACCCGCGCACAGGGCGATCCCCAAATTGCCGAACACCAGCACGGTCCATGGCACCCCGGCGCGGGTCGCGAGGAACATCCCGACCAGTGAAGTGATGAGCATCAGCACCACCACTTTTGGCTTGGTCAGCTCCAGGTAGTCACGCCAAAGCGCCTGTCCGGGATGTGCGCCGATCAAAGTCGCCATGGCATCTCTCCTTTTATTGTTATGGGTCCGGCTGAATGTTTACGCAGGCTGAAGCGCCAGCGTGACGGCTGCTTGACCCGGACCAGACTGGTCCGGGCGTGGTAATTGACCAGCACCAGTGTCAGCAACAGTGCCGCGCCCCCTGCGTTATGGGCGACGGCTACCGGCAACGGCAGGTGAAAAAGCACATTGCTGATGCCCAGGGTGATTTGAGCGGCGAGGGCGACCAGCACCAGGCCTGCCAGACGTGTCATGCCGACTCTTTTCAATTGCCAGGCCAGGCCCAGCAGCACCAGGGTCACCAGCAAGGCACCGATACGGTGGGTCAGGTGAATCGCCGTGCGGGCATCGCTGTCCAGTTGTCCGCCGAGGTAGTTCGGGCCGATGTGCTGGGTCAGGTGGAAGCCATTGGCGAAGTCAGCCGCCGGCAACCACTGGCCGTGGCAGGTAGGGAAGTCGATACAGGCGACAGCGGCATAGTTGGAGCTGACCCAGCCACCAAGGGCGATTTGCCCGATCACCAGCAACAGCCCGGCAGTCGCCCAATACTGCAGACGTCGTGGCACCGTCAGCGCCGGCAGTACGCCGGACAGGCGCAAGGTCAGTAGAAAAAGAAGGCTCAATGTCGCAAAACCGCCGAGCAGATGCCCGGTGACCACCTGGGGCCAGAGCTTGAGCGTGACCGTCCACATGCCGAACGCGGCTTGGGCGACGACCACCGCCAACAAAAACAACGGCAGCTTCACCGGTTGTCCGGGATGACGACGATGCACCCAGGCACGGCCGGCCAGCACCGCGATCAACATCCCCAACGTGCCGGCGAAGTAACGGTGGATCATTTCGTTCCAGCCCTTGTGGGCCTCGACCGGCGCTTCCGGAAAGTGCAATTCGGCATGGGCCAGCTGGGCTTCGCTTTTCGGCACGCTGATGAACCCATAGCAGCCAGGCCAGTCCGGGCAGCCGAGGCCGGCATGAGTCAGGCGGGTGTAGGCCCCGAGCAACACCACAATCAGTGCCAGCAGGGTGGCAAACAGCGCGAGGCGAAATCCAGGTTTGGCCATGACAATGTCCTTATCCGATGTTGGACAGTTTCAACAGATGACGCAGATCGTTAAGCAGGTCCTTGCCTTTCACCGACGGGTCGTAGCGCAGTACCAGATTGCCGTGGGGATCGATGATCCACAGCTGCGGTGCGATCTTGTCGCCAGTGGTTCGGCTGAAGGTGCTCAGGTCCAGGGGATAGCGTTGCAACTGCGGATACTCGCGCTGCAGCTTGGCGTCGTAATCGGCGCTTAAAGGCTGTGCGGCGGCCAGGGCATGGCTGGCGCGGGACGCATCACGACCGAGACCGATCTGGATTTGTCGCACCAGGTACACCAATTGCTGGCAGTCCACCGCGCAGTCGCTGGGCGCCGTCACCAGCAGCTGCCAGCGATCTTCCTGCGCCTGCACGCCGATATCGGCGCGGGTCTGGCCGTTACCAATCAGTTCACCGTGATAACTGCGGCCCTCGGGCACCCAGAAATTCAGCTTGTACATGCCGGTGGCGAGGATCATCGGACCGATCACCCCGAGCAGAATCAGCAGCAGCTGCAAGCGCCCCTTGCGCCGGCTTGCGGACGGTTTCGCTTCAGACATGCTGGGTGGATTCATGGCCGCTCCCATGGTGTTTCTCCTTTGCGTTATGCCAACCGAGGTAGAGATAAAGACCGAACAGAGCGAGCGCCATGGCGAACCACTGAACAGCATAAGCGATGTGTTTTTCCGGCCCCATGGCCACCACCGGCCAATCGGCCCGATAGATCGCCGGGCCGTTTTCTGCGCGCAATTGGTAGGCGAACCCTTCACGATTGAGCGCAGCCCAGAGTTTGTTCGGGTCAACCGCCGTCACCACTTGCGGCCAGGTGGTGCTGTCCGGGTCGGCGTGCAACTGGAAAGTGGCGCCGGGCGAGACATACACCCAGGCATCGAAGCTCAAGGTTTGAGTGGGAGTGCTGAATTGCGGCGCCGTACGGCGGTCCGGCCATGGCAACCAGCCGCGATTGACCAGCAGCCAGAGTCCACTGGCCCGGTCCTGGAATGGCTGCAGCAGCTCGACTCCGACCTTGCCGTCATGCTGTCGGTTATCCAGCAGCAGGCTGTGCTCGGCATCGAACTCGCCCTGCACGCGAACCCGGCGAAAGGCTGGATCTTCGGTATGTGGCAGCTCGGTACTGGCCATCGGCTCGGCGGCCCGGCGCTCGGCGTAGCTTTGCAGCAGCGCGCTTTTCTCCACGCCCCGGCTCAATTGCCAGAACCCCAGGTACACCAGCAGCGGCAGCAACAGCGCGACCACCAGTGTTGGCACGATACCCGGCCGAAAACGCTTCATGGCATCGCCAGAAAGTCGGTCATCGCGATAGCTATACTCAAATGCATCGCTTGTTCCCCCGGAGTCTCACCATGCTCAAAGCAGCCATCGTCCTGATGCTGATTGCCACGGTTGTCAGCCTGTTCAGCGGCCTGTTTTTTCTGGTCAAGGACGACAGCAGCTCTAACCGCCTCGTCATTGCCTTGAGTGTTCGTGTTGCTCTGGCCGCCATTACCGTGGCTTTGATCGCTTGGGGTTTTTTCAGCGGCCAGTTGGTGTCTCATGCTCCCTGGTAGTTGGGTGGTGTGTCAGCGAGGCAAGCGTTGCCTGACACACCATCGCGAGCAGGCTCGCCCCTACAGTACATAGACGAAAACAAACAACCCGATCCACACCACATCCACGAAGTGCCAGTACCAGCTCGCCGCTTCAAAGCCGAACTGATGCTCGTTGTCGAAATGCCCGCGCATGACCCGCATCAGCATCACGAACAGGATGATGGTGCCGATGGTCACGTGAGCACCGTGAAAACCGGTGAGCATGAAAAACGTGGCGCCATAAATGCCCGAACCGAGGGTCAGACCCAGTTCACGATAGGCGTGTATGTACTCTTCAGCCTGAAAGCCGAGGAATGCGCAACCGAGCAGCACGGTAATTGCCAGCCAGAGTTTCAACGCGCCGCGATGGCCTTTTTTCAGGGCATGGTGGGCGAGGGTGACGGTGACGCTGGAACTCACCAGCAGCACGGTGTTGAGCAGCGGCAGGCCCCAGGGGCTGATGACGTCCTTGGGTGGCACGAAGAGTTTGGAGTCCGGATTGTTCAGCAATGGCCAGGTGAACTGGAAGTTCGGCCACAGCATGTGCGCGATGCCTTTCGCACCGTCACCGCCAAGCGCCGGGCCGGACACATGGCGCACATAAAACAGCGCGCCGAAAAAAGCGATGAAGAACATCACTTCCGAGAAAATGAACCAGCTCATGCCCCAGCGAAACGAACGATCCATTTGCGCGCTATACAGGCCGCCGCGGCTTTCCTTGATCACCGTGCCGAACCAGCCGAACAGCATGTAGGCCACCAGCAGGCCACCGACGAAAAAGATCAGCGGCCCGTGGGATTCCGGGCGCGCCGCTTTCAGGTCGTTGAACCAGGTGGCCAGGCCGAATACCGTAACGAACATACCGACCGTGGCAATGATCGGCCACTTGCTCTGGGCAGGTACGTAATAGTGTTCATGAGTTGCCATTTATTGTTCTCCTTATCGGGCACGCTCAGCCGCCAGTGTTTACAGCTACCGGTGGATGTCGGGCGGTGATATCGAACAGCGTGTAGGACAGCGTCAGGTGCTTCACATCCTTGGGCATGTCACGGTCAACGATGAAACGTACCGGCATCTCGATCCGCTGACCGGGCTGCAGCACTTGCTGGGTAAAGCAGAAACATTCGGTCTTGTGGAAGTAGGCCGCCGCCGTACTCGGCGCAATGCTCGGCACGGCCTGGGCGCTCATGGGCCGGTCGGTGGGGTTGTGGGCGATGAAGATCATCTCGTTCACAGCCCCCGGGTGGGCTACCAGTTCTGCGCCCTTGGGATAGAAATCCCAAGGCATATCGGCGGTGTTGGTCGACAGGAACTGCACGCGGACCTGCCGCGAGGTGTCGACCGTCTGTTCTCCCTCGTATTGCCCGGCGGTCTTGCCGTTGATGCCGAAGGCCTTGCACATCACGTCGTAGATCGGCACCAGGGCGAACCCGAACACAAACATTGCTACCACCACCAGTAACAGGCGGGTGACCAGTTTCTTCATGGAAATCGAGTCAGCCATGGTTTCCAGCCCCCACCGAGAACCCTGTGGGAGCGGGCTTGCTCGCGAAGCAGACGCCGCAGTCCGTCAGATAAACTGCGTTATCGTTCTTCGCGAGCACGCCCGCTCCCACATAGGGTTGCGTGTTCATTTCACTTCCGGCGGCGTGGTAAAGGTGTGATACGGCGCCGGTGACGGAATGCTCCACTCCAGGCCTTCAGCACCATCCCACGGCTTGGCCGGTGCCGGTGCACCGCCGCGAATGGTCTTGATCACGATGAACAGGAAGAAAATCTGCGTGGCGCCGAACATGAATGCGCCGATCGACGACACCATGTTGAAGTCGGCGAATTGCAGGTTGTAGTCCGGAATCCGCCGCGGCATGCCCGCCAGCCCTACGAAGTGCATGGGGAAGAACGCCATGTTCATGCCGATGAACGACAGCCAGAAATGCAGCTTGCCGAGGGTCTCGTCGTACATGTGGCCGGTCCATTTCGGCAACCAGTAGTAGGCCGAAGCGAAGATCCCGAAGATCGCCCCCGGCACCAGCACATAGTGGAAGTGCGCGACCACGAAATAGGTGTCCTGGTACTGGAAGTCCGCCGGGGCGATGGCCAGCATCAACCCGGAGAAACCGCCAATGGAAAACAGGATCACAAAGGCCACGGCAAACAGCATCGGCGTCTCGAAGGTCAGCGAGCCCTGCCACATGGTGCTGGCCCAGTTGAACACTTTCACTCCGGTGGGTACGGCAATCAGCAGCGTGGCGTACATGAAGAACAATTCGCCCACCAGCGGAATGCCGACCACGAACATGTGGTGCGCCCAGACGATGAATGAAAGGAACGCGATGCTCGCCGTGGCGTAGACCATCGAGGTGTAGCCGAACAGCGGCTTGCGCGAGAAGGTCGGGATGATCGAGCTGACGGCACCGAAGGCCGGCAGGATCATGATGTACACCTCGGGGTGACCAAAGAACCAGAACACATGCTGGAACAGAACAGGGTCACCGCCACCGGCGGCACTGAAGAAACTGGTGCCGAAGTGGATATCCATCAGCATCATCGTCACGCACCCGGCCAGTACCGGCATCACCGCGATCAGCAGGAAAGCAGTGATCAGCCAGGTCCAGACGAACAACGGCATTTTCATCAAGGTCATGCCGGGGGCGCGCAGGTTGAGGATGGTGGCGATCACGTTGATCGCGCCCATGATCGAACTGATGCCCATCAGGTGGATGGCGAAAATGAAGAAGGTCACGCTTTCCGGCGCATAGGTCGTCGACAGCGGGGCGTAGAACGTCCAGCCGAAGTTCGGTCCGCCTCCCGGCGTGAACAGGGTCGATACCAGCAGGATGAACGCCGCCGGCAACAGCCAGAAGCTGAAGTTGTTCATCCTCGGCAGCGCCATGTCCGGCGCGCCGATCATCAGCGGGATCATCCAGTTGGCGAGGCCGACGAAGGCTGGCATCACCGCGCCGAAGACCATCACCAGGCCATGCATGGTGGTCATCTGGTTGAAGAACGCCGGTTCGACGATTTGCAGCCCCGGCTGGAACAGCTCGGCGCGAATCACCATCGCAAACGAGCCGCCAAGCAGGAACATGGAGAATGCAAACCACAGGTACAGCGTGCCGATATCCTTGTGGTTGGTGGTCAGTACCCAGCGCATCAGGCCTTTGGCGGGGCCGTGGGCGTGGTCGGCGTGACCATGGTCATCAATGACGGCGCTCATGGTTTGTCTCCTGCAAGCAGATGGGCTGGGATGGCCGGGGCGTGCTGCCCCGACCGGTTCCGTACATGCGCAATAGACCGGGTCATTTGCTTTCCGCCTGTTTCAGCTCCAGCACTTCTTTTGGCGTGACCATGTCGCCTTTGTTGTTGCCCCAGGCATTACGTTCGTAGGTCACGACCGCTGCGATATCGACTTCCGACAGTTGCTTGCCGAACGCAGCCATGGCGGTGCCGGGCTTGCCATGGAAGACAATGCTCAGGTGATCCTTGATCGGTCCGGTGGCGATTTTCGAGCCCTTGAGCGCCGGGAACATCGGTGGCAGGCCCTGGCCTTCGGACTGGTGACAAGCCACGCACGTGGTGTGATAGACCTTGTCGCCGCGCTCCTTGAGCTCGTCGAGGGTCCATTCCTTGGTGGTCAGCTCTTTGAGTTGCGCAGCCTCGGCCTTGCGTTCGGCCAGCCACTTCTCGTAGTCGGCTTTCTCCTTGACCTCGACCACGGTCGGCATGAATCCGTGATCCTTGCCGCACAGTTCAGCGCACTGGCCACGGTAGATGCCGGGCTTGTCGACGCGGGTCCAGGCTTCGTTGACGAACCCCGGGATCGCATCGCGCTTGACCGCGAAGGCTGGCACCCACCAGGAGTGGATAACGTCGGCGGAAGTCACCAGGAAGCGCACCTTGGCACCGACCGGCAAGACCAATGGCTTGTCGACCTCGAGCAGGTAATGCTCGCCCTTGGCTTCCTTGTTGTGGATCTGATCGGCGGGAGTGGCCAGGTTACTGAAAAACTCGACGTCCTGACCCAGGTATTTGTAGTGCCACTTCCACTGGTACCCGGTGACCTGGATATCGATCTCCGGCTCACTGGCGTCGTACATCTTGATCAGGGTCGCGGTAGCGGGAATCGCCATCGCCACCAGGATCAGGAAGGGTACGATGGTCCAGAGGATTTCAACGGTGGTGCTTTCATGAAATTTAGCGGCCACCTGCCCGGTCGAGCGGCGGTGGAGAATCATCGACCAGAACATGGCACCAAAGACGATGATGCCTATCACCACACATATCCAGAAAATGGTCATGTGCAGGTCGAATACTGCGTGACTGATCTCAGTCGCTCCAGGCGCCATATTCACAGTCCAGGCTGCTTGTGCCTGACCGAAAATCGACCACAACAGGAGGCCCATCCAGACATGTGGATGTCGCATCATTGCGGGTTCCCCTTATCGTTCTTGTTATCCCGCCGGCTTTCACCTGCGGCAAGGGAGCGGCTGCATCAGACTACGAACTTGAGCACCGGGCCTTGCTGCATATGCAGTCGGGCGTCATCAGCTAACTCCATTCCACCCCGAGTATAGACAGCGACTCTCACCTCGCAATGTGAAGGCGTAAATGATCTGAAACAGCATTCACTTGCATTGCAGGTCACGAATGGAGAAGGATGTGGACGAGTGGTGGCAAATGGATATAACGGAGGCGACTCAAGGATGAAATAATTATGACAAATGCGTCTTAGCATTTTTCGTAAGCCAGCTAAGTTATGTCTTCCCTATTTCATTGCCTTGTTTCCTGGAGTTTTCATGAACACCGCCGCATTGCGCGAGCAGATCCAAAAAGCCCAACAACACGAGAAAGAGACCGGCCTGCTGACACGTCAGCTGCAAACCCAACTGCCTCACCTGCACCCTGCCATCCAGCTGCCCGAGGCCGATGCCAACGGCGTGCTGGCGCGTTTCGTTACCACCTACATCGAAGAAGTGCCTGACCTGCTGGACGCAGCCAATGAAGTCGCCAGGGAAGCGGGCATTGAGTCGCAGATCAAACCGGTGCTGAAAATCGCCGAGCAGTATTTCCTCCAGCCGCCGGCGATCATGGCCGGGCACGTCGGGCTCGACAGCCTGCTGGACGAAGCCTATCTGGCGCACCGCTTCGTAGAAGAGGTCAATGACCTGTACATCAAGCATTTTGGCCAGCCGCTGATCCCCCTGGACATGACTGTTGCCAACCTGATTGCTCACCAATTGATCGGTGAGTCGTTCGCCAACCAACTGGATGAAGTGGTGCATCACGCCATCGACGAGATGCTCAACGACGAAAGCTTCGCCCTGGAATCGGTGGAAGCCTACCGCGACAAGCTCAACAGCCCGGACACCGGTGCCGCGTGGAAACGCTGGCCGTGCATGTCCCGCCGTCTGGGTGTAGGCCTGGAGCTGGATCAGCCTGCAGCCTGATCTCAATACCTGTGGGATCGGGCTTGCTCGCGAATGCGGTCAATCATTCAACGTTGATATCGACTGATACACCGCTTTGGCGAGCAAGCCCGCTCGCACAAGGACACTCAGCCAGCCGCACCAATGCCCGTGTTGGTACGAACCCTGCCTTCGAGCCTGCGTTTCAAGCCGCGCGACTCGATCAGCAGCTTCGCGCCCTTGGTGGCGTTCGCCCGGCCCCATTCTTCCAGCAACTCCAGACACGAATGATCGATATAGGTCAGATTATTGAGCGGTACATGCAGCGTCGTGTCCGGTGCAATGCTACCCAGTACCCGGGTCAGTGCCGGCACTTTGAGGAACGTTGCCGCGCCCACCAGGCGCAACTCCATTTCCCCTTCCTGCGGTAAATCGATCAGGCTGATTTTCAGGCGCGAAGCTTTCAGCGCCAGCTTCACCAGGGTCAGGCCGAAACCGATCAGCACGCCGGTCAGCAGGTCCGTGAAGACAATGGCCAAGGCCGTCGCCGCGTAGGTAAACATCGGCATCCGGCCATATCGGCCCAAACCGCGAAAAGCCTTGAGGTCGACCAGTTTGAAACCTGTGTAGACCAGCACACCCGCCAGACTCGCCACCGGAATGCTTTGCAGGACACTGGACAACAGCAAGACAAAACCCAATAGCCACAGGCCATGGAAAATACTCGAGAAACGTGTGGTTGCACCTGCCTGGACGTTGGCCGAACTGCGCACGATCACCCCGGTCATCGGCAGCGCTCCGAGCAGGCCACAGAGCATGTTACCGACCCCTTGGGCAGACAATTCCCGATCGAAATCGGAACGCTGACCGCTGTGCATGCGGTCGACCGCCGCGGCCGAGAGCAAGGTTTCGGCGCTGGCGATAAAGGCCACGGCAAACGCGGCAATCAGCAGTGCCGGATCAGCAAGATTGAGCAGGTCCGCAGGCTTGAGCCAGTCGATCGCCTCACTCAGGTTGGCTGGCACCTCTACCCGCTTGACCTGCAACGCCAGCGCCAGGCTGGCGAAGGTGGCCAGCCCGACTCCGAGCAAAGCACCAGGAATAAAGCGCAGGGATTGCGGGCGCAATTTTTCCCAAAGCCACATGACGGCAATCGTCGACAGCCCGAGCAAACCGGCCTGCCAGCCGAAGGTCGGCATCGCTTGAACCAACGCGCCAGGGAAGGCTGCCAGATTATCCAGCCCCGAAGGCTTGGGCACGGCATCGAGCATCACATGCACCTGGGAAAGCACGATCAGTACACCGATCCCGGCCAGCATGCCGTAAACCACCGCCGGTGCCGTCACCCGAAACCAGCAGCCCAGTTTCAAACGCCCGGCCAGCAATTGTAGAAATCCCGCCAGCAACAGGATCGGCCCGAGCATGACGACGCCGTGTTGGCGTACCAATTCAAATACCAGAACAGCCAGCCCCGCCGCTGGACCGCTGACTTGCAGCGGCGAACCGGCCAGCCAGCCGACTACCAGCCCGCCGATGATACCGGTGATCAAACCTTTGGCGGGCGGCAGCCCTGAGGCGATGGCAATGCCCATGCACAAGGGCAGGGCGACCAGAAACACCACCACTGAAGCCAGCAGCTCCCGTGGCAGAACAGCTTTGAGTTGCGCAGCACGCATGAGGTCTCTCCCGAGCTTTTCTTCAGGCATGGCAAAGCCAGGCTGCCTGATCGGCAGCCTCGGCTGAACCACACCGGGATTTAGGAGTGTTTAGAAGCGCGCTTTGGGCGTTGCCACCGGAATCGGATGGCTGCCATCGAGCGGCAGGAAACAGCCTTGATCAGCATCGTAGGCTTTGATCTGGCTGGTCTCGATGTTGTAGACCCAACCGTGGATAAACAGCTGACCGTTGGCCATGCGCGAGGCCACCGATGGATGGGTGCGCAAATGCTGCAACTGGGCAATCACGTTTTCCTCGGTGAGGATGTGCATGCTTTCGCTTTCATTGGAGCAATTGCAGTTTTCCTGCACCATGGTTTTTGCCACTTCGGCATGGCGCAACCAGGCTTTGACCGTCGGCATTTTTTCCAGGCTTTGCGGGTTGAGCACCGCGCGCATGGCGCCACAATCGGAGTGCCCGCAAATGATGATGTGATGCACGCCGAGGGCCAGCACCGCGTACTCGATGGCAGTGGAAACACCACCGTTCATTTGTCCGTAGGGCGGCACGACGTTACCGACGTTACGGGTTACGAAGAGGTCGCCGGGGGAGCTTTGGGTGATCAGTTCGGGAACGATGCGGGAATCGGCGCAGGCGATAAACATCGCTCGTGGCCGCTGGGCCGTGGCAAGTTTCTTGAAGAGTTCTTCCTGCTGTGGAAAGACCTCATGATGAAAATGCAAAAAGCCGTCAACGATATGCTGCAACGCTGCATCGGCGGTTTCGGCCTCGGGCTGGGCGGAAGCCGACGCAGCCAACGGCTGTTTATCCTTGTCACTCATGAATTCATCCTCATTTGACGGAGCCAGGGAATCTTCCCGTTTTGTCCGGCGTGAAGCCAGTGGCTGGTTAAAAAACATCCAGATCGAAAATCTCGACCGGTCAGTCACTCGATAAACAAGGTAGCCGCCGAATCTTAACTTAAACTGAATCAAGCGCTCTAGAACGTGTGTTCCAGGTCACAAAAAACGTGACCCGCCTAATGTCCGTGAGCGTTTACCAGTCTCAACCATAGGCCAATTGTCCTCAAATCAATGACATTTGGCGACCCGGCGGACAAAAGGCTTCGCAGTCCAGGTTAAAACCCTCCCGGTGATTGAGCCCCAACCGTTTGATGGTCTTGGCAAAGCGTTGCGCCAGCAGGTCGGCAAACGGACCTTCACCCCGCATACGGGCGCCAAAACGGCTGTCGTACAACTCGCCACCTCGACTCTGGCGAATCAGGCTCAACACATGCGCGGCGCGCTGCGGATAGTGGGCAGCCAACCACTCTTCGAACAGCGGTGCCACCTCCAGCGGCAGGCGCAACATCATATAGGCCGCGCTCTGCGCCCCAGCCGCATGGGCCTCGGTGAGCAAGCTTTCGAGTTCGCTGTCGTTGATCATCGGAATCATCGGTGAACACAGGACGCCGACCGGGATACCTGCTTCACGCATCACCCGGATGGCCCGCAATCGCGCCTTGGGCGCCGCAGCGCGGGGTTCGAGGATGCGTTTGAGTTCGTCGTCAAGGGTGGTCAGGCTGATCATCACCGCTACCAGCCGCTGCCCGGCGAGCTCGGCCAACAGGTCCAGGTCGCGAAGAATCAGCGAGCCCTTGGTGACAATGGTCACCGGATGCCGGTAGCGCAGCAGCACTTCGAGGGTCTTGCGGGTGATCTGGTATTCGCGCTCGATCGGCTGGTAAGGGTCGGTGTTGGAGCCGAGGTTGATCGGCGCGCATTGATAGCCACGTTTGGACAACTGCTCCTCAAGGACGTCCGCTGCATTGGTTTTTGCGATCAGCCGGGTTTCGAAATCCAGCCCCGGTGACATGTCCCAATAGGCGTGGCTCGGTCTTGCGTAACAATAGATGCAACCGTGCTCGCAGCCACGATAGGGATTGATCGAGCGATCGAATGGCAGGTCCGGCGAGGTATTGCGGGTGATGATGGTTTTCGCGGTTTCAATGCGCACCTCGGTACCTTGGGTTACCGGCACTTCCTGATACCAGCCGTCATCCTCGCCCACCGAACGATTTGGCGCAAAACGGTTATGCGGGTTGGTGGCGGTGCCGCGACCGCGGGGTGGCAAGGGCGTGCTCATGATCAATTCTCCAAGCTGTATATACATACAGTATAGGGAAATCGATTCACTGCCCAGTGCCGTTTGGCGCCTTGATCTTCATGACCACCTGAGTGCGCTTGGTTGAACAAACAATGAAGTGATGCGCGTAGCAGGGATCATCGAATGTCACACAAAAATAATGGAATAATAACTAAAACGCTCAGTATATTTTGTTCGCAGCAAATACAACTTCGAATTTACTTAAAAAAGGATTTGGTAATGTCGTATTTCAATCGTCGTGGAATATTTCTTCAAAAACTGGGCCCCACCATTGTTGATCCGCGCGAGGTACTTGTTTCCATGCAGTTCGCGTTGAAAGAAACGGATCATGATGAACATGGAGCACCCACCGACAAGCTTTTGGATTCCAGTGTATTCATTGCGTCGTCTTACGATGGCGGCCAGACGTTCAAACTAAACAACGCCAGAGACGTGGATGGAGATGGCGACATCGATCATGCTGACAAAGAAAAATTACTGGCGCTGGCCAAGGCCTATGCGAGTATCGTTAACCCATAATGGATAACTGGCGTTCAAGCAGGAATATTGTTGCTGTCAACGGCCAGCGCCGTTCGGCACCTTTATGCTTATTATTTAAAGTGCGCGCAAGGCAACCAAGAGAAACAAACAAAGCCTGGCGACCACTCAGGAAATACGACTAATATTTCTCTCGCTGCAACTTCAATTATTGATATTAAAAAGGAATTTATCTATGTCACTTTTGAATGATCATGGCATTTTTTTGCATAAACACGTACCAGGCTCTGTCAAGCCGAACGAAGTAATTGTTTCGATACGCTTTGCATCCAAAGAGGATGATGGAAGCGTAGCGCTGGACTCTAAGACCATGACTGCATCTTCTTATGATGGCGGTAAAACTTACAGCCTCAGTAAAACCGGTGGACTCGTCGATGGATACGCCAATGATGAAGAAAACGCACAACTTTTGGCCTTAGCGAAAGCCTATGCAGCAATAAAAAGTTTTGATCGAATCGTATTACCACCTATTGAGCTCTGATTGATAAAGACTGGCATGTACCCTCCAGTGACTCGCCTGGTCAATCCACGGCAGTCACTGGAGCTACAACAAAGAGATCGGCACCGAATCAGTGTTGCTCGTCAGGCTTTTTCTGCAGTTTCGGATTCGGAAAAAACTGCACCGCCTGCACGGTCTTGTCCGGCGCAGGCTTGAGTGCGCTGGTGTTGACCCGTGTACCCAACTCCTTGGGCACCGACAGCCCTTGTTCGTTGAGTGTGTCGGAGTAACCGCAGGCCACGCACTCACGGTGCGGGACCTGGTCCTCGTTCCACATCATCAACTTGTCCGGCTCGCTGCATGCCGGGCAGACCGCCCCGGCGATAAAGCGTTTTTTAGTAATCACAGGTCCCTCACTCATGCTGCCGCGCCCTCACTCAGGCCGCTATGGCGCAAGAGTGCGTCAATCGACGGCTCACGACCACGGAAGTCGACGAACAGCACCATTGGCTCCTGGGATCCGCCGCGCGCCAGGATCGCTTCCCGGAACGCGCGACCGGTTTCGGCATTCAGCACGCCTTCTTCCTCGAATTTCGAGAAGGCATCGGCCGAGAGAACTTCAGCCCATTTGTAGCTGTAGTAACCAGCCGCATAACCGCCGGCAAAAATGTGCGCAAAACTGTTGGGGAAACGGTTATAGGCTGGCGGACGCATGACCGAAACCTCGTCGCGCACGCCTTCGAGCACCTGTGCCACGCTGCGACCGTCACCATGGGTGGCGTGCAGTTCGAAGTCGAACAGCGAGAACTCCAGTTGGCGGACCATCATCAGGCCGGACTGGAAGTTTTTCGCCGCGAGCATTTTTTCGAGCAGGTCCTGCGGCAGCGGTTCGCCGGTTTCATAGTGACCGGAGATCAATGCCAGGCCTTCCGGCTCCCAGCACCAGTTTTCCATGAACTGACTCGGCAGTTCGACCGCATCCCAAGCCACGCCGTTGATACCGGATACGCCAGCGTGCTCCACGCGGGTCAGCAAGTGATGCAAACCGTGACCGAATTCGTGGAACAGGGTGGTGACTTCATCATGGGTCAACAGCGCAGGCTTGCCGCTGTCGGCCGGAGTAAAGTTGCACACCAGGTTGGCCACCGGGCTTTGCAGCAAGTCGCCAGCAGTACGTCGACGGTCACGGGCGCCGTCCATCCAGGCACCGCCGCGCTTGTTGGCGCGGGCATACAGGTCGAAGAAGAAGCGACCGACGTGCTGGCCGTTTTCCTTGATTTCAAACAGGCGCACGTCCGGGTGCCAGGTATCGAAACCTTTGAGTTCGGCGATCTCGATGCCGTACAGGCGCTGGACGATGGCAAACAAGCCGCCCAGCACCTTGTCGATCGGGAAGTAGGCACGCAGGGTTTCCTGGGCCACGCTGTAGCGTTGTTCACGGAGTTTTTCGCCGTAGAAACCACTGTCCCAGCTCTGCAGGTCGGCGCAGCCTTGTTCAGCGGCGTAGGCCTTGAGCTGCTCAAGGTCCTGGGCAGCGAATGGCTTGCTGCGCTTGGCCAGGTCACGCAGGAAACCCAGCACCTGATCGCTGGACTCGGCCATCTTGGTGGCCAGGCTCAGCTCGGAGAAACTGGCGAAGCCCAACAGTCTGGCCAGCTCCTGGCGCAGGTCGAGGATCTCTTCCATGACCGGACCGTTATCGTTCTGACCGGCGTTCGGGCCCTGATCCGACGCGCGGGTGCAGTAGGCCGCGTAGACTTCTTCGCGCAGGGCTCGGTCCTGGGCGTAGGTCATCACCGCGTAGTAGCTCGGGAATTCCAGAGTAATCAGCCAGCCATCAAGGCCTTTAGCCTGAGCGGCGGCGGCCATTTGTGCCTTGGCCGAATCGGTCAGGCCGGCCAGCGCCGACTCGTCGGTGATGTGCTTGGTCCAGGCCTGAGTGGCGTCGAGCAACTGGTTGGAAAAGCGACTGCCCAGCTCGGACAGTTTGCTCTGCACTTCGGCATAGCGTTTCTGCTCGGCTTCCGGCAGGTCGATACCCGACAGACGGAAGTCACGCAGGGAGTGTTCCAGAATAGTTTTCTGCGCCACGTCAAAGCCGGCCGCTTCCGGGCTGTTGGCCAAGGCCTCGAAGGCCTGGAACAGTTCGCGGTTCTGGCCCAATTCAGTGGAATAGGCGCTCAGGGCAGGCAGACAAGCCTCGTAGGCTTCGCGCAATTCGGCGCTGTTGCACACGGCATTCAGGTGGCTGACCGGGCTCCAGGCTGCGCCGAGACGATCATTGAGTTCGTCCATCGCCAGCACCAGACCGGCCCAGGTCGGTTGTGCGCCCTGGGTCTTGAGGATCTCGACGATGGCGGCACGGTTGTCAGCCAGTATCTGTTCAATGGCCGGTTGTACGTGTTCGGCACGGATTGTGGAGAACGGCGGCAGGTCGTACGGCTGTAAAAGAGGGTTCACGCTCACGGTTTGACACCTTGGCTGGAAGAAACATGCAGCCATCTTAATTACAATCGACACTCACCGCAGCTATCAGCGACAGAGAGAGAACCTATCGTGTCCCTTCGCAAGTATCAGAACCATACGCCGCTGCTCGGCAAAGGCGCTTTTGTCGACGGCTCGGCGGTAGTGATCGGCGACGTTGAAATCGGCCCGGACAGTTCCGTCTGGCCGTTGACGGTGATCCGTGGCGACATGCACCGCATCCGTATCGGTGCGCGCACCAGCGTGCAAGACGGCTGCGTGCTGCACATCACCCACGCAGGCCCGTTCAACCCCGATGGTTTTGCGCTGCTGATCGGCGATGACGTGACCATCGCCCACAAAGTCATGCTGCATGGCTGCTCGGTAGGCAGCCGGGTGCTGATCGGCATGGGCAGCATCGTCATGGACGGTGCCGTGATCGACGATGACGTGATCATTGGTGCCGGCAGCCTGGTGCCACCGGGCAAGCATCTGCAAAGCGGTTTCCTGTACGTCGGCAGTCCGGTGAAGCAGATCCGCCCTCTTAC
This sequence comes from Pseudomonas sp. GW821-FHT09H03, assembly GCF_059415945.1. Classification (NCBI taxonomy): domain Bacteria; kingdom Pseudomonadati; phylum Pseudomonadota; class Gammaproteobacteria; order Pseudomonadales; family Pseudomonadaceae; genus Pseudomonas; species Pseudomonas sp. GW821-FHT09H03. The sequence continues at coordinate 535,613 of NZ_JBWKOF010000001.1, read as the reverse complement.
CGACAAGGAGCGTGCCTTTTTCACCTACAGCGCGGCGAACTACGTGAAGCTCAAGGACCTGCATCTGGCCGAAGGCTACGATCAGCTGTAAACCGTCATGCTATAGCCCAGGAAATTTCATGCATTACCAGACCGTTTTGTTCGACCTTGATGGCACCCTGACCGACCCGCGCGAGGGCATCACCCGATCGATCCAGTTCGCCTTGAGCAAACTGGGCATCGATGAGCCCGACCTGAGCAAGCTCGAGCACTTCATCGGCCCGCCGCTGCTCCAGGCGTTCATGCAGTTCTACGACTTCGACGAGGCCAGGGCCTGGGAGGCGGTGAATTTCTACCGGGAACGTTTCAAGGTCACCGGCCTGTACGAAAACCGTGTGTTCGACGGCGTCACGCCACTGCTGGAAACCCTCGGCGGACAAGGACGACAGCTGTACATCGCCACGTCGAAACCCTGGGTGTTCGCCCGGGAAATCGCCCGGCACTTCGACTTCGCCAAACACTTCAAGGTGATTTACGGCAGCGAACTGGACGGTACCCGAACCAACAAGGTCGAGTTGATCGCCCATCTGGTGGCTGAAGAGAAACTGGACCCGGCCACCACCTTGATGATCGGCGACCGCAAGCACGACCTGATCGGCGCACGCAGCAATGGGCTGGACGCGGCAGCGGTGGGTTATGGGTTTGGCAGTTACGAAGAGCTGAGTGCCGAAGCGCCGGCGTATCACTTTGAAACGCTGGAGCAGATGCATCAGGCGTTCTTGCAGCGTTAATTGAATCAACTCGATCAAAATGTGGGAGCGGGCTTGCTCGCGAAGGCGGTGTGTCAGTCACCATTGATGTCGAGTGACACACTGCCTTCGCGAGCAAGCCCGCTCCCACTTTGAGCGCTGGTTGGCTGCAAGGAATCTGATCGGACTCAAGGCCGTGGCGACGGCGCTAGCCTCTGCCCCTGCTCAACCGCCCAATTCACCACCTGCACCGTCAACTGGTCATTCGCCCGGCCAAACCCGGCGACCACCGCCGGCACCTGCACATCGCTCAACGGCTGGCGCACTTCAAAGCGCCGGCTGGCGAGGATGCGCTGGTCATAACTGCGCACCAGCAACGCATCCAGGCGCACGACAACGCTCGCACTGGCGCCTTGGTATTCAGTCTGGAATGCCTGCAGAGTGCCACCCAGCTCCAGGTCGGTCTGGAAAAGACTGTCATCGGTACTCAACAGCGACACCCGACCGTCACGCTGAAAGCCGTCCAGCAGCCGATTGCGCAGCAACACCGGTGCCGGGTCGCTCCAGCGCGCACCTTTGTAGCTGCTGATCACATCGCCCTGGGGAACCACCGCAATGTTCGGACTGTTCAATGCCTCGCTGGTTTGCAGTTTGGTCAGGCGCAACGACCAGTGCTGCGCTGTGCCACGGCTGGCAGGCCCAGCGCTTTGGGCCGAAGGCAGGCGATAGACATCGAAAGGTTCTGGCTTGGGCAGGATCGAGCACGCACTGATCAGCGTGAAGCCGGCGAGCAGGGCAGTACGAATCAGCTTCATGGGGTGAACTCCTTGTTCTTGTCGCTGCCCAGCAGGTAACCGCTGGGGTTGGCCTCCAGGCGTTGAGAAATGGCCCGCAACGAAGTCAGGGTTTCGCGCAGCTCCCGCACCGCCGGGGCCAGGCCATTGAGGCCTTGCATACCGTTGTTCAGCGAATCCTGATTGCTCACCAGCAACGTGTTGATGGTGGCAGTGCTCTGTTCCAGGGATTTCATCGCCTGCTCGGCACTGCCCAGTGCCTGCTTGCCATGATCGTTGAGCAGGCCGTTGGCATTGCGCATCAACGCCGTGGTCTGCTCCAGCATGTTATTGGCCTGCTTGCCGACCGAGGCCAACTGCTGCATGGCCTGACGGATATCGCCACGCTGCTCGGCAATGGTCCCGGTGGTCTGTTCCAGATGCTCCAGGATCTTGCTGATGCGCTCGATGTTTGCCGTTGAAAACATCGAGTTCGCGTTTTGCATCAGCGCGTTCACCCCGGCCATCAGGTCGTTGCTGTCATTGAGCAGTCGGGCGATGGGCGAGGGCGCCGCAATGATGGTCGGTAGATTGCCATCCTTGCCCTTGAGCGTCGGGCTCTGGGGTGTACCGCCGCTGAGCTGGATGATCGAGGTGCCGGTGACACCGGTCAGCGCCAGTTTGGCCTCGGTGTCTTCCTTGACCGGGGTTTCACCGCCCAGGCGAATCCGCGCCAGCACCCGGCGCGGGTCTTTCGGATCGAGGCGTAGCGACACCACATCGCCGACCTTGATCCCGCTGTACTGCACGGAACTGCCCTTGGACAAACCACTGACCGCCTCGTTGAACACCACCTCGTAATCCTTGAACTCGGTGTCGACGCTGGACTTGGCCAGCCAGAGACCGAACAACAGCGCGGCCGTCACCACAATGACGGTGAACAGGCCGATCAACACATGATGGGCTCGGGTTTCCATGTCAGACCTCGTTGAGCTGTTGGGCGGCTGTCAGCGCCGCGCGGCCGCGGGGGCCGTGGAAATATTCGTGAATCCATGGGTCGTCGGTTTCCGAAACCTTGTCGATCGCGTCCGCCACCAGCACTTTTTTCTGCGCCAGTACCGCAACCCGGTCGGTAATGGTGTAGAGCGTGTCGAGGTCGTGGGTCACCAGAAAAACACTCAGGCCCAAGGCGTCACGCAGGGTCAGAATCAATTGATCAAACGCGGCAGCGCCAATCGGATCGAGACCGGCGGTGGGCTCGTCGAGAAACAGTATGTCCGGGTCCAGGGCCAGCGCCCGGGCCAGCGCGGCGCGCTTGATCATGCCACCGGACAGTGACGCTGGGTATTTGTCTGCCGCCGACAACGGCAACCCGGCCAAGGCCATTTTCACCGCCGCCAGGTGTTCGGCGTCGTTGCGGCTCAGGCCGGCGTGCTCGATCAGCGGTAGGGCGACATTCTCGGTCACCGTCAGCGACGAGAACAGCGCACCTTTCTGGAACAGCACGCCGAAGCGCCGTTCAATCAGTGAGCGCTCGTGCTCGGCCAGGGTCGGCAGGTTTTGGCCGAAAACCTTCACCACGCCTTCGCTCGGTTGGCGCAGCCCGATAATGCTGCGCAGCAATACCGACTTGCCACTGCCAGAACCACCGACCACGGCAAGGATTTCGCCTTTATACAAATCCAGGTCAAGGTTCTCGTGCACGCTCTGGCGACCGAAGCGATTGCACAGGCCACGCACCTCTATCACCGCCTCGGCGGGCGCCCGGGGTAAACGACTCACCAGCCCATCTCCATGAAAAACAGCGCGGCCACCGCGTCGAGCACGATCACTACAAAAATCGACTGCACCACACTGGACGTAGTATGAGCGCCGACAGACTCGGCACTGCCGCTGACCTTGAAGCCTTCGAGGCAACCGATCGCGGCGATCAGGAAAGCGAAAATCGGTGCTTTGACGATGCCCACCAGAAAATGCTGAACGCCGATGTCCGATTGCAGCAGCGACAGGAACATCGCCGGCGAGATATCCAGCGACACCGCGCAGACCACGGCACCGCCGATAATCCCCGACAGCATCGCCAGGAAGGTCAGCATCGGCAATGCGATCAACAGGGCAAGGACCCGTGGCACTACCAACAGCTCCATGGGGTCGAGGCCCAGGGTGCGAATGGCATCGATTTCTTCATTGGCCTTCATCGAGCCGATTTGCGCGGTGAACGCGCTGGCCGTGCGCCCGGCCATCAGGATGGCGGTCAGCAACACACCGAATTCACGCAGGAAGGCAAACCCGACCAGATCCACAGTGAACACACTGGCGCCGAAAGTGGCCAGCACCGTCGCCCCGAGAAACGCCACCACCGCGCCCACCAGAAAGGTCAGCAGAGCGACGATGGGGGCGGCATCAAGGCCAGTCTGTTCGATGTGCGCCACCATTGGCGTGATGCGCCAGCGCTTTGGGCGGAAAATGCCACGGGCGATGGTTTCCAGGATCAGCCCGACAAAGCCCAGCAATTGCAGGGAGTCCTGCCAGACGGTGTCCACCGCCCGGCCAATACGGGTCAGCAGTTGAATGCTGACGCTGACCTCCGGCTCTTTTATCGGCACACAGAAATCGGTCAAAGAGCGGTAGACCGTTTGCAGCAAGGCGCGATCGGCGGCGCTGATGGTGCAGTCGGGGTGCTCGGCGGACTGGCCGAGACGTTCAGAGCCCAGCAGCTCGACCAATAACGACGCACCGGCGGTGTCGAGTGCGCCGAGGCCATTGAGGTCGATGGCGGTGTCGGCGTCGTACTGACCGAGGAGCGTTTCACTCAGTAGCTTGAGGTCGGCGTAGTGGGCAAGCGTCCAGTCGCCCGTCACCCGCAACCGAGCGGGGGTCAGCGAAGTATCTAATTGGGCATTGCCGGCCATCGCGCTGCTGATCATAAGCTCCGTGCTTGTCTGCTGGTTACGCAATCCTTCGTAATAGCACGAACCGGATTACTTTTCTTGAACCGCTGTGCTGTCCCTGACGACGAAGCGCAGCACCCCGATGAGCTGTCCGTCTTCGGTCAGCACCCGGACTTGCCACTTGCCAGCCGGATTGCCGGGGAAATTCTGTTTATGGGTCCAGGCGCGATAGCCTTCCTTGCGGCCGCCGTGGATATCCAGTGGGATACGGTCGACCTCTTTGCCGTTGAACTGCCAGACGTGATAAATCCGCTCGTCCAGACCCCGCGGGGCGTTGATCGCCGTATAGGCATAGAGGCCGCCACCGCGAATCTGCTCGGTGCTGACCTCGTCGAGGCTGGCACCCGGAGTGCGGTCCTGCATTTGCGTGCTGATGGCCACATCGGTCATCCACAGTGTCGCGGGCGGTACCCATGAGCGCAGTTCCCAGCCGACCGCGCCGATTCCCAGGGTGATGCTCAGGATTGCCAGCGCGTTGCGCAGGGTGCGGATCGGGAAGATCGATGCCAGGCTCGGGAACGACAGCAGCACCGCAATGCCCAGCGCCCACTTGAAGCTCTGCGAAGTGGTCAGGTGCATGATCACCGGCAGTGCCGTGAGCAGGGCCGCGAACAGCGTCAGGGTATGCAACGCCAGAAACGCCCAGCGCCGTGGCGCCAGCCATTTGTAGTAGAGCGGATCGACGATGGATATCAGCGCCGCGATGCTCAGTAGCCCGGTGAAAAACAACTGGCCGCTGTTCCAGGTCGTGGTGATGAAAAAGAACGGCAGGACGAAGAAAAGGCTTTCCTGGTGAATCATCTGCGTCGCGTAACGCAACAAAGGTTGCGGAATCTCGCGCTTGAAAATGCGCGCGAACAGCTTGGTCAGACTGTTTTCCAGCATCAGCCAGATCCAGCTGATCAGCATGATGGTGGTGATCCAGCTCGCCAGGCCTTGCTGACGATCAACCAGGATGAAACTGCCCACCCCGGAGATAAAACCACCAGCCGCGATGACCCCGGGATAGCGCTTGATCAATTCAAGGATGCGCTGAACGAAAAGGGTCAGGTTCGGCATTCGGGCTTTTCACAGTAGTAGTAGGAAAAATCCTCGACAGGGTACCGCTGGGACGGCGGTGTGGCGAGGGGGCTCGTCGGAACGTCGCACCGCCGTTCGGCTGCCAAGCAGTCGTAGAGCGATTATCTGAATTGACCGTGATTGTTAATTTGGGGCCGCTTCGCGACCCAACGGGGCGGTGCGGCGGTCCGACAAGCCCCCTCGCCACAAAAGCCTGTGCCACAGCGCGTGGTTAATTTCTGCGGCTGATGCGCCACCCCAACAACCCAAGCACGATCAACCCCATGATCCCGGCAATCCCCCACACCAATTGGTCGTCACTCACCAATGGCTTTTCGATCCGCAGATAACCAGGCTGCAAAAGCAACTCGCGCATGGCTTTGTTCGCCTCTTCCAGAGACACCGCTTGCAGCTCCCGGGCCGGATTGACGAAACGGCCATCCTCGTAATCGCCAATGGCGCTCCAGTAGTAATCGGCCAGTGCACTGTTACCTTGCACGGCCCAGGCCTGGCGGGCGATGGCAGCCTGTTTGAGGCGGTTGAAGGTGTCGGCATTGAGGCCGTCCTTGAGCAACCCGGCCTTCAACTCTTCCAGCACCTGCTCAGCTTCGGCAACATCGCCGCGCTCGAGGTCGGCATTGAGGCTCATGAAACCTACACCGCCGAACACCTCGCGCTCCGCCCACGGGCCATAGGACAAACTGTGGGCCAGTCGCAGCTGGCGATACAACGCCCAGTCCAGATAGTCCTTGAGCAGGTCGAAGGTTTGATCGTGCTGGTCCTCCAGCACCGGCTCCGGCACCAGCCAGTGCAGCTTGGCCCCGTCGCCGACAAAACCGCGGATCAGGCTGCGCTCATGGGCGGCGCTGGCCTGGATTTGCGGCAGCGGTGGATGTTCGCTGGGGTTGATCGCTTCAAGCGCGCCATACGCCCGCTCCAGATAGGCCGGCAGCAACTTGTCCAGGTCACCGACCACGATCAGGGTCATGTTGTTCGGCGCATACCAGCCGTTGCGCACGCGCTCCAGTTGTTCGCGGGTCAGACTGTCGACTTGCGCCCGCTCGGGGCATTTGAGGCCTAACTCCACCGCCAGTTGACTGCTGGCGGCGTGGCCCAGGTCCTGACGATCCAGCCAGCGTTGCAGATGTGAGTAATGCCCGCCATCTTCGCGCTCGACCACTTGCTTGGCAGCGTTGATGGCATTGTCGTCGAACCGGGTCTGGGTCAGCAGCGCCAGCAGCAGGTCGAGCACCTTGCGCTGGTTTTTCGCCGGGGCCTCGATGACGAACGTGGTATCGGCGTTGCTGGTGAACGCATTCCACTCACCCCCCAAGGCCTGCATGCGCTCCTCGAGGCCGCCTTCGCCACTGGCGTCGATACCGCTGAACAGCAAGTGTTCGAGCAGATGCGGCAGTTCTTTTTCTTCGCAGCTGAAATCATCCAGGCCAACCCCGATCACCAGGCGAATCGCCACATGCCCGCGCTCGGTGCCAGGCTTGAGCAGCAACTGCAAACCATTGCGCAGCGTATAACCCTCGACCTGGAAACGATCCAGGGCAAGCGTGGGGAATGAGCCAAGCAACAGGCAGGCGAGTAGCAGACAACGCATAAAAAGCTTCCAGGCGGCTAATTGGAGATCCGTGTCGTCAGTCATGCCGACTTGCCCGCGAAAGCGGCCTCAAGACTGAATCAATACTACTGACTGATCACCATGCCATACGTTCAAGGTGAATGTGTGGTGTCAGCCAAATCGTCGACCACCAGAGCACCTGTGTCGGATGTTTCCAGCACCACATAGGCACTGCTGCAAAACAGCGAGTTCAAACGTTTCATGTCGGCGATCAGCTCCAGGTGCAACGAACTGGTTTCGATACTCTGCACGATCTTACGTTGTAGCCGGCTGACATGTGCATGGGCCAGGCGGCGTTCCTGTGCACGAAAACGACGTTTCTCACGCACCAGTTGCCGGGCGCTTTCCGGGTCGGCACTGAGAAACACCGACATCCCCAGGCGCAGGTTGGAAATCAACTGACTGTGAAGCCCGGCCAGTTCATCCAGCCCCACGTCGGAAAATGACCGACGCTGTGAGGTTTTCTGCTGCTGCACCTTGCGCAGCATGCGTTCGATGAGGTCGCTGGCAAGTTTCAGGTTGATCGCCAACTCGATGATTTCCGCCCAGCGCCGGCTGTCCTGATCGCTAAGATCCTCGCGGGGCATCTGCGCCAGATACAGCTTGATCGCGCTGTACAGGGCTTCCACATCATCGGTCAGGCGGCGCATTTCCTGAGTCACCGCGGTATGTTGGCCGCGCAATACGTCGAGCATGGCTTCAAGCATGCTGTCGATCAGATCGCCTATGCGCAGGGTTTCCCGGGCTGCGTTGGCCAGCGCCAGGCCGGGGGTGGCCAATGCTGTGGGGTCCAGATGCCGGGGTTTGGCTGTACCGTTGGCTTGCAGGCGTTCGGGCAGTACCCAGGCACAAAACCGCGCCATAGGCCCGACGCTGGGCAGCAAGATCAGGCAACGCGTGGTGTTGTAGAGCAGGTGAAAGCTGATGACCATCTCCTGCGGGCTGAAATCCAGGCTGTCCAGCCAATGCACCAACGGGTCGAGCACCGGAATCATCAGCATCAGGCCGATCAGTTTGTACAACAGGCTGCCCAACGCCACCTGCCGTCCGGCGGCGTTCTGCATACTGGTGCTGAGGAACGCAAGAATGCCGCTGCCGATATTGGCGCCGATGACCAGGCCGATGGCCACCGGCAGGCTGATCACATTGGCGCCGGCCAGGGTTGCCGTGAGCAGCACAGCCGCCAGGCTGGAGTAGGAAATCATCGCGAACAGCGCGCCAATCAAGGCGTCCAGGAGAATGTCGCCGGTCAGCGAGGCGAATATCACCTTGACCCCTTGGGCGTGGGTGATTGGCGCCGCCGCCTCGACAATCAATTGCAACGCCAGAATGATCAGCCCCAGTCCGATAGCGACGCGGCCCATCTGCCCGACCCGTGTCTGCTTGCGCGACAGGAAGAAGATCACCCCGATAAAGATCAGCAGCGGCGACAACCACGACAAATCGAGGGTCAGCACTCGCGCCATCAGCGCCGTACCGACATCGGCACCGAGCATGGTCGACAGCGCCGGGGTCAGCGCCATCAGGCCCTGGCCGACAAAGGACGTGACGAGCATGGCGGTGGCGTTGCTGCTCTGGACCATGGCCGTCACGACGATCCCGGCGACGAAAGCCAGCCCGCGCTTGGACATGTTCCGGCCGATGACATGGCGCAGATTGGAGCCGTAGACCCGCAGGATGCCGGTACGGACGATGTGCGTGCCCCAGATCAGCAGGGCCACGGCGGAGAGCAAATTGAGCAGGGTGAGCATACAGACCCCCTGTGGTGCAGCGCTCCAAAGGAGCAAGTTGACGGTGCCGCGCGACGTTCTACGTTCTGATACTTAAGCTGTAGTTGGCTAACGGTCTGAGCGCCAGCATCGCATAGCTAAAGAAGTGATTGAAACAAAACTGTCATGAACACAAGTTCAGACAATCCCACAAAAACAATGTGGGAGCGGGCTTTTGTGGCGAGGGGGCTTGCCCCCGTCGGGTCGCGCAGCGGCCCCAAAACCTGCTATCGCGGTGTACCAAGTACGCCGCATGCAATGGTTTTGCGACTGCTACGCAGCCGAACGGGGGCAAGCCCCCTCGCCACAACAAGCCCCCTCACCACAAAGGCTTGCTCCCACAGGTTTTTGCGTTGTCACTACATCCGGGTTACTGGCCCGGAATGTCCTTGCGCAGCTTCACCGGATCCTGCTGCTTGCGCTTCTTCGCAATAGCAGTGCGCATCTTGATATTGATCGCTTCCACCGCCAGCGAGAAGGCCATGGCGAAGTAGACGTAGCCTTTTGGTACGTGCACGTCCAGGGATTCGGCAATCAGCACGGTACCGACGATCAACAGGAACGACAGCGCCAGCATCTTCAGCGACGGGTGCTTGTCGATGAATTCGCTGATTTTGCCCGAGGCCAGCATCATCACCAGCACGGCAACGATGATCGCCGCAACCATGACCGGTACGTGGGAGACCATGCCGACAGCGGTAATTACCGAGTCCAGCGAGAACACAATGTCGATGATCGCGATCTGGATGATGGTGTAGATGAAACTGCCGCCTGCGCCCTTGGGCTCCTCATTGGTTTCGTCTTCACCTTCCAGCGCGTGGTACATCTCTTGCGAGCTCTTCCACAGCAGGAACAGACCACCGAAGAACAGGATCAGATCGCGCCCGGAAATGCCTTGGCCGAACACTTCGAACAGATCGGTGGTGAGACGCATGACCCAGGTGATCGACAGCAGCAACAGGATTCGCGTGATCATGGCCAGTGCCAGACCGAAAATCCGGGTGCGCGCCTGCATGTGCTTGGGCATGCGGCTGACCAGGATCGAAATCATGATGATGTTATCGATGCCCAGGACGATTTCCAGAGCGGTCAGGGTAAAGAAGGCAACCCAGATTTCAGGGTTGGTCAGCCATTCCATGTGTATTCCTTTGAGGATGCGTTAAACCACGAAGGGCCCGGGCTTCAAACAACGAAGCCTGGACCCGAAGTGGTGAGTCTTGGGCTTATAGAGTGCTGAACATCGGAAAAGTCCCCAGCACCAGTGCAGCAACCAGTATGCAGATACAAACCAATACAGCCCACTTCAGCGTGAAACGCTGATGATCACCGAAGTCGATACCGGCCAGGGCTACCAACAAGTAAGTCGATGGCACCAGCGGGCTCAACAAGTGGACGGGCTGACCTACGATCGAGGCACGTGCCATTTCCACCGCGGTTATACCGTAATGACTAGCGGCTTCGGCAAGTACCGGTAACACGCCGTAATAAAATGCATCGTTCGACATGAAAAACGTGAACGGCATGCTCACCAGCGCAGTAATCACCGCCAGATACGGGCCGAGGAAGTCCGGAATCACCGCCAGCAGGCTTTTTGACATGGCATCGACCATCCCGGTGCCCGACAGGATACCGGTGAAAATACCTGCCGCGAAGATCAAACCGACCACCGCCAGCACGCTGCCGGCGTGGGCCGCGACGCGATCCTTCTGCATTTGCAGACAAGGGTAGTTGACGATCATCGCAATACTGAACGCCACCATGAACAGCACAGGCAACGGCAGCAGACCGGCAATCAGGGTGCACATCAGGCCCAGGGTCAGGGCACCGTTGAACCAGATCAGCTTGGGACGACGGGCATCCGGGAACTGCGAAACGCTGATTTCACTGTGGTCGATTTCATCGCCCACCAGGTGCAACTCACCCAGACGCGCACGCTCACGCTTGCCGTAGAAGTAGGCAATCAACAGGATCGCCACCACACCGGCCGCCATCGCCGGGATCATCGGCACAAAGATGTCGGACGGGTCGACGTGAAGCGCACTGGCCGCACGGGCGGTCGGACCACCCCATGGGGTCATGTTCATCACGCCACCGGCAAGGATGATCAAGCCGGCCATGATCCGCGGACTCATGCCGATACGGCTGTAGAGCGGCAGCATGGCGGCCACGCAGATCATGTAGGTGGTCGCGCCGTCACCATCGAGGGAAACGACCAGCGCCAGGACGGCAGTGCCGACTGAAACCTTCAACGGGTCGCCCTTGACCAGTTTGAGGATCTTGCGCACGGCCGGGTCGAACAGGCCGGAGTCGATCATCAGGGCGAAGTACAAAATGGCAAACATCAGCATCACGCCGGTCGGCGCAAGCTTGGTGATGCCTTCGAGCATCATCGGGCCGATCTTCGGCGCAAAACCGCCGAACAGGGCGAAGACGATCGGAATGATGATCAGGGCGATCAGCGCGGACAGGCGCTTGGTCATGATCAGGAACATGAACGTGATGACCATGGCGAAGCCAAGGAAAGTCAGCATGGGAATACTCCAGGCATAGCGCGGCTAGTGAATGGGCGGATCGGGCGGGATCAGCGCAGAACGGGAAGCACGAGGCGTACGGGCGGAGTGACAGCGAAGCGGCGGGTAGGAGAGGACATCAGAATCACCATTGTTGTTGTTAAATGGACCTGGCGAGCACTTGAACACTCGCATTGGCCAACCGGTCTTTTGCCGGTAGTGACGGCGATCCTAATCGGGGAAGCTTTCAGCCAGCTTTCGAGAATGAAAGCATTGAGCGGTTGTGCAACCGGTCGTCGGACGGGACACAGAGGAAATGTCATGAGTGAATTTCACAACGGCGGCTGCCACTGCGGGCAATTGCGTTACCAATTCAGCGGGCCGCTTCACGATATTGCCCACTGCCACTGCTCGATTTGCCGAAAGGTCAGCGGTGGCATTGTGACCACCTGGATCACAGTGCCCGCGTCAGCGTTTCGATGGCTGGCCGGAACGCCGGCGCGGTATGACTCCTCATCAACCTGCGCACGATATTTCTGCGGCCACTGTGGTGCACACCTGGCGCTGGTGACGCACCTGAGCCCGCAAACCATCGATGTGACCACTGCCACCCTCGATCATCCCGAACAGGCACCCGCCGAGCGTCACATCTGGACCAGCAGCCGTTTACCGTGGCTGCACCTGGACGAACAGCTGCCCGGCGAGGCCGAAGAAAGCATCTGATCAAAAATTAGACAGATCCAGCGGACGGATTGCGCCCATCCAGATCGCATGGTCGGTGTGGTCCAATAAATCGTTGCCCGTGTCCGGGTGCAGGAATACCACCAAGCCCTTGCGATTGAGCGCCAGCCACGGCAGCAGGTCGCCGATCAATTCAGGTCCGAAGGCCAGCTGGCAGCTCCAGTCCGGGTGCGGGCCGACCGGGCGCTCATGCACGCGACCCATTTTCAGTGGAAATAACTGTGCTGCGTGCTCACACAGGGCCCGCGCCTGATCAATGGTTGTGGCATCGAAATAGACGTGGGCGTGATAACCCTTGATCTGCTGCATTTGAATCCCTCTGAAAGCTGTTCGAACCCTCACCGTTTCCTGCGGGTCACACGCCATATAGACAGGAATACAGAGAATCCAGCCATGAAAAATGCCGAAACCCCCGTCGTGAAAGTGGTGCTTTATGGTGCCATGAGTAGCCTGGGCAGTGCGCTGATGGCTGAAATGCTGCGGCGTCAGCATGAAGTGATCGCGATACTGGATGACCTTACGGCGCTCGCACCGCGCCCGGGGTTGCGCACCAAGAGCGGCGACCTGTTCGAAGCCGAGCGGGTCAAACAAAGTGTGGCGGGGAGCTCGACGGTCATCTGTCTACTGGACGCACCAGGGCTGCCATTCAATAGTGATCACGTGGAAAAAACCATCGTGCCGGGCCCGGTCGAACAGGTGCTGGCGGTGGATGCGCTGATAGAAGGTCTGCAAGGGGCAGGCATAAGCCGCTTGTTTCTCGTGGGTGATTTCGACGTCCTGGACGAACCGGACATCGCGGACCGCCTTCAACTGCATGCCGCTGAAGAAATCCGCGAAGCGCTGCAAAGCTGCCCCTTGCACTGGACGATGGTGAATGCACCAAGGGCGGTGGCGGGGCTCACCATCGAGCATTTCAGCCAGGTCAGCAGTAGTCTGGAACCCGGGCTGGGTGAGAGCCTGGAACGATTGACCCGAGTGGCAACCGGTATTGCCGATGAGATGCGGCTGAATTTGCATGTGGGTGAACATGTGAATTTCGTTGCTGCTTCAAACCCGTAAAAGATCTTCACACCGCAATCGAAGGCAACGCCAAGCCAGACAATGATTGCGCGCTGCTGGACTGCTCGGCCATCAACCAGTCGACAAATTGCTCAATCAACACCCCGCGTCGTTTGCGTTGGGGCAGTACCACGTAATAACCGAGCCGGGACATCACTGTTTCGGCGATCGGTCGACACAACAAACCCTGCGCCAGCAAGTTATCCACAAGGTGGCGCCAGCCGATGGCTACGCCCTGACCGCCAATCGCCGCCTGAATCAGTAAAGTGTAATTGTCGAAGCGCACCTGACCCGGCGCCGGAGGTGATGTAATCCCCAATTCACGGAATACACCGCTCCAGTCGAACCAGTTGCTACTGTTTTCGCCGCGCAGGTGCAGTAGCGGAAACTCCAGGAGAGCCTTGGCCGGTAAAGGCAGTGGGCGGTCGTTGAGCAACTGCGGGCTGCACACCGGGAACACTTCTTCGCTGAACAGCCAATGGCTTTCACCTTGTTTGAATCGCCCGTCACCGAACAGCACCGCCACGTCGATATCGGTGCGCAGCATGTTGTGGCTGCGCTCACTGGTGACGAGGCTGACATCCACCTGCGGATTGGCCGCGTGAAACCTGTGCAGACGCGGCATCAGCCAATAAGCGGCGAAGGCAAAATCCGTGGCGACTTGCAGCACCTCATGCTGCTGTTGCGCACTGATTGCGCCCAATCCTGCGTCGATATTCTGCAATCCGAGCTGAACTTGCTGAAAAAGCAGCGTTCCCGCCTCTGTCAGCTCGATGCCTCGATAAATGCGATCGAACAGTCGAACCGCCAGTTGCTCTTCTAAACGCTTGATTTGCTGGCTGATGGCCGGTTGTGTGGTGCCAAGCTCCACGGCAGCGGCGGTGAAGCTGCGCTGACGGGCTGCCGTTTCGAAGGTGCGGAGTAAATCCAGAGACAGGTCACCAAGAGACTCATACATAAGCTGTGCTTATCCTAGTCATTACCGCACGTGGGCTTTACCGCAGAGTTCATGGGTTACATCCTCGACCCAAGCACTCTCGCATAATTATCCACTATGGAATGCTGCGATCACATGAAGCGCAAGAACATTCTTTTCATCATGGCCGATCAAATGGCCGCGCCAATGTTGCCGTTCTACGGTCCTTCGCCAATCAAAATGCCCCATCTCAGCCGCCTCGCCGCACAAGGCGTGGTGTTCGACTCGGCTTATTGCAACAGTCCCCTGTGCGCGCCGTCGCGCTTTACCCTGGTCAGTGGTCAGTTGCCGAGCAAGATCGGCGCCTACGACAACGCTGCGGATTTCCCTGCCGATGTGCCGACTTACGCCCACTATCTGCGTCGCCTCGGCTACCGCACCGCACTCTCGGGCAAGATGCACTTCTGTGGCCCGGACCAGTTGCACGGCTACGAAGAACGCCTGACCAGCGATATTTACCCGGCCGACTACGGCTGGGCTGTGAACTGGGACGAGCCGTATGTGCGGCCGACCTGGTATCACAACATGTCGTCCGTGCTGCAGGCCGGGCCGTGCGTGCGTACCAATCAACTGGACTTCGACGAAGAGGTGGTGTTCAAGGCCCAGCAGTATCTGTTCGACCACATCCGTGAGGATGGCGACCAGCCGTTTTGCCTGACCGTTTCGATGACTCACCCACACGACCCGTACACGATTCCCAAGCAATTCTGGAATCTGTATGACGATACCGACATCCCGCTACCTGCAACGCCGGGTCAGCATGAACTCGATCCGCACTCCCAACGCTTGCTCAAGGTCTATGACCTGTGGGACAAGCCGCTGCCTGTGGATAAGATCCGTGACGCGCGTCGCGCCTACTTTGGAGCCTGCAGCTATATTGACAGCAACGTCGGCAAACTCCTGCAAACACTCGAGGATACGGGGCTCATCGATGACACCATCATCGTTTTCTCCGGCGATCATGGCGACATGCTGGGCGAGCGTGGCCTCTGGTACAAAATGCATTGGTATGAAATGGCGGCGCGGGTGCCGCTGCTGATCAGCGCCCCGGGGCATTTTGGTGCCAGGCGGGTCAGCGCCAGCGTCTCCACCGCCGACCTGCTGCCGACCTTCGTTGAATTGGCCGGTGGCTCGCTGGAACCGGGGTTGCCGCTGGATGGCCGCTCGCTGGTTGCGCACCTGCAAGGGCTGGGCGGTCACGACGAGGTGTTCGGCGAATACATGGCCGAAGGTACCGTCGGCCCGCTGATGATGATTCGCCGCAGCGCTTATAAATTCATTTACAGCGAAGACGACCCTTGTCTGCTGTTCGATGTACACAATGACCCCTGCGAACTGGAAGATCTCAGCCATTCGCCGCAACATCGCCAGCTGTTCGACGATTTTATAGCCGAAGCGCGAGCCAAGTGGGACATCCCGGCGATTCACCAACAGGTGCTCGCCAGTCAGCGGCGCCGGCGTTTCGTCGCCCAGGCCCTGACTCTCGGCAAGCTGAAGAGCTGGGATCACCAGCCGCTGGTGGATGCCAGTCAGCAGTACATGCGCAACCACATCGACCTTGATGATCTGGAACGCAAAGCACGTTATCCACAACCCTGCCAAAACCAATAATGTTAAGGGGAAGTCCATGCAAAGGTTATCCACAGTACTGACGGTCGGGCTCATGGCACTGGGAAGTGCATCGGCGTTTGCAGATCAGAGTTGCGAAACGGTAAGGATGGCCGACCCTGGCTGGAGCGACATCGCTGCGACCAACGCCATCACCGGTTTCCTGCTCGATGGCATGGGCTACAAGGCCAAGGTCGATACCCTCGCGGTGCCGATTACCTTTGGCGGGCTCAAGGATGGCCAGGTCGATGTTTTTCTGGGTAACTGGATGCCGGCGCAGCAAGGCTTCTACGACAAGTTCGTCGCCACCGGCGATGTCACGCAATTGGCTAAAAACCTCGACGGCACCGAGTTCACCCTCGCCGTCCCCGACTATGTGTGGGATGCGGGTGTGCATGATTTTGCCGACCTGAACAAATTCGCGGACAAGTTCGACCACAAGATCTACGGCATAGGCTCCGGAGCACCGGCGAATATCTCCCTGCAAGAGATCATCAAGAAAAACGATTTCGACATGGGCCAGTGGAAACTGGTCGAGTCCAGCGAGCAGGCGATGCTGGCGATGCTGGCGGAAGTGTCTCGTGCAGTGAAGAAACAGAAATTCGTGACTTTCCTCGGCTGGACGCCGCACCCGATGAACGTGCAGCTGAAAATGCATTACCTCAAGGGCGGCGAGAAGTACTTCGGCGACACCGGCAGCGTGCATACCCTGACTCGCAAAGGTTATGCACAGGCCTGTCCGAACGTCGGCAAACTGCTTACGAACCTGAGCTTCACCCAGGAGATGGAGAACAGCATCATGGCCGAGGTGGCGAACAAGAAAGTCAGCAACGCCGATGCGGCCAGGGCGTGGATCAAGGCAAACCCGGCGGTGCTGGATAAATGGCTCGATGGCGTGAAGACCGTGGATGGCAAGGATGCGTTGCCGGCGGTGAAGGCGAAGCTTTGATCGGGTGAATTTTGAGGAAAGTGGCGGGCTTGAGATTTCCCCCCTCACCCCAGCCCTCTCCCCCCTCGGGGGGGCGAGGGGGAAAGGGAGCCGATCTTCGTGTCCTTCAAATCCTGAGTTCCACGTGAGATTCCCGGGTGATGTAACTCCATGGAACTCCGTCAGTCCCCTCATCCCTGCCGGGAGAGGGTATGGACGCCAATCTTCACGGGCCTCAGTCCTGAGTTCAACTCGGTATTTCAGGTCGATGTAGCTACATAGGCAACCCGGTCAGTCCCCTCGCCCCTTTGGGGAGAGGGTTAGGGTGAGGGGGCGTTCGAACTGGCACACCACTTCAAAACCTCACCCTGATACCCTTGCACAAAATCCCACCCGAGAGGATCCATGGCCCTTCCCAGTCGCCATTCACTGTTCCCCTTCCTCGCCTGGTTGCCCAAGCAAACCCGGGCAAGTGTCGGACGTGACCTGATTGTCGGCCTCAGTGGTGCGATTCTGGCGTTGCCGCAATCCATTGCCTACGCACTGATTGCCGGCCTGCCACCTGAATATGGCCTGTACGCGGCAATCATCCCGGTGCTGATTGCCTGCCTCTGGGGTTCGTCGTGGCATTTGATCTGCGGTCCCACGGCGGCCATCTCCATTGTCCTGTATGCCAGTGTCAGTCCACTGGCCGTCCCTGCCTCACAGGACTACGTCACCCTGATTCTGTTGCTGACCTTTCTCGCGGGAATTTTCCAATGGCTTTTGGGCCTATTGCGCTTTGGCGCGCTGGTGAACTTCGTCTCGCATTCGGTGGTGCTCGGTTTTACCCTCGGCGCAGCAGTGGTGATCGCCATCGGCCAACTGCCGAATCTGCTGGGGCTGGATCTGCCGGGCGAAGCGACGGCGTTGGCCAGCCTGATGAGTTTGCTCCAGCATCTGGAGGCTGTGGATAAACCTTCGCTGGTGCTGGGCCTGGCCACCGTACTGGTCGGTATGCTGCTCAAACAGCTGTTGCCACGCTGGCCGACGCTGCTCATGACCCTGGTACTGGGCGGCCTGTTGGTGTGGTTGTGGCCAGCGATGTTTGGTCACGTACAGTTGGTCAGTGCATTTGTCGGCCGGTTGCCGCCTTTCAGCGCACTACCGCTGGATCTGGACCTTATTCTGCGGCTGCTGCCCAGTGCGGTGGCGGTGGGTATGCTCGGGCTGGTCACCAGCCTGTCGATTGCCCGCTCGATTTCCGCGCGCTCCCAGCAGATGCTCGACGCCAATCAGGAAGTCCGCGCTCAGGGTCTATCCAACATGGTCGGTGCGTTTTTTTCCGGTTCACTGTCCGCCGGCTCCTTCACCCGCTCGGGTCTTAGCTATGAGGCCGGCGCCTGTTCGCCTCTGGCGGGGGTTTTTTCGGCAATGTGGGTGGCGTTATTCGCCATTTTCGCTGCGGGGCTGATTGCACACATTCCGATCCCGGCCATGGCCGGCAGCATTCTCCTGATCGCCTGGGGGTTGATAGACCATCGCGGCGTTCGCGCATTGTGGCGAGTCAGCCACTCCGAGTTCGCAGTCATGGCGCTGACCTGCCTCGCCACGTTACTTCTGGAACTGCAGACTGCCATCTACGCCGGAGTGCTGGCGTCGTTGTTTTTCTATCTCAAACGTACTTCGCGCCCGCGGGTCCAGCATTGGCGGGACGGTGAGGAAGACATTCTGCGGGTCGGCGGCTCAATCTTCTTCGGCGCCAGCCACTACCTGCAAACGCGCCTGCAACGGATGCACGGCGTACGCGTGGTGATCGAAGCACAGCAGATCAACTTCATCGACTATTCCGGCGTTGAAATGCTGCACCAGGAAGCCCGGCGACTGCTGCGCCAGGATCGCAGCCTGACCTTGCGCCAGGCACGGCCACAGGTGGTGGAAGAGTTGAGAAAGCTGGAAGGCGCGGAGAAATGCCCGATCCGGTTTGAGGATTGAAACACCACGGCCATGACGAACGCATAAACTGTGGCGAGGGGGCTTGCCCCCGTTCGGCCGCGAAGCGGTCGTGGATTTTTTGGGGGACGGCTTCGCCGTCCAACGGGGGCAAGCCCCCTCGCCACAGCAAGCCCCCTCGCCACAGCAAGCCTCCTCGCCTCAGCAAGCTCCCTCGCCACAAAAAATACTACAGCGCCAGTTGGCGGCGAAGTTCGGCCAGCACTGGAGCCGTATCCGGCCGCACACCGCGCCACAGGAAAAACGCTTCCGCCGCCTGTTCAGCGAGCATGCCCAAGCCATCCATCGCCACCGCCGCGCCGTGTTCGCTGGCCCAGCGGCAGAACGAGGTCGGCTCCTTGCCATACATCATGTCGTAGCAAACCGTCTTGCCCGGTTCAATGAGGCTGCTGGCAATCGGCGGAACATCACCTGAGAGGCTCGCCGACGTCGCATTGATGATCAGGTCCACCGACTCCTGCAACCAGTCATACCCACTGGCCGATACGGGCCCCAGATCGCAGAACAATTCGGCCAACAGCTCGGCTTTTTCCACGGTACGGTTGGCGATGATCAAGGATGCCGGTTGCTCGGCCAACAAGGGCTCCAGCGCACCACGCACCGCACCACCGGCACCCAGCAGCAGGATGCGTTTACCCTTGAGGCTGAAACCGGCGTTGACCGTCAGGTCCCGCACCAGTCCGGCACCGTCGGTGTTGTCGCCCAGCAGGCTGCCATCCGCCAGCTTGCTCAACGTATTAACCGCACCGGCTCGCTGCGCCCGCGCCGTCAGGTTGTTCGCCAGCCGATAGGCTTCCTCTTTGAACGGCACCGTCACATTCGCGCCGCGACCTTCCAGGAAAAACGTCCGGGCACAGGTGGAAAAGTCGTCCAGGGGCGCCAGCAAAGTGCTGTAGTCCAGCTTCTGTGCCGTCTGCTCAGCGAACAGACGATGGATCAGCGGCGACTTGCTATGGCCAATCGGGTTGCCGAATACGACGTAACGGTCCATCAGGAATCCTCGTTCAGGCCTCGGCCAACCAATCGCGATCTTGCAGGAAGTACTCGGTCAGGCGCGCTTCTTCGCTGCCGGGCTCGGCTTTCCAGTCGTAACCCCAGCGCACCTGCGGCGGCAGGGACATCAGGATCGACTCGGTGCGCCCGCCCGATTGCAGGCCGAACAGCGTGCCACGGTCGTAGACCAGGTTGAATTCAACGTAGCGCCCACGACGGAATTCCTGGAACTCGCGTTGCTCGGCAGTAAAGGCATCGTCCTTGCGGCGCTGCACGATTGGCAGATACGCGTCGATGTAGGCATCGCCAATGGCGCGCATGAAGGCGAAGCTGGTGTCGAAATCCCACTCGTTCAAGTCGTCGAAAAACAACCCGCCGATGCCTCGTGGCTCGTGACGGTGCTTGATGTGGAAATAGCTGTCGCACCAGGCCTTGTAGCGCGGGTAAACCTCCGGTCCGAACGGTGCGCAGGCTTGCTCGGCGATGCGGTGCCAGTGCACGCAGTCATCGACGTTACCGTAGTAGGGGGTGAGGTCGAAGCCGCCGCCGAACCACCAGACCGGTTCCTCGCCTTCTTTTTCGGCGATGAAAAAGCGTACGTTGGCGTGGGAAGTCGGCACATGCGGGTTATGCGGATGGATCACCAGCGACACGCCCAGCGCTTCGAAGCCCCGGCCGGCCAGTTCCGGTCGGTGCGCGCTGGCGGACGGTGGCAGACCGCTGCCGAACACATGGGAAAAGTTGACGCCGCCCTTTTCAATCACCGTGCCGTTTTCGATCACCCGGGTACGCCCGCCACCACCGGCAGGCCGGGTCCAGGCGTCTTCAACGAAGCGCGTACCGCCGTCTTCGGCTTCCAGGGCAGCACAGATACGGTCTTGCAGGTCGAGCAGGTAGGCTTTTACGGCCTCGGTGCGGGTCGTCATGTCATCACCTTGTATCGGGCAAAACTACGCGCTGCTCCATTGGAGCTCAGCCTGCGCAAATGGGCGCGTAGCATAACACCGCAGATGGACCTGCCACAGTTGACGAAGATCAAGCTTGGGAGTTCGATAGGGCGCTTCGCGCTACAACTCAAGTAGCTGAGTCCCAAGGAGAGTGAGATGGCAAAGCGTATTCAGTTCCGCGCCCATGGCGGCCCCGAAGTGCTCGAATATGTCGATTACCAGCCCGCCGAACCCGGCCCGCAGCAGGTCCGCGTGAGCAACAAGGCCATCGGCCTGAACTTCATTGATACCTATTACCGCAGCGGCCTCTATCCGCCGCCGTCCCTGCCATCGGGCGTTGGTTCCGAAGGGGCGGGGGTGGTCGAGGCGGTGGGCAGTGAAGTGAGCCGTTTCAAGGTCGGTGATCGCGTGGCCTATGGCAGTGGCCCGCTGGGCGCGTACAGCGAGGTTCACGTGTTGCCCGAAGCCAATCTGGTGCACCTGCCGGACGCCATCAGCTTCGAACAGGCGGCTGGCGTGATGCTCAAGGGCCTGACCGTGCAGTACCTGCTGCGTCAGACCTATGAACTCAAGGGTGGCGAAACCATTCTGTTCCACGCCGCGGCCGGTGGCGTCGGTTCGCTGGCGTGCCAATGGGCCAAGGCCCTGGGTGTGAAGCTGATCGGCACGGTGAGCTCGGCGGAGAAAGCCGCACTGGCGAAAGCCAATGGCGCCTGGGCAACCATCGACTACAGCCATGAAAACGTCGCACAACGCGTGCTGGAGTTGACTGACGGCCAAAAGGTCCCGGTAGTTTACGACGGCGTCGGCAAAGACACCTGGCTGACCTCCCTGGACAGCGTTGCGCCGCGTGGTCTGGTGGTGAGCTTCGGTAATGCATCCGGGGCGGTAGACGGGGTCAACCTGGGAATTCTGGCGGGGAAGGGTTCGCTGTACGTGACACGGCCGACCCTGGCGACCTATGCCAACAACGCCGAGAACCTGCAGCGGATGGCCGACGAACTGTTCGAGATGATTATCAGCGGCAAGCTGCACGTGGACATCAGCCAGCGTTATCCACTGGCTGATGCGGCAAAGGCGCAGACCGAGTTGTCCGCGCGGCGTACTACTGGTTCGGTGGTGTTGTTGCCTTAACCTGTGGCGAGGGGCTCGCCCCCGTTCGGGTGCGCAGCACCCGCCCTCAACTGGGGCCTGCTCCGTAGTCCAACGGGGGCAAGCCCCCTCGCCACATCAATCCGGGCGCACAACCTGCCCTGTCGCCAGATCGCGGATCACGCTGGGATTCTTGCGCCCGCCCAGATTGCCGCCGAGTACCAGATCAACCTGGCCACGGAAATACTGCTCCACGCGAATCCGCGTGCGTGCTGCCGGACGGCCCTGTGGGTTGGCCGACGTTGACACCAGCGGCCCAACCAGCGCACACAACTCCCGCACTTGCGGGTGATCACTGACTCGCAACGCCACCGTTTCGTGCACCCCGGTAATCCATTCCGGCAGCATATTCTGATGCGGCACCAGCCAGGTATTGGGACCGGGCCAGGTACTGGCCATGCGGTCCATCCACAATTCGGGGAAATCCTCGAACAGGAAGTCGAACTGGCGGATGTTGTCGGCAACCAGAATCAGCCCTTTATCCACAGACCGGCCCTTGATCAGCAGCAGACGATCCACTGCTTCTTCGTCCCACGGGTCGCAACCCAGCCCCCAGACTGCTTCGGTTGGGTAGGCAATCACCGCTCCGGCACGAATTGCTTGCGCGGCTTGTTGCACACGCCAACTGTTGACCATGAAAAACTCTCCAGAATAAGGCTCTGTGCAGTTTACCGATCTTGTTTATAAAACCTAGCTCACCCGTGCAAACCAGCGTCCACTTTCACACACCGCACGGCCGTCCATTTCCAGCTCAGTCAATGCCACCAGCACTTTGGGCAGGGTCCAGCCGCTCGCTCCGGCCAACGCTTCACTGGTGTGCGGTGCGGCAAGCAGCAACTGCAAAAGTGGATGAGTGGTCGCTACCACGCTCGATTCCGTGGGGAAGGGCAGTTGTTGCCAGCCGCGCAAGGCTTCAAGGATATGTTCGATGGTTTCCACCAGGGCTGCGCCATCGCGGATCAATTGATGACAACCGCGCGCTCCGGGATGATGGATCGATCCGGGAATCGCGAATACCTCGCGGCCTTGCTCCGCCGCCAGCCTCGCGGTGATCAACGATCCGCTGGCAACACTGGCCTCGACCACCAGCACGCCGAGGGACATGCCGCTGATGATCCGGTTGCGTCGGGGAAAGTTTGCGGCGCTGGGAGCTGCATCCAGCGGAAACTCCGAAACTACCGCGCTGCCGGACGCGATCATGGCGTCCGCCAACCTTCGATTGCGCTGTGGATAAAACTTTTCAAGACCGGTACCAAGTACCCCGACCGTTTGCCCGCCAACATCCAGAGCGGCCTGGTGGGCGGCAGCATCAATGCCCAGGGCCAGACCGCTGGTAATGACAAAACCGGCACCGGCCAGACTGCGGGAAAACGCAGCAGCGGTGTCCATGCCGGGTCGAGAGGCCCGACGGCTGCCGACCATCGCCAGTTGCGGTTTTTCCAGAATTTCCGGATTGCCCGCAACGAACAATAACGGCGGTGCATCGCTGATTTGAGCGAGCAACGCCGGGTAATCAGGTTGGTCCCACATCAGTAAATGCTGGTTCGGACGCTCCAGCCAGGCCAATGCGTAGTTGGCACCGTCACGTACTTCAGCTGTGCGTCTGGCCTGCGCACAGGCCAGTGGCAACCCCAGCGCTCGCCAGGCACTGGCCGGTGCGCTGATGGCTTTGGACGCAGAGCCGAAGGCCTCGAGCAATTTCCTGAAACGTGCCGGACCTAGCTCCGGCAAACGATGCAAGCGCAAACGAGCTTCAAGTTCCGCAGGCGAAACGGGTATGGCAGCAGACGGCGGCATGGATCATCCTTGATCGTTATGAGGGCTCAGTCAGAGCGGAACAAGCTGTGGATAACTCTGTTGGTAACTTGTGAAGCCCGCTAAGGATTTCGCACCTTGTCCATCACTGCCAGCGACCGTGATGCGTTCAGTACCAGCCCGTAGCTGAGCTTGTCGTAGGTGCGAAAAACCATCAGCAGTCCCGCACGTTCATCAGGAATTTTCAGGGGTTGGCCGCTGATCCGGTCGCGTACGGTTTCACCGGTTTTCATTACCGCCAACACATTCCCGGCAACCAGACCGTCACGTTGCCCCTTGTTCAGCGTGACCACGTCCAGCGCACCAACCTGCGTAACACCCCGCGGCACGTCGATGATCAGGCCATTGACCTCGGTACCGGGCGCGCTGGGTATGAACGTCGAGTTGATCGAGCGCTCTTCGCTGCGAAACAAACGGTCGCCCAGGCGCACTTCCTGTGTCGTGCGTTGCAACAGCAGCGTGGCGACTTCGCCTTCAGTGGCCACCACTTCGCCGCCGCCAATGTCATCGGCGTTGATCCCCAAAAATTCCTTGCTCTGCGGATCGGTGTAGACCTTGCCCTGGCGAAAGACGTCATATCGATGATTGGCCGGATCGAATTGGCCCCGGGCGAAAACCCGGTCACCGGTGCCGGCCAGCACACGCTCGGCATCGCCGGCAACGATATAAGGTGCCTTGTCGAAATCCTCGGCCTTGTCGACGATATGGTTGTTCAGTAAAAAACTGTTGATCGATTTCAGCGCAATACCGGGAATGGCCTCGGTCATCGGGCTGCTGCGCACCTGTGGCGACAGCTTGATGGTGCCTTGGGGCGCAGGAGAACTTCCCCCGATTTGCACCTGCCCGAACGCCAAACCGGCCGGGACCAGAAGCAGCAGGGCGAGTAGTGATTTCCTCATGCGGTGAATCCCTTTATTATGTGCGTTCGCGTGAAACGCCAGAGCCCTCGGTGGCTCGCTCCCGGCTTGCTAATGGAAAGAAGGGAGCTACGTTTTACATAGGTAGCCTGCATCTTCGGACCGCCAGGCCATCGACCCGACCTACTTCACACGTGCATCAATCAAGCTTATGGCCATTTTAGACATCCTCGAATTCCCCGACTCGCGCCTGCGCACTATCGCCAAACCTGTGGCCGTAGTGGACGACGAAGTGCGTCAGTTGGTCGACGATATGTTTGAAACAATGTATGAAGCGCCAGGCATCGGCCTCGCCGCTACCCAGGTCAACGTGCACAAACGTATCGTCGTGATGGACCTCTCCGAAGACCGCACCGAACCGCGAGTGTTCATCAACCCCGAGTTCGAACCCCTGACTGACGAAATGGAGCAATACCAGGAAGGCTGCCTTTCGGTACCGGGCTTCTATGAAAACGTCGATCGCCCGCAAAGGGTCAAGGTCAAGGCTCTGGACCGTGACGGCAAGCCTTACGAGCTGATCGCCGATGGCCTGCTCGCAGTGTGCATCCAGCATGAATGCGACCACCTCAACGGCAAATTGTTCGTCGATTACCTGTCAACGCTCAAACGCGACCGCATCAAGAAGAAGCTGGAAAAACAGCATCGCCAAAACGCTTGATGCCCTCCTTCAAAGGCTTGCTGCGGCAAGCCTTTTTCTTTTCAAGATGCTTTGCAATCGAGAGTTTCCATGACTGAGCCACTGCGCATCGTCTTTGCCGGCACCCCGGAATTCGCCGCCGAACACCTCAAGGCCCTGCTCGCCAGCCCTTACGAGATCGTCGCGGTCTACACCCAACCGGATCGTCCGGCCGGTCGTGGGCAAAAAATGATGCCGAGCCCGGTCAAGCAACTGGCGCTGGAAAACAACATCCCCGTGCTGCAACCGCCAACGTTGCGCAACGAAGAGGCGCAGGCCGAACTGGCCGCCTTGAAGCCGGATTTGATGGTAGTGGTCGCCTACGGCCTGATCCTGCCGCAAGTGGTGCTGGATATTCCGCGTCTGGGTTGCATCAACAGCCATGCTTCGTTGCTGCCACGCTGGCGCGGTGCCGCGCCGATCCAGCGCGCCGTGCAAGCGGGTGACGCCGAAAGTGGCGTGACCGTGATGCGCATGGAAGCCGGTCTCGACACCGGGCCGATGCTGCTCAAAGTCACCACGCCGATCGGCGCCGACGACACTGGCGGCAGCTTGCACGATCGGTTGGCCGAAATGGGCCCACCGGCCGTGGTTCAGGCAATTGCCGGACTCGCCGCCGGTACCCTGGAAGGCGAAGTGCAGGACGATAGCCTGGCCACCTACGCGCACAAACTGAACAAAGACGAAGCGCGCATCGACTGGACCCGTCCGGCAGTTGAACTTGAGCGCCTGGTTCGCGCCTTCAATCCATGGCCGATCACCCACAGCACGCTGAACGGCGAAGCGCTGAAAGTGCTGGCGGCGAATCTCGCTGAAGGCAAAGGCGCGCCGGGTGAAGTCCTCGGCGCCAGCAAGGAGGGCCTAATTGTCGCTTGCGGCGAGCACGCCCTGTGCCTGACCCGCCTGCAATTGCCGGGCGGCAAGGCGCTGAATTTCAGCGACCTGTTCAACAGCCGTCGTGAGAAATTCGCCATCGGCACTGTCCTCGGTCAAGCGGCGGAGGCTCAATGAACCCGCGTCTGGCCGCCGCCAAGGCACTCGCCGCCGTCCTGAGCGGTAAAGCCTCGCTCAACAGTTCGCTGCCGACGCAACTGGACAAGGTCGAAGACCGTGATCGCGGCTTCACCCAGGACCTGGCGTTCGGAACCGCACGCTGGCAGCCGCGCTTGTCGGCGCTGGCGGCCAAACTGCTGCAGAAGCCATTCAAGGCCGCTGACGCCGATGTCGAAGCGTTGTTGCTGGTCGGCCTCTATCAATTGCTCTACACCCGCGTGCCGGCCCATGCCGCCATTGGCGAAACGGTCGGCTGTGCCGACAAGCTGAAAAAGCCTTGGGCCAAGGCCTTGCTCAACGCCGTACTGCGCCGCGCCCAACGGGAAAGCGAGACGCTGCTCGCCGAGCTGGAACACGACCCGGTGGTGCGCACTGCTCATCCGCGCTGGCTGCAAAAATCCCTCAAGGCGTTCTGGCCTCAGCAGTGGGAAGCCATTTGCGCGGCAAACAACGCGCACCCGCCAATGATTCTGCGGGTCAACCGAAGACATCACACCCGCGATGCTTATCTTGGGTTGCTCAGTGCAGCGGGCATTGCCGCGACAGCGTGCGTTTACAGTCGAGACGGCATCATCCTCGAAGCAGCTACCGACGTGCGTAGCCTCCCGGGTTTCGCCGAAGGCTGGATCAGCGTGCAGGACGAAGCCGCGCAACTGGCCGCCGATCTGCTGGATCTGGCGCCGGGTCAACGGGTGCTGGACGCCTGCTGCGCGCCGGGCGGCAAAACCTGCCACATCCTTGAAGCACAACCGGCGCTGGCCGGTGTGGTGGCGGTCGACCTGGAAGCCAAGCGCCTGGTGCGGGTGCGGGAAAACCTCGAACGCCTCAAACTCAGCGCTGAACTGATCGCTGCCGACGGTCGCGACACTCAGGCCTGGTGGGACGGCAAGCCGTTCCAGCGCATACTGCTGGACGCTCCGTGTTCCGCTACCGGGGTGATTCGTCGTCATCCGGACATCAAGCTGACCCGTCAACCTGACGACATCGCTGCGCTGGCTGTGCTGCAGGGCGAACTGCTCGACGCCATGTGGATAACTCTGGAAGTGGGCGGCATTCTGCTTTACGCCACCTGCTCCACGCTGCCGACCGAGAACACCGAAGTCATCGAAGCCTTTCTCGACCGCACACCAGGCGCCCGTGAGCTGGACCTCGCGACAGCGGCCGGAATCAAGCAGCCCCATGGACGTCAGTTGCTGGCTCAGGAAGGCGGGCATGACGGGTTCTACTACGCCAAGCTGATCAAGATCGCCGCCGCGCGCGGTTAAATGGATTCAATGGAGTGACTGGATGAAAATCATCATCCTTGGAGCGGGACAGGTCGGCGGTTCGCTGGCGGAACACCTTGCAAGCGAAGCCAATGACATCACCGTGGTCGACACCGACGGCGAACGCCTGCGCGACCTCGGTGACCGCCTGGACATCCGCACGGTGCAGGGTCGCGGTTCGTTTCCGACCGTGTTGCGCCAGGCCGGGGCCGACGACGCCGACATGCTGGTGGCCGTGACCAACAGTGATGAAACCAATATGGTCGCCTGCCAGGTCGCCCACACCTTGTTCCACACGCCAACCAAGATCGCCCGGGTTCGCGAAGCCGCGTACCTGACCCGCGAAGAGCAGCTGTTCCAGAACGAAGCGATTCCGGTGGACGTGCTGATCAGCCCGGAGCAAGTGGTCACCAACTACATCAAGCGCCTGATCCAGCATCCCGGCGCCTTGCAGGTGATCGACTTTGCCGAAGGCAAGGCGCAACTGGTGGCAGTGCGGGCCTACTACGGCGGTCCGCTGGTGGGCCAGCAACTGCGACAGTTGCGTGAGCACATGCCGAATGTCGAAACCCGCGTCGCTGCGATTTTCCGTCGCGACCGGCCGATCCTGCCCCAGGGCGATACGGTGATCGAAGCGGACGATGAAGTGTTTTTCATTGCCGCCAAAGCCAACATTCGCGCGGTGATGAGCGAAATGCGCCGTCTCGACGAAACCTACAAGCGCATCGTCATTGCCGGTGGTGGGCAGATCGGCGAACGCTTGGCCGAGGCGATCGAAAGTCGTTACCAGGTGAAGATCATCGAGATGAACCCGGCCCGCTGCCGCCATCTCTCCGATACCCTGGACAGCACCGTGGTGTTGCAGGGCAGTGCCTCCGACCGCGATCTGTTGATGGAGGAAAACATCGCCGATGCAGACCTCTTCCTGGCCCTGACCAACGATGACGAAGCCAACATCATGTCATCGCTGCTGGCCAAGCGCCTGGGCGCGAAGAAGGTGATGACCATCATCAACAACCCGGCCTACGTGGATCTGATTCAGGGCGGCGACATCGACATCGCCATCAGCCCGCAGCTGGCGACCATCGGCACCTTGCTGGCCCACGTGCGTCGTGGCGATATCGTCAGCGTGCACTCACTGCGCCGGGGCGCGGCGGAAGCCATCGAGGCTATTGCCCATGGTGATGCGAAATCGAGCAAGGTGATCGGCAAGGCCATCGAGAACATCGGCCTGCCACCAGGGACCACCATTGGCGCGATCATCCGCGACGAAGAAGTGCTCATCGCCCACGACGACACAGTGATCGAGGCGGGGGACCATGTGATTCTGTTCCTTGTGGATAAAAAGCATATTCGCGATGTGGAGAAGCTGTTCCACGTAGGGCTGAGCTTCTTCTGATCCGAGTTTTTTGCTGCCAGCAAGGGCCTCTTCGCGAGCAAGCCCGCTCCCACATTTGATCTTTGGTGAACAAAAAACCAATGTGGGAGCGGGCTTGCTCGCGAAGGCGGCCTCACTAATCCGGATGAACGCCTGACACCCCTAAGATAAGGAATCCCCCATGCTCGAATCCCTGGAAAAAATGCTCGCCAAGGGTGTGGATAACTCGCTGCTGCGCTTCGGCCTGGGCAAGGGTTATCTGGATCTGGGGGAGAACGCCAAGGCGGTGGAGCATTTCCAGCGCTGCGTCGAATTCGATCCAAAATATTCGGCGGCCTGGAAATTACTGGGCAAGGCCCATCTGGCCCTGACCGACTTTGCAGCCGCACGGCAGGCTTGGGAGCAAGGCATCGAGGCCGCCATCGCCCATGGCGACAAGCAAGCCGAGAAGGAAATGACGGTGTTTCTGAAAAAGCTCGACCGTCAGGCGCACTGATCAGAGGTAGCGTAAGCCAATGCCTTCGGCATCCACCCGCACCACTTCCATACGCACCCGCGGCGCGCCTGTGGGCAAGTCCTGGACCTGCCCGTAGACCACCGCACCCCGGGGCAAGGCGGCCAGGGCCGGATGCTTGACGTAGACCCCAGTGGCCGACAGGTTGCGCGTCTGGCCCAGACAGTCGCCGACGCTGTCATGGCTGATCTTGATGCGGAATGACTTGCGGTGTTCGGACATCTTCTGCGCCCTTTAGAACAGGTTGAGGATACGTGTAGGAGCGAGCATGCTCGCGATGCATGCAAGGGCGCCGCGTTCAACCTGGCAGCCCACATCATCGTTAACGTCCAACTCGAGCAAGCTCGCTCCTACAAGTTATCCACAGAACGTGCCAAAGCTTTAGTACCAGCGCGCTTCGCCGGGCGGACGCTTTTTGAAACGCTTCATGCTCCACATGTACTGGCTCGGGTAGGCACCGACATAACGCTCGATCACTTTAGACATGGCCGCACATGACTCCGCCGTATCGGTGCTGTACATGGCCTCTGGTGCGGCTTCAAGAATCACTTTGTAGCCCGAACCGTCCGGCAGGCGCAGAGCGTGCAGGAACACGCCAACGGCTTTGCCGCCGGCCAGCATGTTCGGCACGAACTTGCTGGTCAGTGCCTGAGTGGCGAAGAACGGTACGAAGATCCCGGCGGATTCGGACGGTTCCGGGTCAGCTGGAATGCCCACTGCACCACCTTTACGCACTTCCTTGATGACGCTGAGGATGCCTTCCTTGGTGGACGCCGCGACCTTGTTGCCCAACTGTACCCGCTGCTTTTGCAGCAATTCATCCACCGCCTTCAATTTTGGCGGACGGTAGAAAATGATCGGTTTGCATTGGCTGCAATAGAAGTGATTGAGCACCTCCCAATTGCCCAGGTGGCTGGTGATGCCAACCACGCCTTTACCGGAGGCGAGGGCGTCTTTCAAGATGTCGAGGCCTTCGACCTCGCGCACCAGATCGATGGAGCGCTGGGCCGGCCAGATCCAGGCACAGGCACTTTCGGTCAGGGACTTGCCGATGTCTTTCAGGCTTTGCCCGACCAGGCGCTCACGCTCGGCAGGGTCCATGTCCGGAAAGCATTTGGACAGATTGATCCGCACCACGTCGCGGGAGCGGTTCGGGGTTTTCCACATGACCCAGCCAATCGCCGAGCCCGCGGCCTGCACGGCCCACCACGGAAGCAGGGCAAACAGCCGCAGAGCGCCTACCAGCAAGGCGCCTTTAAACTTATCCACAGGTCACTCCTGATCTTGTGCTGTGTGCGAGGCGGTCATTCTACCCGGCGTTCACCAGCAGCGAGTAGCGGTCGCAATCCTGAGTGTGGTCCATGACCATGCCCGAGGCCTGCATAAAGGCGTAGCAAATGGTCGGCCCGACGAAGGTAAAACCGGCCTTTTTCAGACCTTTGCTCATCTCCACCGCTTTTGGCGTAATGGCCGGCACTTCGCTGCGATCCTTGAAATGATTGATCACAGGCGTGCCGCCGACGAATGACCAGAGAAACGCCACCGGATCTTCCAGCGCCAGCCAGGCCTGGGCATTGCGCCGGGCCGCGTTGAGCTTGAGGCGGTTACGAATAATCCCCGGATCAAGCATCAATTCGTCGATTTCGGCATCGCTCATCTGTGCCACGCGCTGGACATCAAAGCCAAACATCACCTGGCGATAATGCTCGCGTTTGCGCAGCACAGTGATCCAGGAAAGCCCGGCCTGGAACCCTTCGAGCAAAAGCAACTCGAACAAACCCTGCGCATCGCGTAGCGGCGTGCCCCACTCCTTATCGTGATAAGCCATGTACAGCGGATCTTCGGAACACCAAAAGCAGCGTGGCATAAGGCTCCAGGGGGCGTGCGCAGCAATGAATCGGGTATACTCCCGCTCTTTAAATCGCAGCCCAAGAAACAGGTGAATTTCGTGAGCCAGCCTACGCCAGCCGTGCGTACCTTCCAAGACTTGATCCTCGCCCTCCAGCAATACTGGGCCGAGCAAGGTTGTGTGGTACTTCAGCCCTACGATATGGAAGTAGGCGCCGGCACTTTCCACACCGCTACATTCCTGCGCGCCATTGGCCCGGAAACCTGGAACGCCGCCTACGTGCAGCCAAGCCGTCGTCCGACTGACGGCCGCTACGGTGAAAACCCGAACCGTCTGCAGCACTACTACCAGTTCCAGGTAGTCCTGAAGCCGAACCCGGACAACTTCCAGGAACTGTACCTGGGCTCGCTCAAGCACGTCGGCCTGGACCCATTGGTGCATGACATCCGTTTCGTCGAAGACAACTGGGAATCGCCGACCCTCGGCGCCTGGGGTCTGGGCTGGGAAGTCTGGCTCAACGGCATGGAAGTGACCCAATTCACTTACTTCCAGCAAGCGGGCGGCATCGAATGCTACCCGGTGACCGGCGAGATCACCTACGGTCTCGAGCGCCTGGCCATGTACCTGCAAGGCGTGGACTCGGTCTACGACCTGGTCTGGGCTGACGGTCCGATGGGCAAAGTGACCTACGGCGACGTGTTCCACCAGAACGAAGTGGAACAGTCGACCTACAACTTCGAGCACGCCAACGTCGAGAAGCTGTTCGAACTGTTCGATTTCTACGAAAGCGAAGCCAAGCGCCTGATCGAACTCGACCAGCCGCTGCCGTTGCCGAGCTACGAAATGGTGTTGAAGGCTTCCCATACCTTCAACCTGCTGGATGCGCGCCGGGCGATTTCCGTGACCGCGCGTCAGCAATACATCCTGCGTGTACGCACTCTGGCGCGTTCCGTTGCGCAAGCCTACCTGCTGGCTCGCGCCAAGCTGGGCTTCCCGATGGCGACCCCGGACCTGCGTGACGAAGTACTGGCCAAGCTGGAGGCTGCACAATGAGTGCTCTGGATTTTCTGGTTGAACTGGGCACTGAAGAACTGCCACCCAAGGCCCTGAACACCCTGGCCGAGGCGTTCCTTGCCGGTATCGACAAGGGCCTGCAAGCTGCCGGCCTGAACTACGAGACCAAAACCGTTTATGCCGCCCCGCGCCGTCTGGCGGTGCTGATCACCTCGCTGGCCACCCAGCAGCCTGATCGCAGCATCAACCTCGATGGCCCGCCACGTCAGGCCGCTTTCGATGCCGAAGGCAACCCGACTCAAGCGGCACTGGGCTTTGCCAAGAAGTGTGGCGTCGACCTGAGCGAAATCGATCAGAGCGGCCCGAAACTGCGCTACAGCCAGAGCATCGCCGGCAAGCCGACCACGAGCCTGCTGCCGACCATCGTCGAAGATTCCCTGAACGACTTGCCCATCCCCAAGCGCATGCGCTGGGGGGCTCGCAAGGAAGAATTCGTTCGCCCGACCCAATGGCTGGTGATGCTGTTTGGTGACCAGGTCATCGACTGCACCATCCTCGCCCAGAAGTCTGGTCGCGATTCCCGTGGTCACCGCTTCCATCACCCGGAAAACGTGCGCATCGGCTCGCCGTCCAGCTACCTGGCCGACCTGCGCGCCGCTTATGTATTGGCCGATGCCAACGAGCGTCGCGACATCATCAGCAAGCGCACCGAAGAACTGGCGACCCGCCAGGAAGGCACCGCAATCGTGCCGCCTGACCTGCTCGACGAAGTGACTGCACTGGTCGAATGGCCTGTGCCGCTGGTGTGCTCGTTCGAAGAACGCTTCCTCGACGTGCCGCAAGAAGCACTGATCACCACCATGCAGGACAACCAGAAGTACTTCTGCCTGCTGGATGCCGAAGGCAAGTTGCTGCCACGTTTCATTACCGTGGCCAACATCGAAAGCAAAGACCCGCAGCAGATCATCGCTGGTAACGAGAAAGTGGTTCGCCCACGCCTGACGGACGCCGAGTTCTTCTTCAAGCAAGACAAGAAGCAGAAACTCGAAGACTTCAACCTGCGCCTGCAAAACGTAGTGTTCCAGGAAAAACTCGGCAGCGTCTACGACAAGGCCGAGCGCGTTTCCAAACTCGCTGCGTTCATCGCGCAACGCATTGGCGGCAACGCTGCTTGGGCTTCCCGTGCCGGCCTGCTGTCCAAGTGCGACCTGTCGACCGAGATGGTCGGTGAGTTCCCGGAGATGCAAGGTGTCGCCGGTTACTACTACGCCCTCAACGACGGCGAGCCGCAAGAAGTCGCCCTGGCGCTGAACGAGCAGTACATGCCGCGCGGCGCCGGTGCTGAGCTGCCAACCACCCTGACCGGTGCGGCCGTGGCCATCGCGGACAAGCTCGACACCCTGGTCGGCATCTTCGGTATCGGCATGCTGCCAACCGGCAGCAAAGACCCGTATGCCCTGCGCCGCGCCGCACTGGGCGTGCTGCGCATCCTGATCGAGAAGCAACTGGATCTGGACCTGAACGACGC
The DNA here is from genome assembly GCF_059415945.1 of Pseudomonas sp. GW821-FHT09H03. Classification (NCBI taxonomy): domain Bacteria; kingdom Pseudomonadati; phylum Pseudomonadota; class Gammaproteobacteria; order Pseudomonadales; family Pseudomonadaceae; genus Pseudomonas; species Pseudomonas sp. GW821-FHT09H03. The sequence goes on along the minus strand of NZ_JBWKOF010000001.1, from coordinate 501,788 downwards.
CGTGGCCTTCGCCGTGGAGGCATTCGGTACCAAGGTCAAGGCTGCCGGCCTCAATGACCTGGTGCTGGAGTTCATCTTCGACCGTCTGCGTGCCCGTTACGAAGACGAAGGTGTCGACGTTGCAACCTACCTGTCGGTACGTGCCCTGAAGCCGGGTTCCGCCCTGGACTTCGACCAGCGCGTACAGGCTGTGCAGGCGTTCCGCCAACTGCCGGAAGCGGCGGCCCTGGCTGCGGTGAACAAGCGCGTATCGAACTTGCTGAGCAAGGTTGAAGGTTCGGTGCCGACCGTGGTGGAAGCCAAATACTTCGACAACGCCAACGAGTTCTCCCTGTATTCGGCGATCCAGCAGGCTGACCAGGCTGTCCAGCCAATGGCTGCTGCTCGTCAATACAGCGAATCGCTGGCACGCCTGGCGGCGTTGCGCGAGCCGGTGGATGGGTTCTTCGAAGCTGTGATGGTCAACGCTGAAGATGCCAATGTCCGCGCCAACCGTTATGCGTTGCTGGCGCGCCTGCGTGGTCTGTTCCTCGGCGTCGCCGACATTTCGCTGCTGGGCTAAGGGGCTGCTGTTGAAACTGCTGATTCTCGATCGCGACGGGGTGATCAATTACGACTCCGACGCTTATATAAAGTCGGTGGAGGAGTGGATACCGCTCCCCGGTTCGATCGAAGCGATCGCGCAGTTGAGCAAAGCCGGCTGGACGGTAGCGGTCGCTACCAACCAGTCGGGCATCGCTCGCGGCTACTACGACCTCGCCACCCTGGACGCCATGCATGAGCGCTTGCGCTCAATGGTGGCGGAGCAGGGCGGTGAAGTCGGGCTTATCGTCTACTGCCCGCACGGGCCGGACGAAGGCTGCGAATGCCGCAAGCCAAAACCCGGGATGTTGAAAACCATCGCCGAACATTACAACGTGTCGCTGACCAATCTTTGGTTCGTTGGCGACAGCCTTGGTGACCTGGAAGCCGCCAAAGCCGTCGATTCTCAGCCAGTTTTGGTAAAGACCGGGAAAGGCGAAAAGACTCAGGGCAAGACCCTGCCGGTGGGCACCTTGATTTTTGACGATCTGGCGGCGATTGCCGCAGAACTTATCCACAATTAGAGCGTTTTCGAGATTCCTGACCAGGATTGATCGGGAGTGCGCTTTATATAGACGGGCATAGCCCGCACGGTAAACGTCACCATGTTGATATTGCAGGCCATCAGAACCTTCCTCTTTTACCTGCTGCTGGGCACCAGCTCTTTGCTTTGGTGCAGCCTGAGCTTTTTTATCGCGCCATTTCTGCCGTTCAAGGCGCGCTATCGTTTCATCAACGTCTACTGGTGCCGATGCGCCTTGTGGCTGAGCAAAGTGTTTCTGGGCATCAGCTATGAAGTGAAAGGTGCCGAAAACGTACCTGAGCGGCCCTGCGTGATTCAATCGAACCACCAGAGCACCTGGGAAACGTTCTTTCTCTCTGCCTATTTCGAACCGCTGAGCCAGGTGCTGAAACGCGAACTGTTGTTCGTGCCGTTTTTCGGCTGGGCCATGGCCATGTTGCGACCGATCGCCATCGACCGCGATAACCCGAAAGCCGCACTCAAGCACGTCGCCAAGAAAGGCGATGAGTTGCTTAAGGACAACGTCTGGGTGCTGATCTTCCCCGAAGGCACCCGCGTTCCCTACGGCACCGTCGGCAAATTCTCCCGCGGCGGCACGGCACTGGCCGTGAATGCCGAGCTGCCGGTACTGCCGATTGCGCACAACGCTGGCAAGTTCTGGCCAAAAACAGGCTGGAAGAAGAAGCAGGGTGTCATCACCGTGATCATTGGCGCACCGATGTATGCCGAAGGCAGCGGCCCACGTGCCATTGCTGAATTGAACGACCGCGTCCAGGCCTGGAACGAGCAAATGCAGCGGGATATGGGGTCTCTGCCTCCCGCTCCACAAGCCCCGACAGCCAATGATCAGATGGCTGTCTGAGATTCTGTGGATAACCTGTGTACGGTTTCACCAAAAAATGTTGTTATCTAACTATAAGATAATGATTTATATACATATTTTATAAAACGATAAAAAACCGAAAAACGTGCATAAGTTTTTTTCGGGCGCAAAAGACCGGCTGATATAGCCGGTTTTTTTATGCCCGTTTCACCGCCTGTAGACACAAAAAAAGGCCAACGTATAACGTTGGCCTTTTTTCGTGCAGCGGGTTAACCGGGATCAGAAGTCCAGGTTGGAAACCGCCAGGGCGTTGCTTTCAATGAAGTCACGGCGAGGTTCGACCGCATCACCCATCAGGGTGTTGAAGATCTGGTCTGCGCCAATGGCGTCTTCGATGGTCACTTTCAGCATCCGGCGCGAGCTCGGATCCATCGTGGTTTCCCACAGTTGATCCGGGTTCATTTCACCCAGCCCTTTGTATCGCTGAATGGTGTGACGCTTGGTGCTTTCCGCCATCAGCCATTCGAGGGCTTCCTTGAACTCGGTCACGGCTTTCTTGCGCTCACCACGCTGGATGTACGCGCCATCGTCAAGCAGGGTGCTCAGTTGAGCGCCCAGGGAGACCACGGTCTTGTAGTCGTTGCTGCCGAAGAAGTCGCGGTTGAACGTAACGTAGTTCGACAGGCCGTGGGAGATCAGTTCGACCTCTGGCAGCCAGACGGCACGTTCACGGTCTTCACGCAGGCTGGCCTTGTAAACCAGGCCCGACTTCTCGACGGTGCGCAGGCGCACTTCGTACTGGGCCAGCCAATCCTGCATTGCTGCGTGATCGGACAACTGCTCCAGGCTCACGGCCGGCAGGTAGATGAAGTGCTCGGTCAGTTCCTGTGGATACAGGCGCGACAGACGCTTGAGGGTCTTCATCACCAGGCGGAAGTCATTCACCAGGCGCTCGAGGGCTTCGCCGGAAATACCTGGTGCTTCCTCGTTCAAGTGCAGGCTCGCATCTTCCAGGGCCGACTGCGTCATGTACTCTTCCATGGCGTCGTCGTCTTTGATGTATTGCTCTTGCTTGCCTTTCTTCACTTTGTACAGCGGTGGCTGAGCGATGTAGATGTAGCCACGCTCGATCAGTTCCGGCAACTGACGGAAGAAGAACGTCAGCAGCAGGGTACGGATGTGCGAACCGTCGACGTCAGCATCGGTCATGATGATGATGTTGTGATAACGCAACTTGTCGATGTTGTACTCTTCGCGGCCGATGCCACAGCCCAGGGCGGTGATCAAGGTGCCCACTTCCTGGGAAGAGATCATCTTGTCGAAACGCGCCTTCTCGACGTTCAGGATTTTACCCTTAAGGGGCAGAATCGCCTGGGTCTTGCGGTTGCGTCCCTGCTTGGCGGAGCCGCCAGCAGAGTCACCTTCCACGAGGTACAGTTCGGACAGGGCAGGGTCCTTTTCCTGGCAGTCAGCCAGTTTGCCCGGCAGGCCGGCGATGTCCAGCGCGCCTTTACGGCGGGTCATCTCACGGGCCTTGCGTGCCGCTTCACGGGCACGGGCCGCGTCGATCATCTTGCCGACGACCAACTTGGCTTCGTTCGGGTTCTCCAGCAGGAAGTCGGAGAAGTACTTGCCCATTTCCTGTTCAACAGCGGTCTTCACTTCGGAAGACACCAGCTTGTCTTTGGTCTGGGAGCTGAACTTCGGATCCGGTACTTTTACCGAGATGATCGCTGTCAGGCCTTCACGCGCGTCGTCACCGGTGGTGGCGACTTTGTGCTTCTTCGCCAGGCCTTCAGCTTCGATGTAGGTGTTGAGGTTACGCGTCAGTGCAGAACGGAAACCCACTAGGTGAGTACCGCCATCGCGCTGCGGAATGTTGTTGGTGAAGCACAACAGGTTCTCGTTGAAGCTGTCGTTCCACTGCAGGGCGATTTCCACGCCGATGCCGTCTTCACGCTGGATGTTGAAATGGAACACCTGGTTGACCGGGGTCTTGTTGGTGTTCAGGTATTCAACGAACGCACGCAGGCCGCCTTCGTATTTGAACAGTTCTTCCTTGCCGCTGCGCTCATCCTTGAGGACGATGCCGACACCGGAGTTCAGGAAGGACAGTTCACGAATCCGCTTGGCCAGGATGTCCCAGCTGAAGTGGATGTTCTTGAAGGTTTCGCTGGAAGCCTTGAAGTGGATCTGAGTACCGGTGGTTTCACTGTCGCCAACGATCTTCATCGGTTCTTGTGGAACACCGTGAACGTAAGTCTGTTCCCAGATCTTGCCGCTACGGCGAACCGTCAGTACCAGCTCTTCGGACAGCGCGTTCACTACCGACACGCCTACACCGTGCAGGCCGCCGGATACTTTGTAGGAGTTGTCATCGAATTTACCGCCGGCGTGCAGCACGGTCATGATGACCTCGGCTGCCGAAACGCCTTCTTCTTTGTGCACGTCTACCGGGATGCCACGGCCGTTGTCTTTAACGGTGATGGATTCATCCGGGTGAATGATGATGCTGATGTCGTCACAGTGGCCGGCGAGCGCTTCGTCGATCGAGTTATCGACCACTTCGAACACCATGTGGTGCAGACCGCTGCCATCGTCGGTGTCGCCAATATACATACCGGGACGTTTGCGTACGGCATCCAGGCCTTTCAGCACTTTAATGCTCGTTGAGTCGTACGTATTTTCTTCGCTCAATGCCTTCACTCCCGATGGTCGTGGGTCTGGGTGATACGGCCCTGTTCCACGTGGAACAGTGCGACTGGCGTTTCCGTCTGCCAGCCTTCCCTCAATAATTCGTGATCTACACAGGTGATAAACACCTGGCAGCGTAAGTCTTCCAGCAAGCGGCAAAGCGCGCGACGGTGGTGCTCGTCCAGTTCGGACGGCAAGTCATCCACCAGATAAATACACTGTCCGCGTCGGGCCTGGCTAACCAGATGCCCCTGGGCAATTCGCAACGCACAGACCACCAACTTCTGCTGGCCGCGGGACAAGATGTCCGCCGCATTGTGCGCACCTAACCGGAGACGCAAATCAGCACGTTGTGGACCGGCCTGGGTATGACCCATCTGCTGGTCCCGCTGCAGGGAACCGGCGAGCACTGCACTCAGTTCGCGGTCTTTGTCCCACCCGCGGTAATAACTGAGCGTCAAGCCTTCCAGCTCAACCAGTTCGCTCAGGGTTTGTTCAAAGACTGGTTTCAAGGCTTTGATATAAGCGCGGCGGTATTCATCGATTTCAGCGCTGGCCTGGCACAGTTCCCTGTCCCAAACCGCTTGCGAAACGGCGTCAAGTGTACCATGCCGCAGCCAAGAGTTTCTCTGACGCAGGGCCTTCTGCAAGCGCTGCCAGGTTGACATGAAGCGTGGTTCCACGTGGAACACACCCCAGTCCAGAAACTGCCGGCGAATCTTCGGTGCACCTTCCAGCAGCCGGAAGCTGTCCGGGTTGATCAGTTGCAGGGGTAGTATCTCGGCCAGTTGCGCCGCACTGCGGGCATTCTGTCCGTCGATACGGATCTGAAATTCGCCCTGACGATCGCGGGAAATACCCAGAGCGTTGTGGCCACCCTCGGCCAGTTCAACCTGGCCAAACACCGTACACGCCAATTGATCGTACTGGATCACCGGCAACAAGCGGGTGCTGCGAAACGAACGGGCAAGCCCCAGCAGGTGAATGGCTTCCAGAACACTGGTTTTGCCGCTGCCGTTGGCGCCGTAAAGGATGTTGATGCGAGGGGAAGGGGAGAAGGTCACCGGGTGCAGATTGCGCACCGCGGTGACCGAGACGCGACTTAAGGACATCTAGCTTCTGCTGAGCATGATTACAGCCGCATCGGCATGACAACGTAAGCCGAGTCGTCGTTGTCAGACTCTTGCACCAGCGCACTGCTGTTGGAGTCGGACAGGATCAGGCGAACCTGCTCAGTGGTCATCACCCCCAGTACGTCGAGCAGATAACTCACGTTGAAACCGATTTCCAGCGAGCCACCGTTGTATTCAACGCCAACTTCTTCTTCCGCTTCTTCCTGCTCCGGGTTATTGGCCTGAATCTTCAGTTGACCCGTTGCCAGTTGCAGCCGGATGCCGCGGTACTTCTCGTTGGACAGAATCGCGGTACGGCTAAAGGCTTCGCGCAATGCCTGACGGTCGCCGAGTACCAGTTTGTCGCCACCTTTTGGCAGTACACGCTCGTAGTCCGGGAATTTACCGTCGACCAGTTTCGAGGTGAAGGTGAACTCACCGGTGGTTGCGCGGATGTGATGCTGACCCAGCACGATGCTGACGTTACCGTCCGGCTCAGTGAGCAGGCGCGCCAGTTCAAGAATGCCTTTGCGCGGTACGATGACCTGGTGACGATCCGGCTGACCGATATCGGCCTGCATCGAACACATCGCCAGGCGGTGACCGTCGGTGGCCACGGCGCGGATCACGCCAGCGGAGACTTCCAGCAACATACCGTTGAGGTAGTAGCGAACGTCTTGCTGGGCCATGGCGAAACTGGTGCGCTCGATCAGGCGACGCAGTTTGCTCTGCTCGAGGCTGCAGGTCAGAGAACCCGGGCCTTCTTCCACAGTCGGGAAATCGTTGGCAGGCAGTGTCGACAGGGTGAAGCGGCTACGGCCGGCTTTGACCACAAGCTTCTGCTCATCCACCTTGATGTCGATCAGGGCATCGTTCGGCAGGCTTTTGCAGATATCCATCAGCTTGCGCGCAGGCACAGTGATAGAACCCGGATCAGCCGGCTCTTCAAGTTGAACACGACCAACCAGCTCGACTTCCAGGTCGGTACCGGTCAGCGACAGTTGCTGGCCTTCGACAACCAGCAGCACGTTGGAAAGCACCGGCAAGGTCTGTCGGCGTTCAACGACACCTGCGACCAGTTGCAGGGGTTTCAACAAGGCTTCGCGTTGAATGGTGAAATGCATGGTCTAGTCCCTTGCCTTAATAAGCTGCGCTGGTGTTCATCAAGTGGTCAGCGTCCGCAGCAGGTTCTTGTAGTCCTCGCGGATGTCCGCGTCGGATTCCTTAAGTTCATTGATCTTGCGGCATGCGTGCAAAACGGTCGTGTGGTCGCGACCACCAAACACATCGCCGATTTCCGGCAGGCTGTGGTTGGTCAACTCCTTGGACAAAGCCATGGCGACCTGACGTGGTCGGGCAACCGACCGCGAACGACGTTTGGACAGCAAGTCGGAAATCTTGATCTTGTAGTACTCGGCGACGGTGCGCTGAATGTTATCCACAGAGACCAGTTTATCCTGTAATGCCAACAGGTCCTTCAGGGATTCGCGAATCAACTCGATGGTGATATCGCGGCCCATGAAGTGCGAGTGAGCGATGACGCGTTTGAGCGCGCCTTCCAGCTCACGGACGTTGGAGCGAATGCGCTGGGCAATGAAGAACGCCGCATCGTGAGGCAGGTCGACTTTGGCCTGGTCGGCCTTCTTCATCAAGATCGCCACACGGGTTTCCAGCTCCGGCGGCTCGACGGCAACCGTCAGGCCCCAGCCGAAGCGGGATTTCAAGCGTTCTTCAAGGCCTTCAATTTCTTTCGGGTAGCGGTCACTGGTGAGAATGACCTGCTGACCACCTTCAAGCAGGGCGTTGAAGGTGTGGAAAAACTCTTCCTGGGAACGCTCTTTGCGGGCGAAGAACTGAATGTCATCGATGAGCAAAGCATCTACCGAACGGTAGAAACGCTTGAACTCATTGATCGCGTTCAGTTGCAGGGCCTTGACCATGTCCGCCACGAAGCGCTCGGAATGCAGGTACACAACCTTGGCATTCGGGTTCTTCTTTAGAAGGTGGTTACCCACAGCATGCATCAAGTGGGTTTTACCCAGACCAACGCCGCCATATAGGAAGAGCGGGTTGTAACCGTGCTTGGGATTGTCTGCTACCTGCCAGGCGGCAGCGCGCGCCAGCTGGTTGGATTTACCTTCCACGAAATTCTCGAAGGTAAAGGTGCGGTTCAGGTAGCTGGTGTGCTTGAGCGCACCTTCAACCTGCACGGTACGTTGTTCGGAACGGACCGGGGCCTGTTGCGAACTGGCGCCGGCCATCGGATCGAAGCTGTCACGGGAAGGTTCTTCCTCGGTGACTTCGGCAACTTTCTGCGCGGCACGTTTGGTCGTTGCTGCCGGAGCTGGCGCTGTCGGGCTGGCAGGAGCCTGAGCAGCCTGGGCCTGTGAGGCCGCAGCGGCCAACGGCGCATTTGGCGCTGCACGCGGAGCCGAGCTACGTTTGCTGCCTATTAATAAGGAAAGCGCCGGCGCCAAGCCATTGCCATGCTCATCGAGCAGCTCGAGCACACGCCCCAGGTACTTTTCGTTGACCCAGTCCAGAACGAAACGATTGGGTGCATAGACACGCAACTCGTCGCCTTCGGCTTCGACCTGTAGTGGACGGATCCAAGTGTTGAATTGTTGGGCAGGCAGCTCTTCGCGCAAAAGCTCCACGCACTGCTGCCAAAGTTCCACTGACACGGATATCCCCTAAGTTGAAAGCCGGTGAGGCAAAAACAAGCAGCCATTGTAGCGACCAGACGCCGACTTATCCACACGTAGGTGGGTCATCAACCAAGAACAAGCAAGGTTGCATACCCTAAAAAGTCGACCAGCGGTCTGTGTATAAGCTCTGTGGATAACCACGCCTAAGGTCGTTGCACAACTGGGGGCGAAACTCGGTGGATAACCGGGCTGTGGATAACCATGCATTCCACACACAGGTTATCCGACACTGCAGCACAGGCTGAACACTGTTTTCCACTGTAGTTGTCATTCTCTGTACATCACGTGATACAAGGGCTCAATAGAGTTATCCACAGAGGATGGCGTGCCTAGCTTTTATAAGCTTTACAGAAAAGCTTTAAATACTTTCCTTTCTTATTTTTATATTTGGCCAAGGTCTTCGTACCAGAAAACCGCTGGAGATCTATTTATAAGGAAACGCTGGTTGGAAATTGACCTAGAGGCTTGCTTTCTCTAGAATCCCCGGTCTCTTAAAACGGGGGCCATTCCGGCCCGTTGTGGACGAACCAGGTAACACGACAATGAAACGTACTTTCCAACCAAGCACTATCAAACGCGCTCGTACCCACGGTTTCCGTGCTCGCATGGCTACCAAGAACGGTCGTGCCGTCCTGTCGCGTCGTCGCGCCAAAGGTCGTGCGCGTCTGGCAGTTTGATAATCCGGCACTGGAGGTGAGTCAGGACTTCAGTCGGGAAAAGCGTCTGCTTACCCCCCGGCATTTCAAGGCAGTCTTTGACTCCCCTACCGGCAAGGTTCCGGGGAAAAATCTCCTGCTCCTTGCGCGCAACAACGATCTTGATCACCCCCGTCTCGGGCTGGTTATCGGGAAAAAGAGCGTAAAGCTCTCCGTCGAGCGCAATCGCCTCAAACGTCTGATGCGCGAATCGTTTCGCCTGCACCAGGATTCACTGGTCGGCTGGGACATTGTTATCGTCGCGCGCAAAGGTTTGGGGGACGTAGAAAACCCCGAATTGATTCAGCATTTCGGCAAGCTCTGGAAGCGTCTGGCTCGCAGCACGCCAGTACCAGCAGTCAAAACCGAAACTGTAGGGGTAGACAGTCCAGATGCGTAAACTGGCACTCGTTCCGATCCAGTTTTACCGCTATGCCATTAGTCCCCTGATGGCCAGTCACTGTCGTTTCTACCCCAGTTGTTCCTGCTACGCGTTAGAAGCCATCGAAAATCATGGCCTTCTTCGCGGTGGCTGGCTGACCTTTCGTCGTTTAGGTCGCTGTCATCCGTGGAATCCCGGTGGTTATGACCCGGTTCCACCTATCCCTACCTCCCGCTCTTCTTCGATGGCCGAGTAATCATGGATATCAAACGCACGATCCTGATCGTCGCCCTGGCAATCGTGTCCTACGTTATGGTTCTTAAATGGAACCAGGACTATGGCCAGGCTGCCCTGCCGACTCAGAATGTTGCTTCCAGTACGACCGCACCGGGCCTCCCGGATACGGCAACTGGCAATAAAGCGTCCGTCAGTGACGACATTCCACACGCCGCTAACGATACCAGTGCACCTGCCGAAACTCCGGTAGCGGTAAGCACCGACCTCATCCAGATCAAAACGGATGTGCTCGATCTGGCTATCGATCCACAAGGTGGTGATGTCGCCCAGCTGAAATTGCCGCTGTATCCACGTCGCCAGGACCATCCGGAAATTCCGTTCCAGTTGTTCGATAACGGCAACGAACGCACTTATCTGGCTCAAAGTGGCCTGATCGGCAGCAACGGTCCGGACGCAAGTCCTGCCGGTCGTCCGGTTTACTCCTCGGAAAAGAAGGTTTATCAACTGGCTGACGGTCAGGACCAATTGGTCGTAGACCTGAAGTTCAGCAAGGACGGCGTCAACTACATCAAGCGTTTCACCTTGAAACGCGGCCTGTACGACGTAACCGTTTCCTTCCTGATCGACAACCAGAGCGCTCAGCCATGGTCCGGCGCGATGTTCGCGCAACTGAAGCGTGACGCCAGCTCCGATCCATCTTCCAGCACCGCCACCGGTACCGCGACTTACCTGGGCGCTGCCCTGTGGACAAGTTCCGAGCCGTACAAGAAAGTGTCCATGAAGGACATGGACAAGGCACCGCTGAAAGAAACCGTTACCGGTGGTTGGGTTGCCTGGTTGCAGCACTACTTCGTAACTGCGTGGATTCCGGCCAAGGGCGAAAACAACGTCGTCCAGACCCGTAAAGACAGCAAAGGCAACTACATCATTGGTTACACCGGCCCGTCAGTGACTGTCGCGCCAGGTGCCAAGGCTGAAACCAGCGCAGTTCTTTATGCCGGTCCGAAAAGCCAGGCTGTGCTCAAAGAGTTGTCCCCAGGTCTGGAACTGACTGTCGACTACGGCATTCTGTGGTTCATCGCTCAACCGATCTTCTGGTTGTTGCAACATATCCACGCCCTTGTGGGTAACTGGGGTTGGTCGATCATCTTCCTGACCATGCTGATCAAAGGGATCTTCTTCCCATTGTCGGCTGCCAGTTACAAATCCATGGCGCGCATGCGTGCAGTGGCGCCAAAACTGGCTGCACTGAAAGAGCAACATGGCGATGACCGGCAGAAAATGTCGCAGGCCATGATGGAGCTGTACAAGAAAGAGAAGATCAATCCGCTGGGTGGTTGCTTGCCAATCCTCGTGCAGATGCCGGTTTTCCTCTCGCTGTACTGGGTTCTGCTGGAAAGCGTTGAAATGCGCCAGGCGCCATTCATGCTGTGGATTACTGACCTGTCGATCAAGGATCCGTTCTTCATCCTGCCTATCATCATGGGTGCAACCATGTTCATCCAGCAGCAGCTGAACCCGACTCCACCGGATCCGATGCAGGCCAAGGTGATGAAGCTGATGCCAATCATCTTCACCTTCTTCTTCCTGTGGTTCCCGGCTGGTCTGGTGCTGTACTGGGTAGTGAACAACTGCCTGTCGATCGCCCAACAGTGGTACATCACACGTAAGATCGAAGCGGCTACCAAAGCAGCTGCCTGATTTACACTGTGGATAACCACTCAAGACGCCCCCTAGTGGGGCGTTTTGCTATCTGTCACTTTTGTCTGGATACCGGTTTATGAGCGCTCCGCGTGAAACCATCGCCGCCGTTGCCACAGCCCAAGGGCGCGGCGGGGTAGGCATCGTGCGTATTTCCGGGCCGTTGGCCAGCGTTGCGGCCAAGGCTTTCAGTGGTCGAGAACTCAAGCCGCGATTCGCCCACTACGGTGAATTTCTCGGTAACAACGACGAGGTACTGGATCAGGGTATCGCGCTGTATTTCCCCGGACCGAACTCGTTCACCGGCGAAGACGTACTGGAACTGCAAGGCCACGGAGGTCCGATTATTCTGGATATGCTGCTCAAGCGTTGCCTGGAACTGGGTTGCCGTCTCGCCCGTCCAGGAGAATTCAGCGAGCGCGCATTCCTCAACGATAAGCTCGACCTGGCCCAGGCCGAAGCCATTGCCGACTTGATCGAAGCCAGTTCTGCACAGGCCGCTCGAAATGCCCTGCGGTCCCTGCAGGGGGCATTCTCGATACGTGTGCATAACCTGACCGAGCAATTGATCGGCCTGCGTATTTATGTCGAGGCAGCCATCGATTTCCCCGAAGAGGAAATCGACTTTCTGGCCGATGGGCATGTGTTGAGCATGCTCGACAAAGTACGCGACGAGTTATCCACCGTTTTGCGCGAAGCCGGGCAGGGCGCCTTGTTGCGTGATGGCATGACCGTGGTTATCGCCGGCCGTCCGAATGCCGGCAAATCCAGTCTGCTCAATGCACTGGCAGGGCGCGAAGCGGCAATCGTGACGGAAATTGCCGGCACGACCCGGGACGTTCTTCGCGAACATATCCACATTGATGGTATGCCGCTGCACGTAGTCGATACTGCGGGACTGCGAGACACCGATGATCATGTGGAAAAGATCGGTGTCGAGCGCGCCTTGAAAGCCATTGGCGAGGCTGATCGTGTGTTGTTGGTCGTTGATGCCACTGCCCCCGAAGCCCTCGATCCATTCGCCCTGTGGCCGGAATTCCTCGAAACCCGCCCGGATCCCGCGAAAGTAACGTTGATCCGCAACAAAGCTGACCTGACGGGTGAAGCCATTGCCCTGGAAGTCAGCGAGGATGGCCACGTAACCATTAGTCTGAGTGCAAAGTCCGGGGGTGTCGGCCTGGAATTGCTGCGTGATCATCTCAAGGCCTGCATGGGTTATGAACAGACGTCGGAAAGCAGCTTCAGTGCCCGTCGTCGCCACCTTGAGGCGCTTCGTCATGCCAGCGCAGCCCTTGAGCATGGCCGGGCACAATTGACCCTGGCCGGTGCCGGGGAGTTGTTGGCCGAAGATTTGCGCCAGGCGCAGCACTCCCTCGGAGAAATCACCGGGGCATTCAGCTCGGATGATCTGTTGGGAAGAATTTTTTCCAGCTTCTGCATCGGCAAGTAACAGCCTCGCTCCCTCAGACAGGCCGTTCGTGCCTGTCTGCATCTTCTTTTTTCTGAACCTGACGCCAGTGCTGAGCGGATTTTTTCCGCTTGAGCGGCGTTTTCACGTGTGGATTTTGTTCCTGCAGTCGCTTTTCTGTGGATTAAGCCCTGTGAATAACCGCGGCTAAGGCCAGTTGATAACAGGGCCTGAAAACTGAACATAACTGCCTCTGTGGATAACCACCCCTTTCATCCACAGGCTTACACCGGTTATCCAAGGGCCTCATTGGCACATGATCACAGGGTTTTGAATCTCTGTACACAACGTAAATAAAGGCCTACAGGATTCTATCCACAGAAATGTAGGTGCATAGAAATAAACATAAAAACAAAGATTTAATAAATTTCTTTCTTTTTAATTTCTATAACTCCGACTTTTCCACAGCTGGTTAAATTTTGTGCAAAGGGTTCTTTAGGAACGGCGAAGTCCCTATACTTGTCGACCAGGTTCAAAAACCTGAGCTCAAACTATTCCTGAATTACCTACTTAAGCAGGCACGAGGTGCGTGGTGGATTTCCCTTCCCGTTTTGAAGTGATCGTCATCGGCGGCGGTCATGCCGGTACCGAGGCAGCACTGGCCTCAGCACGTATGGGGGTGAAAACCCTGTTGCTGACGCATAACGTGGAAACCCTCGGTGCCATGAGTTGCAATCCGGCCATTGGTGGTATCGGCAAAAGCCATCTGGTCAAGGAAATCGATGCCCTCGGCGGCGCGATGGCCATGGCTACCGATAAGGGTGGTATCCAGTTTCGCGTATTGAACAGCCGCAAAGGCCCGGCCGTGCGCGCTACCCGCGCCCAGGCAGACCGGGTGCTGTACAAGGCAGCTGTGCGCGAAACTCTGGAAAACCAGCCGAACCTGTGGATATTTCAACAGGCTGCTGACGATCTGATTGTCGAGCAGGAGCAAGTGCGTGGTGTCGTTACCCAAATGGGTCTGCGTTTCTTCGCCGATTCCGTGGTGTTGACCACCGGTACGTTCCTCGGTGGACTTATCCACATCGGCTTGCAGAATTTTTCCGGCGGTCGCGCCGGTGATCCACCATCGATCGCATTGGCTCACCGCCTGCGTGAGCTGCCATTGCGTGTGGGTCGTTTGAAAACAGGTACGCCGCCGCGTATTGACGGCCGGTCTGTGGATTTCTCTGTTATGACCGAACAACCGGGTGATACGCCGATCCCGGTGATGTCGTTCATGGGCAACAAGGAACAGCATCCACAGCAAGTCAGTTGCTGGATTACCCACACGAATGCCCGCACCCACGAAATCATTGCTGCGAACCTCGACCGTTCGCCGATGTATTCCGCTGCCGGTGAGATCGAAGGTATCGGTCCGCGTTATTGCCCGTCGATCGAGGACAAGATCCATCGCTTTGCCGACAAGGAAAGCCATCAGGTGTTCATCGAACCGGAAGGTTTGACCACCCATGAGCTGTATCCGAACGGGATATCCACAAGCTTGCCGTTCGATGTGCAATTGCAGATCGTGCAATCGATCCGCGGCATGGAAAACGCGCACATCGTGCGTCCGGGTTATGCCATCGAGTACGACTACTTCGACCCGCGCGACCTGAAGTACAGCCTGGAAACCAAAGTCATTGGCGGCTTGTTCTTCGCCGGGCAAATCAACGGCACCACCGGTTACGAAGAAGCCGGCGCCCAGGGTTTGCTGGCCGGAACCAACGCAGCACTGCGCGCACAGGGCAAAGAAGCCTGGTGCCCGCGTCGCGACGAAGCCTACATCGGCGTGTTGGTCGACGACCTGATTACCCTCGGTACCCAAGAGCCGTATCGGATGTTCACGTCCCGTGCCGAATATCGCCTGATCCTGCGCGAAGACAACGCCGACCTGCGCTTGACCGAAAAAGGTCGCGAATTAGGTCTGGTGGATGACGCGCGCTGGGCGGCTTTCTGCAAAAAACGCGAAAGCATCGAACTGGAAGAGCAGCGACTGAAAAGCACCTGGGTTCGCCCCGGCACTGAACAGGGGGATGCGATTGCCGAAAAATTCGGCACGCCGCTGACCCACGAATACAACTTGTTGAATCTCTTGAGCCGTCCGGAAATCGACTACGCTGGTCTGATCTCCGTGACGGGCGGCGGCGCAGAAGATCCACAGGTTGCCGAGCAGGTCGAAATCAAGACCAAGTACGCCGGCTACATCGATCGCCAACAGGATGAAATCGCTCGTCTGCGGGCCAGCGAAGATACAAAACTGCCTGTGGATATCGATTACACGAACATTTCCGGTCTTTCCAAAGAGATCCAGAGCAAGCTCGGCGCGACACGTCCTGAGACCTTGGGCCAGGCATCGCGTATCCCGGGCGTCACCCCGGCAGCCATTTCGCTGTTGATGATTCATCTGAAAAAACGCGGCGCGGGCCGTCAGTTGGAGCAAAGCGCTTGAGTTCGTTGGTCACTTCGCAACACGCAGAAGAGTTATCCACAGGCGCTCGCCAGCTGGGCGTATCCCTGACTGAAACCCAGCACGCACAGCTGCTGGGTTATCTGGCCCTGTTGATCAAATGGAACAAGGCTTACAACCTCACCGCGGTGCGCGATCCGGACGAAATGGTTTCCCGCCATTTGCTCGATAGCCTGAGCGTCATGTCGTTCATCGAAAACGGTCGCTGGCTTGATGTCGGCAGCGGTGGCGGCATGCCGGGAATACCTCTGGCCATTCTGTTTCCGGACTCCCAGGTGACTTGCCTGGACAGCAACGGCAAGAAAACCCGCTTCCTGACCCAGGTCAAACTCGAACTCAAACTGGATAACCTGCAAGTTATCCACAGTCGCGTCGAAGCCTTCCAGCCTGCTCAAGCCTTCAACGGGATCATTTCCCGGGCATTCAGCAGCATGGAGAACTTCAGCAACTGGACTCGCCACCTTGGCGATACCGAAACACGTTGGCTGGCAATGAAGGGCGTTCATCCCGCCGATGAGCTGGTAGCATTGCCGGCAGACTTCCACCTCGATAGCGAACACGCCCTGGCCGTACCCGGTTGCCAAGGCCAACGCCATCTGCTGATACTGCGCCGCAGGGCATGATTGGGAACACAAGCAAGAATGGCTAAGGTATTCGCGATAGCGAACCAGAAAGGTGGTGTGGGCAAGACCACCACCTGCATCAACCTCGCAGCATCCCTGGTCGCTACCAAGCGCCGGGTGTTGTTGATCGACCTCGATCCACAAGGCAACGCCACCATGGGTAGCGGTGTGGATAAACATGGCCTGGAAAACTCGGTCTACGACCTGTTGATCGGCGAATGTGATCTGGCCCAGGCCATGCACTTCTCCGAACACGGCGGTTACCAGTTGTTGCCAGCCAACCGCGACCTGACCGCGGCCGAAGTGGTTCTGCTGGAAATGCAGATGAAGGAAAGCCGCCTGCGCAGTGCGTTGGCGCCGATCCGGGAAAACTACGATTACATTCTGATCGACTGCCCGCCGTCGCTGTCGATGCTCACGCTGAACGCACTGGTCGCCGCCGACGGGGTGATTATCCCCATGCAGTGCGAATACTTTGCGCTCGAAGGCTTGAGCGACCTTGTGGATAACATCAAGCGTATCGCCGAGCTGCTCAATCCAAACCTCAAGGTCGAAGGCCTGCTGCGCACGATGTACGACCCGCGCCTGAGCCTGATGAACGATGTTTCCGCGCAGCTCAAGGAACACTTCGGCGATCAGCTCTACGACACCGTCATTCCGCGCAACATCCGTCTGGCCGAAGCGCCAAGCTACGGCATGCCGGCGCTGGCATACGACAAAGCGTCCCGCGGCGCCGTTGCCTACCTGGCCTTGGCGGGCGAGATGGTTCGTCGTCAACGCAAAAACTCACGCATCGCCGCAGCTCAGGCAACTTAAGGAATCCCCATGGCCGTCAAGAAACGAGGTCTCGGACGTGGACTGGATGCACTGCTGAGTGGTCCGACTGTCAGCGCGCTGGAAGAACAAGCGATACAAGCCGATCAGCGCGAGTTGCAACACCTGCCGCTGGATCTGCTGCAGCGCGGCAAGTACCAGCCACGCCGCGACATGGACGCTCAGGCGCTCGAAGAGCTCGCTCAGTCGATCAAGGCCCAGGGCGTGATGCAGCCGATCGTGGTTCGCCCGATCGGTGGCGGTCGCTTCGAAATCATTGCCGGTGAGCGCCGCTGGCGCGCCAGTCAGCAGGCGGGTCAGGAAACGATCCCCGCAATGGTTCGCGATGTGCCGGATGAAACCGCCATCGCCATTGCGCTGATCGAGAACATCCAGCGCGAAGACCTCAATCCGATCGAAGAAGCGGTAGCCTTGCAGCGTTTGCAGCAGGAATTCCAGCTGACCCAGCAGCAAGTCGCCGAAGCTGTGGGCAAGTCGCGGGTGACCGTGGCGAATTTGTTGCGCCTGATTTCGTTACCGGAAGTCATCAAGACCATGTTGTCCCACGGTGACCTGGAAATGGGTCATGCCCGTGCTTTGCTCGGTTTGCCGGAAAATCAGCAGGTGGAAGGGGCGCGACACGTTGTCGCACGTGGGCTGACCGTACGCCAGACTGAAGCACTGGTTCGCCAGTGGTTGAGTGGTAAACCGGAGCCTGTGGAACCTGCAAAAGCGGACCCGGATATCGCCCGCCTGGAACAGCGCCTGGCCGAGCGCCTAGGCTCTGCGGTGCAGATCCGCCACGGAAAGAAGGGAAAGGGACAGCTGGTGATTGGCTACAACTCCCTGGATGAGCTTCAGGGTGTGCTCGCACACATCCGCTGAAACAATTCCCCATGTAGCGTGCAGTCGGAAATCACTACCTGACAGTTGAATAGGGGCTGAACCGCCCCTATACTCTGCGCGCATTTTGTCGGCACAAATTATGCCAAGTTATTGAATTTCGGCAGCCGGCCATGGGAGAGAAAAAGTGATGGAGACCCGCACGCCAAACCGCTTGCCGTTCCATCGCCTGGCAGTTTTCCCGGTGTTGATGGCTCAATTTGTCGTTCTGCTCATTGCCGCTTTGGCGCTCTGGCAACGGTATGGAGTTGTTGCCGGGTACTCGGGACTCTGCGGAGGCCTGATCGCCTTGCTACCCAATGTTTATTTTGCCCACAGGGCGTTCCGGTTTTCCGGTGCCCGGGCAGCTCAAGCCATCGTCCGGTCTTTTTATGCCGGCGAGGCGGGCAAACTGATTTTGACGGCGGTGCTTTTTGCATTGACGTTTGCAGGTGTGAAGCCACTGGCGCCGCTAGCTGTATTCGGCGTCTTCGTGCTGACCCAACTGGTCAGCTGGTTCGCTCCCCTGCTGATGAGAACAAGACTTTCGAGACCTTAGGGCGTTTGAGGCAACCATGGCAGAGACAACCGCTTCGGGCTATATCCAGCACCACTTGCAGAACCTGACCTTCGGTCAGCTACCCAACGGCGGCTGGGGCTTTGCTCACACCGCAGCAGAAGCCAAAGAAATGGGCTTCTGGGCTTTCCACGTCGATACCCTCGGCTGGTCGGTCGCTCTGGGTCTGATCTTCGTACTTCTTTTCCGCATGGCGGCAAAGAAAGCGACTTCGGGTCAGCCGGGTGCTTTGCAGAACTTCGTTGAAGTATTGGTCGAATTCGTCGATGGCAGCGTGAAAGACAGCTTCCATGGCCGTAGCCCGGTGATTGCACCGCTGGCACTGACCATCTTCGTCTGGGTGTTCCTGATGAACGCCGTCGACCTGGTACCGGTCGACTGGATTCCTCAACTGGCCATCCTGATTTCCGGCGACCACCACATCCCGTTCCGCGCCGTGTCGACTACCGACCCGAACGCGACCCTGGGCATGGCGATCTCGGTTTTCGCACTGATCATTTTCTACAGCATCAAGGTCAAGGGCATCGGCGGCTTCATCGGCGAACTGACCCTGCACCCGTTCGGCAGCAAGAACATTTTCGTTCAAGCCCTGCTGATCCCGGTGAACTTCCTGCTGGAATTCGTGACACTGATCGCCAAGCCGATCTCCCTGGCTCTGCGTCTGTTCGGCAACATGTACGCCGGCGAGCTGGTCTTCATTCTGATTGCTGTGATGTTCGGCAGCGGTCTGCTCTGGCTTAGTGGCCTGGGCGTAGTTCTGCAGTGGGCGTGGGCTGTGTTCCACATCCTGATCATCACCCTGCAGGCGTTCATCTTCATGATGCTGACCATCGTCTACCTGTCGATGGCACACGAAGAAAACCATTAAGACCAGTTTCGACTAGTCTGATGTCCCTCCCCGTCAAAAGGGAGGGGGCTCCTCACGGGGCATCTGAAACGATTTGTTTTACCGCTTTAATCTAAAAAACCTAAACCATACGACGTAAAAGTCGGGAGGAAAGATGGAAACTGTAGTTGGTCTAACCGCTATCGCTGTTGCACTGTTGATCGGCCTGGGCGCACTGGGTACCGCAATTGGTTTCGGCCTGCTGGGCGGCAAGTTCCTGGAAGGCGCAGCGCGTCAGCCAGAAATGGTTCCAATGCTGCAAGTTAAAATGTTCATCGTTGCCGGTCTGCTCGACGCCGTAACCATGATCGGTGTTGGTATCGCTCTGTTCTTCACCTTTGCGAACCCGTTCGTTGGTCAGATCGCTGGCTGATTACTCGGATCTTCCGGGTAATTTGGTGTGATGGACAACGTAACTGCGAGGTGTTGGCGTGAACATTAATGCGACCCTGATTGGCCAGTCCGTTGCGTTCCTGATTTTTGTACTGTTCTGCATGAAGTTCGTATGGCCTCCGGTCATCGCGGCTCTGCACGAACGTCAAAAGAAGATCGCTGATGGTCTGGACGCTGCCAGCCGAGCAGCTCGCGACCTGGAGTTGGCCCAAGAGAAAGCGGGTCAGCAACTGCGCGAAGCGAAAGCTCAGGCAGCTGAAATCATCGAGCAAGCCAAGAAACGCGGTAATCAGATTGTTGAAGAGGCTGTTGAAAAAGCCCGTATCGACGCTGACCGTGTGAAGGTTCAGGCTCAGGCCGAGATCGAACAGGAACTGAACAGCGTCAAAGACGCGCTGCGCGCCCAAGTGGGTAGCCTGGCCGTTGGCGGTGCTGCGAAGATCCTGGGTGCCACAATCGATCAAAACGCGCACGCAGAGCTGGTTAACCAACTGGCTGCTGAAATCTAAGCGAGGGCGATCATGGCAGAACTGACCACGTTGGCCCGACCTTACGCTAAGGCGGCCTTCGAGCACGCTCAGGCCCACCAGCAACTGGCCAATTGGTCAGCCATGCTCGGCCTGGCAGCAGCGGTGTCGCAAGACGACACCATGCAGCGCGTGCTCAAGGCCCCGCGACTGACGAGCGCAGAAAAGGCCGCCACGTTCATTGACGTGTGCGGCGACAAGTTTGATGCCAAGGCACAGAACTTCATCAACGTCGTTGCCGAAAACGAACGTCTCCTGCTGTTGCCGGAGATCGCCGCTCTGTTTGACCTGTACAAGGCCGAACAAGAGAAATCGGTAGACGTAGAAGTGACCAGTGCTTTTGCATTGAACCAAGAACAGCAAGACAAACTCGCCAAGGTTCTCAGTGCACGACTCAACCGGGAAGTGCGCCTGCAAGTCGAGGAAGACAAATCCCTTATTGGGGGCGTTGTCATCCGCGCCGGCGACCTGGTTATCGATGGCTCGATTCGCGGCAAAATCGCGAAACTTGCCGAAGCATTGAAATCTTGAGTTTGAAGGGGCAGCAGAGCAATGCAGCAACTCAATCCTTCCGAAATAAGTGAAATTATCAAGGGCCGCATCGACAAGCTCGATGTGACCTCCCAAGCCCGTAACGAAGGCACTGTCGTCAGCGTATCTGACGGTATCGTGCGGATTCACGGTCTGGCCGACGTAATGTACGGCGAGATGATCGAGTTTCCGGGCGGCGTCTTCGGTATGGCCCTCAACCTGGAGCAAGACTCCGTAGGTGCCGTTGTATTGGGCGCATACCAGTCTCTGGCTGAAGGCATGAGCGCCAAGTGCACTGGCCGCATCCTGGAAGTTCCGGTTGGTAAGGAACTGCTGGGTCGCGTTGTCGACGCACTGGGTAACCCAGTTGATGGCAAAGGTCCACTGGGCAACACCGAGACCGACGCGGTCGAGAAAGTTGCTCCAGGCGTGATCTGGCGTAAGTCGGTAGACCAGCCTGTACAGACTGGCTACAAGGCTGTCGATGCCATGATCCCTGTCGGCCGTGGCCAGCGTGAGCTGATCATCGGTGACCGTCAGATCGGTAAAACCGCTCTGGCGATCGACGCGATCATCAACCAGAAGAACAGCGGCATTTTCTGCGTATACGTAGCGATCGGTCAGAAACAATCGACCATCGCCAACGTGGTTCGCAAGCTGGAAGAAAACGGCGCCCTGGCCAACACGATCATCGTGGCTGCCAGTGCTTCGGAATCTCCTGCGCTGCAATTCCTGGCACCGTACTCCGGTTGCACCATGGGCGAATTCTTCCGCGACCGCGGTGAAGACGCGCTGATCGTTTATGACGATCTGTCCAAGCAAGCAGTGGCTTACCGCCAGATTTCCCTGCTGCTGCGCCGTCCACCAGGCCGTGAAGCTTACCCAGGCGACGTGTTCTATCTCCACTCCCGTCTGCTGGAACGCGCATCCCGCGTTTCGGAAGAGTACGTAGAGAAGTTCACCAACGGCGCAGTGACCGGCAAAACCGGCTCCCTGACCGCATTGCCGATCATCGAAACCCAGGCTGGCGACGTTTCCGCGTTCGTTCCGACCAACGTGATTTCCATCACCGACGGTCAGATCTTCCTGGAATCGGCCATGTTCAACTCGGGCATCCGTCCTGCAGTGAACGCCGGTGTTTCGGTATCCCGTGTGGGTGGTGCCGCTCAGACCAAGATCATCAAGAAGCTCTCCGGTGGTATCCGTACCGCTCTGGCTCAGTACCGTGAACTGGCGGCATTCGCCCAGTTCGCTTCTGACCTGGACGAAGCGACCCGTAAGCAACTTGAGCATGGTCAGCGCGTTACCGAGCTGATGAAGCAGAAGCAATACGCACCAATGTCGATCGCTGACATGGCGCTGTCGCTGTATGCCGCTGAGCGTGGGTTCCTGACTGACGTTGAAATCGCCAAGATCGGCAGCTTCGAGCAAGCGCTGATTGCTTTCTTCAACCGCGATCACGCCGATTTGATGGCGAAGATCAACGTGAAAGGTGACTTCAATGACGAAATCGACGCTGGCATGAAAGCCGGTATCGAGAAGTTCAAGGCCACCCAAACCTGGTAAGCCGCAGCGGGAGCCGCAAGGCTCCCGCTTGCTAACCTGATAGGTGTTACATGGCAGGCGCAAAAGAGATTCGCAGTAAGATTGCGAGCATCAAAAGCACGCAAAAGATTACCAGCGCCATGGAAAAAGTGGCGGTCAGCAAAATGCGCAAGGCACAAATGCGCATGGCTGCTAGCCGTCCTTATGCGGAGCGCATCCGCCAGGTTATTGGGCATCTGGCCAACGCCAACCCGGAATACCGCCACCCGTTCATGATCGACCGCGAAATCAAGCGTGTTGGTTATGTCGTAGTGAGCAGTGACCGTGGTCTGTGCGGTGGCTTGAACACCAACCTGTTCAAGGCCCTGGTCAAGGACATGGCGGTAAACCGCGAAAACGGCGTCGAGATTGATCTGTGTGTCGTTGGTAGCAAGGGTGCGGCCTTTTTCCGCAACTTCGGCGGTAACGTCGTTGCAGCTATCAGCCACCTGGGTGAAGAGCCGTCGATCAATGATCTGATCGGCAGCGTCAAGGTGATGCTGGATGCCTATCTGGACGGCCGTATTGACCGCCTGTCCGTGGTGTCCAACAAGTTCATCAACACCATGACGCAACAGCCTACCGTGGAGCAATTGATTCCACTGGTGGCAACCCCGGATCAAGACCTCAAGCACCACTGGGACTATCTCTACGAACCGGATGCCAAAGAGCTGCTTGACGGCTTGATGGTCCGCTACGTTGAGTCGCAGGTCTACCAGGCGGTGGTCGAGAACAACGCGGCTGAACAAGCTGCGCGGATGATCGCGATGAAGAACGCTACCGACAACGCCGGTGATTTGATCAGCGATTTGCAGCTGGTCTACAACAAGGCGCGTCAGGCTGCGATCACCCAAGAGATCTCGGAAATCGTCGGCGGCGCTGCCGCGGTTTAACGGTTCAAATATTCAGAGGATCCAGCTATGAGTAGCGGACGTATCGTTCAAATCATCGGCGCCGTTATCGACGTGGAATTTCCACGCGACAGCGTACCGAGCATCTACAACGCGCTGACTGTACAGAGCGCGGCCGGGACCACCCTGGAAGTTCAGCAGCAGCTGGGCGACGGCGTGGTTCGTACCATTGCGATGGGTTCCACCGAAGGCTTGAAGCGCGGTCTGGACGTTATCGACTCTGGCGCAGCCATCTCCGTACCGGTCGGTAAAGCGACTCTGGGCCGGATCATGGACGTTCTGGGCAACCCGATCGACGAAGCCGGTCCAATCGACACCGAAGAGCGTTGGGGCATTCACCGTCCAGCACCTTCGTTCGCTGAACAGGCAGGCGGCAACGACCTGCTGGAAACCGGCATCAAGGTTATCGACCTGGTTTGCCCGTTCGCCAAAGGCGGTAAAGTCGGTCTGTTCGGTGGTGCCGGTGTAGGCAAAACCGTAAACATGATGGAACTGATCCGTAACATCGCCATCGAGCACAGCGGTTATTCCGTGTTCGCCGGTGTGGGTGAGCGTACTCGTGAGGGTAACGACTTCTACCACGAGATGAAGGATTCCAACGTTCTGGACAAAGTGGCACTGGTTTACGGTCAGATGAACGAGCCGCCGGGTAACCGTCTGCGCGTAGCACTGACCGGCCTGACCATGGCCGAGAAGTTCCGTGACGAAGGTAACGACGTTCTGCTGTTCGTCGACAACATCTATCGTTACACCCTGGCCGGTACTGAAGTATCCGCACTGCTGGGCCGTATGCCTTCGGCAGTAGGTTACCAGCCGACCCTGGCTGAAGAGATGGGCGTTCTGCAAGAACGTATCACTTCGACCAAGGAAGGTTCGATCACTTCGATCCAAGCGGTATACGTACCTGCGGATGACTTGACCGACCCGTCGCCAGCGACCACCTTCGCCCACTTGGACGCCACCGTCGTTCTGTCCCGTGACATCGCTTCCCTGGGTATCTACCCAGCGGTCGATCCACTTGACTCGACTTCGCGCCAGCTGGACCCGAACGTAATCGGCCAGGACCACTACGACACCGCTCGCGGCGTTCAGTACGTTCTGCAGCGTTACAAAGAACTGAAGGACATCATTGCGATCCTGGGTATGGACGAGCTGTCGGAAGCCGACAAGCAGTTGGTAAACCGTGCTCGTAAGATCCAGCGCTTCTTGTCGCAGCCGTTCTTCGTGGCTGAAGTCTTCACCGGTGCATCGGGTAAATACGTTTCCCTGAAAGACACCATTGCTGGCTTCAAAGGCATCCTCAACGGTGACTACGACCACCTGCCAGAACAAGCGTTCTACATGGTTGGCGGCATCGAAGAAGCGATCGAGAAAGCCAAGAAACTGTAATCCCGGCGCCCGGCAACGGGCGCTAATTTAGGTTGAGGCAATCAGATGGCTATGACAGTCCATTGCGATATCGTCAGCGCGGAAGGAGAAATCTTTTCCGGTCTGGTCGAGATGGTGATTGCGCACGGTGCACTGGGTGATCTTGGTATCGCTCTGGGTCACGCGCCGCTGATCACTAATCTGAAGCCAGGGCCGATCCGCCTGGTCAAGCAGGGCGGGGAAGAGGAGGTGTATTACATCTCCGGTGGTTTCCTCGAGGTTCAGCCGAACATGGTCAAGGTTCTTGCCGACACCGTGCAACGTGCTGCCGACCTGGATGAAGCCTCCGCTCAGGAAGCCGTTAAGGCTGCCGAGAAGGCCTTGCATGAACGTGGCGCGGAATTCGATTACGGTTCTGCTGCCGCACGTCTGGCCGAGGCGACAGCTCAGCTGCGCACCGTCCAGCAGATCCGCAAGAAGTTCGGCCATTAAGGCAGCGCTTGTTGTGTGATTGATTAAAAAGGGTAGCCTCGGCTACCCTTTTTTCTTTTCCGTTTTTTAAACCCGGTCGCAGCCGCTGACCACCCAGGATTGGTAGCCAGTCATGTCTCTTGAAATCGTTATCCTCGCTGCTGGCCAAGGCACGCGTATGCGCTCGGCGTTGCCGAAAGTCCTGCATCCGATTGCCGGCAACTCGATGCTTGGCCATGTTATCCACAGCGCCCGTCAACTTGATCCACAACGCATTCATGTGGTGATTGGCCATGGCGCCGATGCCGTGCGTGAACGCCTGGCGGCAGATGACCTGAATTTCGTCCTGCAGGACAAACAACTGGGTACTGGCCACGCGGTTGCCCAGGCAGTGCCGTTCATCAAGTCCGATACGGTGCTGGTCCTGTACGGCGACGTGCCGTTGATTGAAGTCGAAACCCTGCAACGTCTGCTCAAGCAGGTCGGTCCGCAGCAATTGGGTCTACTGACTGTCGAACTGGATGACCCGACCGGGTACGGTCGCATCGTTCGTGATGGCGCCGGCAAGGTAACCGCCATCGTCGAGCAGAAAGACGCCGATGAAGCCCAACGCCAGATCACCGAAGGCAATACCGGCATCCTGGCATTGCCTTTCGCTCGTCTCGGCGACTGGATGAGCCGACTGTCCAATAACAATGCTCAAGGCGAGTACTACCTCACCGACGTGATCGCCATGGCGGTCAGTGATGGTCTGGTCGTTGCCACTGAGCAACCTCACGACGCCATGGAAGTGCAGGGCGCCAACGACCGCAAGCAGCTTTCCGAACTGGAGCGGCACTACCAACTGCGTGCCGGTCGCCGCTTGATGGCCCAGGGTGTGACGCTGCGCGACCCGGCACGTTTCGACGTTCGCGGCGAAGTGACCGTAGGCCGCGATGTGCTGATCGATATCAACGTGATCCTCGAAGGCAAAGTCGTCATCGAAGACGATGTGGTGATTGGTCCGAACTGCGTGATCAAGGACAGTACCCTGCGCAAAGGCGTACAGATCAAGGCCAACAGCCATATCGAAGGCGCGATTATGGGCGAAGGTAGCGATGCCGGTCCTTTTGCACGCTTGCGTCCAGGCTCCGTGCTGGAAGCGCGTGCCCATGTGGGTAACTTCGTTGAATTGAAGAATGCTCATCTGGGTGAAGGCGCCAAGGCTGGTCACCTGACTTACTTGGGCGACGCCGAGGTCGGCGCGCGGACCAACATCGGCGCCGGTACCATCACCTGCAATTACGACGGTGCCAACAAGTGGAAAACCGTGCTGGGCGAAGACGTGTTCATCGGTTCCAATAACTCGTTGGTGGCACCTGTGGATATCCTCGACGGTGCAACCACGGCGGCGGGTTCGACCATCACTTCGACTGTGGATAAATCCCAGTTGGCCATCGGGCGTGGCCGTCAGAAGAACATCGATGGCTGGAAGCGTCCGGTTAAGATCAAGAAAGTCTGAGTTATCCACAGAATCTGTAGGAACTGGCTTGCCGGCGATTTCGGTGCATCAGATACACCGTGTCGCCAGAATCGCCAGCAAGCCGGCTCCTACAGTTATCCACAGCGCCTTTTTATCGGCTCACGCTTGACGAAGTTTCGCCGATAGGTTTTGATTGCTTCCGTTATCTTTCGAATCGAAACTTAATCGAACATGTCGAAGCGCAACACGCCACAACGCCGTCACAACATTCTCGCCTTGCTCAATGAGCAGGGCGAAGTCAGTGTGGATGCGCTGGCCAAGCGTTTCGAAACCTCGGAAGTTACGATTCGCAAGGATCTGGCGGCACTCGAAAGCCACGGTTTGCTGCTACGTCGTTACGGCGGCGCTGTCACCATGCCTCAAGAGCTGGTGGCCGAAGTCGGTCAGCCGGTTTCCAGGTACAAACAAGCCATTGCCCGCGCCGCCGTTACACGGATTCGCGAGCATGCCCGGATCATTATCGACAGTGGCAGCACGACAGCGGCGATGATTCCGCAACTCGGCCAGCAGCCGGGTCTGGTGGTGATGACCAACTCCCTGCATGTCGCCAATGCCTTGAGCGAACTCGAGCATGAACCGGTGCTATTGATGACCGGCGGCACATGGGACCCGCATTCCGAGTCCTTTCAGGGGCAGGTAGCTGAGCAGGTCCTGCGTTCCTACGACTTCGATCAGTTGTTCATCGGAGCCGATGGCATCGATCTGGTTCGCGGTACGACCACCTTCAATGAATTGTTGGGCTTGAGCCGGGTCATGGCCGAAGTCGCCCGCGAAGTCGTTGTAATGGTGGAGGCCGACAAAATCGGCCGCAAGATTCCTAACCTGGAGCTGCCCTGGAGCAGTGTCCATACCCTTATTACCGATGATCGCCTGCCGCTGGAGGCACGGGATCAGATTCAGGCCCGCGGTATCACTTTGATTTGCGCGGCAGTCAGTCAGGAGAAATAGCATGTGCGGAATTGTCGGTGCAGTTGCGGAACGTAATATCACTGCCATCCTGGTCGAAGGCTTGAAGCGTCTGGAATACCGTGGGTATGACAGCGCGGGCGTGGCGGTCTACACCAATGACGAAAAACTCGAACGCCTGCGTCGTCCGGGCAAGGTCAGCGAACTGGAACAGGCACTGGCCGAAGAGCCGCTGGTTGGCCGCCTGGGTATCGCCCACACCCGCTGGGCTACCCACGGCGCGCCGTGCGAGCGCAACGCGCACCCGCATTTCTCCGGTGATCTGGCGGTGGTGCACAACGGCATCATCGAAAACCACGAAGCCCTGCGTGAGCAGCTCAAGGCTTTGGGCTATGTGTTCACCTCTGACACCGACACCGAAGTCATCGCTCACCTGCTGAACCACAAACTCAAGGACCTGCACGACCTGACCGTTGCCCTCAAGGCAACAGTGAAGGAGCTGCACGGTGCTTACGGTCTGTCCGTTATCAGCGCCAAGCAACCAGACCGCCTCGTCGCTGCCCGTAGCGGCAGCCCACTGGTAATCGGCCTGGGCCTGGGTGAAAACTTCCTGGCATCCGACCAGTTGGCCCTGCGTCAGGTTACCGACCGCTTCATGTACCTGGAAGAAGGCGACATCGCCGAAATCCGTCGTGACAGCGTGCAGATCTGGGATGTGAACGGCCAAGCGGTCGAGCGCCAGACGGTGCAATACAGCGACGGTGCCGAAGCCGCCGACAAAGGCGAATTCCGCCACTACATGCTCAAGGAAATCCACGAGCAACCGGCCGTGGTGCAACGCACCCTGGAAGGTCGTTTGAGCCAGAACCAGGTTTTGGTGCAGGCGTTCGGTCCGCAGGCTGCCGAGCTGTTCGCGAAAGTGCGCAACGTACAGATCGTGGCGTGCGGTACCAGCTATCACGCCGGCATGGTCGCCCGTTACTGGCTCGAAGAGCTGGCCGGCATTCCTTGCCAGGTCGAAGTCGCCAGTGAGTTCCGCTACCGCAAAGTCGTGGTCCAGCCTGATACGCTGTTCGTCACCATCTCTCAGTCGGGCGAAACCGCCGACACCCTGGCCGCCCTGCGCAATGCCAAGGAACTGGGTTTCCTCGCCAGCCTGGCGATCTGCAACGTCGGCATCAGCTCGCTGGTGCGCGAGTCCGACCTGACCCTGTTGACCCAGGCTGGTCGTGAAATTGGCGTGGCCTCGACCAAGGCCTTTACTACCCAGTTGGTCGGCTTGCTGCTGCTGACGCTGTCCCTGGGCCAGGTTCGTGGCACTTTGGGCAAAGACGTCGAGGCTACTCTGGTCGAAGAGCTGCGTCGCTTGCCGACTCGCCTGGGCGAAGCGCTGGCCATGGACAGCACTGTGGAAAAAATCGCCGAGCTGTTCGCCGAGAAAAACCACACCCTGTTCCTCGGTCGTGGCGCGCAGTTCCCGGTGGCGATGGAAGGGGCACTCAAGCTCAAGGAAATCTCCTACATCCACGCCGAAGCGTACCCGGCGGGTGAGCTGAAACACGGCCCGCTGGCGCTTGTGGATAACGACATGCCGGTGGTTACCGTAGCGCCGAACAACGAGTTGCTGGAGAAACTGAAGTCCAACCTTCAGGAAGTCCGCGCCCGCGGTGGTGAGCTGATCGTCTTCGCTGACGAACAGGCTGGCATGACCAACGGCGAAGGCACGCATGTTATCCACATGCCGCACATCCACGACATCCTGTCGCCGATCCTCTACACCATCCCGTTGCAGCTGCTTTCGTATTATGTCGCTGTGCTGAAGGGCACCGACGTAGACCAGCCGCGCAACCTGGCGAAGTCGGTCACTGTGGAATAAGTTATCCACAGGTGGTTGAGCTGCATGGTCCTTGAAAGTTATTCAAGACCGTTAGCTCAACGCAACATGACGGGGCGACAACATCGCCTCGTCATGCTTTTCCCATATCATTCCTGTACAGCCATCCCCTCCGCGACCCGTTCAACCATCATCTGGCTCGAACGGCCTGCAGCTGAGCATCAATTGGTGACCAGCAGTTCCGGGCCGAGGTAGTTGTTGATCTGGTCGATATCGTCGTCACCCAGGCTGCCCACCGAAGACGCCAGGCGCAGGCGCGACATCAAATAACGCAACTTGGCATCGAACAGATCGTGGCGCGCAACGAAGAGCAGCTCTTCGGCATTGAGCACGTCCGAGTTGGTGCTGGTGCCGCCTTCCTTGAAGCCCTTGCGTGTCGAAAGCAGTGAGCGCTCGTTGGACGCTACGGCCTTCTCCAATGCGCGAATACGTTTGGCTCCGCTCTGTATGCCTTGATACTCACGGGTGGTTCCGGTGATGACTTCCTGTCGTGCGGCGTCGAGTTCGTTCAGGGCCTTATCGCTATTGGCGCTGGCCTGACGTGTCAACGCGCTGACGCCGCCCCCGGCGAACAGTGGGACATTGACCTCCAGCCCGATTGAGCCGTAGTGGTTGCGTTGATTCAATTCGGAGAGTGATTGACTCTCACCGGCGGTGTAGCCGGCGATGAAATCCAGTGTTGGCCAGTGGCCGGCCCTGGCACGATTCACTTCTTCTTCGGCGAGGTCGCGGCTGTAACGGCGCGCATGGATCAGCGGGCTATCGACCTGGGCTTTGACCAACCAGTCTTGCAGGTTGCTCGGTATCAGCGGTGGTGTCTCGAAGTCCGGGCGCAAGGTGGTCAGCGATTCCGGGGTTTCACCGATATATTCCTCAAGTTTGCGGCGGGCGTTGACCAGGTTGTCTTGTGCTTCGATCAGCTCGGCTTCGGCGAGGTCGCGGCGAGCGGCGGACTCGTCAATGTCGGTTACGGTGCCGGCCCCCAGCTCCATGCGCCGTTTCGCCGAGGCGAGTTGCTCATCGAAAGCACTCAATTTGGACTTGGCCAGGACGATGGTTTCGCTGGCCAGGAGCACGTCGAAATAGCTTTCGGCCAGGCGCACTGCGGAATCCTGGCTCTTGGCATCGAATACCGCGCTGCTGTAGTCGGCACGTTGCTGACCCTGACGGTACTCGGCCATCTTCTGCTTGTTGAACAGTGGCTGGCGCAGGCGCAGGTTGGCGCCCTTGGAGTCGTAGTCGAGATCTCTCTCGATGCCGCTCTGGCGTTGGGAGCCATTGACCTTGTTGTCGTAGGCCGAGGCATTGATCTGCGGTAGCAGGCCGGCCTTGCCAATGGCGCGGTTTTCCTGGCCGGCTTCTTTTTCATGCACGGCGGCCTGGTAGATCGGGCCTTGGTACTGCAACAGATCCCAGGCTTGTTTGAGGTCCATGGCGCTGGCCGGCAGGGCCAGCCCTAGCAGGCAGTAGAGCAGGCAATGACGGTCCATTTCATTGTTCCTTGAATGAGCTGTCCACACGTTCGAGCATTGGTTTAAGAAGATAGCTCATCATGTTGCGTTCGCCGGTCTTGATGGTGACGCTGGCGGGCATGCCGGGGCGAATGTGGTTGCTGCCAAGCAGGCTCATCCCTTCGGGCGTTACTTCCACCTGGGCCAGATAGAACGGTTGCTTGCTTTCCTCGTCCATCAGACGGTCGGCGGAGATGGTCTTCACGCGGCCGGGGATGTTTGGCGTCTTGGCATGGTTGAAGGCCGGGAAGGAAATGTCCACGGGCAGGCCGGGGAACATTTTGTCGATGGCCTGCACGGGAATCATCGCGTCGACCTGCAAAGGTTCGTTGACCGGAACGATTTCCATGATCTTGAAGCCGGGCTGAATGACCCCGCCGACGGTGGCAATGCTCAGGCCTTGGACCATGCCATCGATTGGCGACCGAATAACGGTGTGGGTCACTTCATAATCCAGTGCGCGCAAGCGATCCGCCAGGGTGGTGTTTTCCTTGGCGGTCTCGGTCAGTTGCGATTCGACCTCCTTCAGGTAATCGTGCTGGCGCTGCAAGATGCGCAGTTTGATTTCAGTGGTCTGGCTACGCACGCGGGCGATGTTGTTGAGGTTCTCGGCCTGGCCGGCGGAGAGGTCGGCGTTACTGCGTTCCAGCTCAAGCAGACGGTTTCGCGGCACGTAGCCTTCGGCTGACAGCACGCGGGTGCCTTGCAGTTCCTGGTTGAGGAAACTGATCTGCGAGGAGCGGGCACTATAGACCTGCTGCAAGCCCTTGAGCTGTATCGCCGACGCTGCCAGGGTTTCCTCCAGGATGCTGATTTCGCCAGCGAGCCCGGCGCGCCGGGTGTCCAGCAGACGCTGCTGCAGGTCCATGGCGGCCACAAGGCGGTAGTCATCCTTGTAGCGCTTGAGCAACTCGGGATCGAAGTTCACTACGGCGCGGCCGTCACGTTCCGCTTCCAGGCGGTTTTCCACCGTCTTGCTGACGATGTACTGGGCGCTGAGCGCACCCTGTTCGGAAACGGCACGCAACGAGTCGAGGCGCACCACCTCCTGGCCTTTTTTCACTATATCGCCTTCGCGAACGAGTATGGCTTCCACGGTGCCGCCGCTCAGATGCTGCACGGCTTTGCGATTGCTGGTGACTTTGACCGTGCCTGTCGCTACCACGCCGGCATCCAGCGGCGCGAGCCAGGACCACAGGAGGAAGCCGCCAAAGCCAGCGATCACCAGCCATATGCCCCACCGCGCAGGTTTACCGACGTCCAGATCGACGACGCTGCGGGGATCGGCTGGAATCATTTCGGTGTGTTGGCTCAGTTGCATGATCGGTCACTCCCGTGCTTTGACGGAGGTCAGCGGGGTCGATGCGCCTGCCGGCATGACACTGGCCTTGCGCAGCGCTGCGAATACTTCATCGCGAGTACCGAGCATCTGCACACCACCGTCGCGCAGCATCAGTACCTTATCGACGGCGCAGAGTACGTTGGGACGGTGGGAAATCAGAATGACGGTGGCGCCACGGCCCTTGAGTTCGGCCAGTGCATCGACCAAGGCCTTTTCGCCGACGTCGTCGAGGTTGGCGTTTGGCTCATCCAGCACGATCAGGTTGGGTTCGCCATACAAGGCGCGAGCCAAGGCAATGCGTTGCTTCTGGCCACCGGAAAGCGGGCTGCCATCGGTGCCAAGACGGGTGTCATAACCCTGCGGGAAACGCAGGATCATCTCGTGCACTCCAGTGATCTTGGCGGCGCGAATAACAGCTTCGCTGTCCACCTCGCCAAAGCGCGCAATATTGTCGGCAATGTTGCCTTCGAATAGCTCCACATCCTGTGGCAGGTAGCCGAGCCAAGGTCCAAGTTCACCCTTGTTCCAGGTGAATATATCCGCGCCGTCCAGGCGCACTTTGCCGGCCTGTGCCGGCCAGACGCCAACCAGCAGGCGGGCGAGGGTGGATTTTCCCGAAGCGGACGGACCGATGATGCCAAGGCTTTCGCCGGGGACAAGGCTGAAGCCCACGCCGCGTAGAATCGTGTTGTTGGTACCTGGGGCTCCGGCATACACATTCTCCACCGCCAGCATCCCCTGTGGCCGCTGCAGCGACATGCTCGGTGGCCGGCGCGGAAAGTCGTGGAGCATCTCGTTGAGCCGGCCCCAGGCCGAACGGCAGCCGAGCAGTTGCTTCCACGAGGCGATGACCTGTTCCACCGGGCCCAGTGCGCGCCCGGTGAGGATCGAGCAGGCAATCATCATCCCGGGGGTGATCTTGCCTTCGATCGCCAGCAGCGCGCCGGCGCCGAGGATAAGCGACTGCAAGGTGATGCGTACGAAGCGTCCAGTGCTGCTGATCAAGGCCGCGCGGTCGGAGGCCAGGGTCTGCATTTCCAGAATGCGCAAATGGCTTTGGAACCAGCGCTTGCTGATCGATGGCAGCATGCCCATGGCCTCAATGACCTCGGCATTGCGCAGATTGTTGTTGGCATATTGGGCAGAGGACATGGCGGCCTGATTGGCTTCGGCCAAGGGCTTTTGCGTCGCCTTTTCAGTCAGATAAGCCAGGCCCATCAGAATCAGCGAGCCGATCAGCGTGAGCAATCCAAGTATTGGGTGGATCAGGTAGGCGACCAGCAGGTAGATCGGCGTCCACGGTGCATCGAAGAAAGCGAACAGGGAATTGCCGGTGACGAACTGACGAACCTGGGAGAGATCTTGCAGGGCCTGAGCCGGATTACCCCCGGCGCGGCTCAAATTGCGCTCGAACGCAGCATTGAAAATGCGTCGGTTGAGGTCCATATCGAGGCAGTTGCCAACCCTGATCAGCACGCGGGTGCGGATCATTTCCAGGGTGGACATCAGCAAGAACAGACCTACCACCAGCACGGTCAACATCGTCAGCGTCGTGACGTTGCGACTGACCAAGGCTCGATCATAGACCTGCAGCATATAAATGGCTGGCGTCAACATCATGACGTTTATCACGCCGCTGAACCCTGCCAACAAGTAAAAACTGCGGCGCATGCGAAAGAGAGCGTCGGACAGTTCGGAACGGATGCTCGACTGCTTGGGCATTTTGATCCTCCCACTTCGAAAAGCGGTTGCCCTGGTGGCGCAACAGCTAATAGCAAATGTAGTCCCTGGAACCGCTTTTGGACACGCAGGCTGGTCGCTCTATGGATGGCGAGTCTTTCCGAAATCTCTGCGTTGCTCCCTTATGGAGCAGCGTAGGTGGCTGCGTAACACTCTGAAATAACATTTCGCTCTATAGCTGCGCTCAACTGCCTATATGTCCTTTAAAAACAGGTAGTTGTAATTGCAAATCACCAGTCGTCTGTTTTCATGACGTAATATTGACAAAGGATTGCTATGGAACTTTAGTCTTAGTTATCGGGAGGGCTGCCTGTCTGAAGCCTGCCAGCGATTTGGCAGCGCAAGACGCGGTGATTTTCCTGAGAGGAGCAGAGCTATGTCGATCATTGCGTGCTTTATCAGAGGGAATGGGCTGTCCAGGACATTCGCCTTCACTTCCAGATTCCATGGCCCGCCCCGGGCCCGAATTCGCTCCGCCTGATCGCCCGGCGAGCCATTCATATCGCGAATTTCAGGCGGATATCCCGGGTCTCGGGTAGCGCCAGCTCTCGCTAAAAAACAAAACCAACAAACTGCACAAGCCAGCACTTGACTTGGCGCGGGAGGACTTTCTCGTCCCGTGCTTTTCCCAGACAGATCGAGGGCAATCCAAAATGGCCAATTTCAACAAGTCGGACCTGGAGTTCATCCTCAAGCAAATCTTTATCGCAGAAGCGCATGCCGACGGCGCCGCTCTCACTGATTTGCTTCCTAACAGTCAGGTGCCATTCGGTTTGCGCACCGTCGATGGCAGCTTCAACAACCTGGTAGCCGGGCAAAGCGAGTTCGGCGCCGCGGACAATTCCTTCGTGCGGCTGCTTGATCCTGCCTATCAAGCGGCGTATGCCGGGACAGGAAGTGTGACCGACGCGCAGCCACGGATCATCAGTAACCTCGTCGTCGACCAGACCGCCAACAACCCGGCGGCCTATGCTGCGGCTTTCGACCCGGGACTGGACGGTGTGCTCAACTTCGGCGTGGTGGGTGCGGGTAATGACGACGTACTCAAAGATGGCGTACAGATAGTCGCCAGCCCCGGTCTGGATGGGGTCTTCGGCACGGCCGATGACAAGGACGTGTTCTTCATGCCCAACGAGTCAGCAGACGCCGGCCTGACCGCCGGCTTCAACTCGTGGATGACCTTCTTCGGCCAGTTCTTCGACCACGGTCTCGACCTGGTGACCAAGAGCAGTAACGACTTCGTATTTATTCCGCTGCAGCCAGACGATCCGTTGTTCAATCCGAACAGCCCGACCAACTTCATGGTGCTGTCACGTGCCGTGCGTACTGCCGGCGCGGACGGTTTAGTCGGCACTGCCGATGATGGCCAGACCAACACCACGTCGCCCTTCGTAGACCAGAGCCAAACCTACAGCTCGCACCCGTCGCACCAGGTGTTCCTGCGCGAGTACGTCCTCAACGCGGCAGGTGACCCTATTGCAACCGGGCGTTTGATTACCAATCGTGATCTGGGTGGCGATGGCATATTTGGCACTGCCGATGATGGCGCTGGTGATGGTATGGCGACCTGGGCAGTGGTCAAGGCTCAGGCGCGTGACATTCTGGGCATCAACCTGACCGACGCCGATGTACACAACGTGCCAATGCTGGCAACCGATGCGTATGGCAACTTCATCCGCGGGCCGAACGGCATGCCGCAGGTGGTGATGAAGGGGGCTGACGGTATTGCAGGCACAGATGATGACTTCCTTGTCGAAGGCAACCGGGCTGCTCCCATCAGTCTGACCAACGCCGTGAGCACCGGGCATGCGTTCCTCGACGACATCGCCCACAATGCCGAACCAGTCGTCATCGGCGGGGTTCTGCAGGCCGATGGTGACGCCCTGACAGGCAATGGGCAGTTAACTGGCCCTAGCGGCAACAACCTGACCTATGACAACGAGCTGCTCGACGCTCACTACATTGCCGGTGACGGACGGGTCAACGAGAACATCGGCCTGACCACCGTGCACCATGTGTTCCACTCTGAGCACAACCGGCTGGTCCAGCAATCCAAGGACACCATCCTCGCTTCCGGCGATCTGGCCTTCCTCAATGAGTGGCTGGTCGACGACGTGGCCGTCATTCCGACTACACCTGCCGGTATCGCGGCGTTGGTGTGGGACGGCGAACGCCTGTTCCAGGCCGCCAAGTTCGGCACCGAGATGCAGTACCAGCACCTGGTGTTCGAGGAGTTCGGGCGGACCGTTCAACCACAGATCGACGAATTCCTTGCACCCAACGGCTATGACACCTCGATCAACCCTGCAATCCTGGCCGAGTTCGCCCACGTGGTGTACCGCTTCGGTCACTCGATGTTGACCGAGACCGTCGATCGCTTCGATCCGGCGTTCAATCCGCTCCTCACTAATCCGGCCAACCCGGACTCGCAAATGGGTCTTATCGCGGCCTTCCTCAACCCGCTGGCGTTCGCCGGCAGCGGCGTGACTGCGGACCAGGCGGCAGGGGCAATCATTCGCGGTGTGACCCGCCAGCTCGGCAACGAAATTGATGAGTTTGTCACCGAAGCGTTGCGTAACAACCTGCTCGGTCTGCCGCTCGATTTACCGGCGCTGAACCTGGCACGTGGTCGCGATACCGGCATCCCCACTTTGAATGAGGCGCGCCGGGAATTCTACGCATCGACCGGCGACAGCCAACTCAAGCCGTACATCAGCTGGGCTGACCTGGCAGACAGCCTCAAACACCCCGAGTCGCTGGTCAACTTCATCGCTGCTTATGGCACGCATGACTCGATTACCGGGGCAGACACACTGGCAGAAAAACGCGCTGCAGCCTTCGCGCTGGTATTCGGTGGTACCGGTTCGCCGGCTGACCGCCTGGACTTCCTTAACAGCACCGGTGCCTGGGCCAACGTAGCGCAATCGGGCGTGACGATCACGGGTCTGGACGACATCGACTTCTGGGTAGGTGGCCTTGCGGAGGAAAAGATGCCGTTCGGCGGCATGCTCGGCTCGACCTTCAACTTCGTGTTTGAAACCCAGATGGAGGCATTGCAGAACGGCGATCGCTTCTATTACCTGTCACGTACCGCTGGTCTGAACTTCGGCACTGAGCTTGAGAACAACTCTTTTGCCAAACTGATGATGCTCAACAGCGATATCACCCACCTGTCGAACACCGTGTTCCTGACGCCGACGTTCACCCTCGAAGTGAATCAGGCCAATCAGTTCACCGGTCTTGGCGTCGGCGGTAGAGCCGATCCAACGGGCGGCATCATGATCAACGGCGTGGAAGTCGTGCCGCTGGTCATTCGCGACAACCCCGAAACCGCGGGGCCAGACACCAATTACCTGCAGTACACCGGTGAAGACCATGTCGTCCTGGGCGGTACCGCCGGCAATGACGTCATCATTTCCGGTGAAGGCGATGACACCCTTTACGGCGACGCCGGCAATGACCGCCTGGAAGGCGGAGCAGGGAACGATGCGGTCCTGGGTGGCGCGGGCGATGACATCATTACCGACTCGTTCGGCGATAACCGTCTGGAGGGCAATGACGGTAACGACGTGATCGTGGCCGGCAGCATGCTTGGTCTAGGCAACCTGATCCTGGGTGGCAATGGCCAGGATTTCATCATTACCACCGAAGACATCACGACGACCTTCGGCGGCCAGGGTGACGACTTCATCCTCGGTGCCAAGACCAACCTGCCACCTACCGGCAACGAAGGTGATGACTGGATCGAGAAGGGCACCCAGGACGGTGCGCCTGGCGACAACGCTGCGCCATTGCTCACTGACGATACGATCGGCAACGACATCTTTGTCGGCGGTGGGGGCTTCGAC
The DNA here is from genome assembly GCF_059415945.1 of Pseudomonas sp. GW821-FHT09H03. Classification (NCBI taxonomy): domain Bacteria; kingdom Pseudomonadati; phylum Pseudomonadota; class Gammaproteobacteria; order Pseudomonadales; family Pseudomonadaceae; genus Pseudomonas; species Pseudomonas sp. GW821-FHT09H03. The sequence goes on along the minus strand of NZ_JBWKOF010000001.1, from coordinate 464,085 downwards.
GAAATGATCGGCGAGGGTGGCGATGACATCTTTGTCGGCAGCGATGCCCAGGACAAGATGGACGGCATGTCCGGTTTCGACTGGGTGACCTACAAAAATGACAAATTCGGCATCACGGCTGACCTGAGCCTGGCCGCGCTGGCGCAGCCACACGGTAATGCGCCAAACCAGAACACCGGAGTGTTCAACCCGGTCGGCGCTTCGCCGGCCTCGATTCTCGACCGTTTTGCCGAGGTCGAAGGTTTGTCCGGTTCGAGCTTTGGCGATGTGCTCAGGGGCGATGACGTTGATGCGGACACTATCATCAACCACGGCGGTGCCACGGGCAGTGCGTTGACCAACGTGGCGTTGATCCGCGGACTGGCTCAGTTTCTCGCCGATGCAGGATTGCCGACCACTGGCTTTGCTACGGGCAACATTATCCTCGGCGGCAATGGCAGCGACCTGATCGAGGGTCGTGGTGGCGATGACCTGATCGATGGCGACAAATGGATCAACGTCAGGATTGCCGTTTATGCCCCTGGCGACGTCAACCATACCGGTCCAGAGGTTGCCAGCTTCGACAGCATGGTCGATATGATCCCGTTCATGCTGAACGGCACCTATAACCCTGGTCAGCTCAAGGCCGTGCGGGAGATCCTGCCCGGCACCTCGACGGGCGGGGAGGCCTTCGACACCGCCATTTTCTCCGGGGTCGAGGACGAGTACACGGTTAATCGTGACACCCGCGGCACGCTCGATGTGACAGACGATGTCTGGACGGTGACCGATTCCGTAGCGGGTCGCGACGGCACCGATACGCTGCTGCATATCGAACGCCTGCAGTTTGCCGATAACCAGCAAGTGCTGGTGCCGGGGCTCAATGCCGAACCGGTTGGCAGGCCGGCCATCACCGATGGAAACGGCGGGCCGATCAGGGTGGGCGACACGCTGACCGTCAACGTGGCCGCATTGCGCGATGCCGACAACATCGCGGCGGGTAATCCGCTGGGCACGCTAAATAACTCATCGGTGTCCTACTATTGGCAGTTCGAGGCAACTCCAGGCACCGGCGTATTCGAGGACATCATCCTGTTACCAGCCGGCGACCTGGCGTTCCAGAGCGCCGACGGCACTTCGTTCAAGGTCTCTCCTGACCTCGCCGGGCTGTCGTTGCGGGTCAAGGCGATCTACCAGGATGGTCATGGCACGACTGAAATCGTGTTCTCGCAACCGACTGGCATAGTGGCTGACGGCGCACCGGTTGTGCCGACAGTGCAGACACCGGTCGTCGATGCCACCGAGGGTGGCGCGGGCCTGCACATGGTCCGCTCCGACCTCAACTTCATCCTTGACCAGATCAGGATTGCCGAGGCTGATGCAGCTGGCCAGAGCATCCTCTCGCTGATCCCGAATATCCGCGCACCGTTGGGCCTGCGTGCGGTCGATGGGTCTAACAACAACCTGCTGAACCTCAACGGCACCAACAACACCGGTTTCGGTGCTGCCGATCACACCTTCCCGCGCTTGACCGATCCGGTCTTCAATACAGCGCAAGGGGTTCCTGCCGGATTCTTCGGCCCCGGCTCGCCAGCCATCCCGGGATCGTCGTATCAGCAGACCAGCGGCTCTGTGTTTGACTCGCAGCCGCGCGCCATCAGTAACCTGCTCGTCGACCAGACGTCGAACAACCCGGCGGCTTATGCCGCCGCTCACAACGCGGGTGCGGACGGTGTGCTCAACTTCGGCGCGGTGGGTAACGACGACGTGCTCAAGGATGGCGTACAAGTTGTCGCCAGCCCCGGCCTGGATGGTCGGTTCGGCACTGCCGACGACCGCGACGTGTACCTGTTCGAGAACACCGCGGCGGATGCGGGGTTATCCGCGCCGTTCAACGGCTGGATGACCTTCTTCGGGCAGTTCTTCGATCATGGTCTGGACCTGGTCAGCAAAGGCGGTTCGGGGACCATATTCATCCCGCTGCAACCGGATGATCCGTTGTTCGTGCCAGGCGGCAACGCCAATTTCATGGTGCTGACCCGCGCGACCAACCAGCCAGGGCCGGATGGCATTCTCGGCAATGCCGATGACATCCATGAGCATACCAACACCACCACGCCGTTCGTGGACCAAAACCAGACCTATAGCTCGCACCCGTCGCACCAGGTGTTCCTGCGCGGTTATGTACTTACCGCCAACGGCCCCGTAGCGACCGGCAATCTGATCACTAACCGTGACCTGGGGGCGGATGGCATTTTTGGTACGGGAGACGACAGCGAAATCGGTGGCATGGCGACCTGGAAAGTGGTCAAGGCTCAGGCCCGTGACATTCTTGGCATCAATCTCACCGATGCCGACATCGACAGCGGTCCGCTGCTGGCGACTGACGCCTATGGCAACTTCATCAAGGGGCCAAACGGCTTCCCGCAGGTTGTCATTCGGCTCAATAACGGGGCGGACGGTCTTCCCGGCACCGCCGACGACGTCACTACCCTTGTCGAAGGCGACCCGGCCAATCCGGTAAACCTCACGAATGCGGTGCGCACCAGCCATGCGTTCCTCAACGACATCGCCCACAACGCCGTGCCGGTAGTCGTCGGCGGGGTTCTGCAGGCCGATAGTGATGCTCTGGTAGGCAATGGGCAGCCAGTTGGCCCTGGCGGCAACAACCTGACCTATGACAACGAACTGCTCGACGCTCACTACATCGCTGGCGACGGCAGGGTCAACGAGAACATCGGCCTGACCGCGGTGCATGCGATCTTCCACTCCGAGCACAATCGACTGGTCGCACAGACCAAGGACACTGTGCTCGATTCGGGTGACGTGGCCTTCCTCAATGAGTGGCTGCTCAATCCGGTGACCGCGTTGCCAGTTAGCCAGGCTGAGATCAATGCGCTGGTGTGGAATGGCGAGCGCTTGTTTCAGGCTGCCAAGTTCGGTACGGAGATGCAGTATCAGCACCTGGTGTTCGAGGAATTTGCGCGGACTATCCAGCCCAACGTCGACCTGTTCTTCGCACCGACCCAGGTCTATGACGTCGACCTGGATCCTTCGATCGTCGCCGAGTTCGCCCACGTGGTGTATCGCTTCGGCCACTCAATGCTGACCGAGACCGTCGATCGTTTTGACGCCAATTACAATGTGGTTGGCGATCCGAACAGCGCGAATCCTGATCAGCAACTGGGCTTGATCGCGGCGTTCCTCAATCCGCTGGCGTATGCCGCCAGTGGCCTGACGCCAGAGGATGCGACCAGTGCAATCATCCGTGGGGTGACTCGCCAGGCCGGTAACGAAATCGACGAGTTCGTCACCGAGGCGGTGCGTAACAACCTGCTTGGCCTGCCGCTCGACCTGGCGGCGATCAACATCGCCCGCGGCCGCGACGTCGGGATACCGTCGCTCAATGCTTTCCGCCGCGACGTTTACAGCCAAACCGGCGATACCCAACTCAAGCCCTACAACAGCTGGGTCGACTTGGTGCAGCACCTCAAACATCCGGAGTCGTTGATCAACTTCATCGCGGCCTATGGCACGCATAGCACGATCGCGCTGGCGACCACGCTGGAAGACAAGCGCGATGCAGCCTTGGCCCTGGTACTCGGTGGTGCTGGTTCACCAGCTGACCGCCTGGCCTTCCTCAACAGCACCGGGATCTATGCCAACGTGACGCTGCCCGGCAGGGATGGGGTGGTTGGCACTGCCGACGACCTGAGAAATGTCACCACCACGGGCGTCGATGCCATCGACCTCTGGATCGGCGGCCTGGCCGAACAGAAAACCCCGTTCGGTGGCATGCTCGGCTCGACGTTCAACTTCGTGTTCGAGAACCAGATGGAGAAACTGCAGGACGCGGATCGCTTCTACTATCTGGAGCGTACCTCTGGCCTGTCGATGAATGCGGAACTTGAAAGCAACTCGTTCGCCAAGCTGATCATGGCCAACTCCTCGGCCACGCACTTGCCGGGCCTGGTGTTCTCGGACCCCGGGTACTATCTGGAAGTGGACCGGACCAAGCAATTCAACGATGACCTGGGCACCGCCGATCCGCTAGGCCCGAACAATGCGCAGGTGGTGTTTCGCGACAACCCGCTGACTGCGGGGGCGGATACCAACTACATCCGGTACACCGGTGACCAGCACATCGTGTTGGGTGGCACCAACAACGCAGACATCCTCATCGCCAGTGAAGGCGATGACACGGTCTGGGGTGATGGGGGCAATGATCGCATCGAAGGCGGTGACGGCAACGACCAACTGCGCGGTGGTGCCGGCGACGACATCATCACCGACAAAGGCGGTGACGATAACGTCCAGGGTGGCGACGGCAACGACGTGCTGCATGGTGGTAACGGCGTCAACCTGATCATTGGCGGCTTCGGCAATGACTTCATCGTGACCGGTGAGGACGCCTCCGAGGCTATTGGTGGTCAGGGCAACGACTTCATCCTGGGCAGCAAAGCCAACGAACAGGACATGGGTAACGAAGGCAATGACTGGATCGAGAAGGGCACTTCGGACGGTGCACCTGGCGACAACTTCGATCCGCTCGGCAACGACCCGATCATCGGTCACGATGTATTCGTCGGCGGCAACGAGAACGATAAGTTCAACGGCGAAGGCGGCGACGACATCATGGTCGGCAGTCTCGGCTTTGGTGACCGCTATATCGGCGGTTCGGGCTATGACTGGGCGACCTTCAAGGGGCTCGCCCAAGGCGTGACTGTCGATTTCAGCGATCGCTTTTTCGATGTACCGCCGGTACCGGGTTCGGGGGCTTCGGCGCTGGTGCGTTTCGACATCATGGAAGGTCTGTCGGGCTCGGCGCACGGTGACTTCCTGCGCGGGGATAGCGTAGATGCCGCTGCGTTGGCTACCGCAGGCGCAACCGGCAGTGTGCTGACCAACATCAGCCTGATCAACGGTCTGGCGGATCTGCTCCCAGTCGGAGCGACGTCCTTCGACGGCGGCAACATCATCCTCGGTGGTAGCGGCAGCGACCTTATCGAAGGTCGCGGCGGTGACGACATCATTGATGGTGACAAGTGGCTGAACGTACGCATCAGCGTGCGGACCAACGCTGATGGCACTGGCGCGGAAATCGCCACGTTCAACAGCATGGAGCCGTTGGTGCCGCTTATGCTGAACGGTACCTACAACCCCGGCCAGTTGGTCATCGTGCGGGAGATTCTGACCGGCACTGACAACTTCGATACTGCGGTGTATTCCGGTAATGCCTCGGAGTACAGCGTCACTGTCGAAGGCAACGCCGTCATCGTCACCGATCTGGTGGCGGGGCGTGATGGCGTCGATCGACTGACGAGCATCGAGCGTGTGCAATTCGCTGACCAGTCACAGGTCACCGGATCTGGCGGCGGCGTGAACAACGACCTGTCGGGTCGTCTGGCGATTCTTGATGCCGCCACCGGTTTGCGTGATGACACGTTTGTCACCGGTCAGTTGCTGCGCGTCAGCAATCGGTCGATACACGATTTCGACAACGCAGGCGGGGCCAATCCAACCGGCGCAGTTACCGGTGCGATGGCTTACTACTGGCAGGTCGAAACCGTTGCCGGTTCGGGTGTCTATGAAGACATCACCGTTGTCGCCGCAGGCGAGGCATCGCGGGCGCTCGGCACCACCTTCCGGGTGACCGACGATGTCGCGGGTCAGAACATCCGCGTGCGGGCGGTGTATCAGGATGGCGCAGGTACGCTGGAGATCGTCGACTCGTCGGCGAACAACGCACCGACCGCAGGGCCGACCGTCACCGGGCTTCTGATACAGAACCAGGTATTGACCGCTGATACATCGACCATCGTCGACATCGATGGCCTGAGCAATCCGCAGTTCACCTACCAATGGCAGGCGACCAACGGGGTAAACTTCGTCAACATCGCTGGTGCCACAGCCAGCACGTTCACCCTTACACAGGCTCAGGTTGGCGACCAGGTACGGGTGGTGGTCAGTTACGTGGATGACTTCGGCGTGGCCGAAAGCATTGCGTCTGACCCTTCGGACCCGGTGGCCAATGTCAACGATGCACCGACAGGTGCGTTGCTGGTCAGCGATACGACACCGACTCAAGGCCAAGTGCTGACCGCGCTGACGGCCGGGATTGCCGATCCGGACGGGCTGGGCACGTTCAGCTACCAATGGCAGCAAGGTAGCGGCACGACTTTCACCAATATCGCCGGCGCGACTGCTGCGACCTTCACCCCTGGTGCGGCGCAGATCAATCAGCAATTGCGGGTGATCGCGCGCTATACCGATGGCTTCGGCACACTGGAGTCGGTCACCTCTGCGGCGACGGCGGTGGTATTGCTCTTGGGTGCGGTGCAACAGGGCGATGCTGTGGCCAACATCCTCGTTGGCACCGCAGGTAGCGATGTGCTGCTTGGCCTGGGCGGGAACGATACGCTTATTGGCCTGGGCGGAGTCGACCAGTTGTTTGGCGGCATCGGTGACGACAATCTCAGCGGCGGGGACGGCAACGACTTCATCAACGGTGAGGCCGGCAACGATTTCCTCAATGGCGGTGCGGGTAATGACCAGATGCTGGGGGGAGTCGGCAACGATACCTTCCGCGTCGACTCAGCCGGGGACGTGTTGATCGAGTTGGCGGGTGAGGGTGAGGATTCCGTACAGACCTCGCTGGCCAGCTTCACACTGGGCGCCAATATCGAGCATCTGCTCTCCCTCGGACTCGGCAACTTCGTGGGCAACGGCAACGCGTTGAATAACGTCATGACCGGTGGGCTGGGCAATGACACCCTCAACGGCGGTGACGGCAACGACACCCTGATGGGTGGACTCGGTAACGACGTCCTCACTGGCGGCGCGGGTAATGACGCGATGGTCGGTGGCTTGGGCAACGATACCTTCCGCGTCGATTCAGCCGGTGACCTGGTGGTCGAGGTGGCGGGTGAAGGCTCGGATTCGGTGCAGACAACGCTGGCCAGCTACACACTGGCTGCCAATGTCGAGAACCTGCTCTTCACCGGCGTCGGCAACTTCGTCGGCAACGGCAACGTGTTGAACAACGTCATGACCGGTGGGGTGGGTAACGACACCCTCAACGGCGGCGACGGCAACGACACATTGCTCGGTGGTGGCGGCAACGATGCCCTCTTTGGCGGTGCGGGTAATGACCGGATGGTCGGTGGACTTGGCAACGATACCTTCCGCGTCGATACGCTCGGGGACCTGGTGGTAGAGGTGACGGGTGAGGGTGCGGATTCTGTACAGACGTCTACGGCCATTTACACTCTGGGCGCAAATGTCGAGCATCTGCTCTCCCTCGGACTCGGCAACTTCGTCGGCAACGGCAATGCGTTGAATAACACCATGACCGGTGGGGTGGGTAATGACACTCTCAACGGCGGTGGCGGCAACGACACATTGCTGGGTGGCATCGGCAACGACGTCATCGACGGTGGTACGGGTGCTGACCGGCTCGAAGGTGGAGTCGGTAGCGATACCTACATTGTCGATTCAGCTGCAGACGCATTGATCGAACTGGCGGGTAACGGTGAGGATTCCGTGCAGACCTTGCTGAACAGTTACACATTGGGCGCTAATGCCGAGCATCTGCTTTTCACCGGAGTCGGTAACTTCGTCGGCAGTGGCAACGCAGCGAACAACGTCATCACTGGCGGGGTGGGCAGTGACACTCTCAATGGCAATGGCGGTAACGACACATTGTTGGGTGGTCTCGGCAACGACATCATCGATGGCGGTATTGGCAACGATAGCGTTGCGGGCGGTGCCGGTAACGACACGATGGTTGCCAGCAGTGGCGACGATATCTTCGTGTTCGCAGCGGGCTTCGGCAACGATCGGATCACCGGTTTCGATGCCAATCCACTGGGAGGCCAGGACCTGCTCAATTTCGTCGGGTTCAACATCACGGCTGCGACCTTTAACACCAGCGTCACCATCACCGATCTCGGTGCGGATACATTGCTCGGCTTCGGAGGAGCCAATTCCATCCGCTTGGTAGGTGTGGACGACGCAAACTCCATCAATGCCACAGACTTCATCCTGGCCTCTTGAGGGTTTGAACAACACTGTTACACAAACGTGGACAACAAAAGGGAGGGCAATGGATGCCCTCCCTTTTGTTTTGGTGGTGTACACGGGGCGGGACCCCAGCTTGCTGGCGATGGTCGTCAACGATAATGCGTGTGAGCGGGTTAAGCGCGTTGTACTTGAGTCCATCGTCAGCAGGTTGGCTCCCACACATTTTTGCGCTTATCGCGGTTGCGCCACACGACGTGGAATTTGCAGGAACCGGTAATCACCCTGCTTGTGCCTTTTTTCTTAGTGGCACTAAAGGGAGTGACCTTCTTCAGGAGATGGCTTGAGGGCTTGGCGACGTTCCCGTCGCGTGTCGAGCAGATAGACCATGGCGCAGGCATACAACGTCACCAGGATGAACAGGCCCATGCGGATGGCGAAGGCGGTGTAGACATCCTTGCCTGCTGCGCTGTCCTGTACCGATTGGCCGAGCAGAATGATCAGCGTCGCCAGGCTGTTGATCCAGAACCCCGGCTTTTGCAGGGTCGGGCTAAGGCCGTAGAGTCTTCTGGCTACCAGCAGGCCGAACAGCAGCATCCACAGGAAAAACATCCACAGGTTGACGAACAGGCTCAGCGCGCACCAGAAAAGAATCGCCATCAGGCCGCCGAGCAAGGTCGACCCGAGCAACTCCTGGCCGGCGCTACGGGCGCTGGTTGCGCAAGTTTGCTGGCCCAGGCCCACGGCTTTCATGACGATCGGCAGGTAGCTGGCCGGGTCGATCATTGCCAGCAGAAAGGCCGGCAGCACCACCAGTGTGGCCCTCAGGGCCAGCCAGCCGGTTTCGATATTCGATAAGGACGGCGGGGGTTTGGCCGCGGGGGCACTGGCAGGCTCGGGAAACAACCAGTGGCTGATGGTCAATGAGGTGACTGCCAGGAACAGCCCCTTGACCAGGGCCACTATGACCTCCAGCGCCAGGCTGAATTCAGCGGTCCCGGACGAACTGATCAAGGTCAGGCCTACCACCAGGAAAGTGGCCACAAGCGAGTTGCCGCCGCGCAGCCCATAACTGAAGGCCAGGAACAGACACAGTCCGACCATCATCACGCCACTGAACGCGTAGTGGCGCAGCAGCGGAATCAACAGCAACCCGGTGCCGGTGGTCAACATCACGATCAAGGCCAGACCCAGGCTGGCCTTGAACGGCAGCGGTCGGTTCATCGCTGCCAGCATCATCAGCGCCAGCATCGGCGAGAGAAACGGGATGGGCAAGGCCAGGCCAAAACTCGCCGCCAGGCACAGCGCTGTGCCGAAGCTCAGGCGCAGGGCCCGCTGTACGCGGGCCGAGCGCTCAATAGACATAGGACAGCCAGCTCATCAGACGCAGGAAAATGCGCCCGAGCAAATTCAGCGGGTTGGTTTCGTTGGGGAACGCCATGACCTCGGCCTGGCCGCCGGAACGGATGCCCTCGGGGCCGGTCAACTCACCGGGCTCGAATTCGATGATGACCGGAAAGCGCTGGGCCGGACGTAGCCAGTCGCGGCTGTTCTCAACCGTCGGCAAGCCGCCAGGCTGGGTTTTCTGGCCGATATCGACGCCATAGCCGACGCTGCGCACATGGCCCTTGAAAATGCGTCCGGGCAGGGAGTCTAGAACGATAGACACCGGTGTACCGGGGCCGACCTGGCCAAGGTTATTTTCGGTCATGTCGGCGCTGACCCAGACATCGTGGATGGCGATCAAGGTCATCACCGGCGCGCCGGCAGCGACGAACTGACCGACATCGGTGCGCAGGTCGGTAATCAGGCCGGCCGAACGGGCACGGATCTGCGTATTGCTCAGGTCCAGTTCGGCTTTTTGCAGGTTACTGGCGGCGCTCAGCAACTGGGCGTTTTCCTCTTCGCCACCGCCCTGTGTCTCCTTCGCGCGTTGCACTTCAGCCTTGGCGGCGGCGACCTGGCTGGTGGATTCGGCCAACGTGGCGCGGGATATTTCCAGACGCCGCAGAGAGATGGTGCCCGGGTCTTCGCGGTAGAGGCGTTCGAGCCGAGAGATGTCCTGGCGAGCCTTGACTTCATTGGCCTGGGCCGCTCGCAGGGACGCTTGCTTGGAATCGATACCGGCGGTGTTAGCGCCCACCTGGCGACGGGTTGTTTCAAGATCGGAGCGGGCGCGATCCACGGCAATCTGGTACTGCTGCGGGTTGACTTCAAACAGCAATTCGCCAGCTTTGACGTCCTGGTTATTGTGTACGTGTACCTTGATCACCCGGCCAGCCACTTCAGCCGCCACCGGCACTATGAAGGCCTGCACTCTGGCTTGCTGCGTGTAGGGCGTGTAGCGGTCAGCGAACAAGTACCAGACCAGGCTCAGGATGATCAGCAACAATACCCAGCGGGTCGCTTTTTTGGCCGGGTCGGCCGCGGGTGTCGAGGCATTTTCGTCGACTGCTTGCGGGCTGTCAGTCATTGGGTACCTTCCTTCGGTTCGTCGAGCAGATCGCCCCAATCGGTACGTTGCTGCATTTGTTGGCGGGTTGCCTTATCGATCATTGGTTGGTCGCTGTACCAGCCACCGCCCAGAGCCTTGTACAGGGCGATCAGGTTATTCACGGCGTTGCCGCGGTTGATCAGGTAGGAGTCCTGCTGGGCAAACAGGGCACGCTGGGCATCAAGTACGCGCTGGAAATCCGAATAGCCTTCGAGGTATTGGGCATTGGCCAAGGTTACCGAGCGGTCGGCGGCCACTGAGGCATCGCTGAGGATACGGTCGCGTTCCAACGACTTGATCAGGCCGGTCGCGGCATCGTCGGCCTCGCGTGCGGCCTGGCGCACGCTGTCCTGGTAGATGACGATCAATTGCTGCAGGCGTGCGTCCTGTACGCGCACATTGTTGGTGATCCGGCCGTGATCGAAGATATCCCAGCGTAGGCTCGGGCCGCCCACCAGATCGAGGGTATTGGACGCCCCGCTGAGGGAGGTGGTAGACCAGACAATGCTGCCCAAGAGGCTGATAGAGGGGTAAAGGTCGGCCTCGGCCACCCCGATCAGCGCCGACTGCGCTGCCACTTGCAGCTCGGCGGCGCGAACATCCGGGCGCCGTACCAGCAGATTGGCCGGCACGTCCTGCAAGACCGCAGTATTGAGCAGTGGCACCAGCCCCGAGTTGCGATCCAGTTCGGCAAGTGCGCCGGGTGGTCGGCCGATCAGGGTGGACAGGGCATTGCGAAAGCTTGCTACCTGGTTTTCGAAGTCGGGGATGGTGCTCAAGGTGCTCAGGTACTGGGTCTTGGCCTGCTGCAGGTCAAGTTCGGCTTCGGCCCCGCTGTTGAACAAGCGCTCGGTGATCTCGAAGCTGCGCTTTTGCAGCTTGGCGTTACTGCGCGCGATTTCCAGGCGTGCTTCGGCGGTGCGCAAGGCGTAATAGGTTTGCGCCAATTGCGCATGCAACAGCACCAGGACGTTTTCATAGTTGGCCTGGGCGGCAAACCAGGAGGCGTCGGCCGACTCGATGGCGCGGCTGAAGCGGCCCCAGAAATCCAGTTCCCAACCAATATCGAAACCGGCGCTGTGTTGCCAGAAATGCGAGTCTTGCGGGCTGGCGCCGCCGGATTGGTTACGGTCCACGTACAGGCTGTCGGTACTGGCCTGTTGAAATTGCGGGTAGCGCCCACTCAGGGCGATACCCAATTGTGCGCGCGATTCCATCACCCGCAGGCCAGCGACCTGCAGGTCAGCGTTGTGGACGTCGGCTTCGGCGATCAATTTATCCAGCACCGGGTCGCCAAACACATGCCACCACTGGCGGCTATCCGGCTGCGGACGCTTTTGGCCGGCGAGCGCCAGGGACGGGGTGTCCCAGTGCTCGACCCAGGGCTGGGCCGGCGACTGGAAATCCGGACCCAGTCGCACGCAACCACTTAGCAATAGGGTGCCACACAGCAACAGCCGGCTGATGCGAACAGGGCAAGGCATCAAACGCTCACTCCTCAGACAGGATGTTGATCGTTCAGTACCTCGAGTTGCGCGGGCTCGGTCACTACATCGACCTCGACTTCGGCAGGCGGCTGGTCATCGACCCATTGCCAGAACAATTGATAGCCCACAGCCAGCGCTACCGGACCGATGAACAATCCGATGAAACCGCCGCTGACCATGCCGCCCAAGGCGCCAATCAGAATCACTGGCATGGGTACGTCGACGCCGCGGCCCAGCATCAAGGGCTTGAGAACGTTATCGGCCATCCCGGTGATAAGGCTGTAGATGCAAAACACCACAGAGGCCAGGGTGGTACCTTCGGTGGCGAATACATAGGCGATTACCGGAATGGTCAGAACCACTACCGGCAATTGCATGATCCCCATCAACAGCGCAACCATGGCCAGCAGGCCGGCACCGGGAACGCCCATGAGCACGAAGCCCACCCCGACCAGCATCATCTGGATAAAAGCGATACCGACCACGCCTTGGGCAACCGCACGAATGGTGGCTGTGCACAGTTCGGTAATGCGCGGGCCACGCTCCGGCCCGGAAAGGCGGCTGGTGATGGCCATGGCGCTTCTTTCGCCATTTTGACCGTAGGCCATCAACACGCCGGCAATGATCAGGGCGCCGATAAACAACAGGAATCCCACACCAACGTCGGCCATTTTACCCAACAAGGTCAGGCCGACGGACTTGATGTAGGGCATCAACTTCACCAGCACACTGCTCATATCGGTTGCGGCCTGCATCCAGTAGGTGTAGAGCGGCTTGCCAATGAGCGGCAGGGAAGCGATTTTTTCATTGGGCAGAGGGATTTCCAGCGAATCGGACTTCAGAACAGTCAGAGCGCCTTCGATCGACTCACTGATCGAGGTTCCCAGCAGGTAGATCGGCACCATCAGCAAAGCCAGAGCGACCACCACTATAAGGGTGGCGGCCCGACCGTCTTTGCCGCCAAGTTTGCCCTTGACCTTGGTATGCAGCGGATACAGGGTGATTGCCAGAATCACCGCCCATATCATCAGGTTGAGGAAGGGGTTGAAGATCTGAAAGCAGAACAGCACCAACACTGTGATCAGCCCGGCGCGAATCAGTACATCAAGTAATCCACCGGATAGTGCTCTAGCAGAAATGTTTGTGCGCAACATTGTCTAACTCCTTGCGGTGTCATCAGGCTTAGCCAGCTAGTTAAAGTTTCAAGTCAAATCAACCGAGCATCTGAGCAAGTTTTATGGATATCCGTCTAGCCACTAGTGGCTAGCAAGGCCTGATTTCCATGTAAGGAACTTGAAAAGTCGCACTTACAGAAAGTTCAACAGGTCGTAGACTGGTTTGTAGTATAGGAGCAGTCTCGTTTTCTGCCTGATTAAGCAGAAGGAAATCTAAAGCCTGTGATGGCTTCCTGCTTTTTTTAAGAAAGGATCTGTCAGGAAAGGGACTGACTTTTTGTAATAATCAGCCTTCGGTTTTCGAATATCGTTGTTTGTGACAGGCTTGATTGTCGCTCCGGTTGTTTTTGATTCTGAAAAAAGGACACGCCATGGACCGCTTTCAGGAAATGCAGGTCTTCGCCGCCGTTGCCCAGGAACAGGGCTTTTCCGCGGCGGCGCGACGCTTGGGTCTATCGGCGGCCAGCGTTACCCGGGCGGTAGCAGCTCTGGAAAAGCGCATTGGAACGTTGCTGCTCACACGCACGACGCGCAGCGTGCATTTAAGCGAAGCCGGTCAGCGTTATCTGGAAGACTGCCGCAGAATTCTCGCCGAGGTGCAGGAAGCCGAAGACTCTGCGGCGGGCAGCCACATCCATCCACGTGGGCAGCTGACCATCACCGCGCCGGTCCTGTTTGGGGAGCTGTTCGTCACGCCGTTGATGGTGAGTTATCTGACACAGTTCCCCGAGGTCCATATCAACGCTTTGCTGGTAGATCGGATAGTCAACGTCGTCGAGGAAGGTGTCGATGTGGCTATACGTATCGGTGCACTGCCCGATAGCAACCAGCATGCGATACGGGTGGGGGAGGTGCGGCGAGTGGTCTGCGCGTCGCCAGGTTTTCTGGCGAGCCATGGTCGACCGGAACATCCACAAGCGTTGGCTCAGGCGCCGATCATTGCGACTACTGCTTCAGGTCAACTGCGGAGTTGGCCATTTATCGATGAGGGCGAATCCCTGAGTGTGCGCACGGAGCCGCGCCTTGTGGTGACTGCCAATCAGGCAGCCATTGCCGCAGCTTGCCTTGGGTTGGGGTTCACTCGTGTCTTGTCTTATCAGGTTGCCAGCAAGGTTGCTGCCGGCGAGCTGGAAATTCTCCTGGCCGATTTCGAACTGCCGCCCATGCCCATCCATGTGCTCTATCAAGGTGGACGCCAAGCCCCGGCGCGAGTGCGCAGTTTCGTCGATTTTGCTGTGAAAGCCCTCAGGGCACACCCGGCATTGAGGGCGATATAATTTCGCTAGGTGAAATAAATGATTGCACTTACTGGTTATTCTTTTGTTTTGGTTGCAGGTAGAACATACGACCCAGGACGCTGAACTCGCCTTGAGCAGCGCACCACCCAAGGAGTCGACCATGCAAGCGATCAAACTCTATAACTTCCCACGCTCCGGTCATGCCCATCGCGTCGAACTGATGCTGTCGCTGCTGAAATTACCCACCGAGTTGATCCTCGTTGACCTGGCCAAGGGTGAGCATAAACAGCCGCCGTTCCTGGCGCTCAACGCGTTTGGTCAGGTGCCGGTGATTGACGATCAGGGCGTGGTGCTGGCCGACTCCAACGCGATCCTGGTTTATCTGGCGCAAAAATATGGCGAGGGTCGTTGGCTACCGAGCGATCCAGTGGGCGCTGCCAACGTACAGCGCTGGCTGTCGGCAGCAGCTGGCCCGATTGCATTCGGCCCGGCGCGAGCGCGTTTGATCACTGTGTTCGGTGCCCCGTACAACGCTGAAGAAGTGATTGCTTACGCCCACACCGTACTTAAAGTGTTCGAACACGAACTGGCCGATTCGGCCTATCTGGCCGGCACCACACCGACTATTGCCGATGTCGCTGCCTACAGCTACATCGCCCACGCCCCCGAAGGCAATGTGTCCCTGGATGATTACCCCAGCATTCGTACTTGGTTGGCTCGCATTGAAGCCTTGCCCGGTTTTGTCGGCATGCCGCGCACTGTCGCCGGTCTGCAGAAAACTGCCTGATGCTGGTGGCCCGACCTGTGCGGGCCACCCTCATACTGCGCCGATGGCGCGGGGGAGCAACCCCAATGGACCGTTCACCTTGGCATGCCGGTGAGAAACAGCTGCAGGCGCACGTGGGTGTGGCCGAACGAATGGAAGCCTTCGGTCGTAAGGTGATTCGCAGCGAGATGCCGGATCAGCATCGTAAATTCTATGAGCAACTGCCCTTCATGTTGTACGGGGCGGTAGATGCGCAAGGGCATCCCTGGGCCAGCATTCTTGAAGGGCCACCTGGTTTCGCCTGTTCGCCCGAGCCTGGCCTGTTGCAATTCAACAGCGTGCCGGGGGCCGACGACCCTGCGCTACTGACCGATGGTGCGGCGATTGGCCTGCTGGGCATCGAGCTACACACCCGGCGGCGCAACCGCATCAATGGGCACATCAAGGCCATGACCGCGGCTGGCTTCGGCGTGACAGTCGATCAGTCCTTTGGCAATTGTCCGCAATACATTCAGTTGCGGCAGTTTCATTCTGTGCCGCTGGCTGACCCCTCTACGCGTATCGCGCAACATTTCACCGGGTTGGATGACGCGGCCAAAAGCATGATCGCCGAGGCAGACACCTTCTTTGTCGCCAGCTATGTGGATGTCGATGGCGAGCGTTCGGTCGACGTTTCCCATCGCGGCGGCCAGGCCGGTTTCGTACTGGTAGAAGGCAATCGTCTGACCATCCCGGACTTCGCCGGCAACCTGCATTTCAATACCTTGGGCAATCTGTTGCTCAATCCCAAGGCGGGCCTTTTGTTCATCGATTTCGACTCGGGCGATCTGCTACACCTCAGCGGCCGCACCGAAATCATCCTGGAAGGATCACAGGTCGAGGCGTTTCAAGGAGCTGAGCGACTGTGGATGTTCCACGTGGAACAGGTTGTGCGTCGTCCTGCGGCGCTGGCTTTACGCTGGCGCTTTGACGGCGTGTCACCCACTAGCCTGCTCACCGGCACCTGGGCGCAAACCAAAGCAAGATTGCAGGCCAAGGCGTTGGGCGATCAGTGGCGGCCGTTGCGCGTGGTGCGGATCGAAGCGGAAAGCCACAACATCCGTTCGATTTATCTTGAACCTGCAGATGACGCCGGGTTGCCGCTGTTTCAGGCGGGGCAACATCTGCCGTTGCGGTTCAATATCGCAGGCGAGGTGCATATCCGCACCTACAGTCTGTCGAGCGCGCCGTCGGATGATTTTTTCCGCATCAGCGTCAAGCGTGACGGGCGGGTATCCACGCATCTGCATGAACAGATTCGCGTCGGTGACGTATTGCAAGCGCGGGCCCCGCAGGGGCATTTCACTGTGGCGCCTCATGAACATCGACCACTGGTGCTGTTGGCCGCCGGGGTCGGCATCACGCCGCTGCTGTCGATGCTCCGTGAGGTTGTTTATCAAGGTCTGCGCACACGGCGTATCCGTCCTACCTGGTTTTTCCAGAGTTCGCGGACCTTGGCGGATCAACCCTTTCGTCCCGAGCTGGACCGATTGCTTGATGGAATCGGTGACTCCGTGCGAGTGCTGCGTTTGCTCAGTCAACCGGAGTCCGACGCCCGTGAGGGTGAAGATTTCGACCTGACAGGGCGTATCGATACTGACCTGATCAACAACATGCTCGAAGTGGAGGATTACGACCAAGTGGATTTTGTCCTCTGTGGCCCGGGAAGTTTTACCCAGGGGCTGTACGACAGTCTGCGTGATCTGGACATCCGCGACTCAAGGATCCATGCCGAGACCTTTGGCCCCTCCACGCTACGCCGCAAACCGGATCCGGACGCTGTGCTTATCGAGCAAATTCCGGCCGCCACCGTTTCGGTGCCCGTGGTGTTCCAGCGCTCGGCCAAAGAGGCGCGTTGGCAACCGGGTGGCGGCAGCTTGCTGGAGTTGGCGGAAAGCCGTGGCCTGCACCCGGAGTTCAGTTGTCGCGGTGGCTCGTGCGGCACCTGCAAGACGCGGCTGATCAACGGAACGGTGAATTATCCACAACCGCCTGCTGAGGTCCCCGAGCTTGGAGATGTGCTGATTTGCTGTGCTGTGCCGGCCGAGGGTTCGCAGCCGCTGGTGTTGGACCTATAAGCCGGACAATCACAACTTCATCAGGAGCGAGCAGGCTCGCTCCGACAAAAGCAGTCAGGCGTAAGACAGGGATTTTTCTTCCAGCAGTTCTTCGTACAGCTTCGTCCACTTGCGGCCCATTTCGTCGGCGGTGAACAACTGTCGATAACGGGCTTGTGCCTTGATGCCCATTTCGGCTGCGCGCGTCGGGTTTTCCCACAGCGTGCGCATCGCTTCACGGAAAGCCTGTGGATGACTCGGCGGCACCACCAGCCCGGTTTCGTTGTGGATGTTGATGAAGCTGGTGCCCGTGCCTATTTCACTGGAGATCATCGGTTTGCCATACATCGCGCCTTCAAGCAGCGAGATACCGAACGCTTCGGAGCGCAGGTGCGATGGGAAAACAATGGCATAGCTCAGTTGCAGCAATGCCACCTTGTCCTCGTCACCCAAGCGCCCCAGGAAGTGAATATTGCGCAGCCCCAACGCCGCAGCCTGAGCGTGCAGTTCGGTTTCCAGTGGCCCGGCGCCGACGATCACTACCGGGTAATCCACATCTTTCAAGGCGTCGAGCAGGATGTGCAGGCCCTTGTAATAGCGCATCACACCAACGAACAGAAAAAACTTATCCCCAAGCTTTTGCCGCCAATGCGCCATACGGTCACTGGTGGGCTGTGGATAACCGGCTTTGTTCAGGCCATAGGGGATGACTCGGGTCTTGTCGTGAAACTGCTGCAATACATCACTGGTGTGCAGGTAGTTGGGGGACGCGACGACAATTCGGTCAGCGCTGGCGAGAAAGCGGTTCATCAGTGGCCGATAGAGCTTGAGCAGGTGTTTCTGGCGGATGATGTCTGAGTGATAGGTCACTACGCTCGGTTTGTTCAAGCCATTGAAAAAATGCACCAGGTCCATGAATGGCCACGGGAAGTGGTAATTGACCACGTGCGCTTCGGCGGCCAATTCGCGAAACTTCTTGAAGACGCTGTAGGAAAAGCCTGTAGAAGCGAACTGAATGTCGAGTTTGGCCCTATGGACTTCGTGTTGACCAAGCTGCACCACGGCCGGTGTCGGATCGGCACTGAGGGTCAGGACCTGGCCATCAACGCCGTGCTGGGCACCGCTTTCACATAACTGGAAGATCACTTGTTCGATGCCGCCGACCGAGTCAGGCAGGTACGTCTTGAAAAAATGAAGTACTCGCATTCAACCTCCCATAGCCTGGCGGTAGGCGCGGGCGGTGACCTGCGCGCAACGCTCCCAGGAAAACATCCTTGCTTGTTGTAATCCGGCGTCCGAGCATGCCTGCCAGTGCGCCTGATCGTCGATCAGACGGCGCATTGCATCACGCAAACCGTCTGGATCGTCAGGTTCGATATAGTTGCCGGCAGCTCCCGCGACTTCGGGCATTGCCGAACGCCGGGCCAGAACCACTGGCGTACCGCAGGCCATGGCCTCCAGCACGGGTAGGCCGAAGCCTTCGTAGAGCGACGGAAAAATCAGTGCCCGAGCGCCTGCCAACAACTGCGCGACGTGCTCGTCGGGCAGATAACCCAGCAGGCATACATGGCCGCTGGCCAATGCCTGGTGCAGCTCTTCGCTGAATTGCTCACGCTGCCAGCCAGCCATGCCGACGATCAACAGCGGGTAACGCTGGCGTATGGCGTGCGGCAACCTTGCGTGGGCACGCAGGGCCAGTGTCAGGTTCTTGCGCGGCTCGAGGGTGCCGACGCAAAGGAAGTACTCTCCCGCATCGACGCCATGGGCCTTGAGCACTGCATCGATGGATTCGGGCGCACGAGGATGGAAGCGCGATGCCACGCCCAATGGCGCCACGACGAAGCGTTCAGCCGGCAAGCCGAAATGGAGCTGGGCCTCGTCGGCAATGAACTGCGAGTCGACCAGGATCAGCTTCGCCCGCTGCACACCATCGGCCAATCGCCGTTCGATTTCTCGCAAGCGCGCCGGCGGCTGTGTTTCGGGGTAGTGCAAGTGGGTCAGGTCATGCAAGGTGATGACGGTCGGGCCGTCGAACGACAGCGGCCACAAGCTCGGTTCGTGGTAGAGGTCAATCGGCTGCGTGTGACCTTTATCAAAGCGTTTTTGCTCCAGCCAGCGCCGCGCCTGATAAGCCCCTGGAATCTGCCGCAGCAGCGGGGTCAGTCGGGAATAGCCTGGCATGGCCGCTTTCGGCAGCGCAGAGCTCCAGCCCCAGCCATAGAACAGTGACAGCTCAACATCCGGTTCACGGGCGAGCGCGTCCACCAGTTCGGCGACGTAATGGCCGATACCGGTGCGCGGGGCCTGGAGGATCCGGGCGTTAAGGGCAATTCGCATGTTGACTCTCAGGGACCGGCTGCGGGCTGTTCAGGTTGCGCTCGATCCGTTGTACGAATTGCGCACTCGCCTCGCGCCAGCTCAACCAACGCCATTGCTCGAGGGCAAGCGGTGCCGGAAATTTACCGGACCCTTCCATGTCCATTACCAGTTTGGTCAGGCTCTGCGGATCCGCCAGATCGAAGTACGCCATGTAGTCGCCACCGATTTCCCGGAACACTGGAATATCGCTGCCCATCGCTGGCAGGCCGCGCTGCATGGCCTCCACCAGCGGTAGGCCGAAGCCTTCGACATGGGACGGGAACACCAGCGATGTGGCGTGGGAATAGGCGTGCTCCAGGCTCTTGTCCGAAAGCGTGTTGAACATGAACAAGCGTCGGTTCAGCTCGGGATGTTGACGGATTCGTTCGATCAACGCATCACACTTCCAGCCAATCTTCCCGGCAATGCACAACCTGGCTTTGGACCCGGCTGCCCAGGCACGCTCGAAGGCATCGAGCAGGTAGCCGTGGTTTTTCCGTGGTTCGATGGTGCTGACCATCAGGAACACTGGCTCCGGCGTCTTGAACATTTGCAAGAGGCCCCGATCGACTTCGGAGCGGGCATCGCTCAAGTCCAGTTCGGAACCGAGATGGAAATAGTCGAACCAGCGTTGCTGGACTCGCTGCGTTCCTATCCGGCGCAGCATTTCCTCGCGCACCTGATCGCGGATGGTGGTGGAGATTGCCACATAACCGTCGGCGGTACGGGCGATCCAGTCGAACCAGTCGTTGAATACCTTGACCAGCCCGGCGTCGCAAAACTGCGGATGGGTCAGCGGAATCAGGTCGTAGATGACCGAAACGATGCCGACCCCGTCACGCTTGAGTTGCTCGGCCAAGGGGAAAAAATTGGCGTGCCACGACGAGTCGAGCAGCACCAATTGATCACCGGCCCGATGCTGCAACGGCACGCATCGTTCGGGAATTGGCTTGCCCTTGAGGACTTTGTTGAGCAGGCGCATCGGCAGGCTGAAGCAGGCGAATGCGCCAAGGCGGCAGCCGACATACAGCACCCGCCGGGCGAAATGCGACTGGCTGAAGGGGCGGCGCCGTTCCAGCGCGCGGTGGCGCAGCCAGAATGTGTTGGCCCATTGTTCCAGCTTCACTCGCAGGCTCATCAGATCGACTTTCGGTGTCTTCAACGGGGCCAGGCTGTTCACCTGATAGAGGCCGCCATTGATCATCACCACCGGAATGCATTCGCGTTTTGCACTGGCCGCCGGCAGTTGTTGAATAACGTTGCGGACCACGCGTTGAATGCCCGAGTTAGCCTCCGGATGCTCGAAGACGTAAGTGCACTCCACCAATAATCGGGTCATTGCGACACCTCCGTTTGCACAACGCTTTCACTGGAGCGGGTGATCGTTGTCTGCGCCTGCAGCCACGAGCAGCCGACGAAGTCTTCCTGGCGATTGTTGATCACATGGAAGACCAGGCCGTAATCGCGCCATTCGAAGTTGCGATCCAGGTGCGAATCCAGGCGCGACAGGCTCAAGGCGACCGAATAGTTGCCCTTGCCCAGGCGCATGTCGAAGGCAAAGCGGAAGGTGACGCGCTCACCGGCACTCAGGTCGGTGACGGGTTTGTCCAGGCGATGGGTGTTGATGCCATAAATCGCCTGGCCCAGCCGATCCTTGATCATGAAGCCCAGAATCAGTCGTTCGATGTCCTCCCGAACCTCGGTCTGTACTTCCAGCACCATCGGCTGGCCAACCTCTGCCACTTCGACAGAGCGCCCCTGTGCGTCGAGCAGGCGCACGCTGAGAATCCCGGCCTCACCGGTGCCGGAAATGGTCTGTACCTGGCCGTTGGCGAGCATCTCCTGGCGCACGGTCTGGCCTTCGCGCTGGGCGAGCATGGCGTTGTAGTAATCCATGACCTCTTCGGGTTTGCCATGCATGGCCATGCGCCCGTTTTCCAGGAGAATGGCCGTGTCGCAGATCGACTGGATCGCCGAGCGGTCATGGGAGACGATCAGCAGGGTCGTACCGGCCTTGCGGAAATTGCGGATGCGGTCGAAACTTTTGTGCTGAAAGTAGGCGTCGCCCACCGACAGCGCTTCGTCGACTATCAGGATATCCGGGCGCCGCGCGGTGGCGACACTGAACGCCAGGCGCATCTGCATGCCGCTGGAATAGGTGCGCACCGGTTGGTCGATGGCGTCGCCGATTTCGGCGAAGCTTTCGATTTCCGGCATCAACGCTTCGATCTCTTCAATCTGCATGCCCAGCAACTGGCCGGCCATGAACACGTTCTGGCGCCCGGTAAAGTCCGGGTGAAAGCCCATGCCCAACTCCAGCAATGCAGCCACCCGACCTTCCAGTTGAATCTGGCCACAGGTCGGTTGGGTGGTGCCGGTGATCATCTTCAGCAAGGTGCTTTTGCCCGCACCATTGACGCCGACGATACCGACGGCTTCACCGGGTTTGATCTCGAAATCGACGCCTTGCAGGATCCAGTGAAGGTGATGATGGGTACCGGTAAACGGCACCATCCATTCGACCAGCCGGCTCCAGCGATTCGGGTACTGTTTGTAAGCCTTGCCCAGGCCACTGACGCGTATATGTCCCATCAGAGCTCGTCCACCATTTCACCGACACGCTGACGGAAAAGCCGCAGCGCCATTACGCAGAACAACAGCCCGATCACCATCAACGGGATCAGTGAGTTCCAGTCCGGCCATTGGTTATAGAGAAAGACGTTCTGGTAGCTGTTCATCAGGGCCGTCATCGGGTTGAGCCTGATCAGCTCCTGGATGCCCGACGGCAGGATTGAGACGGGATAGACGATTGGCGTCAGCCAGAACCAGAACTGCAGGCAGATGCCAAAAAGCTGGCCGACATCCCGAAAGAACACGTTGAGAACGCCGAGGATCATCCCCAGGCCGGCGGCGAACATCACTTGCAGGATCAGCAGTGGTATCAGCGCCAGCAATGCCATGCCGGGCAACCGTCCGCTGATCAACAGAAAGCCGAAAAACAGCCCCATGATGATTGCGAAGTTGATGCCGGCATTGAGCAGGGCGATCACCGGCAAGCAGATGCGCGGGAAGCTGATTTTCTTCAGCAGGTTGGCATTCTCCAGAAACATGCTCTGGCTGCGTGTGGTGATTTCCGCGAACAGGCCCCAGGTCAGCAGCCCGGCGCACAGGTAAACGCTGTACGCCAGGCCGTCCTCCACGCCCGGCAAGCGGGCGCGCATGATCTGGGAGAAAATCACCGTGTACACGACGATCATCGACAGTGGGTTGAGTACGGTCCACAGGGCACCGAACAGCGAATTGCGATAGCGCGCTTGAAACTCTCGCTTGACGCTGCCGAGGATGAATCCGCGGTAACTCCACAGCGAGCGGTACAGATTAAGCAGCATTCAAACCGTCCTGCCATATTGGTCTTCGAAGCGGACGATATCGTCCTCTCCCAGGTATTCGCCGCTCTGCACTTCGATGATCACCAGATCAATCACGCCCGGATTTTCCAGGCGATGCTTGTGACCGGCGGCAATGAAGGTCGACTCGTTTTTCGCCACCAGATGGGTACCGGTGCCGTTGTTGGTGACCTTGGCCATGCCTTCGACAACCACCCAGTGTTCATTGCGGTGGTGGTGCATTTGCAACGACAACTTGGCGCCAGGCTTGACCACGATGCGCTTGATCTTGAAGCGCGGGCCTTCCTCGAGCACGGTGTAAGTGCCCCATGGCCGGCTGACGGTGCGGTGCAGCCGATAGGCTTCGTGTTGTTTGTCCTTGAGTTGCTTGGCTACCCGGCGCACGTCCTGGGCGCGCTCGGCGTGGGCCACCAGCACCGCGTCGGCGGTGTCGATGATGATCAGGTTATCCACACCCACCGTGGCCACCAACCGGTCCTCGCTCTGGACGAAGTTGTTGTGGCTGTCGATAAAAGTCGCATCGCCGCTGCTGCGGTTGTTCTGCGCATCGGCCGGCACCAGTGCCGCAACTGCATTCCAGGAGCCGATATCGCTCCAGTCGAAACCGGCGGGCACCACGACCACTTTGTCCGAGCGCTCCATCAAGGCGTAGTCGATGGATATGTCGGTGATTTCAGCGAACAGTGCTGGCGACAACTCCTGTTGCAGGCAGCCGCTGGTCTCTACGGGAACGCTTGCTGCCATGCAGGCTTGCGTCTGCGCCAGCAGGTCGGGAGCGTGGATCTGCAGCTCGGCCAGCAGGGCCGTCACCGAGAAGCAGAACATCCCGGAATTCCACAGGAAGTTACCGCTTTCCAGGTAGTGGGTCGCGGTTTGCAGGTCGGGCTTTTCGACGAAGCGCTGCACTCTGGCCGCACCTTTGCCGTCCAGAGCTGCACCGGCCTCGATGTAGCCGAAGCCGGTTTCCGGGGCGGTCGGCACCACGCCGAACGTCACCAGGAATCCATCCCGGGCCAATGCCACGGCGTGCTCGACCGCTTTCTTCAATGCGGCTTCATCGAGGATCAAATGGTCGGCCGGCATGACCACCATGATCGCTTCATCGCCGTGCAGCGCTTGCAGTGACAGCGCTGCGGCTGCGATGGCCGGGGCGGTGTTGCGGCCGGTCGGCTCGAGCAGAAAATGCCCGCGATGCCGGGCCAGGTGTGCGCCCTGGTAGTGATCCTTGCTCTGGAAGTAATAGTCGCGGTTCGTGACCGTGACGATTTCGCCACGACCATCGAGCAAACCGGCTGCACGCCGATAAGTCTTGCCCAGCAGCGACTCGCCGTCGGGCAACATCATGAATGGCTTTGGGTGGCCTTCACGGGACACAGGCCACAAACGCGTACCGGCACCGCCGGAGAGAATCACGGGAATCAGCATGGCCTACTCCTTGGCGACGCGCTTCATGTCCGCATCCATCATCATGCGGATCAAGGTATCCAGGTCGGTTTTTGGTTTCCAGCCGAGTACGCGCTGGGCTTTGGCAGGATTGCCGAGCAGCACTTCGACCTCGGCCGGGCGGAAGAACGCCGGGTCGATCTTGACGAAATCGCGGTAGTTCAGGCCGACGTGGTCGAAGGCGATGCGGCACATTTCGCGCACGGTGGTGGTCACGCCGGTGGCGACGACGAAGTCATCTGCCTTGTCCTGTTGCAACATCAGCCACATGGCTTCGACATAGTCGCCGGCAAAACCCCAGTCACGTTTGGCGTCGATGTTGCCCAGACGCAACTCCTGCTGTTTGCCCTGCTTGATGCGCGCGGCGGCGTCGGTGACTTTGCGGGTCACGAACTCGATGCCGCGCAGCGGTGATTCGTGGTTGAACAGGATGCCGCTGCTGGCGTGCAGGTTGAAACTCTCGCGGTAGTTCACGGTGATCCAGTGGCCATAAAGCTTGGCCACGCCGTACGGGCTGCGCGGGTAGAACGGGGTGTTCTCGTCCTGCTGCTCGGCCTGGATCAGGCCAAACATTTCACTGGTGGACGCTTGATAGAAACGCGTGTGCGGGCTGAACTGGCGAATCGCTTCAAGCAGGTGGGTGACCCCCAGGCCGTCGACGATGCCGGTGGTTACCGGTTGATCCCAGGAGGCAGCGACGAAGCTTTGCGCTGCCAGGTTATAAACTTCGTCCGGGGCTGACTTGATCACCGCGCGCTGCACTGAGCAGGCATCGGCCATGTCGCCGTCCAGGTAAACGATGTCGCCCTCGACCCCCATCTCGCGCAGGCGCCAGCGCGAATCACTGCTGCGCCGCGCAACCAGGCCGTGAACTTTATAACCCTTGTCGAGCAGCAGTTTGGCCAGATAGGCGCCGTCCTGCCCGGTGATCCCTGTGATCAGTGCACTTTTTGTCATTCTTCATTCACTCGCTTCTCCCAGTCGGACAGGATCGCCCGCAGGGATTGTTGTGTTGTGATTCCAGGCGCCCATCCTGTGGCCTGGGCAAGCTTGGTATGGCTACCGCAAACGCGACGCTGATCCGCGCGGCGAAGGCGCGCAGGATCCTGAACCAATTGCACGTCGACCTGGGCGAGGTCCCCCATCTGTTCGATCAGACTGCGGATGCTTTGCTCGCGCCCCGAGCAAATGTTGTAGACCTGCCCCGGCGCGCCCTTTTCCAGCAGCGCCAGGTAGGCCGATACCACGTCACCCACATCGAGGAAGTCCCGCGTGACGTCGATATCACCGACTTCCAGTTGCGGGGCTTGCAGGCCTTGTTTGATTCGGCAGATCTGCCGCGCGGCACTGGCAATGACGAAGCTGTCTTTCTGCCCGGCGCCGATGTGGTTGAAAGGGCGTGCGACCAGCACTGACCAGCCTTCGCTCAACCCCCATTGCAGGCTGAGGAATTCCGCCGACAGTTTGCTCACGGCGTACGGGTTGCGCGGGCAGGGTGGCTGGAGTTCGGTAATCGGTAATTCGGGTTCGCCGACCTGGCCGTAAACGTCGCCAGAGCTGACATACAAAAAGGTACCGTTGAAGCCGCGAGCCTTGAGGGCCTGAAGCAGATTCAGAGTGCCGAGCAAATTGATATTGAAGGTGTTTGCCGGATCGCGGAACGCTTCGGGGACGAAAGTCTGCCCGGCCAGGTGAATGACCGCGTCGGGTAACTCCGGCCACAGGCCGTCGAGGCTTTGCGGCTGACTCAGGTCGTAGCGCTCAGGCACAGGCAGAAGCTCCCAACCCGAGGCATCAACCCTCAGACGGGATTGGATGTGCTGACCTACGAATCCGCTCAGACCCGTAACGAACAGACGTTTTTTCAAACAGCAGCCCCTTGGTCATTTATTTCGTCCATTTCCCGCAGGCTATGGGGATATGTCTGACAGACCGGTTGGATTCCTGGGTCGAAAGACAGGCGAAATGGTTTGTTGTAATTATTTAGGCGTCAATTTGTGCCAACTTCGCGGCAATTTCAACAAGTCCTTCCGTGACTGATCAGTTCTCGTCAGCGTTAGCTGATTTATTCTGGCGGGGCGGTTCCCGGATCCTCGATGGATGTGTTTAGAATGCCCCTCGTCACGATTACTCAGGGTTCGGCCGATTGTTTTTGAACCTTGCGAAACTGGCCACTAAAACAAGAACGTAGACGAGCAAGAAGACGCTGGACGAGGGCCGGAGAATTTCGACTCGATCTTGCGCTTTGCTGTCATAGAGTGGGGCTGCCGGGACGGCGGTTTCATCGTGGGATGCCATGAATTTCATTCTTTACTCAGACGTCAATGACAGCTCCATCAGCCAGAGCCTCGGTCGTCCTGAATACAGTTATTTCTTCGTCTTGAAGGCTTATCGCCCTGTGCTCGAAAGCCTGGGGCGGGTGCATGTGGTGTCGTCGGTCGCAGAAGTCGACCCGCTGTATCGGCAACTGCAACAGGCCGGTGAGCAATGCCTTTTTCTTTCGTTCTCGCCGCCGCACAAAACCCCGACCGACCTGCAATGCCCGATGGTATGTGTGGTTGCCTGGGAATTTGACTCGATCCCGGCCGAGCACTGGGACAACGATACGCGGCATGACTGGAGCCAGACCCTGGCGCGCCATGGTCGGGTGATTACCTTGTCCAGCCACACGGCTCAAGCCATCCACCGAACCATGGGTGAAGACTTCCCGGTATTGGTGTTACCCACGCCGTTGTGGGAACGCTTCGCCGATGTGCGTCAAGTGTACCCGAGTAATCCGGTGAACCAGGGCACCACGTTGCAGATCAAAGGCTGCATCATCGACAGCCATGCCCTGGGGTTGTCAGCCGATGGTTTGATCGCGCCGCTACTCGACGAGCCGGAACTGCAAAGCGGTGCCGAGAGTGTTGAAGAACCGCAACCTGAGCCAACGCCTGAACCCGAACCGCAAGTCTTGGCGCCGCCACCGCTGACCCTGCGGCGGCGTGCCGTCATCAGCAAACATTACTTGTGGCTGTGGTATCGCGAAGCTGTGCGCGACCTGGTGCCGGATCCCGTTCATGCGCTCCTGGTCCGGTTTCGCTCGCTTGCACGACTGGCTGAACCCGCGCCATTACCGCAGCCTGAAGCGTTGCCAGTGGTGACAACCGGCAACGAAGCGCCGGAGCCGGTCGAGCACCCGCAAGCCATCCTTCCCGATACCAGTCAACGCGTCGAAATCAACGTCAGCGGCGTGGTGTACGTGAGCGTGTTCAACCCCGACGATGGCCGCAAGAACTGGCACCATCTGATCACCGCGTTCTGCTGGGCCCTGCGCGACGCGCAAGACGCCACGCTGGTGCTGAAGATGACCCAGAACGACTTGTCGACCTATTACGTCGAGCTGATCACCTTGCTCTCGCAACTTTCGCCATTCGCCTGTCGTGTCGTGATCATGCACGGCTACCTGCAGGACGAGGAGTTCGCCAGGCTTTATGGCGCGGCGAGTTTCTACGTCAACGCGTCGCGCTGCGAAGGCCTGTGTCTGCCGTTGATGGAGTTCATGTCTTGCGCCCGGCCGGTGATTGCGCCGAACCACACGGCGATGCGTGACTATATTGATGAGCGGGTCGCATTCATCGTCAAGTCCAGCCATGAGCCGACGATCTGGCCGGAAGACGCGCGCATTCTCTATCGTACCCTGCGCCATCGGCCGGACTGGGGCTCGCTCAAAGCCGCCTATGAGGACAGTTACGCCATGGCCAAAAACCATCCCGAGGCCTACCAGGCGATGGCCGCGGCCGCCAATGAACGCATGCGCGAATACTGCAGTTTTGCTCCGGTTCAGCAGCGTCTGGCGCAATTCCTCGGGCAGGTGCCGGGCAGCGAAACCAAGCCGTTGGCCGCAGAGGCCGGGATTGCATCATGCTGATCATCATTCATTCGGAAACCAACAAGAGCAACGTCCAGCAGAACCTGGGAAAGCCCGAGTACAGCTACTACTTTGTCCTCAAGGAGTTCCGCCCGGTGCTGGAGCGACTGGGTCAGGTCATCGAAGTCAGCAACCCTGAGGAACTGGTCGATCGCCTGTATTTCGATTGCTTGAGCCGTGGCGAAGACTGCGTCTTTCTGTCGTTCTCGCCGCCCCATCGCACGCCGGTTCACTACGCGTGCCCGACCATCCCGGTGTTCGCCTGGGAGTTCAGCACCATCCCCACTGAAAGCTGGCAGGGCGAACCCCGCCATGACTGGCGCATGGTGCTGGGTGCATCCGGGCGCGCGATAACCCATTCGACCTTCACGGTAAATGCCGTGCGCGATGTGATGGGCGCCGATTATCCGATCTGCGCCATCGCGGCGCCGGTGTGGGATCGCTTTGCCGCACGGGGCGAGCACCTGATCAAGCGTCCGGTGGTGGAGCCGGTGCGGCTTAACCTGCGTGGCCTGTTGATCGACAGCCGCACTACGGATTTGCGCCCCTATGGTCCGCCAGCGTTGCGCGAAGGAACCCCGATCTCCTTTGCCGGGCCGCCGCAGGATTGTCAGTTGCAGCTTGAGGGCGTGGTCTACACCTCGGTGTTCAATCCTTACGACGGGCGCAAGAACTGGCAGGACATGATCAGCGCGTTCTGCACGGTTTTCCGCGACACCCCCGATGCGACTCTGGTGCTAAAACTCACTCACCATGACATCGCCAACGCGTTGAACGACATGCTGCATCACGTCTACAAAAATCAGTCGTACCAGTGCCGGATCGTGCTGATCCACGGCTATCTGGCAGACGTTGATTACGAGAGGCTGGTCCAGGCCACCAGTTACGTGGTTAACAGCTCTTACGGCGAAGGGCAGTGCATGCCGCTGATGGAGTTCATGTCTTGCGGCAAGCCGGCGATCGCGCCCCTCAATACAGCGATGGCCGATTACGTCGATAACGATAATGCTTTCATCGTCGACTCCACTGATGAGCTGACGTCCTGGCCCCACGATCCCCGGGCGGCCTATCGCACGCTGCGTTACGTGACGGATTGGGATTCCTTGTGTGCGGCCTATCGCGCCAGCTATGACGTGGCGAAAACCGATGTCGAACGCTACGCCAGCATGTCGGCTCATGCGGTCAGCAGTCTGGAGCGTTTCTGCAGCCAGGCCGGCGCCGAAGCGCGACTGCGGACATTTTTCGAACAGCGATTGCAACAGCTCCGGGCACCCTCCGTGGAAGCCTCTGACGCATGATCCGCCGTCTGCTTGCACGATTTCGCCCGGCACCACTGCCTGCGCCTGCGCCAGCTCCGCTCGATTGTCTGTCGCCGCGGGATGTTGGCTTGCATGACGCTGTCCTTGACGGTTGGTTTCTCAATGACAGCGGCGAACTGCTCAAGGGCTTTGCAATAACTGCTGATGACACCTTGCTTGATGTTGGTTGTGGCGAGGGTGTGGCGTCTTTGTTTGCGGTGCGCCAGGGTGCATCGGTGATTTTCACCGACAGTGAAGAGGACAAGGTGCGCGACCTCGCCCGGCAAATTGAAGCGCTAAGCAGCAAGCCGAATCTGGGCCTGGTCAGCAACAGCCTGCCATTGCCACTGGCCGATGGTTGCGCGAGCAAGGTGGTGTGCATGGAAGTATTGGAGCACATCGACCAGCCCGAGCCATTCATGGCCGAACTGGTGCGAATGGGCCGCCCCGGCGCGCAGTATCTGCTCAGTGTGCCGGCACCCGTCGGTGAGCACTTGCAGCAAGGCATCGCCCCGGCCAGTTATTACCAGGCGCCCAACCATGTCCAGATTTTCACCCCGGAGCGTTTTGCCGCCCTGGTGGAGGACGCGGGTCTGGTGATCGAGCATCGTCAGGCCAGTGGATTCTTCTGGGTGATGGGCATGATCTTTTTCTGGGCCAGTGAGCGCGCCGCCGGGCGTGATCCGGGCGGCGCAGTACGCGACCGGATTCAGGCACCGTACCCACCGCTGATGGAAAGCTGGGCGCGAACCTGGCAAGACCTGCTGGCTCGTCCAGACGGACTGGCCATCAAGCAGACGCTCGACCGCTTCATGCCCAAGAGCCAGGTGATCATTGCCCGCAAGCCACTGAATGCGGAGGGCCGTCATGAACGCTAAACGGATCATGGACATTGAAGTACTGCGCGCTATCGCGGTGCTGGGTGTCCTGTTCCATCATTTGCAGGGATCGCTGTTCACCGACTCCGTGCCAGCGCTGGAAAAAATCCATGCATGGGCGCAGCCATGGTGGGGCGTCGACCTGTTTTTTGCGATCTCCGGATTCGTCATCGCTCGCAGCCTGATACCCGCGCTGCAAGGTTGCAGCACGCGCCAGGAGTACTGGGAACAGACGCGTAATTTCTGGTTGCGACGAGCGTTTCGCCTGTTGCCATCGGCCTGGTTGTGGCTGGCGTTGATGCTGCTGGCGTGTGTGTTCCTCAACCGCTCGGGGGCGTTCGGTTCACTGTACGCCAACCTGCAAGCCACCCTGGCGGGGGTGTTTCAGTACGCCAATTTCCGCTTCGCCGACAGCTTCTTTCATTACGAATACGGCAGCAGTTTTGTGTACTGGAGCCTGTCGCTGGAAGAGCAGTTTTATCTGCTGTTTCCGCTGTTGATTCTGCTGTGCCGCAAACATCTGGTGTGGGCCTTGTTGGCATTGGTCGCCGTGCAGCTGTTCACCCTGCGGACACCCTTGCTGATGGTCGTTCGTACCGATGCACTGGCCCTCGGTGTGCTGCTGGCGATGTGGAGCGCTCAGCCGGGCTACCGGCGCTGGGAGCCGACCTTTTTGCGTCATCCATGGGCGGGCGTGTCGACGTTCATTGTTGTCGGCATGCTGTTGAGCTACATGGCCACCGATCGTTTCACCTTTGTCAGTTACCGCATCGGCGCGATCGCCGTGCTCAGCGCGCTGCTGGTATGGATAGCTTCCTACGACCGCGATTACCTGTTGCCAGCCGGCCAATTGCAACGGTTGATGGCCTGGATTGGCAGCCGCTCCTACGGTATCTACCTGATTCACATTCCGGCCTATCAACTGGTGCGTGAGCTGATCTTTCGCTTGCAGGGCGCTGGCATGCCGAGCCCTGCCGGGCATCCGGTCCTCACGTTGTTGATCGCTTTCGGCCTGATCGTAGTGCTCAGTGAACTGAATTACCGCTTTATCGAAATGCCTATGCGCAACCGTGGTACCGCTCTGGTCAAGCGCCTCGGTACGTCACGAACCGCCGTCCCATCCTCTGGAGCCACCTCATGTTGAGCCTTTTGAAGAAACTCACGGCGGCGACGCCTGCACCGGCCCCGACGCAGCCTGTCGCGCCGGTTGCCGACAAGGTCGATCCGTACATGCTTGGTCTGCACGATGCGATGCTCAGTGGCTGGTTCAACCAGGAGACCGGCGAGTTATTCAAAGGCTTCCCGGTGACGGCTGATGACACGCTGCTGGATGTCGGCTGCGGAGATGGCGGCAATGTGCACTTTTGCGCTATGCGCGGAGCCGGCATCATCATTGCCGACATCGATGGCGCCAAGGTCGAAGCGACTCGCCAGCGCCTGAGCGACACGCCGGCGCGGGGCGTCGAGTGCCACGTCACGGACTGCAATCCGCTACCGATTGCCGATGCCACCGCCACCCGGGTGGTGTCTACTGAAGTCATCGAGCATGTCGACGACCCGGCGCAGTTCCTCGCCGAGCTGGTGCGGGTGGGCAAGCCCGGGGCACTGTATTTGCTCAGCGTTCCGCACCCGAGTTCTGAAGATCTGCAAAAAGATATCGCCGCGCCGCAATATTTCCAGAAGCCCAACCACATTCGCATCATCAGCGAAGAGCAATTCAAGGCGATGGTCAGCGACGCTGGCCTGGAAGTCATCAGCCATAGCCAGTACGGGTTCTATTGGTCAATGTGGATGCTGTTGTTCTGGGAAGCCAAGGTCGATTTCAGCAACGCCGACCATCCGTTGCTCAACCATTGGGCCGACACCTGGCAGGCGGTTTTGTCCTCGCCCCGGGGTGCCCAGATCAAACAGGCGCTGGACGCGGTCGTGGCAAAAAGTCAGGTGATCATTGCCCGCAAGCCAATGGATGCGTAGGGTAACGAGCAGAGCGACAAAGGGCCTTGAGAGGCCCTTTTTGCATTTCAGGAACAAGGTTATTCATGGCATTTTTTACCCGCTTGAGCGTTCTGCTGGCAGCGCTGTTTCTCAACGGTTGCGAGCGTCAGGACGCGCCGCCGCTCGATCAACAACTGTATGTCTGGCAACGGCAATGGACGCCAGCCCATGACGCCGCGCTGCGCGACAGCCACGACGATTTTTCGACCTTGCGTGTGCTGGCCTTGCAGGCGTTTTCCCAGGCTGGCTGGAGCCGGGCACGAATCGATCCGACGCTGCTCAAGCGAGATGGCCGACCACTGATTGCAGTGATTCGTTTGGACGGGCAGCTCAAGAAGTTGGATCGGGACGAGGTCACGGCGCAGATCCAGCAGGTACTTAGCGATTGGCAAGGGCAGGGTCTGGTGCTCTCCGGGGTGGAAATCGACCACGATGCGGGCAGCGCCCGGCTACCGGTTTACCGCGAATTTCTAGCGCATTTGCGCGCCGCATTGCCGGCCTCCTTGCCACTGAGCATCACCGCTTTGCCGGCCTGGCTCGACAGCCCTGAATTGCCGGCGTTGCTGGCGACGGTCGACAGTAGCGTATTACAGGTGCATGCAGTGAGCGATCCGCGGCGCGGATTGTTCGACGCGGATCAAGCGCGCCAATGGGCCTGGGCCTGGAGCCGCATCACCAGGAAGCCGTTTTATCTGGCCCTGCCGGCTTATGGCGTGGCGTTGTTGCCGGGAGACGCTGGCGCACCCGTCGTGGAAAGCGAGGTGCCTATCGAAAGGGTTGGCAAACGCCGTGAGTTGTTGGCCGACCCGCTGCAACTGAGCGAACTTGGCGCCCGGTTGCGCGCTGATCCTCCTGCTCATCTGGCCGGGTTGATCTGGTTTCGCCTGCCACTGGTCACTGACCGCAGGGCCTGGAGCCTGACGACTTTGGCGGCTGTCGCACGGGGTGAAACCCTCGACAGTCGTCTGGGCTTGAAGCTTTCGGCGCAGGACGGGCTCTACGACATCAGCATCAACAATGAGGGCAACCTCGACAGCGCCTGGCCCGAACGCCTGACGCTGGCGGTGCAGGGTTGCGAAGGTGCCGACGCATTGGCCGGTTATACATTGCAACAGCAACCGCAGATGCTTACCTTCACGCGCCTGCGCTACGGTCGAATTGCGGCCGGCGGGCAGCGCGCCATCGGTTGGGCTCGCTGCGCACACATTGATCAAGGAGGTTCGAATGTTCACCCGTAATTGGCCGCGTCATTTGCTGTGCCTGAGCCTCAGCCTGCCGCTGGGGTCGGCTCTGGCCTGCGGTCCGGACTTCCCCATGCGTCTGCTGGACAACCGTGGGCAGTCGCTTGCAGAGCTGCCGGAAGGCAACTTCGCTTTCGAGATCAGTCGCCTCGGCCAGGCCATCGCGGGGCTGAAAAACGTCATGGCCGCCACCCACAATCCGGATTACAGCTACGGCGATACGCCTGATTATGCCGATCAGCGCAGTGCAACCGAACAGGCTGGCTTGACGCCTGAGCAGCAAGCGCTGGTGCAACAACTGCGCAGCCTGACGGATGCCAATCAAGTTGTAGAGCAAGGTTCGAACCTGCCGGCCGAGTACAGGTTCTATCTGGCCGGTGCCGTGGCGTTCAACGCCGGTAACCATGAGCTGGCTGCCGACTACTTTCAGAAAGTACTGGCGCTGCCGATGGATCAACGCCCGCTGCGCAGCACCTGGGCGGCGTACTCGTTAGGGCGGGCGCTGTTCGCCCTGAGTTCAGAGGCGGGTGCCGACCCCGACCTGTTGACTCAAGCTCGAAAGGCCTTCGAGCAAACTCGACATCTAAGCATCGATGGCTTCAGTGATCCGCTGGAACTGGGTGTCGCCAGCCTTGGTGAGGAAGCCCGGGTGGTGCGCACAGCTGGCGACTGGAACCGGGCAATCGAGCTCTATGCCGCGCAAAATCTCCACGGATCGGCAGTGGGCTACAGTTCGCTGAAACTGTTGATGGCTGATCTGGCAGCGATGCCAGAGGACCAACTCGCCGAACTGCTCAAGGGTAAACCGGTGCAGCAGTTGGTGACTGCGTCGCTGATCAGTCGACTCGGCTGGTCATTTGGTGATGAATCGGAAAACCAGAAGAAACTGGTCAAGACGTTGCAGAACACCACTCGCGGCAGCCTTGAAAACGCCGATCGACTGGCGGCGATGAATTATCAGCAGGGCGATTACGCCAGTGCCAAGGCTTTCCTCGAACATGCCGGGGATGGCGGGCTGGCGTGGTGGCTGCGGGCAAAACTGGCCGTGCGTGAAGGCGATAAAAGCGCTGCGGCCGCAGCATATGCCAAGGCGGCCCTGGCCTTCCCACAGAGTGAGGCGTGGGGCGAGCGACGCACTCCGGACTTCGATTACGAAGCGCTTGCGCCCAAATGTCGGGTCGAGGGTGAAAGCGCAATTCTCGCCCTGCAACGGGGAGACTACCTGCAAGCCTTCGATCAACTCTATCGCAGCCAGGGCGTCTACTGGTTCGACGCGGCCACCGTCGCTGAACGGGTGTTGACCCTCGAAGAGCTCAAGCAATACGTCGACACTCAGGTGCCGGCACCACCGGTGCTCAGCCAGCAGGATCGCGACAATTACGTGCCCTTGCCGGTGGCTGCGAGCCTGCGAAATCTGCTTGGGCGGCGATTGTTGCGTGAAGGGCATTACGAGCAGGCGCCGGCGTATTTCGATAACCCCGGTTTGCAGAACAAGGCCAGGCTGTATGGCCAGCAGCGTCAGACTGCCGATTCGGCGTGGTGGCCGACCCGGCGCGCTGCAGCGCTGTTCAATGCTGCGTGGACGGCGCGGGAGTGGGGGATGGACATTCTCGGCTATGAAATGGCGCCGGACTACGCCACGTTGGGTGGTAATTTCAGCCTGGGAAGCACTGAGCTCAAGGTCGGCCCGCTAGTGACTGAAGACGAGGTGAAGCGCCAGCAGGCCAGTGCCGCTCAGCCTGAGGAACGTTATCACTATCGCTTTGTGGCCACGGCGCTGGCCAGTCGATCCGCGGACAATCTGCCGCATACCAGCCAGGCGTTTGCCGCCGTGCTGTGCGAGGCGTCGGGCTGGAACAGCAGCCTTGCGGACCAAAGAGCGCTATACCAGCGTTACGTCAAGGAAGGGCCATACGTGGAATGGGCGGCCAACTTCGGTCATCAGTGCCCGTATCCCGACTTCGAGAACGCCGACAAGCGCTACGTGACCCAAGTGACCGACGCCGCGCGTTCGGCGTTGCGGCCCTACAAGACGCCGCTGCTGCTCGGTGGCGTCGGGCTCATTGCCGCGGTGTTGTTGATCAGTCATCGGCGCCGCAAGGCTCGGTAGGGCTTAAGCCTGTTGCACGAAGGTCAGCCGCACCGCGAACCCGATCAACAGGCTGCCGAACAGCCACTGCTGCAGGCGCTGGGCTGAGGGGCTGCGTTGCAGCCAGCGGCCAAGCGCCGCGCCGACCAGGGCGTAGGCGCTGTCGAACATGAGGCCGACAGCGACCAGCACCAAGCCCAGCTTGGCAAATTGACCGAGCACCGACCCGGCTTGCGGATCGATGAACTGCGGCAGCAGCACCGAGCAGAACAGCAACGCCTTGGGATTGAGCAGGTTGGTCAGCAGGCCGCGCTGGATTGCTGTTCTCCAGCGTGGTTTTTCACCGCTCGGGTCAGCACCGCCGAGGCTCGGCAACATCGTGGTTCGCAGGCACTGAATGCCGATCCACAACAGGTACGCAGCACCTGCCAGGCGCACAACGTCGAACGTCCAGGGCGCCGTCTTGAACAACGCCGCAAGTCCCCATGCCGCCAGCGCCACGTGACAGGCCCGGGCGACAGCCAGGCCTACCGCCGTGGCCAGCGCGGCACCTTTGCCCTGGCGGGCCCCCGTCTGCAACAGCAAGATCATGTCCGGCCCGGGCAGCAGGTAAATCACTGCCAGTGCCGGGAAAAACAGCCAGAGCCCTGTCATGTAGCACCCCATTCGTTGTCGATTCGGTACGGCCAGTCTAGGGCTGAAGGGCAGGGCAGGTGGTTGCGTAGTCAGCTTCTAAAGAGCACTGGATTGGCATAACCTGCCATTAAAGAAAGGTTCAACCATCAGGATCTGCCAAACCATGAAACTGGATGCCTACGACCGCAAGATTCTCGCCGCGCTACAACGGGACGGTCGCCTGAGCAATGTGCAACTGGCTGACGAGATCGGCCTGTCGGCCTCACCCTGTTTGCGCCGGGTGCGGATGCTCGAAGAGGCTGGGGTAATTCGCGGTTACCAGGCCAACCTGGATCGGGATGAAGTCGGGTTGGGTTTGACCGTGTTTGTCGGGGTCAAGGTCGAGCGTCATAACGATGAACAGGCCGAGGCCTTTCGCCTGGCAGTGACGGCATTGCCCGAGGTGATATCGGCGTTCCTGGTGTCAGGGGAGTCGGATTTTCTGCTGCAAGTGGTGGTGCCGGACCTGCGCGCCTATGACCATTTTCTTACTGGCCGGTTGCTGACGCTGCCCGGCGTGAGCGATATCCGCAGCAACTTTGCGATTCATACGGTGAAGACCCCGGGGGCTTTGCCGTTGGAGCATTTGCCTGCTTGAAAAAAAAAGATCACAGCTTGCAGCAGCTCTCACCGATCTAAGTAGGCGCTGCCGCAGCTGCGAGCTTTCGACCTTGCTACATCTGCGTCGCCATCCCCTCCACATTCATCGCCGCCTGGCGCAGCGCCTCGGAGCGCGTCGGGTGTGGATGGCAAGTCAGGGCAATGTCTTCGGCCGAAGCGCTGAACTCCATGGCCACGCAATATTCGCCAATCAACTCACTGACACTTGGGCCGACCAGGTGCACGCCGAGGATTTCGTCGGTGCGTTCATCGGCGATGACCTTGGCGAAGCCCTCGGTCTCGTGGTTGATCTTGGCCCGGCTGTTGGCGGTGAAGGGAAATTTACCGACCTTGTACGCCCGACCTTCGGCTTTGAGCTGTTCTTCGGTCTTGCCGACACTGGCCAGCTCCGGTTTGGTGTAGATCACACTGGGGATCAGATCGTAATTGACCTCCCCGGCCTTGCCGACGATCTGCTCGACGCAGGCCATGGCCTCGTCTTCGGCTTTGTGCGCGAGCATGGGGCCTGAGGTCACATCGCCAATAACCCAGACGCCTGCCGCCTCGGTGCGGTGGCCCTTGTTGGCGAGCATGCCGCGCTTGTCCGTGGCGAGGCCGACATTTTCCAGCCCCAGGCCCTGTGTATACGGTCGCCGTCCGATGGCCACCAGCACGTAATCGGCCTCAATCAATTCGGCAGTACCGCCCGCGGCGGGTTCGACGCTGAGCTGGACACTGTTGGCGGATGCAGTGGCGCTGGTCACTTTTGAGCTCAATTTGAAACTGATGCCTTGCTTGCCCAGTGAGCGCTGCAGAGTCTTGCCGGCTTCGACGTCGACCCCGGGACAGATTCGGTCGAGGAACTCGACGACCGTCACCTGCGCACCCAGACGTCGCCACACGGAGCCCAGCTCCAGCCCGATCACGCCAGCTCCGATTACCACCAGATGTTTAGGTACCTCGGCCAGCGACAGGGCGCCGGTGGAATCGAGGATGCGCTGGTTATCGATGTCCACGCCGGGCAGGGGAGTGGGCTCGGACCCGGTAGCGATGATGATGTCCTTGGCGCTCAGTTCAGATTTGCCACCCGCATTGTCTGTCACCGTGACTTTGCCCGGACCGTCTATGTGGCCCCAGCCCTTGATCCAGTCGACCTTGTTCTTGCGAAAAAGAAACTCGATGCCCTTGGTCAGCCCGCTAACACTCTCATCTTTCTGCTTCATCATCTGGGCCAGATTCAGGCTGGGTTTGACCTCGATCCCGAGGTTGGCGAACTCCGCTCCCATGGCCGCATCGTAAAGTTCGGAGGCGTGCAGCAATGCCTTGGAAGGCATGCAGCCGACGTTAAGGCAGGTTCCACCTAGTGTCGCTCGTCCTTCGACGCAAGCCGCTTTCAAACCCAGCTGACCGGCACGAATTGCCGCGTTGTAGCCGCCTGGACCACCGCCGAGTATTACGACGTCATAAATGCTCATGGATCTGCTCCTTGGATTTGAAAGGGGATCGAATGGTTAAAAGTAGTCGGTGTATAAACCAAGGACGCAATTTGTTTGTCCTCGCGCGTGCCGCTCAGGCATTTGGTTCCACGTGGAACAAAATGATTTAAGCGGCGTTGATTTCTCGGCCAGGGATGAAAAACGACAGCCTTTAGAGCGTTCATGTTTTCGAACTGTGCGGCTGATTCGTAGTCACTGAATTGAGGGCACATCTTTTGTGCATTCGCGACGATGAGTCGAGGTGGCGCGAATCATTGGAATTGGCTATTCAATCGGTAGCCGGCTATTTTTCAAAAAGATGGTCTACCCTCTGATCAGAAGTCTGAAACAAGGGGAATTTTCATGCTCGCGCAACTTCCACCGGCCTTACAGAATCTGCAGTTACCGCTTCGCCTGCGACTCTGGGACGGCCACGAATTCAATCTGGGGCCGACGCCCAGCGTCACGATTGTGGTCAAGGACCCGCAAATGGTCACCCA
Source organism: Pseudomonas sp. GW821-FHT09H03 (assembly GCF_059415945.1). Classification (NCBI taxonomy): domain Bacteria; kingdom Pseudomonadati; phylum Pseudomonadota; class Gammaproteobacteria; order Pseudomonadales; family Pseudomonadaceae; genus Pseudomonas; species Pseudomonas sp. GW821-FHT09H03. Next base: position 424,962 of record NZ_JBWKOF010000001.1, on the reverse strand, counting down.
GTTCACCCATCCCAGCCTGGATGCGCTCGGGGCGGCATTCGTCGAAGGCAAGCTGGAACTCGAAGGCTCCATCAGCGATGTGATTCGCGTCTGCGATGAATGGAGTCAGGCCTTGTTGAACGAGGAAGACGACAATCAGCCGGTGCGCACCGTCCATGACAAGGACACCGACGCCAAGGCGATCTCCTATCACTACGACCTTTCCAATGCCTTTTATCAGCTGTTTCTCGACAGCGACATGGCCTACTCCTGCGCATATTTCGAAACCGGCAGCGAAACCCTTGAGCAAGCCCAGCAGGTCAAGTTTCGGCATTTGTGCCGCAAATTGCGCCTGCAACCTGGCGAATATTTGCTGGATGTTGGCTGCGGCTGGGGCGGACTGGCGCGATACGCGGCGCGAGAGTTTGGCGCGAAAGTGTTCGGTATCACGCTGAGCAAGGAGCAACTGGCGCTGGCCCGTGAACGGGTCAAAGCCGAGGGCCTGGAGGACCTGGTCGAACTGCAATTGCTCGACTATCGCGACCTTCCCCAGGACGGGCGTTTCGACAAAGTGGTCAGTGTCGGCATGTTCGAACACGTCGGTCACGCCAATCTCGCCGAGTACTGCAAAACCCTGTTCGGCGCGGTGAAAGAGGGCGGTCTGGTGATGAATCACGGTATCACGGCCAAATCCATCGATGGACGGCCGGTGGGACGCGGTGCCGGTGAGTTCATCGGGAAGTTCGTATTTCCTAACGGCGAGTTGCCGCACCTGTCGATGATTTCCGCCGAGATCAGCGAGGCTGGGCTGGAAATCGTCGATGTCGAGAGCCTGCGCCTGCACTATGCGCGTACGCTGGATCACTGGAGCGAACGTCTGGAGGACAACCTCGACGCCGCCTCCAGACTGGTGCCGGAACAGGTGCTGCGGATCTGGCGCCTGTACCTGGCAGGGTGCGCCTACGGTTTCGCAAGGGGCTGGATGAACCTGCACCAGATTCTCGCGGTGAAAGCCCACGCCGATGGCAGTCATGAACTGCCATGGACCCGGGATGATATCTACAACCCTTAAAGAATCGGCGCAATAAGTCGGGCGACCCGCATGCCGACTTTTTGCAGGCGGTGGGCCTCCCGGCCTTCATCCTTGGCGATTTCAGTGGCTAGGGCGAAGTCGTCGTTCAGCATCTGTTCCACCTCGGCGGCGAACTTTCTGTCGACGGTCAGCAACATCACTTCGAAATTCAGGCGGAACGAACGGTTGTCCATGTTGGCGCTGCCGATGGCACTGAGCTCGTTGTCGATCAGCAACACTTTCTGATGCATGAACCCGGGTTCGTAGCGGAACATCCGCACACCTGCGCGCGCGGCTTCGAAGGCATAAAGACTGGAAGCGGCGTAGACGATACGGTGGTCAGGCCGGGCCGGCAGGAGGATCCGCACATCGACGCCGCGCATCACTGCCAGGCGCAAGCCGGCGAACACCGCCTCGTCAGGAATGAAGTAGGGCGTGGTGATCCATATCCGTTCGGTGGCAGCGTAGATAGCTTCAAGGAAGAACAATGAACATGTCTCGAAGGAGTCTGCCGGGCCGCTGGCGAGTAATTGGCATAGCACCCCGTCGTCAGGGTAGACCTGTGGAAGGATCAGCGGTGGCAGTTTACGCGCCGCCCAGAACCAGTCCTCTGCAAAGGATTCCTGCATGCAGGCTACTACCGGGCCGCGTACTTTTACGTGGGTATCGCGCCAGGGTGCCAGAGGCGGTTTCTCGCCCATGTATTCATCGCCGACGTTGTGCCCGCCGACAAAACCAAGAACTCCGTCCACCACCACTATCTTGCGATGGTTGCGAAAGTTGACCTGAAAGCGATTGAGCCAGCCGCTGCGAGTGGCGAAGGCCTTGACCTCGACACCACCATCGCGCAATGCCTGTACGTATTTGCGGGGCAGGGAGTGGCTGCCGATGCGGTCGTATAGCAAATAGATCGCCACACCCTCGGCCGCTTTCTTCAGCATCAGGTTATGAAGGCGTTGACCGAGACGGTCGTCGTGGACGATGAAAAACTGAATCAGTACGGCTTCCTTCGCCTGGCTGATGGCCTCGAAAATGGCGTCGTAGGTGGCTTGGCCATTGATCAGCAGGCGCACTTCGTTGTTTGCCAGGCACGGCATATGTCCGAGCTTTGGCATCGCTCGCAAGGAGTCGTAGGCGCTGGAAGCACGAGCACTAAGCGCTTCTTCTACCCAAGGGCGCCAGTTGAGCTCGGAGATGGCTTTGCGCATCTCCTCGTTGGCCTGGCGGCGGGCCTTGATGTAGCCATCGAAGGTGCTGCGGCCGAACACCAGATACGGGATAAGCGTCAGGTAGGGTATGAAAAACAACGACAGGGCCCAGGCGATCGAGCCTTGGGCTGTGCGAACGGTCAGCACCGCGTGTATGGCCGCGATCATGCCAAGCGTATGCACCAGTGCAATGGTGTAACCGAAAATATGTGGTCCAAAATAATCCATGGGGGCAGCCCTGCTCCTGAAGATTCAATGCTTAACAGACCATGTTCCGTGCAGAATGTCGCTAATTAATTGGCCCATGAACCGAAGCCGACGGCTGACGTCTAACAGCCACTACTGATCAGGAGTTACTCAATGAACGTTCGTCTGCTGGGTTTGGCCATGGTGTTGGGGGTGGCACTTCCTGTCGCCGCTCAGGCTCAGATGCTTCAGCCAGGTTTGTGGGAGCTGACCACAAGCAACATGAAGGTCGATGACCAGAACATGCCGGATCTGCAATTGATCCTTGGACAGATCCAGAACCAGATCACTCCTGAACAGCGTGCTCAACTGGAGAAGCAGGGCATCTCCATGGGCGGCAAGGGCATTCGCGCCTGCCTGACCCCGGAGCAGGTCAGGACCGACGACATTCCGTTAACCGACCCGCAATCGGGCTGCAAGCAGGAAATCACCGAACGCACCGGTAATCAGTGGAAGTTCCGCTTCAGCTGTCCACGTGCCCAGGGTTCAGGAGTTGCCACATTCCTCAGTGATCGCGAATTCACTACCAAGGTCAACGGTACCTTCAACGCCACCGGTATTCAGCAGAAGGGTAGCCTAGAATCCCGCGCCGTGTGGCTGGGTGGAGATTGCGGCACAGTCAAGCCCAGGGCTTAAAGAAGTCCGGGATTACCTGGCAAGCTCGTTTCAACAATGGGTCGCAGTCATGCATCCGATGTGGGAGCGCGCTTGCTCGCGATGGCATCTGCACCGGCGGCGAATATACCCGGCTGGTTAAACCACTGGCACAGCGCTTCGATCTCCATCCTGCCAAAATTCGCCCCGTTGCGACTACGCACGCTGACAAACCCACCGGCTTCTTCCCTCTCGCCAATCACCACCAGATACGGCACGGTCTGGCTGTGTTCACGGAGCTTGTAGTGGACTTTCTCGTTGCGTAAGTCTGCACTGGCGCGGATGCCGCTTTGACGTAAGGTCTCGGTCACGGACTGGGCATAAGTCGCCTGTCGGTCGTCCATGCTAACGACCATCACTTGCGGTGGAATACGCCAATCCTGTAGTTCCTGGTGGCTGGACCAGCACGTGCCATAGATCCGTTGCTGCAACGTTCCGCTGATGTGATCCAGGGCGAACGCCTGCAATACCCTGGTAGCAGGCACCTGAGGGCCTGTGGTCAGGTAATCGGTGTCCCCGAGACGGTATAAAGACAGAGCCTTGGAGGTCCTTGCCATTTCCTGACGCCGGATTGAATGGTTGGTTGCCGCCAGCGCCTGCATGCGAGCTTCGATCAGCGGCAGATCGACCGGCAGCAACGGCTGCTCGACTACGAATTCGTAGTAAAACCCATCTCCCAATTCCGACCCCGCACGCAGTTGTGCCGTGGGGTGGAGCTGCTTGAGCGCCATGGCCAGCATCAGCGCACAGGAGCGGCGCAGGATCTCCAGGCCAGCTGGCTCCTTGGGCGTGACGATACTGACACGAGCATTCGCCTGGATCATGTGTTCGCAGTCAACCAACATCCCATCCACCCGACCTGCTACCGCTGCGCTGGCCAGACCCGAGCCAATGCTCGCAGCCAACTCGTGTACGGTCAGGGGCTGGTCGTATTCACGCAATGAACCGTCGGGCAAGGTGATCTGGATCATGTTGATATTGTTCTCGGCTATTTCGATCACATGCGCTAGCGTCTTAACCATAGAGGCAGTACCGGCCGCTGTCATTTAGACGATTGTCTTGCGCGGTCATCAACAGTGGCCTTCATGCTCAGAACTCGTTCTGCAAGGCTTTGTAGCCACGTACCAGATCGACGTTCGTACGAGCTACATCCTCGGAAAACTCCGAAGCACAGACACTCACCATTGGAAAACGGCTGAGGTCGGTTTCGGGGCCGATACGGGTGGTAGAGGCCACGTAAAAGGCATCCGGCAAGTTGCGGCCGTCGACCACCGAGTTGTGCCGTACCACGCAGCGGTTACCGACTACACAGTTGAACAGCACTCTGTTGAAACCGATGAAAACTCGATCGCCCACGGTGCACGGGCCATGAACAATCGAGCGGTGGGCGATGGAGGTGAACTCGCCAATCGTCACTGCCACTGCGTTGCATGGGTGTGGATGCAATCAATCATTTTACCTCCCAGTTGAAGGCGCTCTCGGCGATGGCGTCATGGGCATGAAGGCTTTCGGCGTGGACGACACGGATGTGGAAGGCGGTGATGCCCGGGGAGCGTTTCAGGGACAGGTTCAGGCGTCGGGCGGCGTCTTCGCAGAACATCAGGTTCTGACCGTTGGCCAAGGCAAATGCTTGTTCGTCGGCGCGCTTCACTGCTGTTTGTACAGCGGTGCCCAGTGCTTTTTCTGCGTTGTCGATGATCGCAATCAGCGGCAGATCATCCAGAAAGTCATCCAGCCGCAGTCGCAGCTTCGCTGTGCTTCGTTGGCTGTGGGGCGTGGCGACAATGCCGTTGGTAGAGCCGAGCCAAACCAGAACATCGGCGTGGTCCAGCGTGCGGTTAGCAAAATCATCGACAAATTTCTGCTGGATCAATTGACGCGATAGCGCTGCGGAACATGGGCAAGTTGAGGAATAAGGCACATCGATTTTTAGTTCCACGTGGAACATCGGGTATTTCAAATGCGCTTCGATGCTAACCGGATAGCTTTTCCAGCCGCTCAATGGACTGATCAATGCCGGTCTTTTCAGCAGCACTTGCATGTGAATTTTTAAGTGAGCTGCGTTGGATAGGCCTTCGTGGCTTTCAAGAAAGTTCTGCAGAACGCGCCGCAATGAAGCTGGAGACAGGCTTTCGTGCTCGAGCCCTTCCAAGGCCAGGTACAGCCGAGACATATGAATGCCGCGCGCGTTTCCATCATCCAGGCTGACACCGGCATCGACGCTCGCGTTCAGGCGCTGGCCATCGAACAACACGGGTAGAGCAATACCGCACATGCCCACGCACTCCAGCGGTATGGTTTCGTGTGAGGTTTGCGTGGCGATATCTGGCATAAGCAACGCGTTCATCGGCAGGTCCATCAGAGCAATTGATTGAAATGTTATAGTATATCAATTAGCGTGACGATGCTTTTTTCTCCTGTGAGGAACGTCCTGATGCCCAACCGCCTTCCCGTGACCGTCCTTTCCGGCTTTCTGGGTGCCGGAAAAAGTACACTTCTCAATTACATACTACGTAATCGCGACAATCTTCGAGTCGCCGTAATCGTTAACGATATGAGCGAAATCAACATCGATGGCAGTGAAGTCCAGCGTGATGTCAGCCTGAATCGCGCAGAAGAGAAGCTGGTGGAGATGAGTAATGGCTGTATTTGCTGTACGTTGCGCGAAGACCTGCTCGAGGAAGTGAGCAAACTCGCCAGGGACGGTCGTTTCGACTACCTGTTGATCGAATCTACCGGCATTTCCGAACCTTTACCCGTGGCGGAAACCTTTACCTTTCGCAATGAGGGCGGGCAGAGCCTGGCCGACATCGCCCGTCTAGACACCATGGTCACAGTGGTCGACGGCGTGAACTTCCTGCTCGACTATCAGGCCGCCGAAAGCCTCGCTTCCCGAGGTGAAACCCTCGGTGAAGGCGACGAACGTTCGATCACTGATCTGTTGATCGAGCAGGTCGAGTTTGCCGATGTGATTCTGATCAGCAAGATCGATTTGATCAGCCGTTCCGAGCGCCAGGAGCTGATCGCCATACTGGAGCGGCTCAATGCCCAGGCGGAAATCATTCCGATGGTCATGGGTGAAGTTCCGCTGGGGAAAATCCTCGACACTGGTTATTTCGACTTCGACAAAGCCGCTCAGGCACCAGGCTGGCTGCGCGAACTGCACGGCGAACACGTCCCGGAAACCGAGGAGTACGGTATCGCCTCCAGCGCTTACCGAGCGCGCAGGCCGTTCCATCCGCAGCGCTTCTTCAGTTTTATCGATCGCCCGTGGGTGAACGGGAAGCTGTTGCGCTCCAAGGGCTTTTTCTGGCTGGCGAGCAAGCATATGGATGCCGGGAGTTGGTCCCAGGCCGGCGGTTTGATGCGCCACGGTTTTGCCGGGCGCTGGTGGCGTTTCGTACCGAAGGACCAGTGGCCGCAAGACTGGGAGGGTAAAGCCGCCATCATGGAAAACTGGACTGAGGCCAGCGGTGATTGCCGCCAGGAGCTAGTGTTTATCGGTCAAAACATCGACTTCGCGCAACTCAGTACCGAGCTCGACGAATGCCTGCTGACGGACGATGAAATGGCCCTCGGGGTCGAGGGATGGCGCTTGTTCCCGGATCCGTTCGGCCCCTGGTATGAAGAAGCTGCCTGACGCCTGCAGTGATTATCGGGCATATTGGCGATCAGCCAGATAACCCTCAGAAATCACCAGACATGCTGCAGAACATTCCCACCCACGTCATTGCCGGTCCGTTGGGCGCCGGCAAGACCAGTCTGATCAAACATCTGATGGCTCAACGTCCTGACGGCGAGCGCTGGGCGGTGTTGATCAATGAGTTCGGCCAGATTGGCCTCGACGCTGCGCTACTTGCCCAGGACGACGACGGTATCGCCTTGGGTGAAGTGTCTGGCGGCTGCTTGTGTTGCGTAAACGGCGCGCCATTTCAGATCGGCCTGGGGCGATTGTTGCGCAAGGCGAAACCGGATCGACTGTTCATCGAACCTTCGGGGTTGGGGCATCCTGCGCAGTTGCTCAGGCAATTGAGCGAGGCGCCGTGGCAAGGGGTGTTGGCCGTACAACCTTGCGTGCTGGTGCTGGATGCTCAGGCACTCGCGTCCGGCAGGCCGTTGCCGCATGCGCAGCAGGAGGCACTGCACACGGCAGGGCTCCTGGTGCTGAACAAGTCTGAAAATCTTGATGATGGCAGTCGCCGGCGGATCGCCGCACAGCTGCCATTGCGACCCTTGTATTGGGCGCAGCAAGCAGCATTGCCTTTAGTTGAGTTGCCGGGACTTGCCGCTCAGGCGGTAACCGGTGTGGATAACTTCATCGCACCCAAAGGATTGGCGCAGATGCCGGCCGTCTGGATCGATCCCGAACTACCGATTTGCCTGAGTCAGGAGCAGGAAAACAGTTGGAGCATCGGTTGGCGCTGGCATCCGAGCCAGGTTTTCGACACTGCGCTCACCGATCAGTGGCTGGCAGGTTTTGCCTGGAGGCGGGCGAAGCTGGTTATCCGCAGTGCAGAGAAGTGGGTGTCGGCGAACGCGCTGGATAACTCGGCGCTGGACTGGCAGCCCAGTGAATGGCGGCAAGACTCTCGCATCGAGTTGATTTTCAGCGAACCGCAGAATATCGAAGAGCTGCAGCGTGGACTGGCGGGTTGCCGCTAAAAATTGAATTGAAGGCTCAAGGCTTCCACTTGGAATGTTCCTGACGCCACTGGCTCAACTCGATCACTTCGGCACGAGGTTTCACTACATCGACCACCGTCTCTGGCTCGTCGAATGGTACCGGGTAGGGCGCCAGTTCAATCTGTGCGCTGTGAGCGCCAAACTGGGTGATGGTGCCGTTGTGGCGGGTTTCGCCGGTGACGGTGAACTCGAAGTTATACACACGGGCCAGGCGTCGGCGACCATTGGCGTCTTTGATAAAACCGATTTTTTTCAGGGCCACGTTGCCATCCAGCAACTCGACCCCGAGTTTGCTGCAATGCTGCTTGACCCGCTCCAGCGCCCGCTCGCGCAAGCCGTGGTTGTGCCACAGCCATGCGCCAGCGGTGGCGAACAGCATCAGCACGAAGATATTTCCAAGGGTCAGCATCAACTGGGTGCTCCAACAAGATAGTGTCAGCTTAACTGCGTCGCCGGTCTGTCGTACAGGCTGTGTTTAGTCGCATACTGCGCGGCTTGAATTTCAATCGTTTTACGGATATCCACCGCATGAAACGTACACCCCATTTGCTCGCTATCCAGTCCCACGTGGTGTTTGGTCACGCTGGCAACAGTGCCGCAGTTTTCCCGATGCAGCGGGTCGGGGTAAATGTCTGGCCGCTCAATACCGTGCAGTTCTCCAACCACACCCAGTACGGCCAGTGGGCCGGTGAGGTGCTGGCACCGCATCAGATTCCTGATCTGGTCGACGGCATTGCGGCGATTGGCGAGCTGGGTAACTGCGATGCAGTGCTCTCCGGTTATCTGGGCAGCGCAGCCCAGGGCCGAGCGATTCTGACGGGTGTGGCGAAGATCAAGTCGATGAACCCTAAGGCACTGTATCTGTGCGATCCGGTGATGGGACACCCGGAGAAGGGTTGCAGCGTACCGGCTGAAGTCAGCGACTTCCTGCTGGAGGAGGCCGCCGCCGTGGCGGATTTCATGTGCCCCAATCAACTGGAGCTCGACAGCTTCTCGGGCCGTAAGCCGCAGTCACTGCTCGATTGCCTGGCAATGGCCCGGGCGCTGCTGGCGCGTGGCCCGAAGGCGGTGCTGGTCAAGCATCTGGACTATCCCGGCAAATCGACAGAAGTCTTTGAGATGCTGCTGGTGACGGCAGAAGGCAACTGGCACTTGCAGCGACCGCTGCTGGCGTTCCCGCGTCAGCCGGTGGGTGTCGGCGACCTGACTTCCGGTCTGTTCCTGGCGCGCGTGCTAATTGGCGACAGCCTCGTCGCAGCGTTTGAATTCGCCGCCTCGGCGGTGCACGAAGTCCTGCTGGAAACCCAGGCCTGCGCCAGTTATGAACTGGAGCTGGTGCGGGCTCAGGACCGGATTGCCCATCCGCGAGTGCGGTTTGAGGCGACAGCGATCAGTCTCTGATTCGGGTATGGCGAAACGATCGCCGCCTGCGGCAGCTGCAGGTTTTGTGTACACCCGTAAATTAACGGGTGTACCGGACTCCTGTAGGAACTGCCGCAGTCTGCGATCTTTTGCTCCTCTACCCAGGCAATTGGATTCGATCCAAAGCCCGGTTCACCGCCAACTCCCCCAGCATGATGACTTGCGCGATTCCCAACAGGGTATTACGACTCGCCCCCACCGTCCGGTCCGCCAGATCCATTGTCATGATATTGGCCGAAGCCAACGATTCACACGCATGGGCCAGGAGGCTTTCGGTACCGAGTTCAGGATTAACGAAAAACATCGTGCACAGTTTCCGGGGAGTGGCTCGGATATCGGCTGTTGAGGGGATGCGCTCGAATGTTGTTGCGGGATTGTCGTCGGGCGGATTCGGTGTTGGTTTGATCATAAGTGCTTCCTTAAGTAGTAGGACCGCACCATCTCGCGACTAAACGAAGGGGTGGCGGCTGTGCGCAAGTTAGTCGACCGGCAAGGAAAGCAAAAACCGGCGCGCCCGAAGACGCCAAGCGCACAGCCACCATCAAATGCAGGCGTGTACCTGACTGAGGTTGCTCATGCGACCGCTTTAACCTTGCCCGGGCGACTAAACCCGATCACTGGCAATCAGTGACGCGAATCAAGTTACCGAGGGCCCCTAGGGCGCACAAGCCGGCGGATTCTGGCGTAACCGTAGGCAACGGCGCAAGGTGATGTAGCTTTCGCGAAGTAACCTCGAAGACGTTTAAACAAGTATCGGTTCGCTCGCAAAAACGCTGCAAATAAAAGCCCAAAAAACCTCGCCACAACCAATCGGCAATTCCGTACAAGACCTGACAGACCTGGCGCGCCGCCATCCCAGACCGATCCTACGTTCCTTCGGGACATTTCCTATTTCTACGTTTTCGAGCTTCCAGAAGACTGTCGGACCGTTATCGCTCTGAATTAACCGAGCATGAATCTGATGCCCCGGGACGTGTGCATCTCTCTGGTTGACCCCTTTTGCAAAACAAGGAGCGACATGCAACATGGCCAGTGTTCTTCATCGACTTTTTGGGCTCCACAAGTACGACACCACTTCGCGATCTGATGCAGCGCAGGTCTCTGACTTACCCGAGCCTGATCGCCATTCTTCCCCCACATCCCCTTTGGCAGAGCCTGCCCCCAGCACACTGCGCCCCGTGGAAAACTGGTGCCATCCGTTCAAGGACATGCGCGATCCGCTCATGCAACTGACCCACTTGGCCAAAGCGGTGGCCGGATATTACCCACTTGGAAACGCCGGCATGTGGCACGGCGGTGTGCACTTCGACAAAGGCACCGCCGGAACCCTGCAGCAATCCAGCGTGTTTTGCCTGGCTGACGGGGAGGTGGTGGCTTACCGCATCGATACGCATTCGCCCAGAACCGCCTACTTCGACAAAGATAAAACAGTCGAAAAACCCTTTTCGCGCAACTTCGTGTTGGTTCGCCATCACCTCCAACCGCCGAAGATTCAAGGCAGTCAGGACATTCCACCGAGCCTGACTTTCTATAGCCTCTACATGCATCTGCAGGATTGGGCGAAGTACCAGCAGGATGCCAACCTCGCTCGCCCGCCATTCTGGCCCGAGCGTGCGACCTTTCGCGTCAAACAGACGGCAAACGACGCGCGCCCCGAGCAGCCCGAGCAGCGTGGATTGAACGTGTACAACAAGCGGAACGGCAAGGTCATCGACTTTCTGCCGCGAGGAGCCGAAGTGGCTATCAGTGGCACCGGCGAGTTCCGCAGGTTGGAGAGCAGCCTGGGACCGGCGAAGTTGCTCAAACCGGACGGTTCGATCGAAGGATATGTCGCCGCCCGGTTGCTCATATACCCGGACCGCAAGGAAACTCGCGTGACGAAGGCAGTGAACGTCCGGGCTGAACCGGTGATTGCAGGTTCAGATAACATCCTTTTCGTGTTGCCGGTTGACTCGCAAGTCACGGTCAGTGGGGCTGGCGAGTTTCGCAAGCTCGAACGCATTGATCAGTATGTGCATTTTGACTCACTGGAAGGCGCCATTGAGCCAGTAGAGACCGATCAGATAGTGGTGCTTGATCAGCCTGTTGCAATCAAGGCGGGTGACTTGATCGGCCACCTCGGTCTGTATCAGGACGGCGGCGTAAGTCAGCCGGATGAGAAACTTCACCTGGAAACCTTCAGTGGTGATGACGTCGAGGACTTCATCGATGCCTGTCGGGAGTGGGCCAAACGCCTGCCGGAGAAAGACAAAACCTGGCTGAAACTCCCCATGGGCACGCCCGTCGTGCCCCTTGAAGGAAATAACACGGCTGCGCTATTGCAGGCGTCGAGTAAATCCAGCCCGCGCAGTGCTGCCGATTTGCTGGTCCCCAAAAAATTGCTGGATGGACTGCCGGCAAATCAAAAAAACCACGTGCCCGCGACTTCGACGCGCAAAGCGCGTACCTGGTATTACCTGAAACATTTGCTTCACGACACCGACAACAATCCTCTTGATGGCTGGGTGTGCGATGAGCCGGACGTCACGTGTTGGGTCAGCCCATGGGCTTGGGAGGGCTACGACGTCATCGTCGACTACAGCAGACCCAAACACATGCTGGCTTCTTTTCTCAGCACCATCGGCCGCTTAAGCGAGGAGGAACGCGAGCGCTATCGTGCCATTGCCGAAAAAGACGACAAGGGCCCGATGAAAACGCGGTTGTACGAAATCATCGGTCGCAAACCCGACGGCACGCTAACGACTGATGAACTGAAAGCGGCCCTCGAGCGCCCGGCTGATGCGCAGTTGATTTCGCAGATGATCCTTTACAAGGAAAGCGAGTGGTTTCAGCAGCCGAAGATATGGGACGCACTGGATGAGCTGCTTGGCCATAGCGGCTCGACGCCGCACTTGAACTGGATAGCGGAGAAACAGCGGATTGCGCAGATGGGGTGGTGGAGGGAGGTAGCGGAAAAGGTGGGATTGCCTTCGTGGGGGAGTGCTTATCACTTTCATCCGATTGGATTAGCAGCCAGTTTTAATACTGAATGCCCTAAAGAGTGTGTAGTGGAAACTTATGAGTTGGAGGGGACGGCAGGACTTCTTGTAGTTTCAAAAGAGTCTTTTCAGTTTATTTTGGACAAGGAAGGATATAGCAAATATCCATATGTGCCGGCTGGTGCCAGCGGAGTAACTATTGGCTATGGATATGATTTGGGGCAGCAGTCGGCATTCCAAGTTCGTCAAGATCTTTCTCAAATCTATGCTCGGTCAGATATTGAAATTTTAATAGGTGCTATCGGGAGACAAGGGGACCAAGCTAGAAGTATCTTGAGTACCGTAAGCCACATCTCAATTAGCGAGGCGAATTCTATAGCTCTCGCCATAAGAATGAAAAAGCGCTACGCGCAGTTAGTGATTGATGCTTATCCGGGAGTGATGGAACTGCATCCACACTGCCAAGGAGCATTGCTGTCTCTCGTAGTGAATAGAGGGATCTCATTTACTCGACCAACTACTGACTCTCGATTAGAAATGAAACAAATTTACGACGACTTGTTGAGTCGAACTCCCGAGAAAATCCCATCTAGACTGCGTTCAATGAAAAGACTTTGGGAGGGGAAAGCCGGGCTTGGAGGGCTAATAATTCGGCGAGAAGAAGAGGCTCGACTTTTTGAGAGAGGTTTAATATGCGATTGCCGGCACTAACGTTTTGCGCTATTAGTTATTTATGGGTTTCGCCAGCTTTTGCTGATGGAAATTGCAATAAAAATAGCTTTGTTACTAAAGATATCTTGCAGTGCGCGGATATTGCGTACAAGAAAATTGATAAAAAACTTAACGAGCAGTATTCGGCGATGGTTGCAAATTCAGAGTTTTCTCATGAGAATTTGCTTCTGGATAGTGAGCGGGCTTGGATTCAATACAAAGCAGTTCATTGCGAAAATGTTTACGTGTCTGTATCGCCAGGTGAAGAGGCGGAAATTGAAAAAGTGGCGTGCCTCACTTCTTTGACAGCATCAAGAGTGATGGAGTTATTATATTTAGACACGGGCGTTAACGCTGATGGCTTTTATAACGCACTTTCTGTTATGGCGGGAGCTTCTTCTGTGACAAGGGAAGAAATATTTTCGCATATAGAAAATTTGACAAGTTCACCTGAGGAGGCTAGGTACTACAGGAAAAACTGTGAGCTAGTAGGCACTATTCATGCAGAAGAGGAAAGAATCTGTCAGATTCGAATGAAATTTCAAGCGATAGCTCGCTAAGGCTTTGGAGTGAAAAATATAACAATTATTTTTCTGATTGCGTGCGCCCTAACTCAAACAGAATCTTGGGCGAGAGATCCATACGTGGATATAAATGAAACAATGTGCGTGGAGGGGGGAGGATATTTATATTAGTTGTGCCTTTGATGTCAAACGGAGTCGGCATGGTTATATAGGGAAGGTTGCGTCTATTTGTGCAAAGGGGAATGCATCTCCAGATGCTGGATATGTGTAATATCGCTTTGGGAAACCGTCCTATGGCTCCGGTCAGGCAAAAATAGAAATGCAGTTTCCCGAAAGGAGAGTTCCACCAAAAGAAATTTTCACCATCTATAACTCGGTAAATTCTGAAACTATTGGGAGTGCGCTTCGGTTTGTAAGTGGCAAGTATCTCTATTCATTTGAACGTTCGTCAATGTTAGGTTATGAAGTTGTTGTCAGAAAGCAAGATGTGAAGGTATTCAATAAGAGTTGCACCCTTCCTGGTGTAAGCTACCTTGTTGATGGCGCATATGAAGGCTTTCGGACGATAGATCTTGGTGAAGAAAATATATCCGAAGAAAACAGATGAATTGACGCGATGTTGTTTCTATGGGCGTAACAAGAGTCATGACTTTCTCTTTCTGGGGTGTGTTCTTCGGCGGTGCGAGCGCAAATGCATCTGAAAATAATTTGTGTGAGTCCGATGAGTTTGTAGCCGCGTCATGCAGCTTGGGCGAGATAAGGAATAGACTTGTATCTTTTTTGTGATAGCGCAGATGCACGAACAATATTTTATCGATTCGGCACCAAGGCACGAATTGAGTTGATAAAAGGTTTTTCAAGTGGAGATCCGGTTTTTCGTTGGACATACGCTGCGACATATACAACATATTTTTGGCGTAGAGTCTCAGAGTAAGCGTGTGTGTTTGGTGTTCCGCACGAAACGCTACGGGTGAAAGCTTTTCTGGAAGTGACAGGCTTGAACGCGGACGTGATGAATCGCACATGTACTGGAAATTCTTATGGAAGAAAAACAGTTGTTAGCGAAGCGCTAGAAGAGGTAGGTGATGCTGTGGTTAGAGATTCTGGTTATTTTTTTTCACTGAGTGATAGGTGGAAGTTTCATGTTCGATGCAAATAACGGGGGTCGACGCAAGTCTTGGTTTTAACCTGTTCGATCTATTGTTTGTTGAAGATTAATAATTTCTGTTGGGGGTGTAGATGGATTTAAGAAGGTTGTGTTTTGAAGTCGGGGTAACTTAATAATGCCAATCAGACTGGATAAAATGCCACCGCTCGCCCCGAGCCCCCAGCGACCTCGATTTTTACTTTGGCTTGGTATGTTGCTGTTCTGTTGTTTGCTGGGAACCGGTGGGGCGTTGTTGTTCGGTGGCGAATCGTTACCTCAGAAACCTTCGGATTTCTGGACCTTTGCCTTGGGCATTCCGTTTTTGGCTTGGTGCGTGCTCGGATTCGGACGTTTGCTGTTGTACGTAGGTGAACAAGGCGTCGCCGATGGTTGGGATAGCGCTCGCGAAAAAGACTTGAACCGGAAGGTGCAGCAGGGGCGTCGTTCGCAGCAGGTATTGGGCGTGAGCTTGCAGACTGCTCTTGGAGACCCTGCGGGTGATTCGGAACTACAACTGGAGGCACTAATGAATGGGGAGCAAGCGCTGAAGTCGCAGGCGTCGAGGGTGGATGGAAAGATACTTCGCCATAGTTGTTTGTCTTGCGATGCAGATGAAAATCCGGAATCCATCTTGCTGAGTATTTGGACGCAGATGCTCGCCGACCTGGCGCTGACCCTGGCGCAATTGCCTGCCGATCAACCCTTGGCCCTGTTGCTGGATGTCGATACCGGTTTGCCGGAGAAACAGTGGCGCCGTGTTTGGCGACAGGCATGGCGAGAATCCGGCATTCGCCAGCAAACGACTCCAGTTGATGGCCGCGGTCTGACGGCACTGGACCAGTGGCTTGACCAGCGTATCGATGATCGGGCGATGCTGATGGTTGTGGCCGTGCAGTTTGCGCCGCAGCAGCCTGAAGGCACGGCAGAAGTTGCCGTCGGGTTGTTGTTTGGCAACTGTCTGACGCAAGCCACGTTACCGCCGATAGCCTACCTTCACCGACCGGAGCAGGAGCGCAAGCCCACCTCCGGTGATTTGCTTTACGCTACGCGCCAGGCGCTTGATTGGCTGCCGCCTGAATCGAGATCAGTCCAGCAGGTTTGGCGAGCGGGTATTGATGCTCGCGGGGCGGGCGCCATTGCCAGCGTGATGGTTAAAGTCGGCATGCCAGTGAATGGATCGGGTGTGTACGACATTGATGCAATGCTGGGTCATCCAGGCTGTGCTTCACCCTGGTTGGCCATCGCTGCCGGGACGCAGGCGATTCGGCGTGGTGCCGGGACGCAATTTGTCTTCAGTGGTGGCGCGGCTGCGGCTGGTCTGTGGGGCACGGCGTTGATTCCCGTGTCGCCAGTTTTGAAGCAGGTGTCTTGAGGGTAGGTCTGGCGGGTGGGGTTTATTGGCACCAGATGAGTATCTCGCCGGAAACTGTGCGCAGGAACTGAAAGTCAAAGATCGCAGCCTGCGGCAGCTCAGGGAGCTGCAGCAGGCTGCGAACTTTACTTTAAGCGTCGCCCTTGATCTCCTGATAGCGTTTTTCCAGCTCCTGACGAATCTGCCGGCGCTGTTGGGCCTGGATGAAACGACGCTTGTCTTCGCTGTTCTGCGGTTGCAGCTGTGGTACCAAGGCTGGTTTGCGCAGGTCATCGACCGCGACCATGGTGAAGAAGCAGCTGTTGGTATGGCGCACCGAGCGCTCCCGGATGTTCTCGGTCACCACCTTGATACCCACTTCCATGGACGTGTTGCCGGTGTAGTTGACCGACGCGAGGAAGGTCACCAGTTCGCCGACATGGATCGGCTCGCGAAAAATCACCTGGTCCACCGACAGGGTCACCACGTAGCGGCCGGCATATCGGCTGGCGCAGGCGTAGGCCACTTCGTCGAGGTACTTGAGCAGGGTACCGCCGTGCACATTGCCAGAGAAGTTGGCCATGTCGGGGGTCATCAATACCGTCATCGACAGCTGGGCGTTTCCGGGTTCCATAACGTTCTCACGGATCAGGGCAAGGTTTGAGGGACGCACCTCTGCGGGTGCCTCGGCGGTTTTTTCAAACCATCAGTTATCGGGACGCCGGGTGTCTGGTCGCCGTCACGCCGGATCGATCTGTTTCCATATATTGCACCGCCTTTTTGCCACAAGTCGCGGTGTTACGCTGCTAAAAGCCTTTTTTCCAATGGCTATTCTTGCGCGCAGTAATGTCATCAAGGAGCCTCACGCCATGCATGCCATCAGTTTCATTCAGGATCTGGCAGTGATCATGTTGATCGCAGGTGTGGTGACCGTGGTGTTTCACCGACTCAAGCAGCCGGTGGTGCTGGGTTATATCGTCGCCGGCTTCATCATCGGCCCGCACACCCCGCCGTTCGGCCTGATCCACGACGAAGAAACGATCAAGACCCTGGCGGAACTAGGGGTGATTTTCCTGATGTTCTGCCTGGGGCTGGAGTTCAGCTTGCGCAAGCTGTTCAAGGTGGGTGCCACGGCATTCATCGCGGCGTTCCTGGAAATCGTGCTGATGATCTGGATCGGCTACGAGATCGGCCGCTGGTTTGACTGGAACACCATGGATTCACTGTTTCTCGGCGCGATCCTGGCAATCTCCTCGACCACCATCATCGTCAAGGCACTCAACGATCTCAAACTGAAAAACGAGCGTTTTGCGCAGCTGATATTCGGCGTGCTGATTGTTGAAGACATACTCGGCATCGGCATCATCGCCTTGCTTTCAAGCATCGCGGTCAGTGGTACGGTCAGTTCCGGCGAGGTGTTCTCGACCGTCGGCAAACTCTCGTTGTTCATGATTGTAGCCCTGGTCATTGGCATCCTGCTGGTGCCGCGCCTGTTAGCCTATGTGGCCAAATTCGAAAGCAATGAAATGTTGCTGATCACGGTACTGGGACTGTGTTTCGGTTTTTGCCTGCTGGTGGTCAAGCTCGAGTACAGCATGGTGCTTGGCGCGTTCCTGATCGGGGCGATCATGGCCGAGTCCCGGCAGTTGCTGAAAATAGAGCGCTTGATCGAGCCGGTTCGCGACCTGTTCAGCGCCATTTTTTTCGTTGCCATCGGTTTGATGCTCGACCCACAGATCCTGTTGCAGTACGCCTGGCCAATCGCGGTGATCACCGTAGCTGTGGTCCTTGGCAAGATGCTGTCCTGTGGTCTCGGTGCGTTTATCGCCGGCAATGATGGCCGCACGTCGCTGCGCGTCGGTATGGGCTTGTCGCAGATTGGCGAGTTTTCTTTCATCATCGCTGCGCTGGGCATGACCCTGCAGGTCACCAGCAGCTTTCTGTATCCGGTGGCCGTGGCGGTTTCGGTCATTACAACGTTGCTGACGCCCTATCTGATCCGCGCGGCCGATCCATTGTCGATCAAGTTGGCGGGGATCGTGCCTGAACGCCTGGGGCGAGTGCTGGGGATGTATGGCGAATGGCTGCGCAGCATCCAGCCCCAAGGCGAGGGAGCGCTGCTGGCGTCGATGATCCGGCGGATCTTGCTGCAGGTAGGGGTCAATCTGGCGTTGGTGATCGCGATCTTTTTCTCTGGTGCGTACTTCGCCGAACGCATGTCGGCTTATCTGCAAGACTGGATCGCAGATCCAAGCTGGCAGAAAGCGTTGATCTGGGGAGGCGCGCTGTTGTTGTCGCTGCCATTCCTTATCGCTGCGTATCGCAAGCTCAAGGCGCTGTCGATGCTGTTGGCGGAAATGGGCGTGAAACCCGAGATGGCGGGGCGACATACCCAGCGGGTGCGTCGGGTAATTGCCGAGGTGATCCCGATCCTGTCGCTGTTGGTGATTTTCCTGCTGCTGGCAGCCTTGTCGGCCAGTATTTTGCCGACCAACAAGTTGCTGGTGCTCATTGCCATAGTCGCGGCCACCGTCGCGGCGGTGCTATGGCGCTGGTTCATCCGCGTGCACACGCGGATGCAGGTGGCGCTGCTGGACACCCTCGACAACCACAAGGAGTCGTCCGGGCATTGACCACCTGGAGTGTGGTCAGACTCAGCTCTCGAGCCAGACGTCCCGCGCCCAGTGCCACACCGATTCCCAGGTTTCCTCGGTAATCAGCTCTTCTTCGGCGGACCAGAGCACGACGGTGCCGTCTTCTTCAACGCAGTAGTAGTCGTCGCCGTCCTGGCAAATCGGGATCAGGCTGCGATCGACGCCTGCGTCCCAGGCGTTGGCGGCCACATCCGGCAGATAGGTGTGGGATTGCGGGTCGGTAACAGTCACTGGCTCCAGGCTGCCGTAGACCACGTCGCTAACGGTCAGCAGAAACTCTCTGAAGACGAATGGAATGTCGATGAACAGTTGTTCTTCGATTTCGACCAGCAGATCTTCGTCGGGCAACTCCAAGGGGACCGGTACCGGCTCGTTGGCTTCACGCAGTTGTTCGATGATTTCTTCCACGTCCGGGATCCTCTTGCTTGTATGGCGCGGTTTATATGGGGCGGTTTATACAGTAGCTCGCTATAGATGCAACCGCGAAATAGAAAACCCCGGCAAGCCGGGGTTTTTATTTACAGCGGATGAGGCGCGGAAGGTTATCAGCCGTTCTGGCGGATACCCGCGACCAGCCAAGGCTGGTTTTCGCCCTGTGCACGCTCCATGTTCCAGCTTTCGCTGAACACTTCGCCCTGGTCGAAACGCGAGGTTTTCGACACGCCGTTGAAGGTCAGGGTGGCGATGGTCTTGTCGGCGCGGTCATCCACACCGTCCAGCTGCACATTGAGGTTATCAATGTAGGTGGACTGGAAGCCGTCGCCCAGGTCAGCACGCTCGCGCTTGAGGAACTCAAGCATTTGCGGGGTCACGAACTCGGCGATCTTGTCCATTTCGTTGGCGTCCCAGTGTTGTTGCAGGGACTGGAAGTGGCTGCGCGCGGCTTCGATGAAGCTGCGTTCATTGAACCAGGCTGGAGCATTGATGACTGGACGAGCAGCAACAGGTGCTGCCGAACCGCCGAAGATCGAACCACCAGCAGGCTTCTGTTCGAAGACTTCACGCTGCATTGGCGCGTGACCGGCCGGGGCGTAATGCGCCTGCTGCTTGCGACGACGGGCAGCGATGAAGCGGAAGACCAGGAAGGCGATGACCGCCATGATCAGGATGTCGAAGATCTGCATGCCCTGGAAGCCGTCGCCCATGAACATGGAGGCCAGCAGGCCACCGGCGGCGATACCGGCCAGGGGGCCGAGCCAGCGCGAAGCGCCACCGGCCTTGGCGGCGGCGCCAGCGGCACCGGCAGCACCAGCGGTCGCCGCAGCGCCGCCCATGCCTGGAGAAGAAGGAGCCATCTGGCTGGTCTGGTGCGTCGGCGCAGCGCCGGCGCTCTTGCCACCACCGAAGCGCTTGGCGGCATTGACGTCGAGACTCATCGTCAGGCCGATGCACAACGCCATGGCGATGCTAAGAAAACGTTTCATATAGGGAATTCCCATTTGTGGAAGGCACGCGCGCCATGTTGCACAGCTGAAGTGTTACTGGCTAGCGGCAGAGTGTTTCGGGCTTTTGCCTGACAGGTAATATTCAGCTTGTGTCAGTGCAATAGGACCTGTTGCCTTTGGACTGTCAGATGAGTGGACGAGTTCTGTAGGAAGTCTCGTGTGGCGAGGGGGCTTGCCCCCGTCGGGGTCGCGAAGCGGCGCCAAAATAGTAGTCTGGGTCTACTGCGTAGCCCAACGGGGGCAAGCCCCCTCGCCACAGGCGAGCCCCCCCGGCACAACAAAACCCTTCACCACACAAGCTCTACTCCCACAGGAAAGAGCCTTTAAATGGCCTCCAGCTTCGCGTAGCCCAGCATCAGCCACTTGCTGCCTTCGCTGAAATTCACCTGCACCCGGGCCTGAGCACCGGCCCCCTCGAAGTTGAGGATCACGCCGTCGCCAAATATCGAATGACGTACGGTCTGGCCCAGACTGAAGCCGGTTTCCGGAATCTCGCTGCCACTGAACAGGTTGCTGCCGCTCATCGATTGATTGCCACCGAACGGACGGCTGACGCTATTGGACAGCCGCACTTCCTGAATCAGGCCTTTCGGAACTTCGCGTACGAAACGCGACACCTTGTTGTAGGTCTCGCTGCCGTAAAGGCGTCGGGTTTCAGCGTAGGTCATCACCAGGTTCTGCATGGCACGGGTGATGCCGACATAGGCAAGGCGACGTTCTTCCTCAAGACGGCCAGGCTCTTCCAGGCTCATTTTGTGCGGAAACAGGCCTTCTTCCATGCCCACCAGGAACACGTAAGGGAATTCCAGGCCCTTGGCGCTGTGCAGGGTCATCAACTGAACGCTGTCTTCGTGTTCGTCGGCCTGGGTGTCACCGGCCTCCAGCGACGCGTGGCCGAGGAAGGCCGCCAGCGGCGTCAGGTCCTCGTCTTCTTCGCTGTTTTCGAAGTTGCGGGCGGCGCTGACCAGTTCCTCAAGGTTTTCTACCCGGGCCTGGCCTTTCTCGCCTTTTTCCGCTTCGTGGTAGGCGATCAGCCCCGACTGCTCGATAACTGTCTGGGTCATCAGGTGCAGCGGCATTTCCATGCACTTGGCGGCGAGATTTTCGACCAGTTCGATAAACGCACCGAGAGCACCGGCAGCGCGGCCGGTCAGGCCTTTGTTGGCGACCAGTTGGCGCATCGCTTCCCACATCGACACATCGCTGTGGCGCGCATGATCACGAATCGCTTCGACGGTTTTCTCACCGATACCACGGGCGGGAACGTTGATCACCCGCTCCAGCGCGGCATCGTTGCCGCGACCTTCGAGCAAACGCAGGTAAGCCATGGCGTTCTTGATTTCTGCACGCTCGAAGAAGCGTTGCCCGCCATAAATGCGGTACGGAATGCGCTCGCGCAGCAAGGCTTCTTCCAGAACGCGCGATTGGGCGTTGGAGCGGTACAGAATTGCAATATCGCTGCGAGACAGGCCGGTTTTCAGCGCACTTTCGATGGTTTCCACAACATAGCGAGCTTCGTCGTGCTCGTTGAAAGCGGCATACAGGTTGATCGCTTCGCCGTCACCGCCATCGGTCCACAGTTCTTTACCCAAGCGTCCGGTGTTGTTGGCGATCAGGGCGTTGGCGGCTTTCAGGATGCCGGCAGTGGAGCGGTAGTTCTGCTCCAGGCGAATGGTCTCGGCGTCCGGGAAATCTTCGGAGTACTGGTAGATGTTTTCGATTTTCGCGCCACGCCAGCCGTAGATCGACTGGTCGTCGTCACCGACCACCATCAGGCTGTCGCCACCTTTGGCCAGCAGGCGCAACCAGGCGTACTGCACGGCGTTGGTGTCCTGGAACTCATCCACCAGAATGTGCCGGAAGCGCTTCTGATAATGCGCCAGCAGGCCCGGGTGGTCGCGCCACAGATCGAGGGCACGCAGCAGCAGTTCGGAGAAGTCGATGACGCCCGCGCGCAGGCAGGCGGCCTCATAGGCTTCATAAATGCCGCGCATGGTCGCCAGGAACAGGTCGCCGCTGGCTTGAATGTGTTGCGGGCGCAGACCTTCGTCCTTTTGCCCGTTGATGAACCACTGGGCCTGGCGGGCTGGCCAGCGTTGTTCATCGAGGCCAAGCTCGCGGATCACCCGCTTGACCAGCCGTTGCTGGTCGTCACTGTCGAGAATCTGGAAAGTCTGGCTCAGGCCGGCTTCCTGCCAGTGCGCCCGCAGCAAGCGGTGCGCCAGGCCGTGGAAGGTGCCGACCCACATACCGGCCGGGTTGATACCCATCAACTGCTCGATGCGATGACGCATCTCGGCAGCGGCCTTGTTGGTGAAGGTCACCGACAGGACGGAGTGGGGCGAGGCGTTTTCGACCTGGATCAACCAGGCGATACGGTGCACCAGCACTCGGGTTTTACCGGAGCCAGCACCGGCCAGGACCAACTGACGACCCACGGGGGCCGCTACGGCCTGCCGTTGGGCATCGTTGAGGGAGTTCAGCAAAAGGGAGAGATCATCGCGCATCGGGGCATTCTAGGGGGCTGCGTCACACCGGGCAAACACCGCTTTGCTTTAATCGATGAATGTCAGGTGAATGACGACCGGTCGGTCATCGCCTGCAGGCGTTGCCGGGCGTGCTCGTGCTGTTTTCAGGCCGGCATCGGCGACCAAAAGTTTTGGCGAATACTTGATCAGTAGCAGTTTGGTCCACGGGCTTGCTTGTGTATGCTCCGTCGACGTTTCGGGCTCATGCTCATTAATATAAGAACAAGAACATCGCCTATGACCCTCAGCTCTGACCTGTCGGGCCCTACTGTGGAGCCCCGGGTTATCCGCAAACTGTACGCCATGGAAATGGCGGTCGAGCGCACGCGCCTGCTGTATCAAGGTTCTTTGCTACCCACGTTGTTCATGCTGATCAATGGCCTGGTGTGTGCCGGATTGCTCTGGAGTCCACAGCGCCACTTCCTGGTGGGTGTCTGGCTGATCTGGTTGTTATCACTGGTGGCATTGCGAGTGATTCAGGTCGCCGCCTTTGATTCGGCGATTCCTGATCGTCAGGCCCATCCGGTCTGGGGTCGCATGTTTTTGCTGGGCTCGGGGCTTACCGGGCTGACTTTGGCCGGCGCGGGTATTGCCCTGGCGCCCGCTGACAATTTCATTCAGCAAGCCTGGGTGTTCGGTCTGATCGGTGCCGCTGCACTTTCGGCCAGTGTTGCCTACGCGGTCAGCCTGCCGGCCTTCCTGTCTTTTACCTTGCCCTGCCTGCTGCCCGCCATTGCCTATATGTTTTGGTTGGCGGACGAACAACAGCAGGGTTGGGGGTGGTTCGGCCTGATCCTGCTGGGCGCGTTGAGTGTGGTTGCCTGGCAGGTCAATCGCTTGATCGATCGCGGCCTGTTGCGGCGCTTTCAGAATCAGGCGCTGATCGAGCATCTGCAGCAGGCCCAAAGCAGCAGTGAGCAACTCAACAACAAACTCGCCAGTGAGATTGACCAGCGCCGTCGCGCCGAAGACGAACTGCGGCAGATTCAGATCGAACTGGAAAGCCGCGTTGCCCAGCGCAGCCTGGAACTGGATGCCGCCAACCAGGCCCTTAGCAAGAGCGAGGCGCGTCTGGCGCTGGCGCTCAAAGCCAGCGAACTGGGGCTGTGGGACTGGAACCTGCAGACCGATGAAGTGCATCACAGCCACATCCAGGAATTATTTGGCCTGGAACCTGAGTATGTGACAGCGATGCTGCGCCATCTCAAGCCCCGCCTGCACCCCGAAGATCTACCGGTGCTACGCCGGGCTATGATCGATCATTTGAAAGGGCGCACCGAGGACTACCAGGTCGAATACCGCGTGCGTCATCGCGATGGCCGCTGGGTGTGGATCGAGGACCGCGGCCGGGCCGTCGAACGCAGCAAGAATGGCCGGGTGACCCGCATGGTCGGCACCCGTCGTGACATCAGCGTCGGCAAGGCGCTGGAAGAGCAGCAGCAACTGGCGGCGACGGTATTCGAGGCGGCCAGCGAAGGCATAGTCATTTTCGACCCGGATTACGCATTGATAGCAGTCAACCAGGCTTTCTGTCGCGTGACCGGCTATGACATCGGGGAACTGCTCGGGCGTAATGTGGCCGAGTTGCCTTGCAGCCGGGATGCCCGCCGGCACTACGCAGCGATTCATCAAACGTTGGAGCAACATGGCAGCTGGCAAGGCGAACTGGTGGAAACCCGCAAGAATGGCGAGATGTATCCGCAATGGTTGCACCTGAGTGCTGTGCGTGATTCCCGGGGAAATGTCAGCCACGTTGTCGGCTTCTTCGCCGATCTGTCGGCGCGACGCGAATCCGAAGAGCGCATGCGCTATCTGACCCATTACGACGAACTGACCGGCCTGGCCAATCGCTCCCTGTTTCGCGAACGCCTGAACGAAGCACACCAGCGCGTGCGCCAGGGTGGTTATCGCAGCCTGGCGCTGCTGCACATCAATCTGGATCGTTTCAAACTGCTCAACGACAGCCTCGGCCACGATATCGCCGACCGGTTATTGCAGAAAATGGCCCGGCGGTTGGTGAACGCGCTGCCGGAGGCGGACACCATCGCTCGTCTTTCCGGCGACGAGTTTGCGGTGTTGTTCAACGCCTACGGCAACCTGTCCAGTCTGGCGCGGGTGGCGACCCGATTGGCAGCCAAGTTGCGCGTGCCGGTGACGGTCGACGGGCATGAGCTGGTGATCAGCGTGTCGATGGGCATCAGTCTGTTGCCGGACAACGCCCGGGAAATTTCCGCATTGGTCAGTCAGTCGAACATGGCCATGCAGCACGCCAAACACTTGGGCGGCAATAATTTCCAGTTTTATACCGACAGCCTGCAAGCCAGCACGCTGGAGCGGTTAAAGCTGGAAAACCACCTGCGCAAAGCCGTCGAAGAAAAGCAGCTCAAGGTGTTCTACCAACCGAAGTTATGTCTGGCCACCGGTCGGCTGAATGCTGCCGAAGCCTTGGTGCGCTGGGATCACCCGACCATGGGGCAGGTGCCACCGGGGGACTTTATCGGCCTGGCCGAGGAAACCGGGTTGATCGGCCCGATCGGTGAGTTCGTGCTGCGCCAGGCCTGCTGGCAAGCCTGTGAATGGCAACGCCAGGGCCTGGAGCCGATTCGGGTGTCGGTCAATCTGTCAGTCCATCAATTGCGTCAGGGCAAGCTGGTCAGCCTGGTGCGTCAGGTTCTGGAGGAAACCGGGTTGGCGCCGCACCTGCTGGAGCTGGAGTTGACCGAAAGCCAGTTGCTGGACAGCGTCGAGCATATCATCGCGACCTTCCAGCAATTGCGTGATCTTGGAGTGCAGCTGGCGATTGACGATTTCGGCACTGGTTACTCATCCTTGAGTTACCTCAAGCGTATTCCAGTGGACTACGTGAAGATCGATCAGGCGTTTATCCGCGGGCTGGGGGAGGGCACGGAGGATGCGGCCATCACCCGGGCGATCATTGCCATGGCCCATGGTCTGTCGTTGAAGGTCGTGGCTGAAGGGGTGGAGCGGCAGGAGCAGCTTGAATTCCTGCGCGGTGAACGCTGTGACGAAGTGCAGGGCTACCTGATCAGCCGGCCGATCGAGGCGCAAGGTTTGGCGCAGCTGCTTAAGGATCAACACCAGGTGAATGAGGGCGCAGGTCGAAACTGATCTTGCGCCAGACGCGGTGACAGCCGAGCGGGAGCCACAGCACCACGCCTGATCTGAATGGGCTGGCCTTGAACTCATGCGCGGATAATGCGTTTTTAGCGCTACATGAGACGCACGCACCTGTAATCGAGGGATCTGGTTACGCATTGAGCAGGCAAAAAGCCGATTCATGTAGTATAACTACAAGCATGCTACATCCCCGGCGCCTGCCCACCACAAAGAGTCCAGCCCTTTGAATCTGCTGCAACACATCGCCCAGTCTCGACACCTGTTACGCAAGTCGGAGCTCAAGGTCGCCGACCATGTGCTGCTCGATCCTGCGGCCGTGATGCACAGCTCCATGGCCGACCTGGCCCACAGCGTGGGTATCAGTGAGCCGACCATCGTGCGTTTCTGCCGTGCCATTGGTTGTTCCGGGTTCCAGGACTTGAAGCTGAAACTGGCCCAGAGCCTGGCAGCGGGTGCGAGCTTCGGGCAGTTCGCAATCCATGAAGACGATTCGGTCGCTGACTACAGCCTGAAAATCTTCGACACTACTTTGCATACGCTGATGGAGGTTCGCGAGAAGCTCGATCCGGTGGAATTGCAGAGGGCTGTGACGCTGATGTCCCAGGCCCAGCGTGTCGAGTTCTACGGTTTCGGCGCCTCGGGTGCCGTCGCGGCGGACGCCCAGCACAAGTTTTTCCGTCTGCTGCTGACTGCGGCGGCGTATTCCGACCCGCACATGCAGGCGATGTCGGCGGTGACGTTGAAGCCGAGCGATGTGGCAATCTGCATTTCCCAGTCCGGACGTTCCAAGGACCTGTTGATCACGGCCAACCTGGTGCGTGAGAGCGGCGCCTCATTGATCACCCTGTGCCCAAGCCAGACACCATTGGCCGAACTGTCGACGGTTAACCTGGCAATCGATGTGCATGAAGACACTGAAATTTATACACCGCTGACTTCGCGTATCGCCCACCTGGTGGTGATCGACGTGTTGGCAATGGGCGTGGCCATGGCCCGTGGGCCGAGCCTGGTCAATCACCTCAAGAGCGTCAAGCGCAGCCTGCGCAGCTTGCGGTTGTCGCCCAAGTCGGTGAAGGCGCTGGACGACTGACCTGTGGCGAGGGGGCGATGCGGCGTTCCGACAAGCCCCCTCGCCACAGGGCGCCCAACAATTGTTCATCGCTTTGTAACCATCGAGCCGCCAAACCGTCATCCCCCGCGCCTATCTTGAAACTCCCGTACTCGTCTTGGGAGACTCGAAATGGCCCTGCCTTACGAAGAACGCAACAGCGCAGTCAAAACCCGCCGCCAGCAAGAAGATCAGCGCCGCATGGAGTTTCGCCGCGCTATCGAAGATCGCTGCGAACGCCGGCAGCTTCTGGCCGAAATCGGTGAATTTCCCGAAGGTCTGGAGCTCAATTTCTGGCAGGCAACCCCCGTGACTTCCCGTCGAAACGCTCAACCAGCGCGCTGATCTGAATACGTTCGCTACGGATGAACGCAAGGAATGCGTGAGCCACCGGTGACAGGCGTTTCGCCTTGGCCTGCACCAGGCACCAGCTGCGATACAACGGCAGCTCTTCAATCGGTAGTTCGATCAGCCCACCAGTTGCCAACTCAAGGTTCAGGGCGTGACGCGTCAACAGCGCAACGCCCAGACCCGCCAGTACACACTCGCGTTGAGCTTCGGCAGACGAGACTTCCTGGGTCTGATTGAAGTGCACGCGCTTTTCTTTGAAATACTCTTCGCAGGCCATGCGCGTCCCGGAGCCGTGTTCGCGTAACAGCAGCGTGTAAGGCTCCAGATCCTGCAGGCGCAAGGGCCCCGCATGGCACAACGGGTGATCCGGTGGCGCAACGGCGACAATCGGATTATTCAGAAACGGCAGGAATTCCAGCCCCATGTCCTGCGGCACCATGGACATGATCACCAGGTCATCGCGGTTGTCCGATAGGCGCCGGATCACCTGCCCGCGATTGACCACCGTCAGTTGCAGGTTAACTTCCGGATGCTGGCGTTTGAACGCGGCAAACAGGTGTGGCACGAAGTACTTGGCGCTCGATTCCACGGCCAGTTTCAACTGCCCCTGCAGCGAGCCCTGCATGTCCGATAGCTGCATATCGAGGTTTTCCAGGCGCCCGAAAATGTCACGACTGGCCCGCTGTAACGCTTCAGCCGCTTCGGTCATGTAGAGTTTTTTGCCCACGTAATCGAACAAAGGTTGCCCAACCAACTCCTCAAGTTGACGAATCTGCAGGCTGACAGCGGGTTGTGTGAGTGACATTTCGTCGGCTGCCCGACTGTAGGAACGCAAATCGCAGACTTCGTTGAAAATCTGAAGTTGCCGTAAAGTCATACGCATCAATGACTTACGCATTATTCGATCACTCCCGACACTGGCTGATGGGTCAACTATAAGTCTTTACTTATGCATGACCCAATTTTTATTCATTTTTGTTAATCCCTTGTGAGCGCTAGTGTGGCGCTGCGACTAAATTGAAACATTTGGTCACGCGTCGACCTGGGTCTAGCAGGTCGTGGGTACCACCGGCTCAAGGGAAACTCCAAGTGATAACAAAGATCCTGATCGCCAACCGTGGTGAGATTGCCGTACGAATCGTACGTGCCTGTGCCGAAATGGGCATTCGCTCGGTCGCGATCTATTCCGACGCCGACCGTCACGCCCTGCACGTTAAACGTGCGGATGAGGCCCACAGCATTGGTGCCGAGCCTTTGGCAGGCTACCTGAACCCGCGCAAGCTGGTGAACCTGGCTGTGGAAACCGGTTGCGACGCACTGCACCCCGGCTATGGCTTCCTTTCGGAAAACGCCGAACTGGCGGAGATCTGCGCCGAACGCGGGATCAAGTTCATTGGGCCGTCGGCCGAGGTCATTCGCCGCATGGGCGACAAGACTGAAGCCCGTCGCAGCATGATCAAGGCCGGTGTGCCGGTAACCCCAGGCACCGAAGGCAATGTCTCCGGCATTGAAGAAGCCCTGACCGAAGGCGATCGCATCGGTTACCCGGTGATGCTCAAGGCCACCTCCGGTGGTGGCGGTCGCGGCATTCGTCGCTGCAACAGTCGCGAAGAGCTGGAACAGGCTTTCCCTCGAGTGATTTCCGAGGCCACCAAGGCCTTCGGTTCGGCGGAAGTGTTCCTGGAAAAGTGCATCGTCAATCCCAAGCATATCGAAGCACAGATTCTCGGCGACAGCTTTGGCAACGTGGTGCACCTGTTCGAGCGTGACTGCTCGATCCAGCGCCGTAACCAGAAGCTGATCGAAATCGCCCCGAGCCCGCAGCTGACCCCGGAACAGCGCGCCTACATCGGCGACCTGTCGGTGCGTGCGGCCAAGGCCGTGGGCTACGAGAACGCCGGCACCGTGGAGTTCCTGCTCGCCGAAGGCGAAGTGTACTTCATGGAAATGAACACCCGGGTGCAGGTGGAACACACCATCACCGAAGAAATCACCGGTATCGACATTGTCCGTGAGCAGATTCGCATCGCCTCCGGCCTGCCGCTTTCGGTGAAGCAGGAAGACATCCACCACCGTGGTTTTGCCCTGCAGTTCCGGATCAACGCCGAAGACCCGAAAAACAACTTCCTGCCGAGCTTCGGCAAGATCACGCGCTACTACGCCCCCGGCGGCCCTGGCGTGCGTACCGATACAGCGATCTACACCGGCTACACCATTCCGCCGTTCTACGATTCCATGTGCCTGAAGCTGGTGGTGTGGGCGTTGACCTGGGAAGAGGCGATGGACCGTGGCTTGCGTGCCCTGGACGACATGCGTCTGCAAGGGGTCAAGACCACCGCCGCGTACTACCAGGAAATTCTGCGTAACCCGGAATTCCGTAGTGGCCAGTTCAACACCAGCTTCGTAGAAAGCCACCCTGAACTGACCAACTACTCGATCAAGCGCAAACCCGAAGAGCTGGCCCTGGCCATCGCCGCCGCCATCGCCGCCCACGCAGGCCTGTGAGGAATATAACAATGAGCAAAAAAATCCACGTAACCGACACTATCCTGCGCGACGCCCACCAATCGCTGCTCGCCACCCGCATGCGCACCGAAGACATGCTGCCTATCTGCGACAAGCTCGACAAAGTCGGCTACTGGTCGCTGGAATGCTGGGGCGGCGCGACGTTCGACGCCTGCGTACGTTTCCTGAAAGAAGATCCGTGGGAGCGTCTGCGCCAACTGCGCGCAGCGCTGCCTAACACCCGTCTGCAAATGCTCCTGCGCGGCCAGAACCTGCTGGGCTATCGCCATTACAGCGACGACGTGGTCAAGGCCTTCGTCGCCAAGGCTGCGGTCAACGGCATCGACGTGTTCCGCATCTTCGATGCGATGAACGACGTGCGTAACCTGCGCGTAGCCATCGAAGCGGTGAAAGCCGCCGGCAAGCACGCCCAGGGCACCATTGCCTACACCACCAGCCCGGTGCACACCATCGACGCGTTCGTGGCCCAAGCCAAGCAAATGGAAGCCATGGGTTGCGACTCGGTGGCAATCAAGGACATGGCAGGCCTGCTGACCCCGTACGCCACCGGCGAACTGGTTCGGGCGTTGAAAGCCGAACAGTCGCTGCCAGTGTTCATTCACTCCCATGACACCGCCGGTCTGGCGACCATGTGCCAGCTCAAGGCCATCGAAAACGGCGCCGATCACATCGACACCGCGATCTCCAGCTTCGCCTCGGGCACCAGCCACCCTGGCACCGAGTCGATGGTTGCTGCGCTCAAGGGCACCGAGTTCGACACCGGCCTGAACCTGGAGCTGCTGCAAGAGATCGGCCTGTACTTCTACGCCGTGCGCAAGAAGTACCACCAGTTCGAAAGCGAGTTCACCGCAGTCGATACCCGCGTTCAAGTCAACCAGGTACCGGGTGGGATGATTTCCAACCTGGCCAACCAGTTGAAAGAGCAGGGTGCTCTCAATCGCATGAGCGAAGTGCTGGCAGAAATTCCACGGGTTCGTGAAGACCTCGGCTTCCCGCCGCTGGTAACCCCGACCTCGCAGATCGTCGGCACCCAGGCGTTCTTCAACGTGCTGGCTGGTGAGCGCTACAAGACCATCACCAACGAAGTGAAGCTTTACCTGCAGGGCGGCTACGGCAAGGCCCCGGCCCCGGTGAACGAGCAACTGCGCCGCCAGGCCATCGGCAGCGAAGAAGTGATCGACGTGCGTCCTGCTGACCTGCTCAAGCCGGAAATGGCCAAGCTGCGCGCCGACATCGGTGCCCTGGCCAAGTCTGAAGAAGACGTGTTGACCTACGCCATGTTCCCGGACATCGGTCGCAAGTTCCTCGAAGAGCGTGCTGCCGGCACCCTGACCCCTGAAGTGTTGCTGCCGATTCCGGAAGCAGGCGGCGTGGCCTCGGCCGGCGGCGAAGGCGTACCGACCGAGTTCGTCATCGACGTCCACGGCGAAACTTACCGCGTCGACATCACTGGTGTAGGCGTCAAGGCTGAAGGCAAGCGTCACTTCTACCTGTCCATCGATGGCATGCCGGAAGAAGTGGTGTTCGAGCCACTCAACGAGTTCGTCGGCGGTGGCAGCAGCAAGCGCAAGCAAGCCACTGCACCGGGCCACGTCAGCACCACCATGCCGGGCAACATCGTCGACGTGCTGGTCAAGGAAGGCGACACCGTGAAAGCCGGCCAGGCCGTGCTGATCACCGAAGCGATGAAGATGGAAACCGAAGTTCAATCGGCCATCGCCGGCAAAGTCACCGCCATCCACGTGGCCAAGGGCGACCGGGTCAACCCGGGCGAGATCCTGATCGAGATCGAAGGCTGATTTAACAGCCTCGATACAAACGCTTTATACCTCGGGGGAGCATGTGCTCCCCTTTTTTTGTCCGCAATTTGAGAGGCCTTAGCCCCGGCACTCCACTAACCCTTTTACCTGCCCCGACGCCGTCTGGTTCTCATCACTCAACCAGCGCTCGAACCCCGCGCCGATTGCCGGCCATTCCGAATCCAGAATCGAGTACCACGCCGTGTCGCGATTCTTGCCCTTGACCACCATGTGCTGGCGGAACACGCCTTCAAAACTGAAGCCCAGGCGCTCGGCCGCGTATTTGGAGCGGGCGTTGTCGTTGTTGCATTTCCATTCCAGGCGACGGTAACCCAAGGCAAAGGATTCTTTAGCCAGCAGGTAAACCGCCTCGGTACTCTTCGGCGAGCGCTGCATTGGCGCGCCAAAGGTGACGTGGCCGATTTCGATACGGCCCTGGGCCGGAACGATCGACATCAGGCTGAGAATGCCTTGGACTTCGCCCGTCGCTTTGTCGATCACGCTGAAGAAGTACGGATCACTGTTAGCGGCATGATTGTTCAGCCAATCGTTGAACGCACTGCGCTCGGGGAATGGGCCGTACGGCAAGTAATCCCATAGCTTCGGGTCGGCGCCAGGGCCTTGCAGGGCGTTGAACAAGCCGTCGCCGTGGCGCGCCGGGTCGAGTTTTTCCAGGCGGATGAAACGGCCTTCGATTAGCTGAGTCGCGGGGGCCGGGGCGCCTTTCCAGTCGGCGGGTGAAGTCGTCATGCTGTTCTCCTTGAACCTTAAATGGCTTTGCGAAACTGGATGAAACCGGGGCGCTCGGCGATGCGTTCATAGAGCTGGATCGCGGTAGCGTTGGTTTCGTGGGTCAGCCAATGCACCTTACAGCAACCGTCTGCCTTGGCCGTGGAGTAGACGAACTCAATCAGTTGCCGGCCGACGCCGGTGCCCCGTGTTTCAGGTGTCACCAGCAGGTCCTGCAGGTAGCAGGAGTTCTCGATGCTCCAGTTCGAACGATGGTAGATGAAATGCACCATGCCCACGGCTTTGCCGTCTGCCCAGGCGAGGGCTGCGTGGGTCGGTTCGTTAGGGGCGAGCATGCGCTGCCAGGTGCTTTGGGTGACGGCTTGCGGCAGATCGGTGTTGTAGAAGCGCAGGTACGCCTGCCACAACGGCAGCCAGGCGGCGTAATCGTCGGCGCTGACCTGGCGGATTTCGATCTGAGTCATGTTCATTCCTTGGGCATCAGGTGGGCTACTGCCTGGTCGCGGGCATCAGGGCTGGCACTGAGCCCTTCGCGCACGCCGGCGATGTCTGCACTATTGCGGTTCTGACCGAGTTTGCGTTTGCCTTCCAGGCGCTGGATCGGCAGGGCAAAACCGACTATGGCCTTGAGCATGCCATCGATGTAATCGGCGGGGGCGTCGGCGACTTTCCATGGGCGGGCCTGACCGGCCTCATGACGATCAGTCAGGCTGCTGACCAGATGGAGCAGGCGCTGGGCGTCGGTAAACACTTCGGCAGTGCCATATGCGTGTACAGCGACGTAGTTCCAGGTCGGCACTACTTTGCCGTGCTCGGCCTTGCTCGGATAGAACCCGGGGCTCACGTAAGCGTCCGCTCCGGCAAATATCACCAGCGCCTCGGCACCGTTCTGCAACTCCTTCCATTGCGGGTTAGCTTTGGCGAAGTGACCGTAGAGGGTGCCGTTCGGGCCTTGTTCGGTGTTCAGCAGTAACGGCAAGTGGCTGGCCTGAAGGCCTTGTTCACCATGGGTGACCAGCATGGCAAGGCGGGTGCAGTGGATCTGCTGCTGCAGTTCCTGTAAGTCGTCGATGGCAAAAGCTCTGGGTAAGTACATGGAAAGTTTTCCTTGGAGAATGTCTGCATCCTAGGCAGGCTATTGGTCTGTTGTAAGAGCCATTAATGACCAATTTCATAGGTCCATTACCATGTCGGACGTGCCGCTTTCGCTATCCTTCAACCCTGCGGGCATTGAACTTGATCGCCGTCAGGGACTGAGCCGCCAGCTTTATCAGGCGCTGCGCCTTCGCGTCCTCGACGGTCGATTGGCCAGCGGTACGCGTCTTCCCGCCAGTCGTGACCTGGCAGCGGCGTTAGCGATTTCGCGCAATAGCGTAGTGCGGGCCTACGACCAGCTGTATGCCGAAGGCTTCATTGAGGGGCGAGTCGGTGACGGTACTTATGTGGCGCAGTTGCCTCAGGCGGCACTGTCGGCAAAAAAATTATCCACAAAAGTATCCACAGGGTTTTCAACAGACTTACCCACAGCCTTATCCACAAATTGGCCCGATTTACCTGTGGATCCATCCAGCAAAGTTATCCACAGTGATGCGTTGACTCGCGTCGAAAAGAACCATTTGGCCATGCCCCCAAGTGGTCCGCCCCGTGCATTTCGAGTCGGTGTTCCGGCTTTTGATCTATTCCCTTTTGAGGTCTGGGCCAAGCTGAACGCGGCTTTCTGGCGCAAACCGGATTTGCAGCAACTGTGTTACGGCGATCCGGCCGGCGATGCGCGGCTGCGTGGAATGATTGCCGCCTACTTGCGCAGTTCCCGTGGCATGCAATGCACCGCTGAGCAAATTGTGATCACCAGTGGCGCGCAGCAGGGGATTAGCCTTTGTGCACAGTTGTTGGTGGAGCCGGGCGCTGGGGTGGCGATTGAAAATCCCGGGTATCGGGCAGCCGCTCATGCCTTCGCCGTTGCCGGAGCGCGTTTGCATGGGGTGGCGGTGGACGGCGAGGGTATCGACTGTGGTGAGCTGGCGAGGCTCGGTGATTGCCGGCTGGCGTATGTTACGCCGTCACACCAGTACCCCACAGGCGTGGTCATGAGCCTCGCTCGGCGCCTGGAGCTGCTGGCCTGGGCCGAGCGTAGCCAGGGCTGGATAGTCGAGGATGATTACGATGGCGAGTACCGCTACAGCGGTGCGCCTCTGGCACCTCTGGCGGCGTTGGACCGGCAAGGACGGGTACTTTACGTGGGCACTTTCGGCAAGGTGGCGTTTCCGGCATTACGCCTGGGATATCTGGTGTTGCCTATGGGGCTGGTGGACGCGTTTTCCCGGCGCCGTGCCGTGGACGTACGTCACTCCGAGGTCAGCACCCAGGCGGTGATGGCCGAGTTCATGGCGGCCGGGCATTTCCAGCGGCACGTGCGGCGCATGCGCCGCGCGGCCCTGAGCCGACGCAACACCTTGCTGGCCGGTTGGCCGAAGGATATTCCCGGTGTGGGCAGCCTGCCGACTGTCGCGGCAGGGCTGCATATGACGGTGCCTGTCGAGTCCCGGGCCCGCGAGCAGGAGCTGATCGAGAAAGCTGCGAGTGTCGATGTCGAGATCAATGCCCTCAGCAGTTATTGGCTGCCGGATTCACAAACCCCGATGGACCTGCGAGCAGGACTGGTCCTGGGGTTTGCGGCAGTGCCTGAAGCCGCGATCAGCGAAGCGCTTGGTCGTCTTCAAAACGTGTGGCGCTGACGATCAATCGCCAGGATTTTTTTATTGCCTGTGGGAGCGAGCTTGCTCGCGCCACAGGTTTTGTGTTCTGTCAGCTCAACTCGCCGCAAAGGTCGAGCTCAACGAGGCGGCGGACTTCTTGCGTTTCAAGCCCTGCACCCAGCAGCGCATGCAGCTTGCCGAACGCGGCCTCACGGGTCATCCCGCCGCCGGACAATACGCCAACGCCACGCAAACGGCTGCCAGCCTCGTACACGTCCAGCTTGACGCCGCCTTCATGGCACTGCGTTACCGCGACCACGACCACGCCGTTGTCCCGCGCACGGCCGAGGCTGGCGAGGAACTCAGGGTTGTCACTGGGTCCGGTGCCACTGCCATAGCACTCGAGAACCAGGCCTTGAATGCCGCTGTTGATCAAGCCATTCACAACCTCGGAATCGACACCGGGAAACAGTGGCAGCACGGCAACATTCGCCAACTGCCGTGGCTGGTTGTAACTCAGTGCGGCGGGAGTCGAAATCGCCTTCTCGCCACCACCCTGACGCGCCAGACGCTTGAACGGATGCCGGCCAAAACTGCGTACTTTCGCGCAGCGCGTCGGATCCAGCAGCTCCCCGTGGAAGTACAGGTGTACGCCCGGCGCCAGGCCCTGGCCCAAGGCAACCAGCGCGCCGCTGAGGTTTTCCCAGGCATCACTGTCAGTTGCGCCGGCCGGAAGCATTGAGCCGGTGAAGCACACGCGGGCCTGCATGCCCAACAACTGAAAACTCATGGCCGCGGCGCTATAGGCCAGGGTGTCGGTGCCATGCAGGATCAGTACGCTGTCGCAACCTTGCACATCGACGGCGTCGACTACGGCTTCGCGCAGTTGCTGCCAGTAGGTCGGGGTCATGTTGGCGCTGTCGATCAGTGGCGACATCTCGCGAAAGCGCCACTGTGGCACCACCAATTGCGGTTGGCTGTGCAGGTAGTCTCGCATCCGCGCTTCGAAACCGGACGCCGGGGCCAGCCCGTGGGCGCTGGCCTGCATGCCGATGGTGCCACCGGTGTAGAGCACCATGACGTGCTGAGCGGCAGGGTAGGTCGACGAATTCATGGAGGTTCTCCGAGAACAATGACGTCCTGTGGGAGCGAGCAGGCTCGCTCCCACAAGGGATTGCGCACTTTAACCGATCAGCGTTGCGCTGCGGTCACGCCTTGTTGCTCGGCCTGAGCTTGAGCAGCGGCAGGCGGATTGGCCGGCCATGCCTGGCGATCGAGATCCAGATCGGGGAATTTGCTCGAATCGAACACCGGCGTCTTGATCCCGGCAGCGCGCTGGTCATCGTAGTCACGCAGGATGCGCATACCGACCTTGAACAGCAGGAACAGGGCGATCAGGTTGACGAACGCGAGCATGGTCATGGTGATGTCGGCAAAGGCGAACACGGTACCGAGGTTTTCGATGGCACCCCAGAAGATCAGCATCAGTACCAGCGCACGGTAACCCATCAATGCCTTGCGGTTTTCACCGATCATAAAGCGCAGGTTGCTCTCGCCCAGGTAGTAGTTGTAGAGGATCGAGGTGAACACGAACAATGCCAGCGCCACGGAAATGAACATCCGGCCCCAGTCACCGACCACGGCGGCCAGGGAGTTCTGGGTCAGCGCGATGCCGTCACCTTCGAAGCCTGGGGTGTAGAAGCCCGACAGCAGGATCAGCAGCGCGGTGCAGGTGCAGATCACGAAGGTGTCGAGGAACACGCTGAACGCCTGCACCACACCTTGGGCTACCGGATGCTCGACCGACGCGACGGCGGCCACGTTTGGCGCACTGCCGAGACCGGCTTCGTTGGCGAACACGCCGCGCTTCACGCCCATGACGATTGCAGTGCCGATCAGGCCGCCGAAGGCTTGGTCCAGACCGAACGCGCTTTTGACAATGGTCATCAGCATGCCCGGCACCTGGTCGAATTGCAGCACGATCACGTAGATGGTCACGCCGATATACGCCAGGGTTTTCACCGGCACCAGCAGGTCGGCGACCTTGGCGATGCGTTTGATCCCGCCGATGAACACCAGGCCCAGCAGTGCAGCCAGACCGATGCCGGTCCAGGTGGTGTCGAAGCCGAATGCATTGTTCAGCGAATGGGTCACGGCATGGGCTTGCAAGCCGTTGAAGGCGAAGCCGAAGGTCACCAGCAGGAGGAACGCCATGACCATGCCCAGCCAGCGTTTTTGCAGGCCGTGCTGGATGTAATAGGACGGGCCGCCACGGAACTGGCCTTCGGAATCACAGCGCTTGTAGAGCTGGCCGAGGGAGCATTCGAAGAAGCTGCTGGACATGCCGACCAGCGCGGTTACCCACATCCAGAACACTGCACCGGGGCCGCCGAGGGTTACGGCGATGCCGACACCGGCGATGTTGCCTGCGCCAACCCGGCCGGCGAGGCTGAGCATCAAGGCCTGGAACGAACTGAGTTGCCCGGCGCTGCTTTTGAGGCTGTCGCCGAAAACCGTGAACATGTGGAAGAAGTGACGCAGTTGAACGAAACGCGAGCGGATCGTGAAGTAGCTACCGAGCCCGACAATGAGCACGATCAGTACTTTCCCTGAGAGGAAGTCGTTGATGACTTCGAGCATGGAGTATTCCTCGCTGTTTTTTGTGTAGGCAATGTTGGCCGGACAGACACATCGAGTTACTTCCGCTTGCGCTCGGCGCAAACGGCGGGTCGATGTTCGTCCCGGCTTCATATCGCGGGTTTGTTATTAGTTCGGGTTTCGCATGTGACTGGTCTCGCTACCGCCGACCGCTCACGCGAAGAGGGGCGGCACTATACCGATGAGCGTACCGTTCGTCTGCCCTATTGTGGTGCGTCAGGTTTTGCTTGCAGAAAAAAATCAAAAAAAAGGGCCTGCAGAGCGATCTCCAGGCCCTCAAAAGGTGAGAGGTGTCTAGTCCCTCGACCTGGTGAGCGGTGCTACAAGTAACGTGTCAGGTTATGCCTTCAGGGGCACCAGACGCGGAGCAATCATGTTTTCCGGGCGCAGGATGTCGGCGAGCATGGCTTCGTCGAGCAGACCTTCTTCGCGCACCAGTTCCAGCACGCCACGGCCGCTTTCAAGGGCGATACCGGCGATACGGGTGGCATTTTTGTAGCCGATGTATGGGTTCAGTGCGGTGACCAGGCCGATCGAGTGCTCGACCAGTTCGCGGCAGCGGGCTTCGTTGGCGGTGATGCCGACGATGCAGTGCTCGCGCAGCATGTCCATGGCGCGTTGCAGCAGGCGGATCGAGTCGAAGATCTTGAAAGCGATCAGCGGCTCCATCACGTTCAGTTGCAGCTGGCCGCCTTCGGCCGCCATGGTCAGCGCCAGGTCGTTACCGATGACCTGGAATGCAACCTGGTTCACAGCTTCCGGGATAACCGGGTTGACCTTGCCGGGCATGATCGAGCTGCCTGGCTGACGCGCTGGCAGGTTGATTTCGTTGATGCCGGTGCGTGGGCCGCTGGACAGCAGGCGCAAGTCGTTGCAGATCTTCGACAGCTTGACCGCGGTGCGCTTGAGCATCCCGGAGAACAGCACGAAGGCGCCCATGTCGGAGGTGGCTTCGATCAGGTCGGCCGCTGGCACCAGCGGTTGACCGCTGATCAGCGCCAGACGCTGTACCGCCAGCGCCTGATAACGCGGGTCGGCGTTGATGCCGGTACCGATCGCGGTGCCGCCCAGGTTCACTTCAGTCAGCAGTTCCGGGGCCAGCGTCTTCAGACGGGCCAGGTCTTCGCCCATGGTGGTGGCGAAGGCACGGAATTCCTGACCGAGGGTCATCGGCACGGCATCTTGCAGTTGGGTACGGCCCATTTTCAGGACGTGATCGAATTCTTTACCCTTGGCCGCGAACGCCTGAATCAGGCTGTCGAGGCTGGCGAGCAGGGTGTCGTGACCCAACAGCAGACCCAGGCGGATGGCCGTCGGGTAGGCGTCGTTGGTCGACTGCGCCATGTTCACGTCATCGTTCGGGTGCAGGTACTGGTACTCGCCTTTCTGGTGACCCATGGTCTCCAGTGCGATGTTGGCGATCACTTCGTTGGCATTCATGTTGGTCGAAGTGCCAGCGCCGCCTTGAATCATGTCCACCACGAATTCTTCGTGGAAGTCGCCGCGGATCAGACGTGCACAGGCTTCGCTGATGGCGGCGTGCTTGGCTTCGCTCAGGTGACCCAGCTCACGGTTGGCGTCAGCGGCGGCCTGTTTAACCATGGCCAGACCGACAACCAGTTTCGGGTAGTGCGAGATCGGAACGCCCGAGAGGCGGAAGTTATTCACCGCTCGCAGGGTCTGGATACCGTAATACGCTTGCGCAGGT
This sequence comes from Pseudomonas sp. GW821-FHT09H03, assembly GCF_059415945.1. Taxonomy (NCBI): domain Bacteria; kingdom Pseudomonadati; phylum Pseudomonadota; class Gammaproteobacteria; order Pseudomonadales; family Pseudomonadaceae; genus Pseudomonas; species Pseudomonas sp. GW821-FHT09H03. The sequence goes on along the minus strand of NZ_JBWKOF010000001.1, from coordinate 385,626 downwards.
ACTTCGAGTGCGCCAAGCAGGTCATTTTCTGTGCGGAATGATGCAGCGGAGGACATGATAGAAATCATCTCAATATGGACCCGGTCTGTGCCGGAACGCTGTGAATGCTAGGCTTGTGCAGAATTTTGGGCCAATGCTGTTAAACACTAGCCTATGCACATTCGGCATAATGTCCGTGTGACGCCGTGTTGACGGCGAACGTGTGACCTAAATTGGTGCGTACCCGGGAGGGCGTGATGAATCTGGAAAGCAAATGGCTGGAGGACTTTAGTGCCCTGGCCGCCACCCGCAGCTTCTCCCAGGCAGCCGAGCGGCGCTTCGTGACCCAGCCGGCGTTCAGTCGGCGAATTCGCAGCCTTGAAGCCGCACTGGGGCTGACGCTGGTCAACCGCTCGCGCACGCCGGTGGAGCTGACCGCGGCGGGTCAATTGTTTCTGGTTACCGCGCGCACCGTGGTCGAACAGTTGGGTGAAGTGCTGCGCCATCTCCATCATCTGGAGGGTGGGCAGGGCGAGGTGATGCAGGTCGCCGCCGCACACTCATTGGCGCTGGGTTTTTTCCCGCGCTGGATCGCCCAGTTGCGCAACGAAGGCTTGAACATCGCCACACGCCTGGTGGCGACTAACGTCGGTGACGCCGTGCATGCATTGCGCGAAGGCGGCTGTGATCTGATGCTGGCGTTCTACGACCCGGACGCGGCGCTGCAGATGGACCCGGAAATCTTCCCGTCGCTGCACCTTGGCCATACCGAGATGTTGCCAGTCTGCGCGGCGGACGCGCAGGGCCAGCCGCTGTTCGATCTGGAAGGCGAGGGCAGCGTGCCACTCCTGGCCTATAGCGCCGGGGCTTTTCTTGGTCGTTCGGTGAACATGCTGTTGCGTCAACGGGCGTTGCGTTTCACTACTGTCTACGAAACCGCCATGGCTGACAGCCTGAAAAGCATGGCCCTGGAAGGGTTGGGTATCGCCTGGGTGCCGCAATTGAGTGTGCGCGCCGAACTGGCGCGCGGTGAGTTGGTGGTCTGTGGCGGGCCGCAATGGCATGTGCCGCTGGAGATTCGCCTGTATCGCTGTGCGCTGGTGCGCAAGGCCAATGTCCGGTTGTTGTGGCGCAAGCTTGAAGGCGGTGCGGCAAGCGCCAGCGTTTAGGCCGGTATCGGCAGAAGCGTTTACTTTGCTCCTGTCGTTAATGGGAGCGATGACGTCAATCTTTCTTGGACAGGTAGTTCTTGATGTTTTGTCGGTTGGCGGGGCTGAAGGCGTAGGCATTGGATCTGATAATGTCTCGCTCTGGGATCATATAGGTTTCGGCCCACCAGCCGTTGTACTGAACTTGCGAGTCCTCATGTTTGGCTCCCAGTAAGTGACCAATTTCATGGCCTACCGTCGAATAGGAGGCCAGTGATGCGATGGCAAATGTTCCGGCGTTGGTTGGGGGCCAAACAAGTGCGACTCCTGCTTCTCTAGCATTCAACATATCATTTGTAACCAAAATGACTTTGGTCAAAAGATCTGTATCAAAACCCTCTTTTCTCATTTCAACCAGATATTCATGACCCAGAGCTTCCCAGCGCCGCAGGGTCTTCGTTGTATCTTCGCCTTTGTAATCGAAGTTGCTGTAAGGCTTGCCGCCGCTGAAAACGACGTGGACTTTTCGCTCGGTGAAGCTTTCCAGCTCGCTTACGAGAGGTTGGAAGTAGTCGGCATAAATCGTTTTGCTCGTTGATTTCGGAACGTCATCATGAACGATGGCGAAAATGGTAATGGCGTTTTTTGTCTGCGGTATCGAAGTCATCCCTGAGTCCTTTCTGAATTACTTCTTGAGTAAGGCTAAAATAAATAGCTATTGGAATATCGGGGCTGAAAAACATTAATGGTCCTCAGCGATAGTCAAACTAACCAAGACGTATTGGTTTCGCGACTCCAGGTATATTTCCTGCTGTTGCATGACGTCGAAGCCCTATGCAGATTCAACTTTCAAAGAATTGATTGGTGTAGAGAATCGCGCATTCGAGTAATTGAATTGCCCTCTAGGGTTGGGCTATTTCGGCTGACCTGCGAGTCAATAAATTCACCGGCTTGCGGCAAATGACAGATGGTCGCACTGGGGGCTGTTTATCTGCTTCATTGAGGTATACTGCGCGGCCTTCGGCCGGTTACGACCGGCCATTTTTCGTACAATCAAGCCACGCATTCTGCGTGGCTTGTTGTTTTTGACGCGCCTGCGGGCGCCCAGAGAGAAGAGGCACGACGATGAGTGCACTGGTTGGCGTGATCATGGGCTCCAAGTCCGATTGGTCCACCCTTAGCCACACCGCCGATATGCTGGAAAAGCTCGGCATCCCTTACGAGGTGAAAGTGGTTTCTGCCCACCGCACCCCGGACCTGCTGTTCCAGTACGCCGAAGAGGCCGAAGCGCGAGGCATTGAGGTGATCATCGCTGGTGCCGGTGGCGCAGCCCACTTGCCTGGCATGTGTGCGGCCAAGACCCACTTGCCGGTACTGGGCGTACCGGTACAGTCGGCGATGCTCTCGGGCGTCGACTCGCTGCTCTCTATCGTACAGATGCCGGCGGGCATTCCGGTTGCCACCCTGGCCATCGGCAAGGCCGGTGCAATCAACGCAGCACTGTTGTCGGCGAGCATCCTGGGCGCCAAGCACCCGCAGTTCCATGAGGTGCTGAAAACCTTCCGTGCTGAGCAGACAGACAGCGTCCTGGACAATCCAGACCCACGCATCGCCTGAGGTTGTTGACGATGAAGATCGGTGTAATCGGTGGCGGCCAGTTGGGTCGCATGTTGGCGCTGGCGGGTACTCCGCTGGGTATGAAATTCGCTTTCCTGGACCCGGCGCCGGATGCTTGCGCAGCCGCGTTGGGCGAGCACCTGCGAGCCGATTACGGCGATCAGGACCATCTGCGCCAACTGGCCGATGAAGTCGATCTGGTAACGTTCGAGTTCGAAAGCGTTCCGGCAGAAACCGTGGCGTTCCTCTCGCAGTTCGTCCCGGTCTACCCGAGTGCCGAAGCCCTGCGCATCGCCCGGGATCGCTGGTTCGAGAAGAGCATGTTCAAGGACCTGGGGATTCCAACCCCGGCGTTTGCCGACATCCAGTCCCAGGCCGATCTGGACGCCGCGGTGGCATCCATTGGTCTGCCGGCTGTGCTGAAGACCCGGACCCTGGGTTACGACGGCAAGGGCCAGAAGGTTCTGCGCACCCCTGAAGACGTGATCGGCACCTTCGCCGAACTGGGCAGCGTGGCCTGTCTGCTGGAAGGCTTTGTACCCTTCACCGGCGAAGTTTCGCTGATCGCCGTACGTGCCCGCGACGGCGAAACCCGCTTCTATCCGCTGGTGCACAACACCCACGACAGCGGCATCCTCAAGCTGTCCGTGGCCAGCACCGACCACCCGCTGCAAGCCCTGGCCGAGGACTACTCCAGTCGCGTGCTCAAGCAGCTGGATTATGTCGGCGTGATGGCGTTCGAGTTCTTTGAAGTCGACGGTGGCCTCAAGGCCAACGAAATCGCCCCGCGAGTGCACAACTCCGGGCACTGGACCACCGAAGGCGCCGAGTGCAGCCAGTTCGAAAACCACCTGCGGGCGGTTGCCGGTCTGCCACTGGGTTCGACAGCAAAAGTCGGTGAAAGCGCGATGCTCAACTTCATCGGTAAAGTGCCGGACACGGAAAAAGTCCTGGCGATTGCCGACTGCCATTTGCATCACTACGACAAGGCCTTCAAGGCCGGTCGCAAGGTGGGTCACGCCAACCTGCGTTGTGCGGACCGAGAGACACTGGCAGCCCAGATCCTCAAGGTGGAAGCACTGATCGCCGAATAGTTTTTATGTGCAGCGGTGGAACCTTCCGGGTACACCGTTCTCTCATGGCAGGTTACGAAAGCCTGACTAGGCTTTTGAGTAGCGACTTCATTAAGAGGGGAATGCCATGGGAATTATCGGAACCATCTTTATCGGCTTGATTGTTGGCCTGCTCGCACGGTTCCTGAAACCAGGCGATGACAGCATGGGCTGGATCATGACCATTTTGCTCGGTATCGGCGGTTCGCTGGCGGCTACTTACGGCGGCCAGGCACTGGGTATTTATTCGGCTGGCCAGGGCGCAGGCTTCATCGGTGCGCTGGTGGGCGCCGTGGTGCTGCTGGTGGTCTACGGACTCATCAAAAAGAACTGATCCAGGCGACAAAGCCCTCTCCGGCAAGGCAGCCAGGAGGGCTAGAATGCTCGGCGTTTTCTGTTCTTCCACTTTCCGAGCCCCTTCATGCGCCGTCTTCTGATTACTCTTCTGTTTCTGGGTACGGGCCTTGCCCACGCCGGCGACCTGCCGGAAACCGATTGGCTCGAACTGATGCCCAAGTCGGACCAGAAAGCCCTCGAGGCCATGCCCGAAATCGACCACGACTCCCCCGAGGCCAATGGCACCTTTACCGAAAAAGGTGGCATGAAACAGAGCAAGGGTTTACCGGCGGTGATGTACTCGAGCAAAACCGTGCCGTCGATGAACGACAAGAACATTCGTATCGGCGGTTATCCCGTGCCGCTGGAGTCCGATGCCAAGGGCAACAGCACGCTGTTTTTCCTCGTGCCGTACCCCGGTGCCTGCATTCACGTGCCGCCTCCGCCGCCCAATCAACTGGTACTGGTGCGCTACCCCAAAGGCCTGAAGCTGAACGATATCTACACGCCGCTATGGGTGACCGGAACGTTGAAGATCGAGAAGGTCAGCAATGACCTGGCTGATGCGGCGTATGCGCTGGACGCGGCGAAAGTGCGGGTTGTGAAAGAGTCGGATTTATAAGAGATCCACGTGTGGGAGCGGGCTTGCTCGCGAAAGCAGGTTATCAGTCAACTGGATGTTGAATGTGATGGCCCTTTCGCGAGCAAGCCCGCTCCCACATTGATTTTTAGAGTTGCCTAGAGCGATTTGCTGCCGATACTGACGCCCAATGTATGACTGGCGCCCGGGGCCAGGTTCACCACGTCGCCCATCACATTCGCCGTTTCGATGCACAGCATGCGCTGCCAGCCATCGTCGGCCATGTCACTGAAAGCGGCGGCGCGATCGATCCATGGGTTCCAGATCACCGCTGTGCGCGAACCGCTGCTGGTGAGTTCGATGCGTCGCTCCCAGGCCGGGTCGACGATGCTGAGTTTTTCTGGAGCGTCGAGGTAGATCCGGTCAGTTTCACCACTGAAATGCAGGTCGCCGGTCTGCGTCACGGTTTTCCAGTCATCCAGGGTTTCGATGTAACTCAAGCCATCCACCCCTTCGACATGCACTTGGCGAACATCGCTGACCGCGAAATAACTGTGCAGCGCCTGGCTGATGCTGACGGTTTCAGCGCTCTGGTTGTGGCTGGTCAGGCTGATGTGCAATTGCTCATCGAGACGAATAGCCAGCTTCAGGTCCACTTGATGTGGCCAACCCGGAAGCCCGCCTTCGGGGTAGGGCAGGAGGAACTCGATCTTCAGGCTGTCGCCTTCGGCTTCTATGCCGCCCAGTTCCCAGTCCATGGCCCGAACCAGCCCATGAGCCGTCGGCGCTTGATCACTGATACGCATGGCCTGGACGCTCTGCGGGTTGCGAGCAAAGTTGCCGAACCACGGCCAGCACACCGGTACACCGGCGCGGATGTTCTGGCCGGTCTTGAACACGGCTTCGTCGTTAAGCCAGATCAGTGGCGGTTGGCCGACCAGTTGATAACTGAGGATGTGCGCGCCTTGCTGGGCCACCAGTAATTCGGCCTGACCATGGCGGATTCGCCAGCAGTTCAGTTCATCCAGTTTTACGGCTTCAACGTTGGGCGTACTCATGGGACAGCTCTCAATCAGGAACAAGGACGGCTATGGACCGCAAAATGCTAGTCGGGTTTTACGCTGTCCGGGTTAACGAGCCCTGGGCGGAACCGAACGGGTACGACCACTGCCATCAATGGCAACGAACACAAAAACCGCTTCCGTCACTTTACGCCATTCGCTGGACAGCGGATCGTCGCTCCAGACTTCGACCATCATCTTGATCGAGCTGCGGCCGATTTCCAGTGCCTGGGTATAGAAGGAGAGCTGAGCACCTACCGCCACCGGAACCAGGAACGCCATGCGATCGATCGCCACGGTGGCCACGCGTCCGCCGGCGACCTTGCTGGCCATTGCGGTGCCTGCCAGATCCATTTGCGCTACCAGCCAGCCGCCGAAAATATCGCCGAAGCCGTTGGTTTCGCGAGGAAGCGCGGTGATTTGCAGGGCCAGGTCGCCTTGCGGGATTGGATCTTCTTGTTCGAGCTCTATCATTCCGGGGGTGCCTCTGACCCGTGACTCTTCGTTGGTACTGCTGGTGGTAGCCGTCTTCGGGAAAAACGATTCAGCACCGAACATACTACGTTCGTCACGTTTTTCGTAAGGCAACTAAAGGGAAACTCTGCGAAATCGCCTACAACCCGGCAGGCGCTTTCGCACAGCAACCCTTTCAATCTGTTGCAAGAACACGAGTATATCGGTCGGTAGACTCCGAGACGACCGTCCGGTTCTCATTTTGACTGTCAAAAACGCGCCTCTATGTGCTTTTTCGAACAATTTGCTATGGTGCCGGACCTGCCCAAGCCTCAGCCAGCGTTGTTGAGGTAGCAGATTCGACTATAAGAGAAGCCCTTGCCATGACCACAGCGCCCTCGAGCATCGCGCAGCCAGACCAACCCGCCCGTCCATTGACCCGCAGTGACTACAAGACTCTGTCGTTGTCCGCCCTGGGTGGTGCGCTGGAGTTTTACGATTTCATCATCTTCGTATTCTTCGCCACGGTAGTGGGCAAGCTGTTCTTCCCGGCCGACATGCCCGAATGGCTGCGCCTGATGCAGACCTTCGGCATATTCGCCGCCGGCTACCTGGCGCGGCCGCTGGGCGGGATCGTGATGGCACACTTCGGCGACCTGCTGGGCCGCAAGAAGATGTTTACCCTGAGCATTTTCATGATGGCTGTGCCGACCCTGATCATGGGCCTGCTGCCGACCTATGCGCAGATCGGTATGTGGGCGCCAATCCTGTTGCTGTTGATGCGAGTGATTCAGGGCGCGGCGATTGGTGGTGAAGTGCCGGGCGCCTGGGTCTTCGTTTCCGAGCACGTCCCGCAACGGCACATCGGTTATGCCTGCGGCACCCTCACCAGCGGTCTGACGGCGGGCATCCTCCTCGGTTCACTGGTCGCCACGGCAATCAACAGCATTTATACCCCTGTGGAAGTGGCGGATTACGCCTGGCGTATTCCGTTCCTGCTCGGGGGGGTGTTTGGGCTGTTCTCGGTGTACCTGCGCCGCTGGCTGCACGAAACACCGGTGTTCGCCGAGTTGCAACAACGCAAGGCGCTGGCTGAAGAAGTGCCGCTGCGCGCGGTGCTGCGTGACCATCGTGGTGCCATCGCGATTTCGATGCTGCTGACCTGGCTGCTGTCCGCCGCTATTGTGGTGCTCATCCTGATGACGCCAACCGTGTTGCAGACGGTCTACCACTTCTCGCCGACCACGGCTTTGCAATCCAACAGTGTAGCGATCGTGTTCCTGAGTATCGGCTGCGTCGTTGCGGGTGCGCTGGCGGATCGCTTCGGCGCCGGGCGGGTCTTTGTCTTTGGCTGCGCGGCGTTGCTGGCCAGTTCCTGGACCTTCTACCACAGCCTGGCCGATCACCCCGACTGGCTTTTCCCTATGTACGCCGTGACCGGTCTGCTGGTCGGCACCATCGGTGCGGTACCCTATGTGATGGTCAAGGCCTTTCCACCGGTCGTGCGCTTCAGCGGTCTGTCGTTCTCCTACAACGTGGCTTACGCCATCTTCGGTGGCCTGACACCGATGATTGTCAGCCTGTTGCTCAAGGAAAGTGCGATGGGGCCTGCTTATTATGTGGCGGTGCTGTGTGGGGTCGGGATCGTGGTGGGTGCCTGGTTGTGGAAGAAGGGGCGTTGATCCCGATTATGTATTGACTTCACTTTCGCCTTCGCGAGCAAGCCCGCTCCCACCTGCGACCGCAATTCTCCTGAGGAACTCGGTTAAATGTGGGAGCGGGCTTGCTCGCGAAGAACGATGACGCGGTATGCCTGCAAAACCCAAATACTGGCCTTTCATCCAATTGTCATATTTCAGCCATAGAGTGTTCACACGGCCTGCTGATACTTGGCCCCGACTTAACACACCCTATCTGCTAGGAGTAAGGCATGAAACTGAAGCGTTTGATGGCGGCAATGACTTTTGTCGCTGCTGGCGTTGCGACTGCCAACGCGGTTGCCGCTGTTGACCCTGCTATCCCGAGCTACACCAAGACCACTGGTGTGTCGGGCAACCTGTCCAGCGTTGGTTCCGATACCTTGGCCAACCTCATGACCCTCTGGGCTGAGAACTACAAAAAAGAATACCCGAACGTAAACATCCAGATTCAGGCCGCCGGTTCTTCGACCGCGCCACCTGCGCTGACTGAAGGCACCGCTAACCTGGGCCCGATGAGCCGCAAGATGAAGGACAACGAGCTGCAAGCCTTCGAAACCAAATATGGCTACAAGCCAACCGCTATCCCGGTTGCCGTGGATGCTCTGGCAGTATTCGTACACAAGGACAACCCGATCAAGGGTCTGACCATGGAGCAAGTCGACGCGATCTTCTCGTCCACTCGCCTGTGCGGTGCTAAAACCGACGTGAAAACCTGGGGCGACCTGGGTGTGACCGGCGACCTGGCGAACAAGCCGGTTCAGTTGTTCGGTCGTAACTCGGTATCGGGCACCTACGGCTACTTCAAAGAAGAAGCCTTGTGCAAAGGCGACTTCAAGCCAAACGTCAACGAACAACCTGGTTCGGCTTCGGTCGTGCAGTCGATCAGTTCCTCGCTGAACGGCGTTGGTTACTCGGGTATCGGCTACAAGACCGCAAGCGTGAAAACGGTAGCTCTGGCCAAGAAAGGCAGCACCGATTTCGTCGAAGACACCGAAGAAAACGCCCTGAACGGCAAGTACCCGCTGTCGCGTTTCCTCTACGTGTACGTCAACAAAGCCCCGAACAAGCCTCTGGCCCCGCTGGAGGCCGAGTTCGTGAAGCTGGTTCTGTCTAAACAGGGTCAGGAAGTGGTAGTGAAAGACGGTTACATCCCGCTGCCAGCCAAGGTTGCTGCAAAAGCACTGGCTGACCTGGGTCTGCAGGAAGGCGGCGCTGAAGTCGCAAAAAAGTAACAAATTGAGTCCGGATTTACTCCGGGCTCTGTAGGAGCCGGCTTGCTGGCGATGGTCATCCAGCCACAGAAAATGCGTCGGATGTACCATTTTTCGCCAGCAAGCCGGCTCCTACACCCCCCAAATTCTCTATCCACTGCCAGTCCCTGCTGGCAGCGGATTTGTTGCGTCACTGCATTGTCATCTTTCTGTCATACAGGATCGCTAGGGTGTGCGCATGAATGATCTGGCCAATTCCAACATGACTACAAATCCCCCCAAGCGAATTGATTTCAATACGCCTGAGCTGCAACGCAAGCGCCGCATCCGCGCGCTCAAAGATCGCCTGACCCGCTGGTACGTCCTCGTTGGCGGCCTCGCCGTGCTCGGCGCGATCACCCTGATTTTCTTCTTCCTTGCCTACGTCGTCGCGCCCCTGTTCCAGGGTGCCGAGCTGACCGCCAAGGACGCCATCACGCCTGCCTGGATGCAAGACGCCGGCAAGCCGCTGATGATCTCCCTGGAAGAGCAGAACCAGGTGGCCATGCGGGTTTCGGACAAGGGCCAGGCACTGTTCTTCGATATCGACAGTGGCGCCGAACTCAAGCGCGTCGATCTGCCTGTCCCGGCCGGCGCCACCGTGACCTCCCTGGGTGAAGATCAGCCAGGTCACCCGCTGGTGGCAGTGGGCCTTTCCAACGGTCAGGCACTGGTGTTCCGTCACACCTATAAAGTCAGCTATCCGGATGGAAAGAAGACCATTTCGCCGGCGATCGAGTACCCGTACGGCGAAGCGCCGATCGCGCTTAATGAATCCGGCGGTGCCCTGGAGCACGTAAGCCTCAATGCCAACGACTCGACCCTGATGCTGGTCGGCGCCACCGGTTCGCAACTCAATGTTTTGTCGCTGACCAGCGAAGAAAACATGATGACCGGCGAGATCACCAACGAGCAGAAGCGTATCGATCTGCCGCAAATGACCGAGCCGGTGAAGAACATCTTCGTCGACCCGCGTCAGCAGTGGCTGTATGTGATCAACGGGCGTGCCCAGGCCGACGTGTTCAGCCTGCGTGACAAAAGCCTCAACGGTCGCTACAAACTGCTTGAAGATGGCGAAGCGCAAATCACCGCCAGTACGCAACTGGTGGGTGGTATCTCGCTGATCCTCGGCGACTCCAAGGGTGGCCTGGCCCAGTGGTTCATGGCCCGCGACCCGGATGGCGAACAGCGCCTCAAGCAAATCCGTACCTTCCAGATGGGCACCACGCCGATCGTTGAAATCACCGCCGAAGAGCGCCGCAAGGGCTTCCTTGCCCTCGACGCCTCCGGCAAGCTCGGCGTGTTCCACAGCACCGCCCACCGCACCCTGCTGGTGGATCAGGTAACCGAAACCCAAGGCGTTTTCGGTCTGTCGCCACGGGCCAACCGCGTGATCGTCGAAGCCGGCGGCAAGCTGCAGCCGCTGCTGCTCGACAACCCGCACCCGGAAGTGTCGTGGAGCGCGTTGTGGAGCAAGGTCTGGTACGAGAACTACGACGAGCCTAAATATGTCTGGCAATCGACTGCGGCCAACACCGATTTCGAACCGAAACTGAGCCTCTCGCCACTGACCTTCGGCACCCTGAAAGCGGCTTTCTACGCCATGTTGCTGGCCGCGCCGCTGGCCGTTGCCGCTGCGATCTACACCGCGTACTTCATGGCCCCGGGCATGCGCCGCAAGGTCAAGCCGGTCATCGAGCTGATGGAAGCGATGCCGACGGTGATCCTCGGCTTCTTCGCCGGTCTGTTCCTCGCGCCATACGTGGAAGGGCATTTGCCGGGTATCTTCAGCCTGTTGATGTTGCTGCCGATCGGCATTCTGGTCGCCGGTTTCACCTTCAGCCGTCTGCCTGAGTCGATCCGCCTGAGAGTTCCGGATGGCTGGGAAAGTGCGCTGCTGATTCCGGTGATCCTGTTCGTGGGCTGGCTCTCGCTGTACATGAGCCCGTTCATGGAAAACTGGTTCTTTGGCGGCGACATGCGCATGTGGATCTCCCACGATCTGGGCATCACCTACGACCAGCGCAACGCTCTGGTAGTCGGCCTGGCCATGGGTTTCGCGGTCATCCCGAACATCTACTCCATCGCTGAAGACGCCGTGTTCAGCGTGCCTCGCGGCCTGACCCTGGGCTCTCTGGCCCTGGGTGCGACGCCGTGGCAGACCATGACCCGCGTGGTGATTCTCACCGCCAGCCCGGGCATCTTCTCGGCACTGATGATCGGCATGGGCCGTGCGGTCGGTGAAACCATGATCGTATTGATGGCCACCGGTAACACCCCGGTCATGGAAATGAACCTGTTCGAAGGCCTGCGCACCCTGGCTGCCAACGTTGCGGTGGAAATGCCCGAGTCGGAAGTCGGCGGCAGCCACTACCGCGTACTGTTCCTCTCGGCGCTGGTGCTGCTGCTATTCACCTTCGTCATGAACACCCTCGCAGAACTGATTCGTCAGCGTCTGCGCAAGAAATACTCGTCGCTTTAAGCAAAGGTAGAAGTCTGTGAAACAGAACTCCCTGAAAGGATGGTTCAAGAGCGGCGCCCCGGGCGTCTGGATCAGCGGTGGCGCGGTGTCCATCGCGGTCATCATGACCATTGGCCTGCTGGCAGTGATTGCCGTGCGCGGCCTGGGTCACTTCTGGCCGGCGGATCTGATCCACGCCAGCTACAACGTGCCGGGCCAGGCCAATCACCTGGTCGTTGGCGAGGTGGTGCAGAAAGAAGAAGTACCGCGCGCGCGTCTGAAAAGCGCTGGCCTGCCGGTGCCTGACGAAGGCCCGGAGTTCATGACCCGCGAGCTGATCAAGGTCGGCAACCGTGACCTCAACGGCAACGACTTCAGCTGGATCGTCGGCGAGTGGCTGACTAACCAGACGACCCCGCCGGAGCTGATGGCGATCGAGCGTCGCGAGTGGGGCAATTTCTACGGCTACCTGGTCAACGTCAAACAGGACGGGAAGGTCATCGCCGAGGGCGAAGCGGCATGGCCTGAGCTGCAAGCGCGGATCAACCGTGTGAACGGCCTCGCAGCGCAACTGAAGTCGCTGGAAAAAACCGACATCGGTGCAATCAACGCCGGGCTGGAGCGCATCCGTCTGCACGGTCGCAAGCTGGAACTGGAAGGCAAGCTCGACCCGGCTGCACAAGCAGATATGGAATCCGAGCGCGCCGAACTGAATGCGCGTTATCAGGACATCGAAGCACGTCTGGCCGATCTGCATGCGCAGTTCAACCGCGATGCCTTGACGGCTCGCGATGCCAACGGCAAAGAGATCGAAATCGGTCTGGGCAAAGTGGTTCACGCCTACCAGCCGAACGCGATGAGTACGTTCACCAAGGTCGGTTTCTACTTCAGCAAGATCTGGGAATTCCTGTCGGACGACCCGCGTGAAGCGAACACCGAAGGCGGGATCTTCCCGGCGATTTTCGGCACCGTGATGATGACCTTGATCATGGCGATGATCGTCACCCCGTTCGGCGTGCTGGCGGCGGTGTACCTGCGTGAATACGCCAAGCAGAACACCCTGACCCGGATCATCCGGATTGCGGTGAACAACCTGGCTGGCGTTCCAGCGATCGTTTACGGCGTGTTCGGTCTGGGCTTCTTTGTTTACGTGTTGGGTGGTTCGGTCGACCGCTTGTTCTTCCCGGAAGCGCTGCCGGCGCCGACCTTCGGTACGCCGGGTCTGCTCTGGGCTTCGCTGACCCTGGCGCTGCTGGCGGTGCCGGTGGTGATCGTGGCCACTGAAGAAGGCCTGGCGCGAATCCCGCGCACCGTGCGCGAAGGCTCGTTGGCCCTCGGCGCGACCAAGGCTGAAACCTTGTGGAAGATCGTTATCCCGATGGCCAGCCCGGCAATGATGACCGGCATGATCCTCGCCGTGGCCCGTGCCGCCGGTGAAGTGGCGCCGCTGATGCTGGTGGGTGTGGTGAAACTGGCGCCGTCGCTGCCGGTGGATGGCAACTACCCGTACTTGCACCTGGATCAGAAAATCATGCACTTGGGCTTCCACATCTATGACGTCGGCTTCCAGAGCCCGAACGTCGAAGCGGCACGACCGCTGGTGTATGCCACGGCGTTGCTGCTGGTGCTGGTGATCGCGACATTGAACCTGTCGGCGGTGTACATCCGTAACCACCTGCGCGAGAAGTACAAGGCGCTGGATAGCTGACAACCCTGTAGGAGCCGGCTTGCTGGCGATGCTGGCAACTCGGTCTGCCAGTTTCACCGCGGTGATGCCATCGCCAGCAAGTCGGCTCCTACAGACAGAATTGCGTAACCGCAGGCAAGGCCTGCGGCTCACTGAACCGAATTTGTTAGCACAGGGAGCCTCCCATGCAGCACGAAACACATACCCACGGCATCAACATGTCGGCCCTGGGTCGCGACAAGCAGAGCCTGAGCCTCGAGCAGGAAACCGTAGCCATCGAAGTACCGGGCCTGAGCCTGTTCTACGGCGACAAACAGGCGCTGTTCGACGTCAGCATGAACATCCCGAAACAGCGCGTGACCGCCTTCATCGGCCCTTCCGGCTGCGGCAAGTCCACGCTGCTGCGGACCTTCAACCGCATGAACGACCTGGTTGACGGCTGTCGCGTAGAGGGTGCGATCAACCTGTACGGCAACAACATCTACCGCAAGGGCGAAGATGTGGCCGAACTGCGTCGCCGTGTCGGCATGGTGTTCCAGAAGCCCAACCCGTTCCCGAAAACCATCTACGAGAACGTGGTCTACGGTCTGCGCATCCAGGGCATCAACAAAAAGCGTGTGCTCGACGAAGCCGTTGAATGGGCGTTGAAAGGTGCGGCATTGTGGGACGAAGTCAAAGACCGTCTGCATGAGTCGGCACTGGGCCTGTCCGGTGGTCAGCAGCAACGTCTGGTGATCGCCCGCACCATCGCCGTGGAGCCGGAAGTGCTGTTGCTCGATGAACCGTGCTCGGCACTCGACCCGATTTCCACGTTGAAAGTCGAAGAGCTGATCTACGAACTGAAATCCAAGTTCACCATCGTCATCGTGACCCACAACATGCAACAGGCGGCACGGGTTTCCGACTACACCGCGTTCATGTACATGGGCAAACTGGTGGAGTTCGGCGACACCGATACCCTGTTCACCAATCCGGCGAAGAAGCAGACCGAAGACTACATCACCGGTCGTTACGGCTAGGAAAGCTGTGGTTGCTCATTGAACTGACGCTGCGGTCCACCGCACCTTACCGGACGCTCCAAGGACGCCAACATGATTAGTAAAGAAGGCCTTACCCACCACATTTCCGCGCAGTTCAACGCCGAACTGGAGGAAGTGCGCAGCCACCTCCTGGCCATGGGCGGGCTGGTCGAGAAGCAGGTCAACGACGCGGTCACCGCGCTGATCGAGGCCGATTCCGGCCTGGCCCAGCAGGTTCGCGAGATCGACGACCAGATCAACCAGATGGAACGCAACATCGACGAAGAATGCCTGCGCATTCTGGCCCGTCGTCAGCCGGCCGCGTCCGATTTGCGTCTGATCATCAGCATTTCCAAATCGGTGATCGACCTGGAGCGCATCGGTGACGAAGCGACCAAGATCGCCCGTCGCGCCATCCAGTTGTGCGAAGAAGGTGAAGCGCCGCGCGGTTACGTCGAGGTGCGCCATATCGGCGACCAGGTGCGCAACATGGTCCGCGACGCACTGGACGCTTTTGCCCGCTTCGACGCCGATCTGGCGTTGTCGGTGGCGCAGTACGACAAGATCATCGACCGCGAGTACAAGACCGCCCTGCGTGAGCTGGCCACCTACATGATGGAAGACCCGCGCTCTATCTCGCGCGTCTTGAGCATTATCTGGGTGCTGCGTTCGCTTGAGCGCATCGGCGACCACGCGCGCAACATTTCGGAACTGGTGATTTACCTGGTGCGCGGCACCGACGTGCGTCACCTGGGTCTCAAACGCATGAAAGAAGAAGTTGAAGGAACCGGCGGGGAAACCGCTAATGTTCCGGGCAAATCTGACGATAAGTAAGATTGCCCAATGAACACGCCCGGCCTGTTGGCCGGGCGTTTTTGTTTGCGGCCCACGAATTCCAAAGGCAGCACCCGCGAACGAAAAGTCCGGCGTGACTGAGCGTTATTGGCAATATGCCATCAGCAAGACGGTAGGCTTGCCGGGACTTTTTTAAGGGGTGATGGATGAGTAAGGTCAGTGTGTTGGTCGTGGACGACGCTTCGTTCATTCGTGACCTGGTGAAGAAGTGCCTGCGTAACCATTTCCCGGGCATGCGCATCGAAGACGCGATCAATGGCAGAAAGGCCCAGGCCATGCTGGTAAAGGAAGCCTTCGATCTGGTTCTGTGCGACTGGGAAATGCCGGAAATGTCCGGTCTGGAACTCCTGACCTGGTGCCGCGAGCAGGAGGGTCTCAAGGCCATGCCCTTCGTGATGGTGACCAGCCGTGGAGACAAGGAAAACGTTGTCCAGGCGATTCAGGCCGGCGTTTCCGGCTACGTCAGCAAGCCATTCACCAACGAGCAACTGGTCAACAAGGTCAAGCAGGCGTTGCATAAGGTGGGCAAGCTCGACGCCTTGGTCAGCAGTGTGCCGAGTAAAGTGAATTCGCCGTACGGCAATGACTCTCTGAACGCGTTGACCGGCGGCAAGCCTGCCGTGAGCGCAGCAACTTCCAGCCCTGCTGCCAATCCCTCCCGAGGCCTGCTGAACAGCCCGCCGCTCAAAGTCCCTGCGGCCTCGTCATCGGCTGCAATCGCCAGTGGCCGCGGCCAGGGCCAATTGCGCCTGCCGAACGGCACCCAGCAATGCGTGATCAAGGCCTTGAGCCTCAAGGAAGCGCTGTTGGTGGTGAAACGTACCGAAGCTCTGCCGCAGATTCTTGATAGCGCCGTGCTCGACCTGGAGCAGGGGGATAACGCCGAAGTTGCCCGCCTCAACGGCTACCTGCACGCGGTCGTGGCCCACGAACAAAAGCCCGACAGCGAGTGGTTGCAACTGACTTTCCGTTTTGTCGACCAGGATACGCAGAAGCTCGATTACATCTCGCGGTTGATCGCCCGTGGTACGGCGCAGAAGCATTTTATTCCGGGTGCGTAACCTTCGCCGCCTGCCGGTACGCCATCGCGAGCAAGCTCGCGATGGCGTCAGTCAATTCGGCACAAATCTTCCAGACTGCCCATTGTGATGAATCTGGCGACTACGGTAGTTCGTTCGTCGGAACTATCATTTCTTACAGGTTATGTTCTCGTGTTTTTTCTCCTAGGTTAGCCAGGTCGGTCGTATTTATGACCGCTCTGCACCAAAAAGGAGATTTACGATGGTCGCGAATATTAACTTGAATGAAAGGACCCGAATCGCCGATGCATTTCGCCGAAACCAGGATTCTTTACGGCCGGCTTCGATTGATGAAGCCGTCAACGGAAAAATCTCATTTGCGAGTCTGGAGAAGGGGCTAACCATTCGTTTTCCCTTTGTTACGGGGATGCGGGAGGGTGGCCGGTATCATGTGCTTCTTGAATCAGTGGATGGTGATGGTCAATTTGGTATGGGAGGAACCATCCAGGCGGAAAACCAGGATACCACTGTGATAGTGCCGGCTAACCAGGCGCTGGCCTTTCGAGGGCAGCGAGCAAGCTTGTACTATTTCTATTTGGAGTACCCGCCTGAAGAGTCGACGTCACCGATCACAGCGCTGTCAATGGAAGGGCCGATATACCCTCCAGTAGTGGATGAGGCTGTTAATGGGCTTATCCCCGTATCCGTGCAATCGCGAGGCGTAACGCTCAGAATCAGGGCTGCGTCGTCAATGACGCCGGGCGCTCTCGTTTCAATCTATTGGAGCGGCTCCAACGGGCAGGCTTGTTTCGTAAAACACCTCAATGTCGAGGCGGAGGACGTGGGTGAGGACATTGTAATACCTGTCGAGCCTGGCTATCTGGAGCCGCTCAAGTACGGAAGAATTAATGTTATCTACACCGTGCAATCACCCTCAGGTACATGGACATCACCCCACCTTGCGCTCAGCGTAGCAGGCTATTTGGCGTTACCGGAGGCAGTCTATGCACAGGAAAACGGCTATTGTGTAGCAGACTTGCTTCTTCCGACCGATGAGGGCGGAAAAATTCCGATGAGGCTCAAGACCCAAGGGATGGCTGTGGGAGATGTGGCGAGCTTTATTTTCATCGGTGGGCGCCTTGGCAGTGAGTTCGTGTTCCGTCGTCCAGTAACAGGGCAGGATATCAACGCAGGCCAGTTATTATTTGCTGTGCCGACTTCGTTTGAATCATTGGGATTTGGCGTGACGGTCTTTAGTTTGGTTGAACGTGTGACGGGGGGGGCCATTGGTTCGCCCATACTCCACCTTAGGGTGAACCAGGCAATCCCTGAACGTCAGTAAACATCTTTGTGCGGTGGCCCGACTTTGTGATGGGTGGCCTTGATGCAGTAAACAAAAAGGGCAGCGGTCTGCGGCTTATGAGCTGACTTGATGGGAATGTCGCAGGCTGTCTCTCCTGTATTGCGTTACTTTGCGATCATATGAACGCCTTAACCTATCAGTTTTGAAACATCTGCCGACTACGCAGGTCAATTGCGACTGCTAGGCTTGGTCCCAAGCCTTACTCGACAGAATTCCGCCCATGCTCGCGCGTCTGCTGCTTCTATGTGGTCTGCTCATGGCCGCCGCCCCGGCTTTGGCCTTGACGATCTACAAGTCCACCGACGCCAATGGCGTGGTCTCCTATAGCGACCGCCCCACGAAAGGCTCCAAGGTGTTTACGTTGCGCGATCGTATGGACGAACGCCTGGAGCGCCAGGTGTATTACGTGGTGATGAAGAAGGACGGCGTTGACACTGTGTACGTGCGCAATGACCTGTATGCGCCGGTCGAAATCGAACTGGGATTTTCCGGGTTGAAGAACGTCAGCGGCGCGCCGGGCCGGCCGATTCGACGAGTGATACCGCTGCGCACCAGTGTTCGTCTGGCACAGCTCACCGCGACCAAGGCCGGAAGGCCAATCGCATACACCCCCAGGTTGAGATTTTCCCTGGGTGACCCCTCTGGGATCGCCACAGGCTATCGATACCCCTTGCCCTGGCGTGGCGGACCGTTTCGCATAAGTCAGGGCGCTAACGGCCAATACAGCCACTATGGACCGAAGAATCGTTACGCAATGGACATCGCCATGCCAGAAGGCACGCCGATCATTGCCGCGCGCGCCGGGGTCGTGGTGAAGGTCGAGAACAGCCAGACCGGGCGCGGCAGCAATCCATCGGGCAATTTCGTGCGGGTGCTGCACAGTGACGGGACGATGGGCGTGTACCTGCACCTGAAGAAAGGTTCGGTCAGTGTCCGTGAAGGTCAACGAGTCGAGGTGGGCAGCGCGCTGGCGTTATCGGGCAATACCGGCAACAGCAGCGGGCCGCACTTGCACTTCGTGGTTCAGCGCAACACCGGGATGGGGCTGGTGTCGATTCCGTACCAGTTCAAGCAGCCGGTGGGAGCATTGCCCAACTTTGCGCTGGGCAAGCAATAACGGCGATAGCGATCAAACATGGCGAGGGGTGCCTGCCTGTGGCGAGGGGTCTTGCCTGTGGTGAGGGGTCTTGCCTGTGGCGAGGGGGCTTGCCTGTGGTGAGGGGGCTTGCCTGTGGCGAGGGGGCTTGCCCCCGTCGGACGGCGAAGCCGTCCCAAAGCCTTTGATCAAGGTGCATCAATCAGAGCAAAGCCCAAGACTTCAGGGCCGCTTCGCAGCCCAGCGGGGGCAAGCCCCCTCGCCACAGGAAGCCCCCTCCACAGAAACCCCAAGCCACAGAGGTCCCATGCCACCGAAGGCCCTGGGAGCGTGCCTCAATCGAGCATCAACACCTTGGCCAGAACGATCTTCGGTCCTTTCATCTTCTTGATGATGATCCGCAGACCTTCGACTTCCAGCACTTCTTCCTCTTCCGGCACCCGTTTGAGGCTTTCATAGACCAGCCCGGCGAGGGTTTCGGCTTCGACGTGATCAAGGTCGATCCCCAGCAGGCGTTCAACCTTGAACAGCGGCGTATCGCCTCGCACCAGCAGTTTGCCCGGCTGATACGCGAGGATCCCGCGCTCGGCCTTGCGGTGTTCGTCCTGGATGTCGCCTACCAGCACTTCCAGCACGTCTTCCATGGTCAGGTAGCCAATGATGTTGCCATCAGCCTCTTCGACCACAGCGAAGTGCGAGCCGCCCTTGCGGAACTGCTCCAGCAACTGCGACAGCGGCATGTGCCGCGAGACACGCTCCAGCGGGCGGGTCAGTTCGGCGAGGTTAAACGACTCTGGAATGTGGTCCAGCGCCGCCAGTTCCAGCAGCAGATCCTTGATGTGCAGCAGGCCGACGAACTCCTGGCGCTCGCTGTCGTACACCGGATAGCGGCTGAACTTGTGGCGACGGAACATCGCCAGGATCTGCTTGAGCGGTGCGTTGAACTCCAGGGTCACCAGGTCTTCGCGGGAGTTGGCCCAGTCGACCACTTCCAGTTCGCCCATTTCCACCGCTGAGGCCAGTACGCGCATGCCTTGGTCGCTCGGGTCCTGGCCACGGCTGGAGTGCAGGATCAGCTTCAGCTCTTCGCGACTGTAGTGGTGCTCGTGATGCGGGCCGGGTTCGCCTTGGCCGGCGATACGCAGGATGGTGTTGGCGCTGGCGTTGAGCAGGTAAATGGCCGGGTACATGGCCCAGTAGAACAGGTACAGCGGCACCGCCGTCCATAGCGACAGCAGTTCGGGTTTGCGGATTGCCCAGGATTTCGGGGCCAGTTCACCGACCACGATGTGCAGGTACGAAATGATGAAGAACGCAGTGAAGAACGACACGCCCTTGACGATTTCGGCCGATTCCACGCCGATCGCGCTAAGCAACGGTTCGAGAATATGCGCGAATGCCGGCTCACCGACCCAGCCAAGGCCCAGGGAGGCAAGGGTGATACCCAGTTGGCAGGCCGACAGGTATGCATCGAGCTGACTGTGTACGGTGCGCAGGATGTGCCCGCGCCAGCCGTTCTTGTCAGCGATGGCTTCGACCCGGGTCGAGCGCAATTTGACCATGGCAAATTCCGCCGCAACGAAAAATCCGTTGAGCAAAACCAGGATCAGAGCAAAAAGAATCATGCCGAAGTCGGCGAATATTGTTGCGAGGGACAAGCCAGGGGAAGGGTCCATGATGGAGTTTTGCGGGTTCCGTGTGTTCGAAAGGGAAGAATAAGCCGCGCCTGAAAGGCAGGCACAAGTCAGCCAATGTAGCGGCTGACTGACCTGTTGCCTAGTGGCGCGTGCTGGCCGGTATCAGTCTGCGGTATCGACAACCCGGGATTTACTGACCTGGGCCGGGGCAAAATGGCAGGTAAACGTACTGCCGTGGCCCGGAACGCTGCTGATTTCCATCCGCGCCCGATGACGTAGCAACACGTGTTTCACGATCGCCAGGCCAAGGCCGGTGCCGCCGGTGTTGGAGTTGCGGCTGGAGTCGACGCGGTAGAAGCGTTCGGTCAGGCGCGGCAGGTGCTTGCTGTCGATGCCGATCCCGGAATCCTGCACGCTAAGGTGCGCACCCTGGTCGTCGCCCCACCAGCGAATGCGGATGTTGCCTTCGGCCGGGGTGTATTTCACCGCGTTGAACACCAGGTTGGAGAACGCGCTGCGCAGTTCCGCTTCGCTGCCTTTGAGCAGAATCGTTGGATCCGCCTCCAGGGTGATTCGCTGGTTTTTCTGCCCGGACAGTTGCTGGGCGTCGCTCTTGATCGATTGCAGCAATCCGTCGATGGGTACTGGCTGGTTGTCCGACGGGTAATCGGTAGCTTCAAGCTTGGCCAACAGCAACAAGTCGTTGAGCAGCGCCTGCATGCGTCCACCTTGCTGCTGCATTTGTTGCAGGGCGCGGCTCCAGCGCGGGTTCACTTCCTCGACGTTGTCGAGCAGGGTTTCGAGGTAGCCGCAGATCACCGTGAGCGGTGTACGCAACTCATGGGAAACGTTGGCAATGAAGTCTTTGCGCATTTGCTCCAACTGATGGATGCGCGTCACGTCGCGTACCAGCATCAAGTGTTCGTTGTTGCCGTAACGGGTGATATACAACTGAATGCGTACCCGATCGTTGGTCGGCGAAGGGATTTCGAGGGGCTCGGCGTAGTTGTCCTGCTCGAAGTATTCCTTGAAACGCGGATGGCGCACCAGGTTGGTCACCGGCTGGCCGCTGTCCTGCGGGGTCTTGAGGCCCAGCAGGGTTTCAGCGGCGCGGTTCCACCATTCCAGGTTGCCGTCGGTGTCGAGCATGATCACCGCGTCTTTCAGCGCGGCGGTGGATTCCTGGACCCGGTCGATCACCGCTTGCAGGCGCCCGCGCACCCGTTGGTCGCGGCGTTGCAGGTGGTAGATGCTGTCGAACACCTCGCCCCACAGGCCGTAACCATCGGGGGGGGCTTCATCGGGTTTGTGCAGGCGCAACCACTCATGCAGGCGCAGCAGCTGCTTGAGGGTCCAGGCCAGGTAAAGGCCCAGGCCTGCAGCAAGGCTCCAGCCGAAATAGCCGGTAATCAGACCGATCACCAGGCAGGCGGTAACCAGTAACAGCATGTGGCGAATCAGGGTGCCATGCCAGTTTTGATTCACGGAAAATATGCGTCCTTGTCAGCGAGTCTGGCGGTCAATTCAGGCCTTGGTCGAGAACCGATAGCCGGTACCGCGCACGGTTTGTACCAGATTTTCGTATGCATCACCGAGGGCTTTGCGCAGGCGCCGAATGTGTACGTCGACGGTGCGTTCTTCGACATACACGTTGCCGCCCCAGACCTGATCCAGCAACTGGCCACGGGTGTAGGCGCGTTCCTGGTGAGTCATGAAGAATTGCAGCAGACGATATTCGGTAGGGCCCATCTCGGCAGGACTGCCATCGATGGTCACTCGGTGGCTGATCGGGTCGAGTAGCAGGCCGCCGACTTCGATTGGCGCCTCGCCATCGCTCGGGCCGGCACGGCGCAACACGGCTTTGAGGCGTGCTACCAGCTCGCGCGGGGAAAAAGGTTTGGTGATGTAGTCGTCGGCGCCGACTTCCAGGCCCTGGATCTTGTTGTCCTCTTCACCTTTGGCCGTGAGCATGATGATCGGAATGTCACCGGTCAGTTCATCACGCTTGAGGCGGCGGGCCAACTCGATACCTGAGGTGCCGGGCAGCATCCAGTCGAGCAGGATGAGGTCGGGTTTGCGGTCGACGATGATGGCGTGGGCCTGCTGGGAGTTCTCCGCCTCCAGGCATTCATAGCCGGCCATTTCCAACGCAACGGCGATCATTTCGCGAATGGGCGCCTCGTCGTCGACGATCAGAATGCTCCTGCCAACCATGCCTTACCCCTCTTGTCATTTAACTGTCTTGCGCCGCATTAGATAACGGAATTATTGCAGTCGTGTGACAGTATTTTAGTCGCCGGGTGATTGTCATGATCCTGAACTAAGCTTTAAGTCCGAATCCTGACAACCACCAAAGGAAGGTTTCCATGTATCAGCACTCGCAATCCTTCAAGGGCCTGCTGCTGGCAGCTGCCCTGATTCTGCCATCGATGGCGTTCGCCGCCGAACCGGCCATGATGAAAGATGGCGTGATGACCGACCACAAAGGCATGACGCTGTATACGTTCGACAAAGACACCGGCGGCAAGTCGGTGTGCACCGGGCAATGCGCGGAAAACTGGCCGCCGCTGATGGCCAAGGCCGACGACAAGGCTGAAGGCAAGTGGAGCATCATCAAGCGTGACGATGGCTCGATGCAGTGGGCTTACGACGGCAAGCCGCTGTACTACTTCGTCAAGGACAAGGCCCCGGGGCAAAAGGAAGGCGACAAGATGAAAGACGTTTGGCACGTCATCACCAATTCCGGGCCGAAGATGTAAGGATCCTGCAGGAGCGAGCTTGCTCGCGATGAACTTGAAGGCGGCGTGCGCGTCAACGTTTTCTCGCGAACAAGCTCACATCCCTCCTGTACGGTGTGGTCAACCTGTCGGAGCGAGTCTGGCCTGAACTCAGCGCAACGCATAATCCAGCACAATTCCCACGAATATGGCCAACCCGGCCCAGTGGTTGTGCAAGAACGCCTTGAAGCAGCGCATCCGGTCCTTGCCGCGGGTGTACCAGAACTCCCAGGCGAAGCAACCTGCGGCCACCAGCAGCCCGAAGTGGAACCATATCCCCAGCTCGAATTTCGAGCCTGCCAGCAACAGGCAACCCAGTGCCAGCCCCTGCAGGGTCAGAATGATTACCCGGTCTGCCTCGCCAAAGAGGATGGCCGTGGATTTCACGCCGATCTTCAGGTCATCGTCGCGATCGGTCATTGCGTAATAGGTGTCGTAACCCACTGTCCACATCAGGTTGGCGATCCACAGCAGCCAGGCGACAGCCGGTAGCTCACCGGTTTCGGCGGTAAACGCCATCGGCATCCCCCAGGAAAACGCCGCTCCCAGCACCACTTGCGGGTAATAGGTGTAGCGCTTCATGAACGGGTAGCTGAACGCCAGCGCCAGCCCGCCCAGCGACAGCCAGATGGTCGCGGCGTTGGTACACAGCACCAGCAGGAAACTCACCCCCATCAGCAAGGCAAAGAACACCAGGGCTTCTCTGGAACTGATCTTGCCGCTCACCAGCGGGCGTTGCTCGGTACGCTTCACGTGGCCGTCGACCTTGCGATCGGCCCAGTCGTTGATCACGCAGCCGCCAGCGCGGGTCAGCACCACGCCGAGCACGAAAATCACCACGTTGGCCAGGGACGGCGAGCCTTTGCCGGCAATCCACAGCGCCCACAGCGTCGGCCACAGCAGCAGGTATATGCCGATCGGCTTGTCCATGCGCGTCAGCTGGATGAAGTCCCAGGCTCGCGGATTCAGGCGGTTCAGGGACTTGAGCAGGCTCTGGTACATCAAGGTTTCTCCGGATGGGCGCGAGCGGCATTCCACAAGGTCGGCAGGAATACTTCGGCTACCAGGACGCTCAAGGCCCCGCGGTCGAAGCGCGAGCGACGGCCCCACAGCCCGCCGGCCTGTATCTCGGTCGGCAGCCAGGCTTGAGGGTAATGGCAAACCTCGATGTCCCGACGCTGGAATGCGTGGTCGCAAAACAGCAACTCGCCCAGGGAGCGGCTGCCCAATTCGTCCATATGCAAGCCATCGCCCTGCAGTGCACTGCGCGCAGCGACACTTCGGGCAAACACCCAGGCTTCGCCGTGGCCGCGCAAATACACTTCGCGTACCCAGCCTTCGCTGCCTTCGGCCAGATCCAGTGCCACGCATTCGTCAGCGCGCAGTAACTGCCAGCCTTCGAACGTGGGTGTGACGCTGAAAGCATCATTGGAGAGCTGAATGAGGCGGCGGGTCAGCGAGCCTTCATCGAACAGCCAGTCGAGGGCAGCCGGGTCGGGGAGGGGCGTCAGCTCGCTTCGGGGAAGCCAGAGCGGGGCCGTGCAGGAGGGTTTTGAGTGCGGCACAGTGCGTCATTATTGGCAGCAAATGAGGCGGCGAGCTTAACATGTCGGTCGACGACTTTGATTGAAATGGCCCGCCGTTGCGCCGAACAGTGCTTGCAACTGGCGGGCCCGATCAGTACAAAACGCCCTGAGCCGGATGGCAGCGTTTCACCATCGACCGTCTGAGCCTGCAAATGCCTGACCCCTGAGGAAGTATCTGAATGAAAAAGTGGCAATGTATCGTCTGTGGCCTGATCTATAACGAAGCCGACGGCTGGCCCGATGACGGCATTGCGCCGGGCACCCGTTGGGAAGATGTCCCGGCAGACTGGCTGTGCCCGGACTGCGGTGTGGGCAAAATGGATTTCGAAATGATCGAAATCAACTAATAAAAAACCAGAGGAGTAAGGAATGAACGCACCTGTCGTAATCGTAGGCACCGGCCTGGCTGGCTACAACCTGGCCCGCGAGTTTCGCAAGCTCGATAGCGAAACCCCGCTGCTGCTGATTACTGCCGACGACGGCCGTTCCTACTCCAAGCCGATGCTCTCCACCGGCTTCGGCAAGAACAAGGATGCCGACGGCCTGAGCATGGCCGAACCGGGCGCGATGGCCGAGCAATTGAAGGCCGAAGTGCGTACCCACACGCGCATCAGCGGCATCGACCCGGGTCACAAGCGTCTATGGATCGGTGAAGAAGCGGTGACCTACCGCGACCTGATCCTGGCCTGGGGCGCCGAAACCGTACGGGTTCCGATTGAAGGCGACGCAGCGGACTGCGTGTTTGCGATCAACGATCTGGAAGACTACGCGCGCTTTCGCGCGGCTGCGGCCGGCAAGCGTCGGGTGTTACTGCTTGGAGCCGGCCTGATCGGCTGCGAGTTCGCCAACGACCTGACCCTGGGCGGCTACGAGGTGCAACTGGTTGCGCCATGTGAACAGGTTATGCCGACCCTGCTGCATCCGGCGGCCGCTGCTGCCGTGCAGGCAGGCCTGGAAAGCCTGGGTGCACGCTTTCATCTGGGGCCGGTGCTCAATCGCCTGCAACGAGTGGCAGAAGGCCTGGAAGCGCATCTGTCCGATGGTCAGGTGATCGCGTGTGATGTCGTGGTCTCGGCCATTGGCCTGCGTCCGCGCATCGATCTCGCCGCAGCGGCTGGATTGCAGGTTAATCGTGGCGTGGTGGTCGACCGTCACCTGAAAACCTCCCATGCCAACATCTACGCCCTGGGTGATTGCGCCGAGGTCGATGGCCTCAATCTTCTGTACGTCATGCCCCTGATGAGCTGTGCCAGGGCGCTGGCGCAAACCCTGGCCGGCAACTCGACCGTCGTAAGCTATGGGCCAATGCCGATCACCGTCAAAACGCCGGTCTGCCCATTGGTGGTTTCGCCGCCACCGCGGGGTGCCGAAGGCGTCTGGACAGTCGAAGGGCAGGGCGCCGACATCAAGGTTCTATGCCGCGACGCGACGGGCAACCTGCTCGGTTATGCCCTGACGGGCGCGGCCGTAATGGAAAAACTGGCCCTGAACAAAGAGCTTCCGGCACTGCTGGCGTAAATACCGGTCGTTCTGTCGGATTCACCCCCCTTTTGCCCCTACATTGGCCGCGCCAACACTGGCGCGGCTCCTCGCTGCGTGCCATCCTCACTCCCGTCTGCCGCAGAGTAGAGCACCTGCGGCGCTTTGGGCGCTGCTTCGCAGAGAGCAGCACGGACATAACAACAAAAAACCGTCAAAGGGGCTTCACTCATATGCGTAAACCAGAACTCGCTGCAGCCATCGCTGAAAAAGCAGACCTCACCAAAGAACAAGCCAACCGCGTTCTCAACGCCGTTCTCGAAGAAATCACCGGCGCCCTGCATCGCAAGGACAGCGTGACGCTGGTGGGCTTCGGCACCTTCCTGCAACGCCATCGCGGCGCCCGCACCGGCAAAAACCCGCAAACCGGTGAGCCCGTCAAAATCAAGGCCAGCAATACCGTGGCTTTCAAGCCAGGTAAATCGTTGAAGGACAGCGTTAATCCGTAATCCGTTTTCAACTCTCGCGTAGCGGGGGGAGTGGAATAAAAAATGGGCAGGCCAACCGAGGTTGGGTGCCCATTTTTTGTGGGTGGGGCCAACCAGCGCAGCCTTACATTTTACAAGGCACCGCAGGCCGTTCACTCCGCTGTCCGGCGCTTCGGATTATTCAAAATGGATCTTGCAAACTGTAAGTTATGACAGTTTAAAGTGGTCAATTGATGCTTTAAAAAGGGAGTCCCATTACCCAATAGAAAGGTGACAAATATGGCCTCGAACACCGTAACAGCAAAGACTTTCACCCCTCTGACAATCCCGGCGCCGATCAAGACGCTCTTTTCCGATATCAGATTTGCGCACGTGGTTGCCGAGTATATTTCAGCGGCCACGGGCATGCCGGTGACTATTGAAGACGTTGTGACGCAGGACATGCTTGATAAAGTGACGGTGATGAGAGTGCTGAGCGCGGATCCGAGAAAGTTCACCAGCCTGCAAGGCATCGGGCATCTGCGCAACTTGCAGGAGTTGATGATAGAGCGCCAACCTGTCACTTGCCTGCCTGAAGACTTCGGGACATTGAAAAAGTTGACGCTGGGGTACTTCATCAATTGCTCAATCAAGTCAATTCCATGCTGGATCGGAAATCTCACTAGCCTGACCATTCTGGACCTGAGTTCTCAAATTCCGCTGGGCGTTATGAGAGGCGCTGTTCCGGAGTCGATCGGCAACCTGACACAACTGGAACGCTTCGACATCAGCAATAACAGTAACCTGTGCGGAAAACTGCCGGATTCCTTGGTCAGGCTGACCTCCCTCAAATCACTGTCGATTCAGAGCAACGGGTTTGAAGACCTGAGTGTCTTGAATGCCCTGCATTCTGTTAACTTCTTCAACTTCATCAATCAAGCCTTGGGAATTTTTGACTTGGGCCGCGTTCGGCAAAACAGTTCACTGCCGATCAGGCTTCCGGAAATATTTGTGCAGGCCCAGACGCCGGGTGACAAATTGTATGTACCAAGCGGTGTCGAAATCCTGGGCAGTCCAGGTGCGTATCTGGATCAAAACCGGCTCTATGTGCATTTGCCGACTGACAACACTGGTACGTTCGAGGTGATGCTGGCTATTCATGGGCGGCTAACCAATGTGAGTTATCGCTGGACAGTGACTGCATAACGGCCAGCCTGTCTTATGGCTATCAGGTGAAGTTACCTGACATAAGCCGTGCGTAGGAACGCGACAGCGTTTTCCGCGCCCGGCTCATAAAATTGGAATTGGAATTGGCAGGCGGATGTTGAGCTGCGTTTAATATTTGTAAGAAAACGTCCACCCATGATGAAAAGCCTCAGAAAATCGACGAATCATCCGACGCTTTTTTAGGGTTGGCCTTCGGAAGTGTGAGGGTTAGCGTGATAGCTCCACACTTTCATGACGGAATCACTATGGTCAGTATCACCGACATACCTTCTGAATCAGAAGCCGACAGCATTTCCCCGTATGTCTGCGCTACTTCGAGAAAACTGCACGATGCCGCTGACCGTGCGCTGAACTATTACCTCACTCCCGTTCCCGTTAAGGCGCAGATCATACCCGGCTCGATTTTTACGATTGCGCCTGACATCAATAACGAAACGTTGTTGGCGCACGCGTCTGAGTCGCTGGAATCGGCGAGGGTGATGGCGGGTGATTTTGTCGGGGTTCTGGAGGGCTCACACCGCAAAACAATGCTGGCGCTTCAACAAATCATCATGCTGGGTCAGTTGGCAGTGAATCGGGTTCTGGACAATACCGGTGTTTCTGAAAATGCGTGAGCGAGTAGGAAAGCACAGCCTCGCGACACCTCTCATGTAACAACCTTCGTTAATGACTTGGTAGTCATCAGCGTCAAAAACGACAACATCTCCTGCTAAATAATGCAGATAGTGGTGTTCTTTGTTTTTGCCGTTACACTGCTCCCGCCGTTCATTTTTCTTTCGAGGCTGTGCGCATGAAGTTTCGTTTTCTGCTGTGGATGCTGGGTTTGTTGATGGGCAAGGCCAGCCGGACCAATCCGGCCTTTCAGCAGCAGTTGGGTGACAAGGACCTGGTGTTTCAGTTGCAGACCCTGGACGGGAAAGTAGCGCGGCATTTCCGCGTGAAGGACCAGCGCATTACCAGCCAATCGGGTGTGCATGCCGAGCCTGCGTTTGCAATTGCCTTTAAAGATGCCGCCTATGGCTTTGCCACGATGCAGGCGAAGAACAAGCAGTTGGCCTTCATGACCGGGATTCAGGACAAGTCGATTCAGATCAAGGGCAACCCGGCACTGGTGATCTGGTTCCAGGGGTTGACCAAGTATTTGAAGCCGAAGAAGGCAAAGGCGAGGGTTTGAGGTTTCTGAGATAGACCGGGGTTGAATCTATCGTGGGCGAATCTTTTTCCTACTGGAGTGGGGCTCGCCCGCGGCGCTTTTAGGGAAACTTCGAACAAGTCTTCAATATGCTGAAATACAGCCTCAGCACCTGTATTGAAAGGCTTTTTAATAACTGTAATTTCTGACAGTTACGTTAGCTTGAGTGGTGTGTTTCACTTCGACTGTTGGTTTTCAACTCAGTCGATTACAGGGAACATAATCATGACTCAAACTACGCGTGCACCAGGCACTATCGATCCTGGTTTTGGTCAACGAGGATTTGCCTTCTTTCCGCTTCCAGGTAGCGAAGGACTCAATAGGACCGTTACCATTCTTCCGGATAAGAGGGTGCTTGTAACCTTGGTATATCCGCCATTCGACGATGTAGCTTTAGGTTTGGCTGTATTTAAGGAAGATGGGAGCCTTGATCCTGTATTCGGTAGTGGGGGAATAAAAGATATATCTTTTTCTCAGCCGCTCACTTTTTACCCGAATGCCGTGCTTTTGCTAACAAGCGGGGGCTGGTTGATTGCAGGTACTGCGTCAACCGAAAAAGGACTGTCTCTGGCTGTTGCCAAATTCCAGGCAGATGGCTCGCTAGATCCGACATACGGTGCAGCTTCAACACCGGGCTTAACGCTTATCGACGTTGATGATCTTGTTAAGGGGGCAACTTTACTGTCATCTGATCAAGCGCCAACTGACATCATGGATAACGATGGTGGCAATGGTGCGATTTCTGCCACACAGCAGGATGGAAAAATTGTCATAGGCAGCGTGGTCAGTGTTGAGGGAACACCGTTTCCGCGAGGTATCGTGATTCAGTTGGACTCCACGGGAAACCTGGACATCACATTTAATTGTAAAGGATATTTACTGGTCAATTTGCCGGACGGCCTTGATTGGACCAATGTGATGGCCGTGCGTTTCCAGGATGATTACCTGGTAGTTTGTGGTAACTATCGCAAAGATTTGAAGTTGGGAGGTTATTTTAATCGCTATGACCGGCTAGGAAATCTGGATAGAAGTTTTGGCGAAAGAAACAACGGTACCGTTTTGATTTCACTCGATGACAGGCTGGTGCGTCTAAGTTCTTTCACAGTAAAGTCCGATAATAGTTTGATTGGGGCTGGCTATGTAATGGATAACCAGATCGGAGGCTTGGTTGTCCATCTAACTCCAAAAGGAAGCTATAATTTGCTGTTCAACGGCGGAACGCCGTTGGTCTCCAAATTCCTGGACTCAGGCGTGTTGTGGCGGACAAGTATGGTGCAATCGGATAGCAACCTGATTATTGCCGGTCAGGGCGGCGAGGATTTGGGCGAATTGAGATCATCTATTACAGCGCGCCTGCTTCCAAATGGAGATGTTGATCTTAAGTACGCTGACAAGGGTTGGGTTGAGTACCCAAGTCCAGATGTTGGAGGAAACCATACTTTTCGAGATGCAGCGTTGAAGTCGGATGATTATATGTATGTTAGTGAAACACAGATGGAAGGCGGGGGTACAACGAGAGGATCTGTGTTTCGTTATTTAGTATGAACCAGTGAAGGCAGTTGAGTGAGTGCAATTCTGTTGTCGGCTTGAGGCGTTTTGTGCCGCTCAACGTTAGACAAGTAAGTGTTCGTGATGAAGGTGTCTTTAATCACGAACACTTACTATGGGTTTCAAGCAGCCCCGTAATGAACTATCAATCGATGGTTTTTCAAGTCTGGCTGAATTGCGACGCCAGCTCCCGTAACAGCACTTCAGCCTCGAGCACTTTGCTGACTACATCATTGGCTTTATCGCGGGTCAAACCGACTCGTTCCAGTAACGCCTCAGGAATGTCTTCATCCGGGCCGGAACCAATGCCCCGGCTGCGCAGCAGGCGCACGGACAGGCACACCAGGTTCGGGTACTCGGCGTGTTCACCGTCGTAGTGCGGGTCGTGCTGGAAGCGCAGGGCGGTGGCCAGTTCTTCGGGCATGTCCCAGTAGCGCATCAGCCACGAGCCGATCTGTTCACGGCTGATGCCCAGCAGGTGTTGTTCCACGAAGCTGTGGCACAGATGCGGGTTGACCTCCAGGTGGCGGCAGATCAGCGAAAAATGCGGCGGGAACACATGAGCCAGCAGCAGGTAGCCGAAGTTATGCAGCAGGCCGGCAAGGTAGGTCAGGCCGGCTTCCGGGCGCTGGGCGCGTGGCATGGCACGGGTCAGGCCTTCGATGACGGCGGCGGTGTAGATCGATTGCTGCCAGTACGGCGTGCTGTGTTGCGGGTGGTCCTTGGGCAGGCTCAGGGTTTTGCCCAAGGCCAGGCCCAGCGCCAGGTTGATCACCAGATCGAAGCCCAGCACGCGCACGATGGCGTCTTCTACCGAGCGAATCTTGCCGGGTGAGGCGTAGTAGGGCGATGCCGCCCAGCTCACAACCTGTGCCGCCAGCGCAGGGTCGGTCTCGACCACGCCGGTAATGTCGTCGATGGTGGCGTTTGGGTCTACGCGCAGCTTGATGATCTTTTGCGCGGTTTCGGCAAGTGGCGGAATTTCGATGGTGGCTTCCAGGCGCTGCTGGATGCGTCGTGCAGTGAACGCTTGAACAGCCTGGGTGATCTCCTCGCGGTCATCGTCGGGTCGGTCAAGGTTCGGGCGGATGCTGCTCAGGGTTTCGCCGAAGTTGGCGGCGCTTGCCTTGGTCAGCATGGTCTTGAAGTCTTCGCTGGCGATTTCCAGCAGGACGCCCGGCTCGCCAGAGTTGATCAGCAACTTCGGCTCGCGCAGCAGGCATTCTTCGTACAGGCACGGTGAAGTGGTCAGTGCCGGCAGACCGGGCAGCAGGCTCAGGTTGTGCTTGCCGAGCATTTTTGCCAAGCGTTCGCCCGGCACGGCCGTAAGGCGGCGACCGGTGAGTTCGGTGAGGCGATTGAGGTCCAGCAACTGGCTCTGGGGGAACAACACCATCAATGCGCCGACGGCGTCATCAAGCAGGACGGCCTGGATCTTGCGCGCAGGGTTAAGGCCGTGATGGTCCAGCACTTCTTCGTAAGTAATGCCCAATTTGCCAAGCATCAGCCGAATAACCGACGGAGCGTGCGGGGTGTCGGGTGCGAAGGCAACTTCGGTCATGTTCCGTATCCGTACCAAATCAATTGCGCAAGTATAACCAGCTTGCTTGGGGCGATGCGTCACAAACTGCGACGGGGATCACACTTGACCGTATTGCTGGCCATGGCGCAACCAGCGGTCTAGTAACGGGCTGACGTGGGTTGGCCAGCGTTCGAGCAAGGCTTGGGCGGCATCACGCACGGCGGGCAGCAGGTCGGCGTCACGCATCAGGTCGGCGACCTTGAATTGCAGCAGGCCGGTTTGACGGGTGCCGAGCATTTCGCCAGGGCCACGCAGTTCCAGATCCTTTTCCGCTATGACAAAGCCGTCGTTGGTTTCACGCATGATGCCCAGGCGCTGGCGGCCGATCTGCGACAGCGGTGGATGGTAGAGCAGCACGCAATGGCTGGCTGCGCTGCCCCGGCCTACCCGGCCGCGCAATTGGTGAAGTTGTGCGAGACCCAGGCGTTCAGGGTTCTCGATGATCATCAGGCTGGCGTTGGGTACGTCGACACCGACTTCGATCACGGTGGTCGCGACCAGCAGTTGCAGATTACCGGCCTTGAACTCGGCCATCACCGCAGCTTTTTCCGCAGGCTTCATGCGCCCGTGGATCAACCCGACCTTCAGTTCGCCAAGGGCAGCGGTGAGGTCTTCGTAAGTGCTTTGCGCAGCCTGGCAGGTCAGTTCTTCGGACTCTTCGATCAGCGTGCACACCCAGTAGGCCTGTCGCCCTTCGGCGCAAGCACCACGTACCCGCTCGATGACTTCGACGCGGCGGGTGTCGGTGATCAGTACGGTGTTCACCGGGGTTCGCCCGGGTGGCAATTCGTCGAGGATCGAGGTGTCGAGATCGGCGTAGGCGCTCATCGCCAGCGTCCGTGGGATCGGCGTGGCGGTCATGATCAACTGATGCGGGCACATGCGTCCGCCGACGCCTTTCTGCCGCAGGGCCAGGCGTTGCTGCACGCCGAAGCGATGCTGTTCGTCGATGATCACCAATGCCAGATTCTTGAACTGCACTTCGTCCTGGAACAGCGCGTGGGTGCCGACCACCATCGGTGTGCCGCTGGCGATCTGCTCCAGTGCGGCGACACGATTCTTGCCCTTGAGCTTGCCGGCCAGCCACGCGACTTCGATGCCCAGCGGTTCGAGCCAGCGCTTGAAGGTGATGAAGTGCTGCTCGGCGAGAATCTCGGTAGGCGCCATCAGCGCGACCTGATAGCCAGCCTCCAGAGCCTGGAGCGCGGCGAGGGCAGCGACCACGGTTTTACCGGCGCCGACGTCACCCTGGATCAGCCGCAGCATTGGCTCGTGCTGGCTGAGGTCATAGGCGATTTCGTTGCCGACCCGTTGCTGCGCGCCCGTCGGACTGAAGCCGAGGTTGGCCAGGTATTTGGGTGGCAGCTTCGTGGCTTTGGGCATGGCCGGCGCACGCAGGGAGCGCATGCTTTCGCGCAAGCGTTGTTGCGACAGTTGATGGGTCAGCAGTTCTTCGAACGCCAGGCGGTGCTGGGCCCAGTGATGACCCAGGGCCAGTTCATCGACGTCGGCATCGGCGGGCGGGTTGTGCAAATAGCGGATCGCATCGGCCAGCGGTGCCAGTTGATAGTCCCGGGCCAGCTCGGTCGGCAGCCAGTCGGGCAGGCTGCTGGGGCCAAGCAGGGTCAGGGTCTGCATGCACAACTGACGCAGGCGCTGCTGGGTCAGGCCTTCGGTGAGCGGGTAGACCGGGGTCAGGGTTTCATCCACCGGCGGTGGTTCGTCGCCGGTGATGGCGCGGTATTCCGGGTGGTAGATCTCCAGTCCCGAGGCGCCGGGCCGCGCTTCGCCATAACAGCGAATCCGCGTGCCGCGCTTGAGGCCTTCTTTCTGCGCGTTGCTGAAATGGTAGAAGCGCAGACTCAATCCGCCGGTGCCATCTTGCAGCCGGACAACCAGGCTGCGACGACGACCCATGACCACGTCGGCACCGCTGACGGTGCCTTCGATGACCGCATCCTGACCGGGCCTCAGCGCGCCGATGGGCACCACGCGGGTGCGATCCTGATAGCGCAGCGGCAAGTGAAACAGCACGTCCTGGAGGTTTTCCAGGCCGACCTTGGCCAGCTTTTCGGCCATGGCTTCGCCGACACCCTTGAGTGCCGTCACCGACACTTGCGACAACTCGCTCATGGCCGTGACTTAACCCGCAGCGACCTGTGCCGCTGGCTTGGCCACGGAACACAGGCGAATGGAGTCGGCGAGGATTTCGATGGCCTTGGGCCGGGGAAAGCTCGCGCGCCAGGCGATGGCCACGGTGCGGTAGGGCACCGGTGCGGAAAGCGGGCGCACTTCGATCACGCCAGGGGCGTAGTGATGGCTGTCGACCGCCGACAACGGCAGGATCGAGATGCCCAGGCCGGAGGCGACCATGTGGCGGATGGTTTCCAGGGAGCTGGATTCGACTGTGGTGTGCCTGGCGCCGTCGTTGCCCTTGGTCAGGGTCGGGCAGGCTTCGAGCACCTGATCGCGGAAGCAGTGACCTTCGCCTAGCAACAGCAGGCTCTTGTCGTTGAGCAGGCTGGCGTCAATGGACTCTTTCTGCGTCCACGGGTGCTGGGCTGGCATCAGCACGTAGAACGGCTCGTCGTAGAGCTGCAGCGTCAGCACGTCGGCTTCGTTGAACGGCAGGGCGATGATGATCGCGTCGAGTTCGCCGTTGCGCAGTTTGTCGCGCAGCACGTGGGTGAAGTTTTCTTCGATGTACAACGGCATCTGCGGGGCGACCCGGTGCAGTTGCGGAATCAGGTGCGGGAACAGGTACGGGCCGACGGTGTAGATCGCGCCGACTTTCAGTGGCGCAGTCAGCTGGTTCTTACCGGCCTGGGCCAGTTCGCGGATGCCCTGGGCCTGTTCCAGGACTTTTTGCGCCTGGGCAACAATGCCTTCGCCGACCGGGGTCAGGCGCACGGCGCTCTTGCTGCGCTCGAAAATCAGCACACCGAGTTCGTCTTCAAGCTTTTTCACGCCCACCGACAGGGTCGGCTGGCTGACGTGGCAACGCTCGGCCGCGTGGCCGAAGTGCTGCTCTTGGGCGAGGGTAACGATGTAGCGTAATTCTGTGAGGGTCATAGCAAGCGTCCGTGTGGTTGCGGGCCAAGCATACCGGCTGCAATCGATAGACGCACGTTATCAGACTGGGTGTGTGTAAGAGCAAGCTCGCTCGCGAAGAACCTGAGACCGCCGTGGGGTGTCAGGCTCGCCGCGTTATCGTTGGCGACCATCGCGAGCAGGCTCGCTCCTACAGTGGTTCGGCGGTACTTTACCTCCGGTGTTTTTCCAGCGAATAAACAAAAGGTGCAACGATTTCGATGGAACCGTTGTTCAGCATGTCGGCCGGTGGCTTGGGCAGCGGCTGGGCGCGGCGGATCATTTCCAGGGTGGCCCGGTCCAGATCGGCAGTGCCAGAGGCGCTTACCAGTTCAAACGACAACACATTACCTTCAGCATCCACGACGAAACGCAGACGGTTCGTGCCTTCCTTGCTCCGTGACCGGGCACTTGCAGGGTACTTTTTGTACTTCTGCAGGTGTGCCAGCAGCGTGCCTTGCCAACTGGCCTTGGCCGCCAGTTGAGCAGGCGAAGGACCTGGTGCCGGCTGCGCGGATTTCTGCGTCGGTGCCTGAGTCTGCTGCGTTTCGGCAGGTTTCTCTTCGGCCGGTTTTTCCTTCGGTGGGTCAGGTTTTTTTTCTACCGGCTTGGGCGGTTGCGGCTTTGGCTTGGGTTTGACCGGCTTGGGCACGGCAATTTCAGCTTTCGGCGCTTCGGCAAGCTTCGGAATCGGCAGTTCTTCAACCGGAGCCGGGGGCTGTGGCGGTGTGACGACCTTCGGCGGAGCAGGCGGTGGTGGGGCAGGAACCGGCGCCAATTCGACCATCATTGCCTGTGGGGGCAACTCGATGGGCGGGCGGGCAGACCAGTTCAGCGCCAGCGCGATGGCCAGCGCGTGAACGCCCAGCACCACGGCCAGGCTACCGCTGTAACGCGTCAGCTTATGGCGCGTCGTGATCATTTCTTGGCTGCCGTCTCAAGTCCAACCAGGCCGACCTTCAGGTAGCCGGCGGAACGCAGGTTGTCCATCACGCTCATCAGGTCGCCGTAATCCACGCCTTTGTCGGCCTGGAAAAAGATCGTCGTGTCTTTTTTGCCTTGAGTCCTGGCGTCGAGGGTGGCGCCGAGGGCTTCAGCCTTCACTTCCTCTTCGCCGAGGAACAGGCGCTGGTCAGCCTTGACGCTGAGGAACACCGGTTTCTCCGGACGCGGCGCCGGTTTGGCGGTGGACGCGGGCAGATCGACCTTGATGTCCACAGTAGCCAGCGGAGCCGCCACCATGAAGATGATCAACAGCACCAGCATCACGTCGATGAACGGCGTGACGTTGATTTCATGGTTCTCGGCCAGATCGTCGTCTGCCCCTTCTTTCAAATGCAGGCCCATGGCCGATTACCCCACTTTCACCATGTGTGGTTGCGAGCTGCGCTCAGGCTGGTGGTCGAGGTCGCGGCTGACCAGCAGCAGGACCTGCGCCGACGCGTCGGAGACCTGGGCTTTGTAACCGGCAATGGAGCGAGCGAAGACGTTGTAGATCACCACGGCAGGAATCGCTGCAACCAGACCCAGCGCGGTGGCCAGCAGGGCTTCGGCGATTCCGGGAGCCACGACGGCGAGGTTGGTGGTCTGGGTCTTGGCGATGCCGATGAAGCTGTTCATGATGCCCCATACGGTACCGAACAGGCCGACGAATGGCGCGGTGGAACCGATAGTGGCCAGTACGCCGGTGCCGCTGCTCATGTTGCGACCGCAGGCTGCAACCAGGCGCTCGAGGCGAAAGCTGACACGCTCCTTGATACCTTCTTTCTCGCGGCTGTTGGCCGACAGGCGCATCTCTTCGAGGGCGTCGTGCACCAGCAGGTTGGCCAGAGTGCCTTCCTTGGTCGCCGTGGTGCTGGCTTCCTTGAGGGAGGCAGCCTTTTTCAGGTGAGCGATTTCAACGCGCAGACGACGCTTGGCGCCAATCAACTCGAAGCCTTTGGCGATCCAGATGGTCCAGGTAATGACGGAGGCGATGGCCAGTCCGATCATCACGATTTTCACGATGATGTCGGCGTTCTGGTACATGCCCCACGGCGACAGATCATGGGCCATGCCCAGGGTGTTGTCGGCTTCGAGGACTTCAGGAACGTCTTCGCCAAGGGTGTCGACAGCCGGTGCCGGGTTAGTGGCGGCCGGTGCCGCGACCGGGGCAGCTTGATCTGCCGGTGCAGGTGTTGCGGCGGCTGTCGGAGTGGCGGGTGCCTGGGCATCAGCGAACGCGGCAGCGGGTGCCAGTATCATGCTGAGGAGCAGGGCGGCCACGGCGCTCCAGGCGCGAGGTCGTTTGGTAGGCGAAGCGGGGAGTTGATTGCGTGTCATGCTGGCCGGACCTGAGAGTAAAAAAGGGTGATGTTCTTCCAGGCCTCGAAGGGCCGAGAACAAAAGTGGTCGGCATTATTGCAATTAATTCTTGTTAACAGAAGCAATAGCATCTCTTTTTTTCCCGCATTGCTAGCCGCTCGTCTATTGTCGGCGCTAGTCTGTTGCTTTCCGATGGGAGTATTTCAATGTCTGTCCCCTCTGTTTTGATCGCCGGTTGCGGTGACGTAGGCAGCCGTCTGGCTACGCAATTGCTGGCTGCGGGGTGGGAGGTTCATGGCCTGCGGCGCGATGTTTCACGCCTGCCCAAGGGTGTTGTCGGTGTGGCTGGCGACCTGTTCAAAGAAGACTGTCCGCCGACCTGGCCGGTGGGTGCGGTGGACTACCTGGTGTATTGCGCCGCCGCAACCGATCACGATGAAGACGGTTACCGTGCCGCTTATGTAGAAGGTTTGCAGCATGTGTTGGGCTGGCTGAATGACTATGGGCAGGTGCCCAATCGTCTTCTGTTCGTCTCCAGCAGCAGTGTTTACGGCCAGCAGGATGGCGAGTGGGTCGACGAGGCGTCGACGGCCGTGGCGGCGGGCTACTCAGGGCGTGTGATGCTCGAAGCCGAGCAGGTTGCGCTCAATAGCGGCATACCTGCCAGCATTGTGCGTTTGACCGGTATCTACGGCCCGGGCCGTGAGTGGTTGCTGACACAGGTACGCCGGGGTTATCGCGTAGTGGTCGAGCCGCCGCTGTACGCCAACCGTATTCATGCCGATGACGCCGCAGGGTTGATGGCGTACCTGCTTGAGGCGGATCGGCGTGGTGTGGCGTTGGAAGATGTCTACATTGGCGTCGATGACGCCCCGGCAGCCCTGGCAGACGTAGTGGGTTGGTTGCGCGAGTATCTGGGCGTGACCGAGTGGGCGGAGGATGCCAGCGTGCGACGCACCGGGAGCAAGCGTTGCAGCAATGCTCGGGCAAAAGCCTTGGGCTGGGCCCCGAAGTATCCAAGTTTCCGCGAGGGTTACGCGGCGATTCTGGAGGGGCGCTGCTGACTCCCAGTCACCACAAACCAAATGTGGGAGCGGGCTTGCTCGCGAAAGCGGTGTGACAGTCGAGAAAAATGTCGTCTGACACACCGCTTTCGCGAGCAAGCCCGCTCCCACACGGGTTATGCGCTGTTTATTGTTGTTCCAGCAACCACTTGCGGTCACCCGGCGTGAACTGCGGCATTTCGTCTGCCTGCGCGGTGTTCACTGTCTGGAAAATTTCCAGCTCTTTGCCTTTGCGCGCAAAAATCCAGGCATTGCCTTGCCCGTTGAGTTGCAGCCACATGTTGTCGTTACCGCCGCTCATCGATGCGCAGTCGCCCGCCAGGCACAGGGCATAGCGATCGGCTCCCGGCAGGCCGGACACCTGGCCGTCGGGCTGGAACTGTACAGTGCTGCCTTCGCCCGGGCCGCTGATGACTTTCCAGCTACCGCCCATGTAGGTCGAATACAGCGCACGCTCGAAAGTTGCGCCAATCGGAGCGCCCTCCGGCACCGGAATCGATGAGCGATCGAAGAGCTGGGCAGATTCGTTTTCGGTAGCGGCCTGGCTCAATTGTTTGCCATCACGCTTCAGTTCACTGCCGGAACTGCCATAAAAATCGACTTTCCAGGCACCGGACTCCTCGCCCAGCAGCTTGCCGTCGACGTTTTCAAAACCATTGGTGTAGCGGGCCTGACCGGCCTTTGTATTGATGTCCCATTCCAGGTTCGGACCATAGGCCTGGAGCGCTTCACGCAGGGGGCCGCCTTTGGAGGCGGCGTCGATCGCCACCTGATTGATCCAGGTGCCGCTGATATCTCGGTCGGCAGGGTCGCTGGCACATCCGCCCAGGAACAGGGCAAGCAGCGAGAGAACAAGCGCATTGCGCATGGTGGAATCCTTTCAGGCTTTCTTTACTGCTGAGCAGTCGGCGCAGCCTGAAGCTGCGCCAGACGCATTACTCGATGACCAGGATGGCATCCATTTCAACCTGCGAACCCTTTGGCAGGGCTGCTACGCCGATGGCGGCGCGGGCAGGGTAAGGCTGGTCGAAGTATTTGCCCATGATCTCGTTGACCTTGGCGAAGTGGCTCAGGTCGGTGAGGAAGATGTTCAGTTTGACGATGTCCTTGAACGAACCGCCGGCGGCTTCAGCCACGGCCTTGAGGTTCTCGAACACCTGGACGGTCTGGGCTTCGAAGCCTTCAACCAGTTCCATGGTTTTTGGGTCCAGAGGAATTTGACCCGACATGTAGACGGTATTGCCAGCCTTGATCGCCTGGGAGTAGGTGCCGATGGCGGCCGGGGCCTTGTCGCTGGTGATAACAGTCTTGGTCATGAATGACTCCTTGTAAGGGTGGGTTTCATGCACGCATGCGGGTGATGCGAATCACCCCGGTCAACGCGCGCAGTTTTTTGATCACGCGGGCCAGGTGCACACGGTCGTGTACGCTGACTACCAGTTGGACCACGCTGATGCGACCATCGCGTTCGTCCATGCTGATTTTCTCGATATTGCCGTCGGCCGCGTTGACGCTGCTGGCCAGCAGGGCGATCAGGCCGCGCTGATGTTCCAGCTCGACACGCAGTTCGACGTTGAATTCTCCGGTGACATCCTTGGCCCATGAGAGCTGGATGCATTTTTCCGGGTTGTGGCGGATTTCGGTGATGTTGCGGCAGTTGTCCAGGTGCACGACCATGCCTTTGCCCGCGGACAGGTGGCCGACAATCGGGTCCCCCGGGATTGGCGTGCAGCACTTGGCGTAGCTGAGTACCAGGCCTTCGGTGCCGCGAATCGCCAGCGGGCCTTCGGGACTTGGCAGCTGTTCGCCTTCGCCGAGCAGGCGGCGGGCGACAACATAAGCCATGCGATTGCCCAGGCCGATATCTTCGAGCAGGTCTTCGGCCAGTTCGAGGCGATATTCGGCAAGCATCGCCTTGATGCGTTCGGCGGGGATTTTTTCCAGCGAGCTGTCGAAACCGTTGAGGACTTTGTTCAGCAGACGCTCGCCGAGGCTGATGGATTCCGAGCGGCGCTGCAGTTTCAGCGCATGGCGGATGTGGGTTCGCGCCTTGCCGGTAACCACGAAGTTCAGCCACGCCGGGTTCGGCCGCGCGCCAGGGGCACTGACAATCTCGACCGTGGAGCCGCTTTGCAGCGGTTCGGACAGCGGTGCGAGACGACGATTGATCCGGCAGGCAATGCAACTGTTGCCGACATCGGTGTGCACCGCGTAAGCGAAGTCGACCGCCGTGGAGCCTTTGGGCAGCTCCATGATCCGGCCCTTGGGCGTAAACACGTAGACCTCGTCCGGGAACAGGTCGATCTTCACGCTTTCGATGAACTCCAGGGAGTTGCCGGCGCGTTGCTGCATTTCCAGCACGCCCTTGACCCACTGGCGAGCACGGGCGTGAGTGCCTTTTGGCTGCTCGTCGCCGCTGGACTTGTACAGCCAATGGGCAGCGATGCCGTTGTTGGCCATCTCTTCCATTTCACGGGTGCGGATCTGGATCTCGATCGGAACACCGTGCATGCCGAACAGCGTGGTGTGCAGCGACTGATAGCCGTTGGCCTTGGGGATCGCGATGTAATCCTTGAAGCGCCCCGGCAGCGGTTTGTACAAATTATGTACAGCACCCAGCACGCGATAGCAGGTATCGACCTTGTCGACGATGATCCGGAACGCATAGACGTCCATGATCTCGTTGAAGGCCCGACGTTTGCCGCGCATTTTCTTGTAGATGCCGTAGAGGTGTTTCTGCCGACCGCTGACCTCGCCCTGAATGCCGTCGACGGCCAGGCAGTGGCTGAGGGACTCTTCGATCTTGTTGACGATTTCCTTGCGGTTGCCCCGGGCACGTTTGACGGCCTGGTTTATCCGCGCGGAACGCATCGGGTGCATGGCCTTGAAGCCGAGGTCTTCGAATTCTATGCGGATGGCGTGCATGCCCAGCCGATTGGCGATGGGCGCATAGATTTCCAGGGTTTCCTTGGCGATCCGCCGGCGCTTTTCACCGGACAGGACTTCCAGTGTGCGCATGTTGTGCAGGCGGTCGGCAAGCTTGACCAGAATCACGCGAATGTCGCGTGCCATGGCCATGGCCATTTTCTGGAAGTTTTCGGCCTGGGCTTCGGCTTTGGTCTCGAAGTTCATCTGGGTCAGTTTGCTGACCCCGTCGACCAGTTCGGCCACGGTTTCACCGAACTGCGCTTGCAGCGCTTCCTTGGCAATACCGGTGTCTTCGATCACGTCATGCAGCATGGCAGCCATCAGGCTCTGATGGTCCATATGCATTTCGGCAAGAATATTCGCAACCGCAAGTGGGTGCGTGACGTACGCCTCACCGCTACGG
Organism: Pseudomonas sp. GW821-FHT09H03; assembly: GCF_059415945.1. NCBI lineage: Bacteria > Pseudomonadati > Pseudomonadota > Gammaproteobacteria > Pseudomonadales > Pseudomonadaceae > Pseudomonas > Pseudomonas sp. GW821-FHT09H03. The sequence goes on along the minus strand of NZ_JBWKOF010000001.1, from coordinate 343,606 downwards.
CGGCGTTGGCCGTCGTGTGCTTGTTCGGCGTAGAAATACGCTCGGCGGACCAGGTTGACCTGGTCGTTGCCGAGGTAGGTCGATAAGCGATCGGCGAGGGCGTCTATGCTCGGCATGATGTCTCCTGCCGCAAGCTGTGATCCCGTGCCGTGCTACGTCGACCAGGCATAGGCTTAGACGGCCTCGTTGGACTCGTCCTCGAATGCAGCAAAAAGCGGTTCATCTTCAACGATTTCGGCTTCGGCGATAGCTGCGTAGTCGATCAGGCCTTCAGCGATTTCACGCAGGGCAACAACGGTAGGCTTGTCGTTTTCCCATGCTACTTTCGGCTCTTTGCCGCCGGTGGCCAATTGACGGGCACGCTTGGTAGAGAGCATGACCAGCTCAAAGCGGTTATCCACGTGTTCTAGGCAGTCTTCAACGGTTACGCGGGCCATGGTCTTCCTCGTAGCAAATGCAATATGCGCGCTGCCCGGATGGGCGAGCGGACTGAACAGTTTAAAAAATCACCAGCGATTAGGGAAGCGCTGATTTTTTGACCAAGCCCTTCAACGCGCTGCAAGTGCCAATGTAAAGCCCTTGCAGCTGTTTTGGGAAGTGCTCTTTAACCGAGCAACTCAGCCAGTAATTTGCCAAAACGTTGCTGCTGGCGCTTCTGTTGGAGCTGATTGGCGCGGAAAATTGCCTGCAGGTCGCGCAAAGCGTGGGCGAAATCATCGTTGATGATCAGGTAGTCATAGTCGACGTAGTGGCTCATTTCGCTGACTGCTTCGCGCATCCGGCCGTCGATGATCTCGTCGCTGTCCTGGCCTCGGTTGGTCAGGCGCTGGTGCAAGGCCTCAAGTGACGGCGGCAGAATGAAGACCGAGCGGGCTTGCGGCATCAGCTTGCGCACTTGTTCGGCGCCCTGCCAGTCGATTTCCAGGATCAGGTCGTGGCCTTCGTCCAGGGTCTGCTGCAGGTGGCTTTGCGAGGTGCCGTAGAGGTTGCCGAAAACTTCGGCGCGCTCGAGGAAGTCCCCGTGTTCGATCATCTTCACGAACTCGCTGCGTTCGACGAAGTGGTAGTTCACGCCGTTCACTTCACCTGGGCGCATGGCGCGGGTGGTGTGGGAGACAGAGACGCGAATCTCCGGATCGGCGTCGGTCAGGGCTTTGACCAGGCTGCTTTTGCCCGCGCCCGAAGGGGCGGAAATGATGTACAGGGTGCCGGTGCTGTGGGTCATGTCAGGGTAGCCTTACTCAATATTCTGCACTTGTTCGCGCATCTGCTCGATCAACACCTTGAGGTTGACCGCAGCCTGGGTGCTGCGCGGGTCGAAGGCTTTGGAGCCCAGTGTGTTGGCTTCGCGGTTGAGCTCCTGCATCAGGAAGTCCAGGCGCCGTCCGGCGGCACCGCCGGACTTGAGCACCCGGCGAACTTCGATGATGTGGGTGCTCAGGCGATCCAGTTCTTCGGCGACGTCGCTTTTTTGCGCGAGCATGACCATTTCCTGCTCCAGGCGCTGCGGATCCATCTCCGCCTTCATGTCGGCGAAGCGGTCGAGGACTTTCTGGCGCTGGGTGGCGAGCATCTGCGGGACCAGTTCGCGCAAGGTCACCACGTCGTCTTCTATGGAGGTCAAACGCTCGTTGATCAGCCGTGCCAGCTCGGCACCTTCACGCTCTCGGCCGGCCTTGAGCTCCTTGAGGCCCTGGTTGAACAGCGCGAGGGCTTCGGCATTCAGGGCTTGTGGATCGCTGGCGTCACCTACCAGCACGCCGGGCCAGCCCAGCACTTCCAGCGGGTTGAGGGCGGCGGGATTCTTGATCAGGCTGGCGATGGTCTCGGCGGCGGCGACCAGTTGTGCGGCACGCTCGCGGTCCACTTGCAGGGACTTGCCGGTGCTTTCCTCGGTAAACCGCAGCGTGCATTCCAGCTTGCCCCGGGATAGGCCCTGGCGCAGGGCCTCGCGGACTGCGCCTTCGAGGTCGCGAAAAGTTTCCGGCAGGCGCAGGTGGGGTTCCAGGTAGCGGCTGTTGACCGAGCGCAGTTCCCAGCTCAGGGTGCCTTGGGCGCCGGCTTTTTCGACGCGGGCGAAGGCGGTCATGCTGTGCACCATGGGGTACCTCGCAGTGCAGATGGGCGCAGAACCGAGGTTCCGGGGATCCGCTATCAATGAATTAAAGCCGACAGGCAGCAAAGGCGCAGGATTGTAACGCAGTGGCGCGGATGCGCCCAAACACACGGTGTGACAAACGTCTGCAAGCCTTCGATACCACGCCATGCAGAGCCTTCGGTCGTCGGCGGATTTTTTTAGAAGTGCCCAGGTGCGGCCAGCGGCTCTATAATGCCCGCAGTTTTCCGTCCCCAGTACAGGTACTCCCTATGATACGTCCAAGTGGTCGCGCTGCCGATCAGCTCCGCTCGATCCGCATCACCCGCAACTACACCAAACACGCCGAGGGATCTGTACTGGTCGAGTTCGGTGATACCAAGGTCATCTGCACCGTCAGCGTCGAGCCGGGCGTGCCGCGTTTCCTCAAGGGCCAGGGTCAGGGCTGGCTGACTGCCGAATACGGCATGCTGCCGCGCGCCACCGGCGAGCGTAACCAGCGTGAAGCCAGCCGTGGCAAGCAGGGTGGTCGCACCCTCGAAATCCAGCGTTTGATCGGCCGTTCCCTGCGCGCTGCGCTGGACATGTCCAAGCTGGGCGACGTCACCCTGTACGTCGATTGCGATGTGATTCAGGCAGATGGCGGCACCCGTACCGCGTCGATCACCGGCGCCATGGTGGCGCTGGTCGATGCCCTGAAAGTGATCAAGAAGCGTGGCGGCCTGAAAGGCGGCGACCCGATCAAGCAAATGATCGCTGCAGTTTCGGTAGGCATGTACAAGGGCGAGCCGGTGCTCGACCTCGATTACCTGGAAGATTCGGCGGCCGAAACCGACCTGAACGTGGTCATGACCAGCGCTGGCGGTTTCATCGAAGTGCAGGGCACTGCCGAAGGCGCGCCGTTCCAGCCTGAAGAGCTGAACGCCATGCTGGAACTGGCGAAGAAAGGCATGAACGAAATCTTCGAACTGCAAAAGGCTGCACTGGCCGATTGAACAGGCCGCTCCCAGCAAGGAGGACGCGATGAGTGATGAGCAAGAGCTACTTCCCACCCCGAGTAAAGACGTTCGGCAGTGGGCGATGTTTTGTCACCTGTCTGCCTTGCTCGGGATCTGGATCCCGTTCGGGACGCTGATCGGTCCTCTGATTCTCTGGCAGATGAAGCGCGAGATGGACCCGTTCGTCGACGCACAGGGCAAGGAGGCGCTGAACTTTCAGATTACCGTCGCCATTGCCTCTGCCATTTGCTTCCTGCTCATGGTGGTGATTATCGGGTTCTTCCTGTTTGGTCTGGTTGCGATTGGTGCGCTGGTGCTGACCATCATCGCAGGCGTGAAAGCCAATGAGGGGCTCCCTTACCGGTACCCGTTTACCTGGCGATTGATCAAGTAAAAGCCCGGTTGCTCTATACAAGTAGAACTGGCGCCAACAATAAGCAAATGCCCCGGAATTCCGGGGCATTTTCGTTTATTAAATAAGTGTTTCTAGCTGTGTTGAATCTTTGCTAATTGTATCAAACGCCGTGTACCAAGATTCGTTGAATCCCCAATGCCGAGTTGTTTACACTTTTAGTCACAACTGTAAAGTGTCAATAGTGCCCATGTGCTTGGCAATAAGGCGAGCTGATTGATAAAGTTGCCACCGCGAAATATTTCAAGAAATATTTTGATATATTCAGACCAGTGAAGGTTCTTGAATCTAACATCAGCCAGTGTTGAGGAGATCAACCTGTTCAAGAGGCGTGTCCAGGTAAAAAGTTCGCCCCTGAATACTTATCCAAGAATGATGCAAATGATTCAGCTCGATTTTTATGGAACGTTAGTCGCCGCCTCTTTAGTGCTGTTACTGGGTCGCGGACTTGTCACTCGTGTAGGATTTTTACGCGCCTACAATATCCCCGAACCTGTAGCAGGTGGCCTGGTGGTCGCCCTGGCTCTCCTGGCTTTACGCAGCTTTGATATTCAAGTGCGGTTCGACACCTCGTTGCAGACGCCCTTGATGTTGGCGTTCTTCGCCACCATTGGCTTGAGCGCGGACTTCGCCAGCTTGAAAAAGGGCGGGCGTGTCGTGGGGATTTTTATTCTCGCGGTCACCGGGCTGTTGCTGGTCCAGAATGCCATGGGCATCGGTCTCGCAAGTCTGCTGGGGCTTGACCCTCTGATGGGCTTGCTGACGGGTTCGGTCACTTTGGCTGGCGGTCACGGCACAGGCGCTGCCTGGAGCGCGACATTCAGTGAAAAGTACGGCCTGGCTTCGGCTTCCGAGCTTGCGATGGCTTCTGCGACTTTTGGTTTGGTGCTGGGTGGTCTGATTGGTGGGCCGGTCGCTCGCCTGCTGATCAAGCGAGTGCAAGTCCCCGGTTGCGCTGAGCAAGCCAAGCTGCGCGTGCCAAAGGGTTTTGAGCAACCAAACAAAGAACGTTCGATCACACCCTTTTCGTTTATCGAGACACTCGCCCTGATTGCCGTCAGCTTGCTGGCAGGTAATCTTCTTAATGGCTGGCTGCTGGGCAGTGCATTTGAGTTGCCGACGTTCGTTTGTGTGTTGTTCGTGGGTGTTGTATTACGCAATGGACTTTCAGCACTGGGCTTGTATCAGGTGTTTGAGCGGGAAGTCTCGGTGCTGGGCAATGTCAGTTTGTCATTGTTCCTGGCCATTGCCTTGATGTCTCTTAAGCTATGGGATCTGGCTTCACTGGCTTTGCCGATCTTCATCATTCTGGCTGTTCAAACTATCGTCATGGCGTTGTTTGCGATATTCGTGACGTTCAGAATAATGGGTAGCAACTACGATGCGGCCGTACTGGCGGCAGGGCACTGCGGTTTCGGACTGGGTGCCACGCCAACAGCCATTGCAAACATGCAAGCCGTCACGCAGCGCTTCGGGCCATCGCAGATTGCGTTTCTGGTAGTGCCCATGGTGGGAGCATTTTTCATCGACATCATCAATGTCATCGTGATCAAGTTGTTTCTTGCGCTGCCATTTTTTGTCGCTGTCTAAGTTCAGCCTGGTTGAGCCATAAAAAATGCCCGTATCTTGCGATACGGGCATTTTTATTGATCCGACGCCTCAGATAGTCAGCGTCCAGTCGTAGTCCACGATCAGCGGCGCGTGCTGCGAGAACCGCGGCTGACGTGGCAGGCGTGCACTGCGTACAAAGCGGCGCAGGCCAGGGGTCAGCAGCTGATAGTCGAAACGCCAGCCGAGGTTGAGCATTTCGGCCTGTTCGTTGTCCGGCCACCAGCTGTACTGGTCGCCTTCACGACTGACTTCGCGCAGGGCGTCGACATAACCCATGTTGCCGACAATCTCGTCCATCCAGGCACGTTCAGGTGCCAGGAAACCCGGGGATTGCTGGCTGTCGCGCCAGTTCTTGATATCCAGCTTCTGTTGCGCCACGTATAGCGAGCCACAATAAATGTACTCGCGACGTTTGCGTCGCTGTTTATCCAGATAACGGGCGAAATCGTCCATTAGCTTGAACTTCTGGTTCAAGTCTTCATCGCCGTTCTGCCCCGAAGGGAGCAGCAAGGTCGCGATGCTGACCTTGTCGAAATCGGCTTGCAGGTAGCGCCCGTAGCGGTCGGCCGTCTCGAAACCGAGACCGCTGATGACAGCCTTCGGTTGCAGCCGCGAATACAAAGCCACGCCACCTTGGGCAGGGACTTCGGCATCGCAGGCATAAAGGAAGTATCCATCCAGTTGGAAGGCTGGATCGTCCAGTTCAAAGGCAGAGGCGCGGGTGTCCTGCAGGCAGATGACGTCAGCATTCTGTGCCTGCAGCCAACTGAGCAAACCTCGCTCGACTGCCGCCTGAATACCATTGACGTTCACACTGATGATCCGCATAAATGGCCCCAAAAATCGCGTGCGTGTATGATACACGGCGTCAAGCTAATTAGCTAAATCCGTGGTATTTGGGGTTTTTCATGCAAGCGTATCAGCGCGATTTCATTCGTTTTGCCATCGATCGCGGGGTTTTGCGCTTCGGTGAGTTCACCCTGAAGTCCGGGCGCACCAGTCCTTACTTCTTCAATGCCGGTCTGTTCAACTCAGGTTCGGCCCTGGCCCAGCTGGGTCGTTTCTATGCTGCAGCCATTGCCGAGAGCGGGATTGCCTTCGACGTGCTGTTCGGCCCGGCGTACAAAGGCATTCCTTTGGCGGCGACTACTGCTGTGGCCCTGGCCGAGCATCACAACCGTGACCTGCCATGGTGCTTCAACCGCAAGGAAGCCAAGGCCCACGGCGAGGGCGGCAGCCTGGTCGGCGCTCCGTTGAGCGGCGAAGTGCTGATCATCGATGACGTCATCACGGCGGGCACCGCGATCCGTGAAGTGATGCAGATCATCGCTTCCCAGGACGGCGCCAAAGCGGCTGGCGTGTTGATCGCCCTGAACCGCCAGGAGCGCGGTAACGGCGAGTTGTCGGCGATCCAGGAAGTGGAGCGTGACTTCGGTATTCCGGTGATCAGCATTGTTTCGCTGAACCAGGTGCTGGAGTTCCTCGCCGACGATCCGCAGCTCAAGCAGCATCTGCCGGCCGTAGAAGCCTATCGGGCCCAGTTCGGCGTCTGATACACCGACCCTGTGGGAGCGAGCATGCTCGCGATGGACGTCAGGGCGCCACTTTCCGTCAGGTGCCCCGCGTTATCGTTGAAGTTTTTCGCGAGCATGCTCGCTCCTACAGGGATCTGCGGCAAAAAAAGACCCCGCTCAGTCAGGCTGAGCGGGGTCTTTTTGTATGGGCTACTGCTTAGTGACGCTTGCGATTGCTGATCAGGGTGCCTACACCGGTATCGGTGAAGATCTCCAGCAGGATCGCATTCGGCACGCGACCGTCGATGATCAATGAGCTGCCCACGCCGCCCTGGACCGCTTCCAGTGCGCAACGGATCTTCGGCAGCATGCCGCCATAGATTGTGCCGTCGGCGATCAACTCGTCGACCTGCTGGGTGGTCAGGCCGGTGAGAACGGTGCCCGACTTGTCCATCAGGCCGGCGATATTGGTCAGCAGCATCAGTTTCTCGGCTTTCAGCGCCTCGGCGACTTTACCGGCGACCAGGTCGGCATTGATGTTGTACGACTCACCATTGGGGCCCACGCCGATTGGCGCGATCACCGGGATGAAATCACCTTTGACCAGCAGGTTCAGCAGGTCGGTGTTGATCCCGACCACTTCGCCGACATGACCGATGTCGATGATTTCAGGGGTAGTCATTTCCGGCGTCTGACGGGTGACGGTGAGCTTTTTCGCGCGAATCAGCTCGGCGTCTTTACCGGTCAGGCCGATGGCGCTGCCGCCGTGACGGTTGATCAGGTTGACGATTTCCTTGTTGACCTGGCCGCCGAGGACCATTTCTACCACGTCCATGGTCGCGGCGTCGGTGACGCGCATGCCGTCGACAAAGTGGCTCTCGATCGACAGACGCTTGAGCAGGTCACCGATTTGCGGGCCGCCACCGTGAACCACTACCGGGTTGATGCCCACGGCTTTCATCAAAACGATGTCGCGTGCGAAGCCGGTTTTCAGCTCCTCGCTTTCCATCGCGTTGCCGCCGTATTTGATCACCAGGGTCTTGCCGACATAGCGTCGGATGTAAGGCAGCGCTTCGGACAGGACCTTGGCGGTATTGGCGGCGGCTTCGCGTTCGAGGGTCATTCAGGGCTCCGGGTGAATCAGAACGGTAGTTGGAGATCGGGCGCAACACGCTTCAACTGGACGTGGAACACATCCTTGATGCGCTGCAGTTCTGCCTCGTCATCGGCCTCGAAGCGCAACACCAGCACCGGAGTGGTGTTGGACGCGCGCACCAGGCCCCAGCCTTTGGCGTAGTCAACTCGCACGCCGTCAATGGTAGTCAGGTCGGCACCTGGGCCCCACTGTGCGTCGTGCAATGCATCAATGATGCTGAATTTGCTCTCTTCGGTCACATGGATATTGATTTCCGGCGTAGAAATATCGTTCGGGAAGGTCGCGAACAGCTCTTCCGCCGTGGATTTTTCCTTGCTGAGGATCTCCAGCAAGCGCGCGGCGCTGTAAATACCGTCGTCGAAACCGAACCAGCGCTCCTTGAAGAAGATGTGCCCGCTCATTTCGCCGGCCAACAGGGCGCCGGATTGTTTCATTTTCTTTTTGATCAACGAATGACCAGTCTTCCACATTAACGACCGGCCGCCGTATTCCTTGATCAGCGGGATCAGGCGACGGGTGCATTTGACGTCGAAGATGATCTCCGCGCCCGGGTTGCGCGCCACTACGTCGCGGGCAAACAGCATCAGCAGGCGGTCCGGGTAGACGATACTGCCGGTGTTGGTCACCACGCCGACACGGTCGCCGTCACCGTCGAAGGCCAGGCCGATATCGGCGTTGGTTTCCTTGACCTTGGCGATCAGGTCTACGAGGTTTTCTGGCTTGCCCGGGTCCGGGTGATGGTTGGGGAAGTTGCCGTCGACTTCACAGAACAGCGGGATGACTTCGCAGTTCAGGGCTTCGATCAGTTGCGGGGCGATCACGCCGGCAGCGCCGTTGCCACAGTCCACGACCACTTTCAGGCGTCGGGCCAGTTTGATGTCCTGGACGATTTCAGTGGTGTAGCGGTCGAGGATTTCGACCTGAGTGATGCTGCCTTGGCCGCTGCTCAGGTTGTTGGTCTTGAGGCGATCGTGCAGGGCCTGGATCTGTTCGTTGGCCAGGGTGTCGCCGGCTATGACGATCTTGAAGCCGTTGTAGTTCGACGGGTTGTGGCTGCCGGTGAGCATCACACCGGATTTGCCGGCCAGTACGTTGGCGGCGTAGTACAGCGCCGGAGTCGGGACCAGGCCGACATCGCTAACGTGGCAGCCGCTGTCGGCGATGCCCCTGATCAATTGCTCGACCAACTCCGGGCCGGACAGGCGCCCGTCACGGCCAACGCAGACGTTCGGCTCGCCTTGGGCCAGGCTTTGGGAGCCGACGGCGCGACCGATCCAGTATGCGGTTTCGGCATTCAGGAATTCCGGTACGGTGCCGCGAATGTCGTAGGCGCGGAAGATGCTGTCGGGGAACTTGGGGGCGATTTTGGCCGGGGTGTTCATCTGTGGAATGCTCCATCTCGAAGTTGGCTGGACCTGCCTGCGGGTCACTCAGCAGGCTCAAACTGAAGGGTATGACGGCGTTTTTCACAGAGAGTTCGTGGTGCGAAAAGGCCATGCCAGCGACGCGAGCGGCTTTTTGGCCGGCCAATGCCTTGATTCCAGACGGTCTCGGATCTTGTGTAGGAGCCGCCGAAGGCTGCGATCTTTTGATCTTGAAAAATCAAAATAAAAAGATCGCAGCCTTCGGCAACTCCTACATGGGTATCCGGTTATTTGGTGCCAGTGTGGCCGAATCCGCCAGTTCCGCGCTCGGTCTCGACAAACTCGTCGACCATCTCGAAATGCGCCTGCACTACCGGCACCAGCACCAATTGCGCCAGACGCTCGCCGACGGTCATGGTGAAGTCGGTCTGGCCGCGGTTCCAGCAGGAAACCATCAATGGGCCTTGGTAATCGGAATCGATCAGGCCGACCAGATTGCCCAGCACGATGCCATGCTTATGGCCCATTCCCGAACGCGGCAGGATCAGTGCGGCGAGATTCGGGTCGCCGATGTAGACCGACAGGCCGGTCGGAATCAACACGGTTTCACCCGGCCTGATCACGATGTCTTGTTCCAGCATGGCGCGCAGGTCGAGGCCGGCGGAGCCTGGCGTGGCGTACTGCGGCAGCGGGAATTCGGTACCGATGCGGGGGTCGAGGATCTTGGCTTGCAAAGCGTGCATGTAAATTAAACCTGGTTCAGACGTTCGGCGATAAAAGTGACCAGCTGGCGAGCAATCTTGCTCTTGCTGGTCTGGGCGAAAGCGGTGGTATGAAGCTCGCGGTCGATCACGCTGCAGGCGTTTTCTTCGCTGTTGAAGCCAATGGTCGGGTTGGCGACGTCGTTGGCGACAATCAAATCGAGATTCTTGTCTTTAAGCTTGCGGGCAGCGTAATCGAGCAGGTGTTCGGTTTCGGCGGCAAAACCGACACTGAACGGGCGGTCGGGACGGGTCGCGATGGTGGCCAGGATGTCCGGGTTGCGCACCATTTGCAGAACGAAGCCGTCGCCGCTTGTAGGATCTTTCTTAAGTTTTTGCGGGGCAACGACCTCTGGTCGGTAGTCCGCAACCGCCGCAGAGGCGATGAACACATCGCACGGGATCGCGGATTCGCAGGCGGCGAGCATGTCGCGGGCGCTGACGACATCGATTCGCGTAACGCGGTCCGGGGTCGGCAGATGCACGGGACCACTGATCAGGGTGACGCGGGCGCCAGCTTCCACCGCCGCTTCGGCCAGGGCAAAGCCCATTTTTCCGGAGCTGTGGTTGGTGATGTAACGCACCGGATCGATGTTTTCCTGAGTCGGGCCAGCGGTGATCACCACGTGGCGGCCGGTCAACGCCTGGCGCTGGAAGCAGTCTGCCGCGCATTGGGCCAGATCGTTGGCTTCCATCATGCGACCCATGCCAACGTCGCCGCAGGCCTGGCTGCCGGAGGCCGGGCCGAAAGTCTTCAGGCCACGGCTTTCAAGGAGTTGCAGGTTGGCTTGGGTGGCCGGGTCACGCCACATGGCCTGGTTCATTGCCGGGGCAACGGCGACCACGGCGTCGGTGGCCAGCACCAGGGTGGTCAGCAAATCGTCGGCAATGCCTTGGGCCAAGCGGGCGATCAGGTCTGCGGTGGCCGGAGCGATCAGCACCAGATCCGCCCATTTGGCCAGCTCGATGTGCCCCATGGCCGCTTCTGCCGCCGGATCCAGCAGATCCAGGTGAACCGGGTGGCCGGACAAAGCCTGCATGGTCAGCGGGGTGATGAACTCGGCACCGCCACGGGTCATGACCACGCGCACTTCGGCGCCCTGGTCGATCAGGCGGCGAACCAGGTCGGCGCTTTTGTAGGCAGCAATGCCGCCGCCGACGCCCAGAACAATGCGTTTCCGATACAGCCGCTGCATAGGCCTGCCTTTCAATTCGTTGGTGACATACGTGGCGAAACCCCCTCCCCAGGTGAATTCGCCCGCAAAAAAGATGGGCTACGATATCACAGCGACCGCGACGGAACAGCGGCGCCCACAGACAGGGAGGTGCTATGAGTATTCGCGATTGGCCGGCGGCGGAACGGCCGCGGGAGAGGTTGCTTGAACAAGGCTCGGGAAGCCTTTCGGACGCCGAGTTACTGGCGATATTTTTACGCACGGGCGTAGTCGGTAAAAGCGCCGTCGATCTGGCTCGACACTTGTTGAGTCAGTTCGGCAGCCTGCGCTTGCTGCTTGAAGCGGACCAGGAAACATTTAGCAAGCAGCTGGGGTTAGGGCCGGCGAAATTTGCCCAACTGCAGGCCGCTCAAGAAATAAGCAGGCGCCATCTGGCTGAGCGTGCGCGCGAAAAAACGGCGCTGGAGAGCCCGCAGGCGGTTCGTGAATACCTGAAGTCGATGCTGCGCCACGAGCCCCATGAGGTATTTGGTTGCCTGTTTCTCGACTCCAGGCATCAAGTGCTGACCTTTGAGAAAATGTTCCACGGCTCGATCGACAACACCAGCGTGCATCCGCGGGAAGTGGTCAAGCGCGCGCTGGCCCACAACGCCGCAGCGCTGATTCTGTGCCACAACCACCCGTCGGGTAACCCCGACCCAAGCCAGGCCGACCGAGAGCTGACCAAGCGCCTGCAAAAGGCATTGGAGTTGATCGACGTGCGGGTGCTTGATCACTTCATCATCGGCGATGGCGATCCGCTGTCGATGGCGGAGTATGGGTGGATGTAGGAGAGGGCAGACGCCCTGCTGTAGGAGCGAGCATGCTCGCGAAAAACGATCAGAGAACACGGGCTTTCAGGCGTCCCGCGTCATATTGACGTTCTTCGCGAGCATGCTCGCTCCTACAGGGGGGCGTGCAGGAGCGGATTATTTGATGCTGACCTTCGAGTAGTCCTGCCTGCCGAACGGGCTCACCGCATAGCCCTCGATATCCTTGCGCGTCAGGGCAAATGCCGTCGGGTGAGCCAATGGCAGCCACAACGCCTGCTGCTGGATCTGCGCCTGGGCCTGTTCATAGAGCTTGGTGCGCACCCCTTGTTCGCCGGTGGTCTTGCCGGCGCTGATGAGCTTGTCCAGGTCCTGGTTGCAGTAGCGGGCGAAGTTGGTGCCGGACTTGACCGCGGCGCAGGAAAATTGCGGCGTGAGGAAGTTGTCCGGATCGCCGTTGTCGCCGGCCCAACCCATGAACAGCAGGTCATGTTCACCGGCCTTGGCGCGGCGGATCAGCTCGCCCCATTCGATCACGCGAATTTCGGCCTGTATGCCGATTTGCGCGAGATCGGACTGCAGCAACTGGGCGCCGAGGCTGGGGTTGGGGTTGAGCAAACTGCCGGACGGGCGGGTCCAGATGGTGGTCTGGAAACCCTCTTTGAACCCGGCCTTGGCCATCAATGCCTTGGCCTTTGCAATGTCATGTGGATAACCCGGAAGGTTTTTCGCATAGCTCCAGGTGTTGGGCGGATACGGACCGTTGGCCGCTTCGGCGGTGTCTTCGAACACGGCTTTGATGTAGTTGGCCTTATCGAAAGCGAGGTTGATGGCCTGGCGTACTTCGGGTTTGTCCAGCGGCGGATGCTGGCTATTGATGCCGACGAATGCGGTCATGAACGCGTCAGTCTTTTCGACTTTCAGCGTCGGCTCCTGCTGTGCGGCCTGGACATCCAGAGGCTTGGGCGACAGGGCGATCTGGCACTCATTGCGACGCAGTTTCTGCAGACGCACGTTCGCGTCCGGCGTGATGGCGAAGATCAGTGGATCGACCGAAGGCTTGCCGCCAAAGTAGTCGGCATTGGCCTTGTAGCGAACCGAGGCGTCCTTCTGGAATCGCGTGAAAATGAACGGGCCGGTACCGACGGGCTGGCTGTTGAGCTTCTCGGGCGCACCGGCCTTCATCAGTTTGTCGGCGTACTCGGCCGAGTAAATCGAAGCGAAGCCCATGCTCAGGGTCGCCAGGAAGGTCGAATCCGGGTGGTCGAGGGTGAAGCGCACAGTCAGCGGGTCGAGGGCGTCGATTTTTTTGATCAGTGCGGGCAACTGCATTGATTGGGCGTGGGGGAATCCGCTTTGAGCGACTTTGTGCCACGGATGAGACGGGTCGAGCATGCGGTCGAAGCTGAATATCACGTCCTCAGCCGTCAGTTCACGGCTCGGAGTGAAGTATTCGGTGCGGTGGAATTTCACCTGCGGGTGCAGCTTGAAGACGTAGACCAGGCCGTCGGGGCTGACTTCCCAGCTCTCAGCCAGGCTGGCTATCACTTTGCCGCTGGCGGTGTCGAAGTCCACAAGGCGGTTCATCAGCACATCGGCCGAGGCGTTGGTGGTGGTCAGCGAGTTGTACTGCACGACGTCGAACCCTTCCGGGCTTGCCTCGGTGCAGACACTCAGGGCCGCCGCCATGGCCTGCGGACTCAGCAGGAAAGGGGCAAACAACAACGGTAGGGCAGCGAGGCGCATGGTCGGATTCCTTTACAGATCGAAGGCCCATCTGCAAGTGCAGTCTGGAAAAGGCTTACCCTAGTGGGCTCTTTTGAAAATGACTATCCCCGTATTCATTTTCAGGGGACTATGGACGGTCGGTTTTGCTGAGCCACTGCTGGGCAAAAAGCGTACTTGGCAGGGTAGCCGATTTTTCTTCGACGAGCGGTCACCACCGACGATAGCCTTTGTCCAAAGCGCTCGTAGCGCAAAAAATGGCTTTTTTATGGGTTGTGCGCACACCGAATGTTGTTGCTCTCAAGTCTTTCTGGTATAAAGCAGCGCTCTTTTCTAGGGGCCCGGTTCCTTCGTTTGTAGGTGTAGCCGGTAAGACCCTTAAAGAAACGCGGCGCCTGGCGCCAAATGACTGAGAGATTAAGCGGCCAACCCATGCCGGGTTGGGCATGTGGTTTAGAGGGCTGAGGCATGTCTAGAGTCTGTCAAGTTACCGGTAAGGGTCCGGTGACTGGGAATAACATTTCCCACGCAAACAACAAAACCCGTCGTCGTTTCCTGCCGAACCTGCAGCATCACCGCTTCTGGGTTGAAGAAGAGAAACGTTTCGTGCGTCTGCGCGTATCTGCCAAAGGCATGCGTATCATCGACAAGCGTGGCATCACTGTCGTGCTGGCCGAAATCCGCAAAGCCGGCAAGATCTAAGGGAGCTAATCATGCGTGAATTGATTCGTTTGATTTCGAGCGCCGGTACTGGTCACTTCTACACTACCGACAAGAACAAGCGTACTACTCCGGACAAAATCGAGATCAAGAAATTTGATCCGGTTGTTCGCAAGCACGTGATCTACAAAGAAGGCAAAATCAAGTAATTGATTTTTCCCTCTTACGAAAAAGGCCCGTATCGCGAGATACGGGCCTTTTTTGTTGGGCTGAAAAAAGTGGATCGGTAGATGCAAAAAAAACGCCCGAAGCAGCGCTTCGGGCGTTTCGTATTACCAGGTGCTTCTGGTCGCTTCAGCCCCGCGACAGGGCTGCAATGAAATCAATTTCCCATGGTGACATGGGTGATGATTTCGTTTTCAACCAGCAGGTTGATGCGTGCAGGGTTGTAGTCCTTGGTCATGATGAACCCGATGCCTGTCGGGCGTACTGCCAGGCCGGTCTTGTTGGCGAGTTCTGCACGCAGCTCTTCGGAGTAATGTTTGCCGATGTACTGCTGGGCGGTGATCAGATGTTGGTTCAAATCCAGAGTCATGAATTGCTTCCTTGCTTAAAGTTGATTTGAGCGAATTTGCTCTCGCCATCCGTCATGGGTGGCGTGGAAAAAGTCTGGATTAATCCCCGGTATTTTTCATCCTCCGCACTGTGACGCGATGTTTTTCCAGCGCCTCGAGCAACAAAAAGCCCGCCATGAGGGCGGGCTTTGGGGTGGTTCAATCGGCCGGCTTCAAGCCTTCTGCTCAAATGCCACATAGATCTTGCGGCAAGGCTCAAGTACCTCCCAGGTACCTTTGAACCCGGCCGGGATCACGAAACGATCGCCCGCGCGCACGGTTTTGCTATTGCCATCGCTGTCGCGCAGCACTGACACGCCTTGAACGATTTCGCAGTATTCATGTTCGGTAAAATTCACCAGCCACTGGCCGACTGCGCCTTCCCACACGCCCGCATTCAACTGCCCGCACGGACTGTTGTAGTGGTTGTACACCGCTTGCTCCGGGTCGCCCTTGAGGACTTTGGCCGGGTCTGGCCGGTAGCGTTCGGGTTGAGTGTTGGCCTGGCTGAAGTCGACGACGTCCTGGATGCTCATTGTTGTAATCCCCAGAGATTGCGTTGGAAAAGCCCAAGTCTATGTTTATTAAAATGAACATCGCAAGGCCGTTTGCCGGTGTTATGTCAAATATATTGAAACTTCACCTGTCGCTGGTTTAGGGTGGCGGGATGCCTTGGGCCGAAAAACAGGCTGGCCGGGCAGAATTCCTGACAGCGCCCGCGAAGAACGCGGGTGTCGTATTCAATAAGAGGAGGACACTCGCATGACCACCCTGACCCGTGCCGACTGGGAACAACGTGCCCGCGACCTGAAAATCGAAGGCCGCGCCTACATCAATGGCGAATACACCGATGCTGTCTCCTCCGAGACTTTCGAGTGCATCAGCCCGGTCGATGGCCGTCTGCTGGGCAAGATTGCCAGCTGTGACGCCGCCGACGCCCAGCGCGCCGTGGAAAACGCCCGCGCCACCTTCAACTCCGGTGTCTGGTCGCGCCTGGCGCCGACCAAGCGCAAAGCCACCATGATCCGTTTCGCCGGCCTGCTGAAGCAGCATGCCGAAGAATTGGCACTGCTTGAAACCCTGGACATGGGCAAACCAATCAGCGACTCCCTGTACATCGACGTTCCCGGCGCGGCACAAGCCCTGAGCTGGAGCGGCGAAGCCATCGACAAGATCTACGACGAAGTGGCCGCGACCCCGCACAATCAGTTGGGTCTGGTGACCCGTGAGCCGGTCGGTGTCGTGGGCGCCATCGTGCCGTGGAACTTTCCGCTGATGATGGCCTGCTGGAAACTCGGCCCGGCGCTGTCCACCGGCAACTCGGTGATCCTCAAACCGTCGGAAAAATCTCCGCTGACCGCCATCCGCATCGCGGCGCTGGCTGTAGAAGCCGGCATTCCGAAAGGCGTGCTGAACGTACTGCCGGGTTACGGCCACACTGTCGGCAAAGCCCTGGCCTTGCATAACGACGTCGACACCCTGGTGTTCACCGGTTCGACCAAGATCGCCAAGCAATTGCTGATCTACTCTGGCGAATCGAACATGAAGCGCGTCTGGCTCGAAGCCGGCGGCAAGAGCCCGAATATCGTGTTCGCCGATGCGCCGAACTTGCAGGAAGCCGCCGAAGCCGCTGCCGGCGCTATCGCCTTCAACCAGGGCGAAGTCTGCACCGCCGGTTCGCGTCTGCTGGTGGAGCGTTCGATCAAGGACAAATTCCTGCCGCTGGTGATCGAGGCACTGAAAACCTGGAAGCCGGGCAACCCGCTGGACCCGTCAACCAATGTCGGTGCGCTGGTGGATACGCAGCAGATGAACACCGTGCTGTCCTATATCGAGTCGGGTCATGCCGATGGCGCCAAACTGGTGGCCGGCGGCAAGCGCACCCTTGAGGAAACCGGCGGCACTTACGTCGAACCGACAATTTTCGACGGCGTGAGCAACGCGATGAAAATTGCCCAGGAAGAAATCTTCGGGCCGGTGCTGTCGGTCATTGCGTTCGACACCGCCGAAGAGGCTGTCGCGATTGCCAACGACACGCCTTATGGTCTGGCCGCTGCAGTGTGGACCAAGGACATTTCCAAGGCTCACCTCACCGCCCGGGCACTGCGTGCCGGTAGCGTGTGGGTCAACCAATACGATGGCGGCGACATGACCGCGCCGTTCGGCGGCTTCAAACAGTCTGGTAACGGTCGCGACAAGTCGCTGCACGCATTCGACAAGTACACCGAGCTGAAGGCGACCTGGATCAAGTTGTAAGTCAGTAGGGGAGGCCTGATTTGGATCAGGTCTCTCAAACGACAAAGATCCCCTGTGGGAGCGGGCTTGCTCGCGAAGGCGCCGTAACAGTCAACATAGACGTTGAATGTGCTGGCCACTTCGCGAGCAAGCCCGCTCCCACATTGTTTTGTGGTGGTTGAAAAAATAACAATCCACAGGAGCGTGGAACATGCGTTGGGCGACTTATTTCGCCGTGTTGGCGTCTGTCTTGAGTGTCGGCCTGGCCTTGGGCGTCAGCATGCCGTTGGTTTCTTTTCGCCTGGAAAGCTGGGGTTACGGCTCGTTTGCAATTGGCGTGATGGCAGCGATGCCGGCGATCGGCGTATTGCTGGGGGCGAAGATTTCCAGCCATCTGGCGGCACGCCTTGGCACGGCCAACCTGATGCGCCTATGCCTGTGGGCCGGGGCAGTTTCCATAGGTCTGCTGGCGCTATTACCGAGTTACCCCGTCTGGTTGCTGCTACGGCTGATGATCGGGGTGATCCTGACCCTGGTGTTCATCCTCGGTGAAAGCTGGATCAATCAACTGGTGGTCGAGCAATGGCGGGGGCGCCTGGTGGCGTTGTATGGCAGCAGCTACGCGCTGAGCCAACTGGCCGGGCCGGTGCTGCTTGGCTTCCTGGGCACGGAGCACGATTACGGCTTTTGGGTGGGTGTCGGTCTGTTGCTGGCCGCGCCGTTCCTGTTGCTCGGGCGAAGCGGTGCGCCTTCCAGCGAAGCCAGCAGCGTGACTTTCGGTGACTTGCTGAGTTTCTGTCGTGGCCTCCCGGCGATTGCCTGGGCGGTCTCGCTGTTTGCCGCATTCGAAGCCATGATCCTGACGCTGTTGCCGGTCTACTGCCTGCGTCAGGGCTTTACCACGGAAATTGCGCTGGCGATGGTCAGCACCGTGGTGGTGGGTGATGCCCTGCTGCAGTTGCCCATTGGCGCTTTGGCCGATCGCCTGTCGCGGCGTGCGCTGTTTACCGGTTGCGCGTTGATATTGCTGGTGTCGAGTCTGGCGATCCCGATGTTGATCGACACGTTGCTGATCTGGCCGCTGTGGGTTCTGTTCGGCGCCAGTGCCGGTGGGTTGTTCACCTTGTCACTGATTCTGATCGGCGAGCGCTACCGCGACGATGCGCTGGTGCGAGCCAATGCGCACGTGGCACAGCTGTGGGGGATTGGCTGTCTGGTCGGGCCGCTGCTGGCCGGTGCTGGCAGTCAGTGGGTCAGCGGGCACGCGTTGCCGTTGCTGATGGCAGCGGGGGCCTTGGGTGTGCTGATTGTGGTGTTGCGGCAAGGGGCGTTTGGTACGGCGCAAGCTGCATAGATCTTTTGGGGTTTCTACAACATCCGCTCCAGGCCAACGGTGGTGCTGAGCCATGCATTGACCCGTCGCCACCAGCTCGCTGGCTCCTTGGTCAGCGTGTGCATTTTGCCGTCGTCTTCGGTGGTCCAGACGACTTGGTCTTTTTCCAGTTTCACCTCATAACTCAAGGCGGGTGCCATGCCCTGGAGCGCCAGCTCACGGACTCGGGCCGCGAGTTCCGGGCTGTCTACCAACACGCCGACTTCGGTGTTCCACAACACCGAGCGTGGATCGAAATTGAAAGAGCCGATGAAGGATTTTTGCTGGTCGAAAATGATCGCCTTGCTGTGCAGGCTGGAATCGGAGCCGCTATAGGCGGCGCTGGAGAACAGGCGCGGTCCACTACCACCGGGGCTGTCTTCACCGGGTTGGCGGCGCAATTCGAACAGCCGCACGCCGTGTTCCAGCAGCGCCTTGCGATAGGGTGCGTATCCACCGTGTACCGCCGGTACATCCGTGGCCTGCAGTGAATTGGTCAGCAAACTCACCGAGACCCCGGCGTCGGCGCGTCCGGTCAGGTAAACAAGTCCGGGTTCGCCGGGCACAAAGTAAGCCGAAACCATGATCAGCTCTTTGCTGACGCTATCGAGTTCGGGCGCCAGTTGCGTGGTCAGCAGCAAGTGCGGATCGGGTTCGCCCTTGGCCAGCACCTTGCTGGGCGCATCCCAGAGCGCCTGGCTCCAGGCCCAGATTAGCTCCTGACGCCAAGTATCGAGGCGCGGGTGAGTGGTATAGGTCATCAGGCGCTGGTAAAGCGCGTGATTCTGTCTGCGGTTTTCTTCCAGCGATTTTTCCAGGCCGGCACGGGTCTCCTTCAAGTCCTGGGCGGTCGGTTTGCTCGACAGGAATTCGTCGATCGGCTTGCTCAACGCGCTGTTCCAGTACTGGTCGAAACCGTGTCCGAGCTCGTCGGCGACAGGGCCAACGCCGAGGATGTCGATGTCGGTGAAGTTCATATTGGGTTCGGCGTCGAAATACTCGTCCCCCAGATTGCGCCCGCCGACTATGGCCATGCTGTTGTCCGCCAGCCACAACTTGTTATGCATGCGCCGATGTTGCTGCGACAGGTTCAGCAGCCGCCCCACGGTCCGCGTCACTCCGGTACTGCGCCCTAGATTCAACGGGTTGAACACGCGGATATGGATTTTCGGGTGAGCGGCGAGGGTGCCGATGAACTGGTCCAGGCCATCGCTGGCGGTATCGTCGAGCAGCACCCGAACACGTACACCACGGTCGGCGGCCTTGAGCAGCTCTTCGATCAGCATTCGTGTGCTGATACCGTCGTGCACGATGTAGTACTGCAAGTCGAGACTGCTTTGCGCGTTGCGGATCAGTTCGGCCCGGGCGGTGAAGGCTTCGGTGCTGTCGGACAGCAGGCGGAAGCCGGATTGCCCCTTATATGGCGCGGCCTGCGCCTGGACCGAACGACCAAACGCCGAATCCGAGGCTGGCAGCGCCTGGCTGGACTCTCGCCGAATGTCGAAGCTGGCGCATCCACTCAGGAACGAAGCGATTAGCAGGAGAACAAGCAGGGGCTGACTGACTCTCACGTTAGGTCGTTCCAGTTGGCGAGGAGTAATGACATATGGATGCTGGATTCCGGATAAAAGTCAGTCACTGAATGGGTCGTTTTCCGCCAGCAATTTGATCGCCATTGCGCCGACCTTGCGCACCGCTTCTTCGATCTGCGGTGTTGGTTTGGCAGCGTAGTTCATGCGCAGGCAATTGCGGTATTTGCCCGAGGCGGAAAAAATGCTGCCGACGGCGATCTGTACGCCTTGATCATCCAGGGCACGATTGAGTTTCAGGGTATCAAAGCCTTCCGGCAGTTCGACCCATAGCATGAAGCTGCCTTGCGGACGACTGGCGCGGGTTCCGGCGGGGAAGTAACGGGTCACCCAGTCAATCATCATGTCGCGATTGCGCTGGTATTGGGTGCGCATCCGGCGTAAATGCGGCTCGAAGTGGCCGCCCTTGAGAAATTCGGCGATGGCGATCTGCGGTTGCGGAGCGGTTGAGCCGGTGCTGATGTATTTCATGTGCAGCACCCGTTCCAGATAACGGCCGGGCGCAACCCAGCCGATACGCAAGCCGGGGGCCAGGGTCTTGGAAAACGAGCTGCACAACAGCACGCGCCCGTCTTCGTCGAAGGATTTGATCGTGCGCGGGCGAGGATAGGTGTAGGCCAGCTCGCCATACACATCGTCCTCGATGATCGCCACGTCAAATCGCTGTGCGAGTGTCAACAACGCGCGTTTACGCGACTCAGGCATGATGTAGCCCAAGGGGTTGTTGCAGTTGGGAGTCAGCTGTATGACTTTGATCGGCCACTGCTCCAGGGCCAGTTCGAGCGCGTCGAGGCTGATTCCGGTCAGCGGATCGGTGGGAATTTCCAGGGCTTTCATGCCCAGGCCCTTGAGGGTCTGCATGGCCCCGTGAAAGCTCGGCGAGTCCACCGCCACAATGTCACCGGGCTCGCAAATCGCCCGGATGCTGGTGGAGAGCGCTTCGTGGCAACCGGTGGTGACTACCAGTTCGCCGCAGCCCAGCTGGCAGCCGGAGTCGAGCATCAGGCGGGCGATTTGCTCGCGCAGTTCGAGGTTGCCATGAATGTTGTCGTAATACAGGCCAGGCATGTCCTGGCGCCGGCTGATCCGGGCCAGATCGCGTAGCAGTGGTTTCATGGTCGCGCTGGTGATGTCCGGCATGCCGCGCCCCAGTTGCACCACATCCTTGCGTGGAACTGCGCGAATAAGCTCCAACACCTGATCCCATTGGGAGATGTCTACCGGACGTTGCGCCGGGCGGCCTACCGCCGGCAGGTCCGGCAGTTCGCGGCTGGCTGGAACGAAATACCCGGATTTTGGCCTTGGCGTGGCCAGCCCGCTGTCTTCCAGCACTCGATAAGCCTGCTGCACCGTGCTCAGGCTGACCCCGTGCTCGACGCTCAGCGCCCGCACTGAGGGCAACCGGTCACCGGGGCGATAGAAGCCCTGTTCAATACGCGTGCCGAGCAATTCGGCGAGATTGACGTAAAGGGTCATGGCGCAGCCTCGTGGGTGGTGATCCGATAAACCAGTACAGATACGGCAAAAATCGAGGATTCAGACGCAACAACAGCAAATCTGTATGGAGTTAATACGGATAGATTGAATCTGTAATGCTTTTGGCCGCCCGCGCATCATGGAATCTCTGGCTACCCAAGTAAACAGGAGCGACCAAAATGAACGGCTTGAGCGATGTGCGGCTGACGTTACACAGTCAGGAACTGGTGACAGGACAGAGGAACGGCATGCGCGAGACAATGCGCAACGCGCCGTCCTGTCTGAATCGCTGGGACCTGTTCTGGCATCGTCTGCACACGCGCCAGGCGTTGCTGGCGCTGACGCCGGATCAGTTGAAGGACATCGGCCTGACCCGTGAGCAGGCGCTGGAGGAGGGGCTGAAACCCTTCTGGCGGAGCTGAAACAGGCAGTGTTCTTCAGGGCCTCTTCGCGGGCAAGCCCACTCCCACAATGGATCTGTGATCGACGCATATCCCCTGTGGGAGCGGGCTTGCTCGCGAAGGCGCCAGACGTGTCGCCGCCATTCTTTCAGACCAACTCTTTAAGCCGATGCCAAAGCATCCCCAACGCCAACAACGGCGAACGCAAATGCTTTCCACCTGGGAAGGTAATGTGCGGCACCTTTGCAAACAGATCGAACCCACCGCTGTGTTGGCCACTGATGGCTTCGGCCAGCAGCTTGCCCGCCAGATGCGTGGCATTCACACCATGCCCGGAATAGGCTTGGGCGTAGTAGACATTCGGCTGGTCCTTGAGACGTCCAATCTGCGGCAGACGGTTGGCGCCGATGCCAATCATGCCGCCCCATTGATAGTCGATCTTCACTGCGTCCAACTGCGGGAAGACCTCCAGCATTTTCGGGCGCATGTAAGCGGCAATGTCTTTCGGGTCGCGCCCCGAATAATGGCAGGCTCCACCGAACAGCAGGCGTCGGTCCGCCGAGAGCCGGTAGTAATCCAGCGCCACCCGTTGGTCACAGACCGCCATGTTCTGCGGTAGCAGTTCCTGGGCCTGTTCTTCGCTCAGTGGCTCGGTGGCGATGATGTAGCTGCCAGCGGGCAAGACTTTGCCGCTGAGTTCGGGATTAAGTCCGCTCAAGTAGGCATTGCAACCCAGCACGAGAGTCTTGGCGCGCACCACACCTTGGGCGGTATGAACCTTGACCTGCGGGCCGTAATCGATGCGAGTGACAGCTGAGTGCTCGAACAGCCTGACTCCCAACTGCTGCGCCGCAGCGGCTTCGCCCAAAGCCAGGTTCAGTGGATGCAAGTGCCCGGAACCCATGTCGATCAGTCCGCCGACGTAACGCCCGGAGCCGACTACGGTGTGCATTTCGTTGGCTTGCAGCAGGCGGGTTTCATAGCGATAGCCGAGGCTGCGCAGCTCTTCGGCATCCTCGGCGAAACCTTCAAGGTCGCGGGGCTTGTTGGCCAGGTCGCAGTAGCCCCAGGTCAGGTCGCAGGGGATCCGGAAGTGTTCGACCCGCTGGCGGACGATACCCACGGCTTCCAGGCACATGAGTTTCATCTGGCGTACACCGTCCACGCCGATCACATTGGTGAATTGCTCAAGGCCGTGGCCGACGCCGCGAATCAGCTGCCCGCCATTGCGACCGCTGGCGCCCCAACCGATCTTGTGGGCTTCGAGCAGCACCACACTGAGCCCGCGCCCGGCGAGCTCGATCGCCGTGTTCAACCCGGAAAATCCGCCGCCAACCACGCACACATCGGCCACCACTTCGCCCTGAAGCACCGGGTGCTCAGGCTGCGCAAGGCTGCTGGCGGCGTAATACGAGGCGGTGTGCTGGTGGTGTGCAGCAGGCTGTTGAGCACGGGCATTCATGTGCGTATTCCCGATTCATGTGTTTAGAAAATTTGACGGAGCATAAGCCGGACTTTCCCGAGCGGGCAACACTGGTCGGTTGCTGCTGTCTGGATCCGGGCTTTTGCGTCAGAATCGCGCTCCAATCCGCTATTGGCCACCGCTTCAATGGACTGCAACAGTCAGAGAATCCGTACGCTGCGCCAGCAGATTCCCTCTTTCGAGTGCGTGCCTGGTTGCCACGACTGCTGTGGACCGGTGACCACCTCGCCGGAAGAAATGTCGCGCCTGCCGCGCAAGACCCGCGCCGAGCAGGATGCTGCGATGGACGAGCTCAATTGTGTGCATCTGGGGCCGAACGGTTGCACGGTGTATGACGAGCGGCCGCTGATCTGCCGGCTGTTCGGTACCACCAGGACATTGCCATGCCCAAATGGGCGGGGGCCGGTGGAATTGATACATCCGCGGGTGGAACAGCAGGTGTTCGAGTACATGGCCAGCACCCGGCAGGTGCTGGTCTAGGTAGACCGAGTCGCTACCTTCGCGAGCAAGCCCGCTCCCACATTTGACCGGGTTGTCCCAGATGAACGCGATCAAATGTGGGAGCGGGCTTGCTCGCGAAGGCTGCCGAACAGACGCCGCAAGCTTCAATCCGGAATCGGCAAGCTCAGGCTCTCTTTCACTTCTTCCATCACGATATAGCTCTTGGACTCCCGCACATGGGGCAGCTTGAGCAGGATGTCGCCGAGCAGCTTGCGGTACGAAGCCATCTCGGAAATCCGCGCCTTCACGAGATAGTCGAAATCCCCTGACACCAGATGACATTCCAGTACATGGGGCAATTTCAGCACCGCGCGTCGGAACTCTTCGAAGGTATCACCGGATTTGTAGTCCAGGCTGATCTCCACGAACACCAGGAGACTACCCTTCAAGTGCTGCGGGTTGAGCCGGGCGTTGTAGCCCATGATGATCCCTTCGCGCTCCAGGCGCCGGACCCGCTCGGTACAGGGCGTGGTCGAGAGCCCGACCTTTTCCCCCAGCTCGGTAAAGGAGATGCGCCCGTCCGCCTGCAGGATTCGCAAGATGTTGCGGTCGATCTTGTCCAGCTCCCGTTTGGTCTGAGTGTTGGTCCGCATAGGGGATGCGCCTCCGTGAAAAGGGTTTTTGCCGAGAATTGTCGCCAAATATAGGCGTTTATATAGTGAAATGCACTGGCAGATCTTTTTTACACTGCGCACATCTGTAGCTCTGATCAACAAACGTCAGCGGTTCGCCGCGATGAGGGATATGAAAATGCGCGTCATGGTCTTGGGTAGCGGCGTCATCGGTACCACCAGTGCTTATTATCTGGCCCGTGCCGGATTTGAAGTGGTGGTCGTGGACCGGCAGCCGGCTGCTGCCATGGAGACCAGTTTCGCCAACGCCGGGCAAGTCTCGCCGGGTTATGCCTCGCCGTGGGCTGCGCCGGGTGTGCCGCTCAAAGCCATCAAGTGGCTGTTGCAGCGCCATGCGCCACTGGCGATCAAGGCCACTGCCGACATCGATCAATACCTGTGGATGGCCCAGATGCTGCGTAACTGCACGGCCAGCCGCTATGCAGTGAACAAGGAGCGCATGGTCCGCCTGTCCGAGTACAGCCGTGACTGCCTCGACGAACTGCGCGCTGAAACCGGCATTGCCTATGAAGGCCGCAGCCTCGGTACTACCCAATTGTTCCGTACCCAGGCCCAGCTTGACGGCGCAGCGAAAGACATCGCCGTGTTGAAGGAGTCCGGCGTACCGTTCGAGCTGCTCGACCGCGAGGGCATTGCCCGCGTCGAACCAGCCCTGGCCCAGGTGACCGATATTCTCGCCGGTGCCCTGCGCCTGCCGAACGACCAGACCGGCGACTGTCAGATGTTCACCACTCGCCTGGCTGAAATGGCCACGAAACTTGGTGTGCAGTTCCGTTTCGGCCAGGACATCCAGCGCCTCGACTTCGCCGGTGACCGTATCAATGGCGTGTGGATCGACGGCAAGCTGGAAACCGCTGACCGCTATGTGCTGGCTCTGGGCAGCTACTCGCCGCAACTGCTCAAGCCGCTGGGCATCAAGGCACCGGTGTATCCGCTCAAGGGCTACTCCCTGACCGTGCCGATCACCAATGCGGCGATGGCTCCGACCTCGACCATTCTCGACGAGACCTACAAGGTCGCGATCACCCGTTTTGACAACCGCATCCGCGTTGGTGGCATGGCGGAAATTGCCGGTTTTGACCTGTCGCTGAACCCGCGTCGACGCGAAACCCTGGAGATGATCGTCAACGATCTTTATCCTCAGGGCGGCGATCTGGCCCAGGCCAGCTTCTGGACCGGCTTGCGTCCGACCACCCCGGACGGCACGCCGATTGTCGGCGCTACCCCATTCAAGAACCTGTTCCTGAACACCGGTCACGGCACGCTCGGCTGGACCATGGCGTGTGGCTCCGGCCGCTTGCTGGCTGACCTGATGGCGAAGAAAAAGCCGCAGATCAGCGCCGAAGGCCTCGATATTTCCCGTTATGGCAGCAAAATCCAGGAGTCTGCAAAGCATGTCAGTCCAGCGCCAGCTCACCAATGAGCGCATGAGTCAGATCGTCACCCATAACGGCACGGTGTACCTGGCCGGGCAGGTCGGCGACGACATGAACGCCGGGATTGAACAACAGACCCGTGAAACCCTGGCCAATATCGAGCGTTTGCTCGACCTGGCCGGGACCGACAAGAATCAACTGCTGTCGGTAACTATTTACCTGAAAGACATCGACGCGCATTTCGAAGGCATGAACGCGGTGTGGGACAAGTGGCTGCCAAAAGGCGTCGCGCCGGCCCGTGCCACCGTTGAATCGAAACTGTGCGAGCCGGAAATTCTGGTTGAGCTGTCGGTTGTAGCGGCTCTGCCATAAGCCTGTCACAAAGATCCCTCTTCCGGTGCTGCTGGCGGTTTACGCCGACAGCCAGCGCCGGTTTTTTTTACAAAACCCGACCAGAAGTCTGCCGCCATGCGTCCTGCCCGTGCCCTGATCGATCTTCAAGCCCTGCGTCACAACTACCAGATCGCCCGTGAACTGACGGGGGCTCGCGCCCTCGCTGTGATCAAGGCCGATGCCTATGGCCATGGCGCGGTGCGTTGCGCCCAGGCGCTGGAAGCCGAGGCGGACGGGTTTGCCGTGGCGTGCATCGAAGAGGCTCTGGAGTTGCGGGCGGCGGGCATTCACGCGCCGGTGTTGTTGCTGGAAGGTTTTTTCGAAGCCTCAGAGTTGTCGCTGATCATCGAGCATGATTTCTGGTGCGTGGTGCATTCATTGTGGCAACTCGAAGCCATCGAGAAAGCCGTATTGAGCAAGCCGATTACCGTATGGCTCAAGCTTGATTCGGGTATGCACCGGGTGGGCTTGCATCCGGCGGATTACCAGGCGGCCTATCAACGCCTGTTGGCCAGCGGCAAGGTCGCGAAGATCGTGCTGATGAGCCACTTCGCCCGTGCCGATGAGTTGCACGAACAAACCAGCGCCGAGCAGGTGGCTGTGTTCGAGGCGGCGCGTCAGGGCTTGTCCGCCGAGGTCAGCCTGCGCAACTCCCCGGCGGTACTCGGTTGGCCACAGATTCCGAGCGATTGGGTACGTCCGGGCATCATGCTCTACGGCGCCACGCCGTTCGAAGAAGCCAATGAAGTCGCCTCGCGCCTGCAGCCGGTGATGACCCTCGAATCGAAAGTGATCTGCGTGCGTGAACTGCCGGCCGGCGAACCGATTGGTTACGGCGCCAGGTTTATTACGTCCAAACCGATGCGCGTGGGCGTAGTAGCCATGGGGTACGCCGACGGCTATCCGCGCCAGGCACCGACCGGTACTCCGGTGCTGGTCGCCGGGCAGCGCAGCCAATTGATCGGCCGGGTATCGATGGACATGCTGTGCATCGACCTGACCGATGTGCCGCAAGCCGGCCTGGGTTCGACCGTCGAATTGTGGGGTAAAAACATCCTGGCCAGCGAAGTGGCCATGGCTGCCGGGACGATTCCTTATCAGATCTTCTGCAACCTGCGCCGGGTGCCAATGCTCTATTCCGGGGCTTAGTGCCAGGAACGCCAGACCGGAAGTCGCCTCACCGGACAGGATTCGGGCCAAAGTGTTGTAAATACTGAACGCTGTCGCCATGATAACGCTCATTATTCCAACAAACCTGATTCCTGGAGGCGCAAGCTTGGACGTCGGTGAACGACTGCAATCCATCCGTAGGCTCAAGGGCCTTTCCCAGCGTGAACTCGCCAAACGGGCGGGGGTCACCAACAGCACCATTTCGATGATCGAGAAGAACAGCGTCAGCCCCTCGATCAGTTCGCTGAGGAAAGTACTGGGCGGGATTCCCATGTCCATGGTCGAGTTCTTTTCCGAAGAAATCCTGCAGGAAAAACCGACTCAGATCGTCTACAAGGCCAACGAGCTGATCGATATCTCCGATGGTGCGGTGACCATGAAGCTGGTCGGTCGGGCGCATCCCAGCCGGGCTATCGCGTTTCTCAATGAAATCTATCCGCCAGGCGCCGACACCGGGGACGAGATGCTCACCCATGAGGGCGAGGAAACCGGCATTCTGGTCGAAGGAAAACTGGAGCTGGTGGTCGGGCTGGAAACTTTTGTGCTCGAAGCTGGCGATAGCTACTACTTTGAAAGTACCAAGCCTCACCGTTTCCGTAATCCGTTCGATGTGCCTGCGCGACTAATCAGCGCAGCCACGCCGGCGAATTTCTAAGGGGAAGAGGCGTCCTGCCAGTATCGCAGAGGCGTCCGGGGTGTTTTTTCGCCAGCGCCTAAGACCCCTTCGACTTTGGGGTTGTTTCAGTGACGCGGGCTTACCGCTATACTTGCGCCCGCCTGCGAACCGTGGCCGTAGGCGTGACTAGCCACCATTGAGGGTGAACGCGTGAATCTAATTATGAAAATGCTGGCTGCACCAGCAACCGTATTGGCCCTATGGGCTGTCAGCGCTCAAGCTGCGACCAACGACGATATCGCCAAACGCCTTGAACCGGTCGGTCAAGTCTGTGTTCAGGGTCAAGAGTGCAAGGGCATGGAAGTCGCTGCCTCTACCGGTGGTGGCGGAGGTGCAAAAACGCCTAAAGATGTCATTGCAAAGCATTGCAATGCTTGCCACGGCACCGGCCTGCTGGGCGCACCGAAAATCGGTGACAAGGCTGCCTGGAAAGAGCGTGCTGATCACCAGGGCGGCCTTGACGGCATCCTGGCCAAAGCCATCACCGGCATTAACGCAATGCCGCCAAAAGGCACCTGCGCTGACTGCTCTGATGATGAGCTGAAGGGCGCTATCAAAGAGATGTCCGGCCTGTAATTCGCCGAACCTTTCGCCAAAAAAACCGCTTTCGAGCGGTTTTTTTGTGCGTGTCGTTCAGGGTTGGATAGTGTGGGGTGATAGAGAGTCGTCCCCTCACCCCAGCCCTCTCCCAAAGGGAGAGGGGGCCGACCGAGGTGTCTTGCGTAATACATCGACCTGAAACATCGGGTTGATTATGGATTCAGAGCGGTACTTGCGATTCTTTGGCAGCCCCCCCCAGGCCTGGTCCCAGCCCTCCCGAAACGTCCGGCCGCCCGTGGTGGCTTGTGTAATACATCGACCTGAAACATCGGGTTGATTATGGATTCAGAGCGGTACTTGCGATTCTTTGGCAGCCCCCCCCAGGCCTGGTCCCAGCCCTCCCGAAACGTCCGGCCGCCCGTGGTGGCTTGTGTAATACATCGACCTGAAACATCGGGTTGATTATGGACTCAGAGCGGTACTTGCGATTCTTTGGCAGCCCCCCCAGGCCTGGTACAAGCCCTCCCGAAACGTCCGGCCGCCCGTGGTGTCTTGTGTAATACATCGACCTGAAAAGATCGGGTCGATTATGGATTCGGTACGGTACTTTCAGGTCGATGTGGCTCTTGAACAACCCTCAGTCGGTCCCCTCTCCCTTGGGAGAGGGTTAGGGTGAGGGGCTGTTCTTTGCAGCAAACTCCCGGCAAGCTCGGTCGTACCCTATTCACGGAACGGTTGGGAGGCTTCAGATGGTGCAGTTGTGTTCGATCGAACAGGCAGTGGATGACGTTTTGGCACGCTTGCCGGCGCATATTCACATGGGTCTGCCGCTAGGGCTGGGCAAACCCAACCACTTCGTCAACGCGCTGTACCGGCGTATTGCGCAGTTGCCCGAGCGGCGGCTGACGGTCTACACCGCGCTGTGCCTGGGCCGGCCTGCCTTGGGCGATGGCTTACAGAAGCGCTTCCTGGAACCCTTCGTAGAAGAGGTTTTCGGCGATTATCCGGAACTGGATTTTCTCGCCGATCTGCAGCAGGACAAGTTGCCGCACAACGTTCACATCCAGCAGTTTTTCATGCAGCCCGGCAGCCTGCTCAATAGCGCAACGGCGCAGCAGGATTACGTCAGCAGCAACTACAGCCATGCCGCCCGGGATATCAACGCCGCCGGCTTGAATCTGGTGGCGCAACTGGTGGCCAGCCACGACGAGCATCCTGATCGCTTGAGCCTGAGCTGCAACCCGGACATCACCCTCGACCTGTTGCCGATGATCGCCAGGCGCCGCGCTGGCGGCGAAACCATTCTGATGGTGGGCCAGGTACACAACGATTTGCCCTACATGCCTGGCGATGCGCAAGTCGGTATCGACACCTTCGACCTGCTGATCGACGAGAAGGACAACAGCACACTTTTCTCCACGCCGAACATGCCGGTGGGTTTCCAGGACCATTTCATCGGCCTGCACGCCAGTGCACTGGTGCGTGACGGCGGCACGCTGCAGATCGGCATCGGCTCCATGGGCGATGCCCTGACGGCAGCGCTGTTGGCGAGACAGGCCGACAACGGTGGTTACAAGGCTTTGCTGGAGGATGTAGACCTCGGCCTGTGGGCGCAGCTCATTGCCCGTGAAGGCGGTGTCGATCCCTTTGTCAGGGGCTTGTACGGTTGCAGCGAAATGTTCGTCAACGGCCTGCTGGTGCTGGCTGAGGCCGGTATCGTGAGGCGCAAGGTTTACCCGGACGTCGCGACCCAGCAGCGGGCGAATGCCGGTACGCTGGACGAAGCTGCGCAGGCTGATGGTATTTCAGTGCATGGCGGTTTTTTCCTCGGTCCGCGCGCCTTCTATGAGCGCTTGCGCGAGATGCCGCAGAGCAAGCGCCTGGAATTCAACATGACCCGCATCAGCTACATCAACGAGCTTCACGGCCAGGAAGAACTCAAGCGCTTGCAACGTCTCGATGCGCGGTTCATCAACACCGCGTTCACCGTGACCCTCCTCGGTGCTGGCGTAGCGGATCAGCTGGAGGACGGGCGTGTACTCAGTGGTGTTGGCGGACAGTACAACTTCGTGGTTCAGGGCCATGCGCTGGAAGGTGCACGGTCAGTGTTGCTGCTGCGTAGCTGGCGCGAATCAGGCGGGGAGGTCAGTTCGAACATCGTCTGGGAGTACGGTCACTGCACGATCCCCCGGCACTTGCGCGACATCGTGGTCACCGAGTACGGCATTGCCGATCTGCGTGGCAAGACCGATGCGGCGGTGATCGAAGCGTTGCTCAATATCAGCGATTCGCGGTTTCAGCCCGGGTTGATCGAGCAGGCGCAGAAGGTCGGCAAGTTGCCGAAGGATTTCCTTCTTGATCCACGGTTCACCGAGAACAACCCACAGCGTTTGCAGGCGATTCAGGCGCGGCATCCGCATCTGTTTGCGGAATATCCATTGGGGTGCGATTTCACCGGGGTAGAGCGGGATTTGTTGCGGGCGCTGAACTGGTTGAAGAGCAAGTTCAAACTGAGCGAAGTGCTGGAGCTGGGCAAGGCAGCGCTGGATGCGCCGCAGGCATCGTTGTATCCAGAACATTTGGCGCGGATGCAACTGAGCAGTACGGAGGGGTTGAAGGAAGATTTGTATCAGCGGTTGCTGCTGGCCGGCCTGAAAGCAACCGAGCAATAACAGACAACCCAAAACAACTGTGGGAGCGGGCTTGCTCGCGAATGCGGTGTATCTGTCAATAAACCTCTCGACTGACACACCGCATTCGCGAGCAAGCCCGCTCCCACAGGAGGTAGACGGTGTGACTTAGTCGATAAAGGTCACGACACCACCGGCCAGCGATTGCACACGCGCCAATGACTCAACGCGATAACCCTGCGAATCCAGCTCGGCACGGCCGCCCTGGAACGATTTTTCGATCACGATCCCCAGGCCTGCCACTGTTGCACCGGCTTGCTTGATGATCGAAATCAGCGCCTGGGACGCCTTGCCGTTGGCCAAAAAGTCATCAATGATCAGCACGCGGTCGCTGCTGGTCAGGTGACGCGGGGAGATGGCCACAGTGCTTTCAGTCTTCTTGGTGAACGAGTAAACGGTCGCCGACAGCAGATTTTCGGTCAGGGTCAGGGACTGTTGCTTGCGCGCGAAGATCACCGGTACGCCAAGGTTCAGGCCGGTCATGATCGCTGGTGCGATACCCGAGGCCTCGATGGTGACGATTTTGGTGATACCCGAATCCTTGAACAGCGTGGCGAATTCGTCGCCGATCAGCTTCATCAGGGCCGGGTCGATCTGGTGGTTCAAAAAGGCGTCGACCTTCAGGACCTGGTCGGAAAGCACGATGCCCTCTTCGCGAATTTTCTTGTGCAGTGCTTCCATGAAGCTTGTCCTCATTTGGCGTGTTTTACGCCGAAGGTCTAATTAAAAG
Organism: Pseudomonas sp. GW821-FHT09H03; assembly: GCF_059415945.1. NCBI lineage: Bacteria > Pseudomonadati > Pseudomonadota > Gammaproteobacteria > Pseudomonadales > Pseudomonadaceae > Pseudomonas > Pseudomonas sp. GW821-FHT09H03. The sequence goes on along the minus strand of NZ_JBWKOF010000001.1, from coordinate 311,448 downwards.
TGGTCAATTCTAACGCTTTAACATCGCGCGTATATCCGCCAATGCGCTATTGCCACGTACGGCTTTGACTTCGGTCGGGGTGTCGTCGTTGCCTTCCCAGGCCAGATCGTCCGGTGGCAGCTCATCAAGGAAGCGGCTGGGTGCGCAATCAATGATCTCGCCGTACTGCTTGCGCTTGGCGGCAAAGGTGAAGGCCAGGGTCTGGCGCGCGCGGGTAATGCCCACGTAGGCCAGGCGGCGTTCCTCTTCGATGGTGTCGGCTTCGATGCTGGAGCGGTGCGGGAGGATTTCCTCTTCCATGCCCATGATGAACACGTAGGGGAATTCCAGGCCCTTGGAGGCGTGCAAGGTCATCATTTGCACGCCTTCGGCGCCGTCTTCCTCTTCCTGCTGACGCTCCAGCATGTCGCGCAATACAAGCTTGCCGATGGCGTCTTCGACGGTCATTTCGCCGTCTTCGTCTTTCTCCAGAGTGTTCTTCAACGCCTCGATCAGGAACCAGACGTTACCCATGCGGTAATCGGCAGCCTTGTCACTGGAGCTGTTGGTGCGCAGCCAGTTCTCATAGTCGATGTCCATGACCATGCTGCGCAGCGCCGAGATCGGGTCTTCGCCGGCGCACTGCTCGCGGACCTTGTCCATGAAGCGCTTGAAGCGTGACAGGCGATCGGTGAAGCGGCTGTCCAGATGCTCGCCCAGGCCGATTTCGTCGGTGGCGGCGTACATCGAGATTTTGCGCTCGGTGGCGTAGTTGCCCAGTTTTTCCAGCGTCGTCGAACCGATCTCGCGGCGCGGCACGTTGATCACCCGCAGGAAAGCGTTGTCATCGTCAGGGTTCACGATCAGGCGGAAGTAGGCCATCAGGTCTTTCACTTCCTGGCGACCGAAGAAGCTGTTGCCGCCGGACAGGCGATACGGCACCTGATGATGCTGCAGCTTCAGTTCGATCAACTTGGCCTGGTAGTTGCCGCGATAAAGGATCGCGAAATCGCTGTAAGGGCGGTCGGTACGCAAATGCAGGCTGAGGATTTCCACGGCCACGCGCTCGGCTTCGGCATCTTCGTTGCGGCAGCGGATCACGCGGATCTCGTCACCGTGGCCCATTTCACTCCACAGCTGCTTTTCGAATTCGTGGGGGTTGTTCGAGATCAGCACGTTGGCGCAGCGCAGGATGCGGCTGGTGGAGCGGTAGTTCTGCTCCAGCATCACCACTTTCAGGGACGGGTAGTCGTCCTTGAGCAGCATCAGGTTTTCCGGACGGGCACCGCGCCAGGCGTAGATCGACTGGTCGTCGTCACCCACCACGGTGAATTGGTTGCGTTTGCCGATGAGCATTTTCACCAGCAAATACTGGCTGGCGTTGGTGTCCTGGTATTCGTCCACCAGCAGATAGCGCACCTTGTTTTGCCACTTCTCCAGAATGTCGGCGTGCTCTTCGAACAGCTTTACCGGCAGCAGGATCAGGTCGTCGAAGTCCACCGCGTTGAACGCCTTGAGCGTGCGCTGGTAGTGGGTGTAGACGATGGCGGCGGTCTGTTCCTTGGGGTTGCGCGCGTTTTCCAGGGCCTGGGGCGGCAGGATCAGGTCGTTTTTCCAGGCGCCGATCATGTTCTTGATCTCGTCGACGCCGTCGTCGCCCGAGTATTCCTTTTGCATGATGTCGGTCATCAGGGCCTTGACGTCGGTCTCGTCGAAGATCGAGAAACCGGGTTTGTAGCCCAGCCGCACGTGTTCCTTGCGGATGATGTTCAGGCCCAGATTGTGGAAGGTGCACACCGTCAGCCCGCGTCCTTCGCCTGCGCGCAACAAGGTGCCGACCCGTTCCTTCATCTCGCGGGCGGCCTTGTTGGTGAAGGTCATGGCGACGATGTACTGGGCGCGAATGCCGCAGTTCTGGATCAGGTGCGCAATCTTGCGCGTGATCACGCTGGTCTTGCCGGAGCCTGCACCGGCGAGCACCAATAGAGGGCCGCCGACGTAGTTCACGGCTTCTTGCTGCCGGGGATTGAGTCGGGACATAGCTAAATTCAGGAGTCAGTCACGAAATGGGCCGGCATTTTAACAGGCTCAGCGAATTGTGCTGCTCTGTCCGACTTGTGACGTAGAACGCGATCTATATTTGCCGGTTTTGATACTTTCACGCAGGATGCGCAACGAAATCACGGCGAGTGTCTCGTGACTCAAAATAAAAAGACCTGACTTTTGATAACTGATGCCATTGGTCATTGGTTATGGGCGCGGCATAATGCCTGCCGCCTACATCATTGCAGAGTCTAGGGAGCTAGCTTGTCTACGCCTGTCGAACCCTTGCGTTTGCTGTTACTGGCCGAAGAGCCAGCGTGGGCAGCGTTGTTGCGCGAGTGTCTGGCTCCGATGGGGAGCTCGGCGGTGCTCATCAGCGCGCCGAGCTGGGAATCGGTCAGCAGTCTGTTCGATGACAACCGCAACGCGGTGTTATTGACCATCCCGCAACTTCAACCGGCACCAGGCCGTTGCAGTCTGCCAGTGGTATTGCTGCTCGATCACGAGCCGCCGAACCCGCCTGATGGTGTAAGTGACTGGCTGGTACGCGACCATCTGGATCCTGGCATGTTGCGCCGTTGCCTGCGCCATGTGCGTGAGCGGGGCGTGCTGGAAACCACCCTGCAACGCCTGGCCGAACAAGACCCGTTGACCGGTATCGCCAACCGTCAGGGATTCCAGACTTTGCTCACGGCGCGACTGGCGGAAAGCGACGGTCGTGGCCTGGCCCTCGGTCACCTTGACCTCGACAATTTCCGTCACGCCAATGATGCCCTCGGCCACCAGGCCGGTGATCGGCTGATCCTGCAAGTGGTCGCGCGCCTCAAGAGTCAACTGGAGGCTGGCGATCAGCTGGCTCGGTTGGGCAGTGACGAATTCGCCCTGCTGATCGACACTCGCCGTGCTCCCCAGCGCGCTGAATGGATGGCCGAACGCATCAGCGAAGCATTGGCCGAGCCGTATTGGGTCGACGGCGAAAGCCTGTTGATCGGCTCCAGCCTGGGCATTGCCTATGCCCGGGCCCAGGCTGGCGCGGACCCGTTGATGTGGCATGCGCACATTGCCATGCAACAGGCCAAGAGCACTCAGGGCTGCACCTTTCATATTTTCAACGAACGCATCAACCGCAATGCCCGCAGCATCGCAGACCTCGAAACCGAACTGCGCCGGGCGTTGCGCCGCGACGAGCTGGAATTGCATTACCAGCCACGGTTGAACCTCGAGGACGGGCAGATCGTCGGCCTTGAAGCCCTGGTGCGCTGGCGCCATGCCGAGCGGGGCTTGCTGCCACCGAGCGAATTCGTGCCGCTGGCCGAGCAGAGCGGCTTGATCGTACCGCTGGGTTACTGGGTTATTTCCCGTGCCCTGCGCGATATGCAGGCCTTGCGCGAGCGCGGTTTGCCGGCTTTGCACATGGCGATCAATCTGTCGTTCCGGCAATTTCAGGACAGCCAGTTGCTATCGACCCTCAGCCGCCTTATTGCCGAGCGCGGTGTGGAGGCGCAGTGGCTGGAGTTCGAACTGACCGAAACCGCGGTCATGCGCCGCAGCGATCTGGTCAAGCAGACGATGGACGCCCTCGGGCGCCTGGGTGTGCGCTTCTCCCTCGACGACTTTGGTACCGGATTCTCGTCATTCGTGCACCTCAACAGCCTGCCGATCACTTTGCTGAAGATCGACAAGAGCTTTGTCGGCGGCATGGAGCAGCGAGAAGAGAACCGCAAACTGGTGCACGCGATGATCAATCTGGCGCACAACCTCAACCTCGAGGTGGTCGCCGAAGGTGTAGAGACGCCGGAGCAGCTGGAATTGTTACGCGGCTTTGACTGTGATCAGGTGCAGGGTTATCTGATCAGCAAGCCGTTGCCGTTGGCGGAATTGGTGGAGTATCTGACATTCGGCAGCAATCAGCAGCCGGCTTTGGAGTTCGTGATTTAGTCGCCATCAAATGTGGGGATGAGCTTTGTGGCGAGGGGGCTTGCCCCCGTTGCGCTGCACAGCGGCCCCAATTTTACGACTGCTGCGCAGCCGAGCTCGCCACAGTATTTGCTCCCACAAGGGCATCTTATTCGCTTCGAATGGCCTCGAAGTGCGGATGTACCGACTCCCGGCGAATCATCCGCTTCATCTTCCACTCAAACGCCAGCGTCAGGCTCACCGCCGCGAACGCAAGACCCAGCGCCAATCCCCACCAGACGCCTGTCGGCCCCCAATGCAGGTGGAACGCCATCCACCACGCCGCCGGCGCGCCGATCAGCCAGTAGCAACCCAGTCCGACCAGGAAAGTGGTCCGGGCGTCCTTGAGGCCGCGGATGCAGCCCATGGCGATGGTTTGCGTACCGTCGAACAGTTCGAACCATGCAGCCACTGCCAGCAGGCTCACAGCGAGGTTGATGACGTCGCGGAACGCCGGATCGTTCTGATCGAGAAACAGACCTACCAACTGGTTCGGCAGCAGCCAGAAAACCATGGCGAAACACAACATCGCCGCCGCACCAAAGGCGAGACCGACCCGGCCGGCCAAGCGTGCGTCGAGCAATTGCCCGGCGCCGTAATGCTGGCCGATGCGCATGGTGATCGCGTAGGAAAGCCCCGCCGGTACCATGAACGCCACCGAAACGATTTGCAGGGCTATCTGGTGCGCGCCCAATTGCGTACTGCCCATGGTGCCCATGCACAGCGCGGCGAAGGCAAACAAGCCGACCTCCACGGCATAGGTACCCCCAATCGGCAGCCCCAGGCGCCACAGTTCTTTCAGATACTGGCGGTTGAGTCGCGACAGGCCTTGACGCAGCGGGTAGGCGTCGTAAGCCGGGTGCCGGCCAATGTGCAATGCCAGCGCCACGGCCATCAGGTTGGCGACAATTGCCGTGACCAGGCCAATGCCCATCAGCCCCAGTTTCGGCAAGCCGAACATCCCGGTGATCAACGCATAGTTGAGCAGGAAGTTGGCCACCGTACCGGCCAGGCTGATGACCATCACCGGCGTTGCCCGGCCGATGGCGCTGGTGAACCCGCGCAGGGCCATGAAGCTCAGGTAGCCGGGCAGGGCGAATGGCAGAAAAATCAGAAACTGGCCGGCCGACTGGACGTTGCTTTCGGTCTGGCCGAACAACAGCAGCACCGGTTTCAGGTTCCATAACAGCACGCCCGCTACGAGCGCCATCAGCCAGGCCAGCCACAAGCCGGCCTGGGTCAGCCGTGCGGCGCCGGCGGTATCACCCGCACCCTGACGGATGGACACAAGCGTGCCGACCGCAGCGATGACGCCGATACAGAAAAACGCCACGAACGAGTAACTCGCTGCACCCAGGCTGCCGCCCGCGAGCGCTTCCGGGCTCAGGCGCGCCATCATCAACGTATCGGTGAGGACCATCAGCATGTGCGCCAACTGCGAGGCAATCAACGGCCCCGCCAGCCGCAGGATGGCCCGGAGTTCTATACGTGCCGGATGCTGCATGGTCATCACGCCCGATTCTCGAAGTGAACAGGAAAACGTCGATTCTCGGCGCTCTGCGGGGTTTGCACAAAGGGATAAAAAGGATGGATGGCATGAGTCAAACTCATGCTGGTAAAGTTTCTGCCAGTCCGCCGAACCCCGCTGCAGGAGCTTTCCCGATGTCCCGTCGTCTTCCTCCCTTGTATGCCCTGCGCGCATTCGAAGCCGCGGCTCGGCACAGTTCGTTTACCCGTGCGGGCGAAGAACTGTCGATTACCCAAAGTGCGGTCAGTCGGCATATTCGTACGCTCGAGGAGCATTTTGCCTGTCGGCTGTTTCATCGCAGCGGACGCAACTTGCAACTAACCGAATCGGCGCGGCTGATCCTGCCGGGCATTCGCGAAGGCTTCACCGCCCTGGAGCGGGCCTGCAATAGCTTGCGCGCCGAAGACGACATCCTGCGCATGAAAGCTCCGTCGACCCTGACTATGCGCTGGTTGTTGGCGCGGCTCAGTCGGTTTCGGCACTTGCGACCGGGGAACGAGGTGCAATTGACCAGCGCCTGGATGGACATTGATACCGTGGACTTCAACCACGAACCCTTCGACTGTGCCGTCATCCTCAGCAATGGGCATTTTCCACCGGATTGGGAGGCGACTTTCCTGTTCCCCGAAGAGCTGATCCCGGTGGGTGCGCCGAATCTTCTGAAGGACCAACCATGGGGCGTCGCGCGCCTGGCCAGTACCGAGTTGCTGCACCCGACGCCGGACCGCCGTGACTGGCGCAACTGGCTAGAGCGCATGGGCCTGACCGATCAGGTCTCGCTCAAGGGAGGGCAGGTGTTCGACACGCTGGAGTTGGGCATGATTGCAGCCGCCCGTGGCTACGGGGTGTCCATGGGCGATTTGCTGATGGTGGCAGAGGATGTCGCGCAGGGACGTCTGAGTTTGCCGTGGCCGACAGCCGTCGCCAGCGGTGAGAATTATTACCTGGTCTGGCCGAAAACCCGTCCCGGAGGTGAACGTTTGCGCCGGCTCAGCGATTTCCTCTTGGGAGAGGTACGGGCGATGGAGTTACCGGCGGTCGAGCACCTGAGCTGAATCATCGTTGGCAAGCCACGCTCCCACAGGTTAAGTGTCGTTCCGCCCTTTTTGTGAATGACACAAACCCTGTGGGAGCGTGGCTTGCCCGCGATGGGCTCACCTCAATTGCGGAGCAGTCGCCAAGCTAATTGCACTTGGTATTGCTGGAGACTTCCTTGCTCGCCTGTTTCAATTGGTTAGCCAGTTCAGCCGCATTGGTGCTGTTGTAAACCCGGCCACCGGTGTTTTCAGCGATGCAGCGTGAAGGGCCGCCAGCACCGATTTTCACTACGTTGACCCGCAGGCGCGGTTGTTCCCTGGCGATTCGACGGGATACTGCGCAAACGTCCTGCCCGCAACCGTCTTCTCCGTCGACAAACATCACGATAACCGCATCGTTATTGCGCCCGTCGACGGTACTCGCCGCGTGAGCCAGGCTGTCGGCCAGAGGTGTGCCGTCGTCGGGAGCCAGACCTCGAATCCCGTTGATCAGCCGCGGGCGGTCGCCGAACCTGAACACACCCCGGTCCGGTGTTCTTTCACAGCCGGCGAAGGTGATCAGGCGTGTATCGATTTTCGGGTCCAGCCCGTTGATCATGCCGGCCAGCGAGTCCTTGGCGACGTCCATGCGGCTGGGTTTGGCGGTGAGCCGCATGGTGCGGTCCGGATCCAGGAGCTTGTTGAGGTCATTACCACCGAAGTACCAGTCCTCGTCGGCTTTCACTGACTTGATGTTCAAGTTCATCGAACCTGAGGTGTCGAGCACCACCACGAATTGCGGGACCTCTGCGGGCGGCGCATTTTTACGGCAGGCGAAGTTGTCCAGCGTCGGGGCCGGTGGCGGTGGCGGTGGAGGTGGAGGTGGCGGGGCAGCCACTACCGGTTTTGGTGGTGGAACCGGCTTGGGTTCCGGTGCCGGTTTGGGTGGCGGTACCGGCTTGGGTTCCGGTACCGGTTCTGGCGCGGGTTCAGGTACCGGAGCAGGTTTCGGTTCAGGTTCCACGACAGGCTCGGGGACCGGCTCAACCGCTTTCTCAACTGGTTTCTCAGCCGGCGTCACCACCGGCGCCGCAGGCGCGACCGGCGGAACCACGACAACCGGCTCACGGTGCAGGAACCACCAGAGCCAGAGCGCCAGAAGCAACAACAGCAGCGCGAGCAAGGCCGCTGCGATCCACCAGCCACGACGCGATGGCGGCACGATCGGCGCCACCGGAATCACCGGCGGCACGATCGGTTTGGGCGGGCGCAGGTTCCAGCGCACCACCAAAGGCTCACCGTTGAGGCTGTAGAGTTTGTCCAGCTCAGGCGCGCCGAGCAGGCTGCGCAGGTCATCCGCTTCCGTCGGTTGACCGCGTTTTTGCAGTTCGTCCGCCAGCTGTCCAAGGGACGTCTGGCGCACTTCATAGGTTTCCAGCAAACGTCGTTGCGCGTCCTCGTTGAGGTCGGCATAGGGCGTGGGTTGGCCACCCAGCTCGGTCCACCATTCCAGTACGTTACCGCTGCCCATCCGCGGGATAGCAAACAGACTGGCGACGGTCGGCGGAAAGTGTTTCTGGATAAGGGCGACTTTAGCTTGCAGCGCACTCATCCCCTCCGATGTGGCTTGCGCATCCCTGATGACCCGCTGCATGACGACGATTCCTGAAAAAGTGCAGGCATCCGTCGGGATGCCCTGCGGGGTAAAAAGTTACTCTTCGTAGCCGAGGCTGAATTGCAGCTGATTGACCTTCTTCTGCAGCGTCTTGAGCTCTTGCTGCTTGGCCGCCAGAGTTGCTGGCGTTGATTGGGTCATTGGCGCTGCTTGCGAAGCCTTGAGCTGCTTCTCGAGGTCGGCAATCTGCTTCTGCACGTGGGCTTCATTGCCACGCCGGGCCTTGAGCGAGGCCAGCAGTTGCGTCAGCGACTGATTCAGCGCGTTCTGGGATTTCTGCTGGCTGGCCAGATCGGTCTTGGTGCTGAGTTGCTGGGCCTGAATGTTCTGGTACACCTGATGGAACATTGCGTTTTGCTGGCGGGACTCGCTCAGGGCCAGTTCCTTCTGTTTGACCTGTTCGCTGTAACCGCCGGAGTAGTCGCAGTTCATCTTGGTCAGCATGCTGCTGTCGCGATTGGTCGCATCGCACTCGCCTGGCGTGGTCGCGCAACCGCTCAGGACCAGGACGGCAGTGATGATCACCAGTTGTTGTAGCGTCATGTCTTTAACCCAGAGTGATTGCGGAGCGTTGGCTGTACAGAGCGTCGACTTCCTTCTGGAGGGTGACGACTTTCTGGTTCATTTTCTGAATGTTCATGTCCACCTGCCTGATCTCGGCGCTGGTGGCTTGTGAGCGCTCGGCGTCTGCCACTTTGCTGTACTCGGTGACTTTGGTACGCATGTTGGCCAGGTCTTTACGCAGGCGCGCGATGTCCGAATCGATCCCGGCGATTTGCGCCTGAGCCTTGGAATGGTCGACTTTCTTTCTGGCGATGTCCTTTTTGATCTGGGCGATTTGCGCCTGGTCGTCATTGATCACTTGCTGAGCGGTCGCGGTACGGGCGATCACCTTTTGCGTGTCTTGTTCGACGTCGCGGTTCATCTTCGCCAAACGAGTGGTGGTGTCGGCGTATTCGGCACGACGTTGATCCAGGTAATAGTTCGCGCCCATGGCCACGCCGCACGCGGTAATACCGGCGGCGACGACGCACACGGTTTTGTTGTTGCTGTTGGACAGTGCGCAAGCGAGGATGGCGACACCGGCGCCGACGGCGCAGGCCTGGTATCCGGACTTGCTGAAGAATTCTGCGTCATTACCCTGGGTCAGGCGCGGATCGGCACCGTCGCCTTCGCCGAGCATGGAGCTGCCGGTGTTGGCACAACCGGTCATTAACAGGCTGCCGGCGACCACGAAAGCGATCTGTAGCTTGAAGCGAGTCCAAAGGCTGCGCGACATGGTGAAAACTCCTGGGTAACGGTGTTGACGCATTGTTATTGAGTGACGGTTTTGCAGCTGTTCAGCCAGGCTTGAGTATCGATTTTCTGCTTTTGCAGGAACGCCTTCTGATTGGCCCAGTGGGTGCGCAAGTAAGGTTTGAGGTCCTGCAGCTGTTTGTTGCGGCTGATGATTTCTTCCATTACCGGGACTTGCGGTTCAAGCAGTGGCTGGCCGTACAAGGTAGCCGATTCCACCAGGCTGCTGGCGTAGTAACGGCTGAGTTTGTGCAGGCGATCCTTTTGCTCGTCGAGCTTGGTTTTGCGCATGTCGCAACTGGCGTCCTTGTCCGTGCCTTCGCAATTGAGCTTGTAGTTCTTTTGCAGGAAGTCCACATATTGACCATCGTCGAGCATCTTGGTGCACAGGAACGCGCCCAGGTTGAGGCTGGCGCGAATCGCCTGGTCGCGGGTTTCTTCCTGCTGTTGGTTGCTGGCGCGTAGCCGGTTCTCCAGGGCCTGGAGCTTTTCCTTGAGCGCTTTGTCTTCGACGCCCGAGGCGAGGCTGTTCAGGGATTGCACGGTGCCTTTGTCGGCGGATTCGGCTTCTTTGCTACCGGTACCGAGTTTCTTCCAGCTGCTTTCGATGCTGGCGACCCGTTCGCGAGAGGTGAGGGTCGGGGAGACCAGCACCAGTCGCAAGCCGGTGGTCTTGTTTTTCACCTGACCTTCGGCGTTGTAATACGGCTCTTCCTGACGCAATGCCGTACGCAGGTCGGCCTGCGCGGTCAGGTAGTTGCCGCCACGAACGACGTAGCCGCCGGCCTGACCGTGCTGGCGGTCGAGTTTATTGAGGCGAAACGGCTCGAACATCATTTCGTCGACGTTACCGAGCATGTCATGCAGGCCCAGCGGATTGGGCTTTTGCAGTCCGCTCAATTGTACTTTGCCGTTGGACGATTGCGCCCCGGCGAACCACTCGTAGGCGTTGATGCCTTCCGGCATCGGGTAGTGCGTGTCGCGGAATTCAGCGGCACTGACTTCAAGCCCGCCGCGCGCGGCGAACTCCCATTCGACTTCAGTCGGCAGGCGCAGGAACCCTTGGGCGCCGTCTTCCTTGGGCACCTTGTCAGCGGCGTTTTTGCGCAGCCACAGGTTGTACTTGTCGGCGGCATCGATGGCTTGCACCCAGCTCACCGCCGTTTGCGCCACGCGCATCTTGGTGGCGGCGGTGGGGCAGGTTGCTTCGGTCAGCGCGGAGTATTGCAACTGACTCATCTCGTACTTGGCCATCAGATAGTAGCGGGATTTGTCGCTTTTGGCCCCGGTAAAACTGCCGGCGATAAAGGTCGGACGGGTCTGTTCGACGTAGCCGTATTCCGCGCCGTCCTGACCGATATTGATCGGATAGTCGTCGAGCGGTCCGGCGACCGGAATGAACACCTTGCGAAACACCATCGAGCCTTCGCAAGGCATCGGCAGCACGACGTCGCCAGCCTCGGGCATGGGGTTGTAATACTTCTCTTCCCAGCCTGCCGCCGAGGCGTCGAGCACGTAGCCGAGGGTCAGGGGTAACAGCAAGCCAAAACGTTTATAGCTCACGCAGACTCTCCGCAGGTTGGATGTTGATCGCTCGCAGGGCGCCAATCATGGCCACCAATGCAGCGACCAAAAAGGTCAGGAGCAGGGCGGCCAGGCCATGCCAAACAGTGATGTGGCAAACGAAGGTACCAGTGGCGCGACTGCTGCCGAGCAAGTAGTCGAACAACTGACTGCCCACGGCATAAAACCCCAGTCCGCCAACGTAGCCGGCAAAGCTCAGCACCAGCGCTTGCAGGACCACGAAACCGCCGACGGCGCTGCGCTTGAAACCCAGCAGGCGCAGGACCGCCAGGCTTTTGCGTTTACGGTCGATGTTGGCCAGGAACGCACCGACCATCGACGCCACGCAACCGATCAGCGCTGCCATGGCGATCACGCCGAAAATCAGCCCCAGCACATGGTTGATGGCTTTGACGTTATCGATGTCAGCCAGCCGGCTGGACGTTTCGATGTGTTGTTCGTTGAGCCAGTGTTCCAGCGGTGCGACCTGATCGATGTCGCGCGCATAGACGCGGGCGCGGGCATACAGTGGTTGTAGATTACCCTGAGGCTTGCCGGTGGTCACACCGAACCCGATGACCTGATAACCGTCGCGAAAACGTTCCAGATCCAGCAGCAGCGGCGGGGCGACAAACCCGGCCGCGCGACCGAAGCGGGCAGCGTCGAGCACGGCCAGTACCGTCAGCGTCATCTCGCCGCGTTCATTGACCCCATCCAGGCGACGCAAGGCGCGCAGCTGCACGCTGTCGCCGGCCTTGGCCTGCAAGCGTTGTGCTGCACTGGCGCTGAGGATCACTTGATTGCCGACGGGGTTAAGTGACGCCAGGTTCAGTAGTGGGTCGCCCGGCTCGGTGGCGATGATTTCCGCACCTTCGACAAACCGCTGCATGCCGATCAGCAAGTCAGCCTGGGTATTGAGCGAGCGGGTCTGGCCAAGGGCAAAACCGGTCTCGGGTCGCTGGCGCAAACGCTCGATCCAGGCCGTGTCGTAGTTGCCGTTGCTGAGCATCTTCACTTCAAGGTTGCGCGGGTCGCGCAGCAGTTCGTCCTGCAACTGGCTGACCACCCCGTGTTTGAGCCCGAACAGCAGCAACAAAGGCGCAATCACCGCCACCAGGGAGGCGGCGATGCACAGCGAGACCTTGCGGTCGTGCCAGAGGTCTTGCAGCGCCAGTGAGCCCAGCAGGTGCAAGCGATCAGTCCATCGGTTCAAACAGAGTCTCTCCCTGGCGGCTGATAGCGCCGAGTCGCGGCAAGCCGAAAGCCTTCAGCAAGGCCCAGTCATGGGACACAACGAGTGCGCTCAAACCCATGCTCGACACCAGGCTAAGGAGCAACTCGAACAAACGCCGGGCGCTGTGAGGGTCGAGCGCGGCGGTCGGCTCGTCGGCCAACAGCAGCAGTGGTTCATGGGCAATCGCGCGAACGCAGGCCACGCGCTGGCGTTCGCCGATCGACAAGGCCTGAGGTTGTTTATCCAGCAACCCTTGCAGGCGCAACACGTCAACGGCGTGGTCGATGTGTTCGCTCTTCGCCGACATCCCGAGCAAACGTCGCGGCAGGCTGATGTTGTCGCGCACACTCAGGAACGGCAGCAAGCCGCCGCTCTGCAAAATGAAGCCCAAGTGCCGTGAACGTACCGCTGCGAGCGCCGGTTGGTCGTCAGTCGCCAGCAGGTGCGCGATATCCTGAGCGGGCGTCGGGCCCAGCCGAAAGCGCTCGAGTTCCACCGGCGCGAGCAACAGGCCGATGGCTTCGAGCAATGTGCTTTTGCCGCTGCCGCTCTCGCCGGTGATGGCGAGGATTTCTCCGGCACCGACCTGCAAATGCGGCAGGCGTACGTGATGGGCCAGCGCGCCTTCACCACGGCGCACCAGCAGGTTCTTGATATCGAGCATCAGCGTCTCGTTAAGGCATCATTTCGAGTGGCACGGGGTACACGTTGTCCCGCGCATCGCTGTCCTTGGCTAAAGCCACCCAACGGTCGACATCGGCGTTGTAACGCTGGTAATGCCGCAGTTTGGTGTTCAGCGTGCGGATGAATTTCTCTTGCGCCAGACCGTCCCAGCTCTTCCAGGTCTCTTCATCCAGGTTCAGCACTTCACTCTGATAGGGCAGGTCTTCGAGGTATTCCCCGAGCACGCCCATGTCCGCCAGTTTGGCGTTGCTGTTCTGTTTGAGCTGATTGGGATCGGCGCCCATGGTCGCCGCCACTGTGCGCAGGCGATCGAACATTTCCGTGGGTGAAATCAGGCCTTCGTTGGCGGCATCGAGGATTTTTTTCATCACGTCGCTCAAATCGCTGAGCTGCGACTTGGTCAGCAGCACCCGCACATCGGTGGTCGGGATGTTCTGCTTGATCAGGTCGCGGTCTGTGATCCAAGCCTTGAACACTGGCGGGGCTTTGCTGTTGGTCTTCTCGCCGAGATAGGCGAGCTGCATGGCGTGGCCGATCAGCGCCGCGTCTTCGAGCATTTTCTTCTCGGCCGGGTCCTGCTTGGCGTTCGCCGCGCTGCCGATGGCGTCTTCGCCCATGTAGGCGGCTTTCACTTGTGTCGTGATCGCCCCGGCCAGAGCGTCAACCTTGCGCCCAAATTCCTGCACATCGCCCGCATTCACCGGGTAGTACAGCGAGGTATTGGTGCCCGGGTAAGTCGACAGGTTCCTGTATTGCGCTTCAGCCTTGGCGTGGTCCTTGGCTCCGGCCGGGGTTTTCAGGTGCAGGGTGTAAATCGCCACACCCGGGTTGGAAGCTTCAATACGCACCTGCGCGGCGCTCAAGCCGGTCTTCGACAGTTTGTCGTCGCCTTCGATGGCGCCAGCGTCGGTGATCAGCACCACGTAGCGCGCGCCGAATTGGCTCCAGTCGACCTTGTCGATGCTTTCCATGACGCCGGCAAACGAGTCTTCATCGAAGCTGCTGCTCGACACGGTAGCCTGTTTGAGGTCGGCGATCTTGGCGAAAAAGTCGGCGCTGTCTTTCACCTTGGTAGGGTCGGCGTACATCTTGGTGGTGTATTCCAGCCCCGGCACCGCCTGGGTGTTGGAGCGGAAAGCTACCATGCCGAACTTGACCTGCTTGCCGAGATTCTGCGCTTCGATCTTCTGGTAAACCTTGCGGATCGCCTCGCGGGTGCGGTCGATGTAGGGATCCATCGAAATCGTCGAGTCGATGACAAATACCACGGCCGCACTGAATTCCTTCAACTGGTTGGCCTTTTTGTCTTCGGCTTCCTTGCCACCGGCCGCGCTGGTTGCAGCACCGCCCTTGGCGTTCTTGTCATCCAGCTTGCTGACGGAGGCGACGTTGAGCAGGCGCGTGCGGAAACCGCTTTCGGTCATGACTTCTTCGCCACTGAGCACCGGCAGCAGGTAGAACTGCTTTTGCAGGTCGACGAAGTATTCCGGTTCTTCAGCCAGTACGCCTGGTGCCTGTTGGCCCTTTTTCAACGCGGCCCGCAACGGCGCGACTTTGCTGACCGGGTCCGGTGCATCAAGAATGCCTTCGACGGTGGCGCGGTCCTTGAAGAACAGCAGCCGGTCGCGGTTGGCCGGGTTGGTGAAGGCCAGCGTCAGTTGCATCTTCCAGTCGGTGGTACAGCTGGCGGGCAGCCAGCCAATGGTTTTGCCGTAGCTGTCAGGGCCGACTTTCAGCCACTCGGCGTTGTTCGCCTGGGCGCGCTCGTACACATAAAAGCGGCTGAAGACTGGTTGTGGGTCGCCTGCCGCCCCGCCCGCCGTCGGGCTGATTTTGCAGCCCGGAGTGGTCAGCACGCGTTGGAACAGGGTCTTTTTACCGGCCTGGATCAGCGGTTTGTCTTCGGCCTGGGACAGCGGGCTGATGCACAGCGCGAGCAAGGCGGCACCGCTCAACAGGAATCGACTCAGGGGTGAACGCATCACTTCTGCAACTCCTCGAAGCGCTGCTTGGCTTCGGCGTTGTTCGGGTCCTGGGTGAGGATGGTTTCATACCAGTAGGCGGCGGTGGCGTTGTCCGCAGCCGGGAAGCACTCGCTGGCCTTCAGGTATTTTGGGTCGTATTCGCGGGCATAGGCGTTGGCGATCAACGTGTCACCGGCCTGGGCACGGTTGGCGTACAGGCGCTGGGCGACGCCGCAGTGCTTGCCAGCCTTGGCCTGGTTGATGATCTCCAGCAACTTGGCGCTGTCGGGTGCTGCCTTGATGCAGGTTTGGACGAAGGTCAGTTCGGGAAGGCTGTTCATGCTGTCGAGGGTGCACGCCTGGGCATCGGCGCCGGCGGGTGCGGCGGCAGTGGCTGCAACAGCAGGGGCCGGGGTGCGTTTGTAGAACCAGAATCCGGCGCCGGCCGCCAGCAGCAGCACCACAATCAACAGGCCGATCAGGCCTTTGTTGCTTTTCTTCGCCGGTGGGGGAGGCGGTGTGTAGTCGGTCTCGGTGAGCACCGACTCCAACTCCACGTCAGGCTCGGCGGTGGACAAGACCAGTTCAGGCATGTCCGGGATTTCCGGGATGTCCTGCGCCGGTACGCTCGGCGCTGTCAGTTCAGCCCCGCCATAGGTCGAGCGCGTCTGGCCGCCGGCCATGGACGGCAGCACACCAACGCCTGGGCGAACCACGCCTTTGTCGGCATGACCATGGTTCTGTTCACGCAGTTCGATCTGGAATTGCGCGTTGGCGCCGCCTTCCAGCAGCGGGTCGACCACATTCGGGCCGATCTGCGTTTCCAGGGCTTCGCCGTTGGCCGTGAGGTTGAAACGCGAGACCTTGAACCAGAATGGATTGTTGCTCCAGGCCTTATGGTCCTGGAGGTAAAAACCGTCCTGGTTACGCTGAAGGGAAAATTCCAGCTGTTCCTCGCCACCCTGCCATTTCTTCACAGTAAGGCGGGCCTGGCCAGGCAGATTGGGCTCTAACGCGAGCAGGTCGACACGAATGGGCATTGCTTATCTCGCTGCGAAGGCTGTGAGCACTTGGCCCAGCCGTTCGTTCTGTTCAGGGGTGATTTCACGTCCGGCACCATGGCCGGCATTGTCCTGCGTGATGTAGGCCAGGCCCGAGAGCCAGTCGCCCAGATACCGCTGTGCCTGATTCGCCGGTTGCGCCGGCAGCACGGGGACTTGTCCCGGGCCAATGTCGGTGTAGAACGAAAACAACGGCGCCTTGGCTCCGGCGCGGCTGTTTGGACGCTCGCTCACCGGCTTCTGGAGGTAGCCGAACCAGGACACGAAATCGCGCAGCACACGTTGCACTTCCAGTACCTGGCGCTCAACCAGTTGATCGCGTCGCGCGCCACTTTGTGCGCGCTTGAGGACGGCGCGGCTCAGTTGCCCCGGCAAGTCCTGGCGATAGCCGGCAGTGATCAACTCATCGACCACCGCCTCCAGCAAGGCTTTTTCCAGCCCCAGTAGGTTGAGCAGGCTTTGCCGGGTGGTCAGTTCACGCAGGTGTGCGATCCAGGCCTTGAAGGCCGCTTTGGCAAAACGGTGCTCGTTGCTTTGCAACTCGGGTGCCGGGGCACCGGTTTTGCTGCTGACCGGTGCTTCGTGGCTGAGGTCGTCACTGAAATCGAAATCGAAACCGGCGTCGTTGCCATACAGGCTCTGGCTCGGTGTCGGGGCGATCGGCTCGTCTTTCGCGGCCGGCCCGTCATCGGTTTCGTACACGCCGCTGAGGTACAGGTCGCGCACCTCTTCGCTCGGTATGTCGAGTTGATCGATCAACTCACCGAGCACCGCCGGACGACGACCCAGGCCTGTCAGAATCATTTGCGCCTTGGCTTTCTTGGCGGCTGCGGCGCTGTCGTCGTCAGCGTGGTACCAGGTGCTCAGGCCGTGAGTGGTCAGGCCTTCGAGGCATTCGCTCAATTGCTCGCGGATGCGCTGCAATTTGAATTCGATATTGGCCACGCCTTTGAAACTGCCGCTGAAGTGGCTAATGCCACCGTCATCGTTGCGCAGCATTTCTGCCCAGGCGTTGGCCGGGTTCTTGATGTGTTTGCACACCAGGGCGTTGCTGGCAAAGCTGGAACCCAGTGCGTCGACACGTTCCTGATAGATGGCGTTGAGGCCGGTTTCCGCACCGGACGCGTCTTGCCCGATGAACGCCGCGTCCATACGCGGTTTACGCACCAGGTAGGTATTCTGGAACGGTGTGCCGGCCCAGTCGTTCATCCAGCTCAGGCTGCCGAAGCGCTCCAGCATGGTCAGCTTGACCATGCCGTTCCAGCTCTCGTCGTACTGATCGGGTGTCAGGCTCAGGGAGTTGGTAATGCGCAGGTCGAGCATGGTCAACGCCCAGATCAGGCCGGTGTCGCGCTTGCTGCGCGCGGCCGAGTCGGCGCCCTGGGTCTTTTCGATCCAGCGGGTCAGCACCGGGCCCACGTCGTTGACGTCGCTTTGCTTGGTCGTGCCTGTGCAAACCACCAGTGCGTTCATTTCCTGGTTGTCGGTGTAGCGTTCGAACAGATAGGCGACCTTGCCGCGCAGGATCAGTTGGGAAACCGAGTTGTCCTTGGCGGTGGACTGCGGGTCGCTGGAATCGGCGATCTCATGCAGTTTCTGGCGTCCGCGATAACCGGGGAAGTCCAGCAAGTCGACCTGATTGACGATGTCATCCACCGGCGCTTCGATCAGGGGGAAGGTCATTTCGGCGGTCAGTGCCGCCAGCTGCGCGACGGGAATCGCCTGACTGTTTTGCAGTCGTTCGCCTACCAGCGGTCGAACATCGATCGGCAAGTCCAGCGGGCTGCCGAAACGTTCGAGGATGTCGACGTTCATGATGCTATCGCGCTGGCTGTAGGTGTCGTTGTCGAAGCTCACCAATGCCTTTAGCGGTGCGAACACCGTCTCGGGCAGGCCCAGCTTGTGCAGCGCGCCGGCCAGTTGCTGGTACACGCCGGTCAACTCGCGTTGCTCACCCCAGAGGATCGAAAACAGCTCGGCCCGTTCCTGGAAATTCAGGCGTGGCGCCAGTTGCAACGCTTTGGGCCAGTACAGGTGCTCCAGCTTTTTCACCGAGTTGCGGAAGTTGTCGCGCAGGTAATCCCACAGCGACACCAGATCGTCGGCGTTGACGCCCGTTTGCAGCGGCCCGGTTTCGCGGCCTTCGAACGGTTTGAGTGCGCGCTGGATGCGCTCTTCGTCGATCTCGTAGGAAATCCGTTCAAGGTCGAAATCCTTGAACCATGCGTTGGCGAGAATCTTCGCCAGCTCGATTTCCTTGAACAGCGTGAGTTCTACCGGGAAGTCCTTGTCCTGACTTTCCCTCGCCCTACGGCTGAATCGCGTCACCAGGCCGGTGGCTTCCTTGCCACCACCCACCGGGTTGATGTGTTTGATGAAGTCCAGACGATGGTCGCCGAACTCGGTTTCCAGTTTGCCGTTCTGACCGGCGGCGAGGGCCGATATCAGGTAAGACTTGCCGGCCTGGGACAAGCCGAAAAAGCCAATGGTCATCGGCGTGCAGGCCACGCGACCGAGGCTTTGAGCCAGGTTGCGGGCGCGGTGCAGGCGGATGTTCAGGTTGTCGGCTTCGCTGTCCAGGCGCGGCGCATTCCCGCGCGTCTGGCCAATCCAGTCCAGCGCCTGACCGGCGCCTTCATAAACAGCGGCCCAACTGGCAGAGAGCTGAGTTTGATCGGGGGTCAGGTCGTTCATTTGCGTTTCACACTTCCACTGTCGAGCCAGTACTTGGTCTCGCTCAGGCCGGCGTCGAGCATGGTATTGAGTTCCAGCTCGAGGTCGCTGCGCGGGTTGAAGTTGACGTTGTTGCTGTTGGATTCGATGTCGCGAACCGAGAGGCGGTCGCTGACCAGATCCTGCTTGCGCGTGTACTTGTCCGCCGGTTTGACTTCGAACCGCACCTTGAGCAGCGGCGCGCTGCCGTTTTCACCGATGGCGCGGGAAAACTTCTCCCGACCGGCCTTGGTGAACCGCAAGGTGTACAGCGGCGAGGCGGCCCAGCGGTCGGTGGCCAGCTGGCGGAAACCGAGGCGCAGATCGCCGCGCATTTCCAGCTGTGGCGTGTCGGCGGCGTCGCCAACGCCAATTTCCGGCAGCTTGATTTTGTAGTCTTCGGACTGGATGTCGCGGTACAGCACGTCCGCATCCTTGATCACGTTGTTCAGGTCGATGACGCCGATGTGCTTGACCGTCGAATACGGCTTGAGTGCCGAAGCACGGAAGTAGAAGTTCGGCACGCTGTGGTTGGCGCACAACAGGCAGAGCATGGCGCCGACCGAGGCGGTGCTTTTCGGGTCGTCGATCCGGCCGTTCTTGTGAAATGGATACCAGCCGCCGGTGCGGTAGTTTTGCAGCGCCAGAATGCGCCCCGGTGGCAGTGGCAACACCTTGCGAATGAACGCCTGGATGCCGGGCAGGCGCGAAGGGCGGCCGGTCAGCAGCAAGACATCGCAGGGGTACTGCGCGGCCACCTCACACAGCGCACCAAGGATCTTGGTGATGTTGATCTGGTCGTTGAGGAAGGCGGCGTGGAGTTTTTGCAGGTCGAAGCTGATCGGTGCGGCATACAGGTCAAAACCACTCTGACCGCCGACATCGCGGCGCACAGCGGCATTGACGTAGTCGAGCACGCTCTTGCTGATCGCGTTGTCACCGAGCAATTGGCGGTAGCTTTGCGGGGTGACTTCTTGCGGCACCTGCGGATCGTAATGCTCGTACGCCTTGAGCAGCGCCAGACCCAGCGGGGCGAACACCTGGAGATTCAATTGTTGGCGCAGGATCATGTCCTGGGCACTGACCGATTCGTCGCCGCACAGCCGTGACATCAGCGAATCCGGGGCTTTTACGCCTGCGTTCTGCAAGGCCTTTTCGAAACTCGGCAGGACGAAGTCCTGAATCACATCCAGCAGGATGTCGTCGCCGGCCACTTTGAAGCCATCGCGAAAGCGCTGCTCGGGCACGATGTGCACGTTGCTGCCGCTGCCGGTATTACCCGCGCGGTCGAGGCGATAGTCGGTGATCACAAGGTCCGTGGTGCCGCCGCCAATGTCGATGGTCGCGAGGGTGATGCGTTGGCGGTCGGTCTTGTCTGGTCGGGCGATGGTGTCAAAAAACTCTTCCGGGTGACCGGCGAAATTCTCGTTGACCTCGGTGTACAGGTACACCAACTGGCCGCAGGAGGCTTCGTCCCATTCCACGCGAATGCTCGGGATCGGCGTGCGCGGGCTGACGGCCTGATCCTGGTGTGGATCTTCCTCACCGGCATGCCAGCCGAGGCTTTTCCACACCAGGCCGATGGCTTGCAGCATGCGTTCGTTGAGGATGCTGCGCTCGGCCTGTGGCATGCCCGGCGGCACGGTCAAGGTGATGCTGTTGAGCTGGCGCGGCACGCGGGTGTGCCCCTGGCGCGAGCGCTGGGCCGGGCTGTTGATTTGCGACAGCGCCTGGGCCAACACTTCGGCGAGCATGAAGGTCATCAGCGAGCTGCGCGAATAACGCGGCATGAACACCGGCAGACGATCGTCCTCTTCGAGGCTGTAAAGCGCCTCGCCGGTTTCGTTGATCAGGTGCGAGAACGGCGCGGCGGTGGCGTACGGCTCGCTGTCGGTCTTGATGTACGAGCAGTTGAAACGCCAGCCGTGGCCATAGGCGTTTTCGTCCCACAGATAGCGTTTCGGGCTGGACAGGCCGGTGGAGCCTTCGGTACCGCGACGACGGCTGGCCAGACGGCTGGCCTCATTGCCGACACGGGCAATCGTTGCCCATTGGAACGCGTCGTGACGGCCGCTCTTGACCGAGCAGTGGTCCTTGCCGAAGTACGCCTGGGCGAACTCCACGCGGCTTTCGAAGGGCAGATTGTAGGTGTGTTCGGGGGTGATCAGGTCGCGCAGTTCCAGCACGTAGTTCTGCTTCAGCCCGGAGCCGGCCTGACCGTGGTTTTCGATCAGGATGCCGCAGGTGCGCGAGTTGCCGACGTCCAGCACCAGGTCCACCGGAATCGGTTTGACCAGGCCATTGCTGTCGTTGGCGACCACCTTCAGTTCGGGGATTTCAACTTTCGCCCGGGCCGTCGACTGCTGGGCGGCTGACGGCGTGCTCAACAGGCTGAGCAAGTTAAGGTAGTGCGCCAGGTGATAGCTGGCGCGGATATCGGTGTCCAACTCCGCGCGCGAACGGTGGGCATTGCCCTCGTTGAACACTTCCAGCAGCCACTCGTTGACCCACGGCTGTGCCAGGAACCAGCGGGTTTCGCTGGCTTTTGTCGCCAGTTTGAAAGACACACCGGAGCTGATGTCTTCTTCATTTGGCGCCAGGTAAGCGGTGCCGTCACGCTTGGGCATCACACGGCTGTCGAAGGCCATCGTCAGGCGGTGGGTGTTACCGTCTATGTCGGGTGTCGCCAGTTTCACCAGACGCATGCGCGACCAGTTGGTCGGACCTTCATCGAAGCGATGGGGCGGCATGAAGCGGAAAAACGGGGTCGGTAGCCAGATACCGTCGAGCAATTCGAGGCTGCTTTTCATGTCGAGGCTGAACGCAGGTTTGGCTTTTTCGACCTTTTCCGGTTCGGGCTCGTAGAAAAAGAAGTCTTTCTCTTCGTTGTATGCCAAGCGGCAGATCAGCCCGCTGATCATCGGTGCGAACTCGCCCGCCGGCTCCTTGCGGGGATCCAGGCGCAGGGCGAAATCCATGAACTGGATGCCGGTGTCGCTGACCAGCGTGACGGTGTCTTCGAATTGAGTGACTTCAGGCAACATGTCGGGTTATTCCGTTTTTTCGGCCGCTTGCCGCATGGACATGGGGAATTGTTCTTTTCCGTAACCGCCAGTGCAGTCCGCGACCGTGGTGGCCCCTGGGCGGCAGTTGACCTTGGGCATGTCGTAAGTGCTGCCATCGCCGCAAACGGCCTGGCCCTGGCTGTCGATGGCCAGGCTGCCACCCTTCATGGTAGCGCTTACCGGTCCGCTGCATTTGGAACCGTCGGCCTGGTGTACGGTGACTTGGCCCTTACCGTCCTTGAGCTGGTATTCCAGACGCAGCGGTTTGCCGGTCCGGCGGTCTTGTATCCCGGCGCCTGCGTTGTACTGACCGTCGAGGAACTTGGCGGCACCGTCGGCGGCGTCTGGCGGGATGCTCAGGGGAGGGCCGGCTTTTGGGGCCGCAGGTTTTTCGGCCTCGGGTGATGTGATATCCGGCGGCGCGGTTTTGTTTTCGGGTGGTGTGGTTGGCGATTCGGCGGCAGGGTCCGCTGCCGGGTCTTTGGCCGGGTCTTGGGTCACGCCGGTGGGTGCTGCGTCAGCCTCGCTACCTTCGACCGCCGGCGCTTCCACGCCATGAGTTCCGGTCACAGCGGTGCCAGTTCCTGTGGTGGAGCCCACGACAGTGCCGTTCACCGGAACGCCATTCAACGTCGTGACATTGCCAGGCAGTTTCGGATCTTCCAGTTGTTTTTCCACCGGCACGATGCCCTCAGGCAGCAGGTCTACTGCCACCGACGGAATCGGCACGCAACCGCGCAGGCCGAGCAACAACCACAAAAGCAGCAGCAGGAGCGGCAGCAGCAACAGCCACCACCAGCGGCGCCACCATGGACGAGCAACCACCGGCACGACGGGCGCCACAACAGGCGCTTCGACCGCGGGTGGCGGCGTGAACGCGGGCGGAATCTGATAGAGGCAGTGCAATGGATCGCCAATGCCGGTGCCGGCATGCTCGAAACCCCAAAAGGTCAGCACGGGTTTGCCTTGCACCAGGTAGACGAAGTTTTCGTCGGGGAAATGAATGACGCGCTTGAGCAGCTTGCCGAACACGGCTTTGTCGCCTTGCTGCGGTTCGCCGGAATCAGTGACCAGGAAACGCTGGCTCAATTCCTCGAGCGCAGTTTTCAGCGATTCAAGCTGGCGACGGGCAGGGGCGCGTTCTTCTTCGGTCGCGCTGCTCCAGGGAATCACATCGCCTTCGAGGGCGCTGTACCAATCGATCTGGTTGCCGAGTTCATCGCTTTGAGGGATGGCCAGATGATCGACCAAATCGGGGTTCTTGCGGCGAATGGCTTCGCGCAATTGCAGGGCTGCCCGGTAGACCGGTTGACCTGTTTCGCCGAGGGCAGTGAATGACCCGCTCTTACCGCTGCGTAATAGTGCCCCGCGCATTCAAACTCCATACGATCCGTTGCGCAAAAATGACAGACAAATGTGTCTGTACTTGCTCCTGCATTTAGCGTGCGACATTGATGTCATTATGATATCGCAAACAGTCTGCCGGAGGTTCAATCCGTATGAGACTAACGTAAGCGTGCGGAGGTTGCATAAGGTCAAATTTAATTGGCTTGGGAAGGCTCGAGCGGAGGGCGTCAGCATCGTCGACAACGTTAACGGCACGATGAAACTCTGGGTGGTGCCGACTCGCGGCATGAACGTCTTGCAGGACCGGATCGGCAATATGCGCATGGGCTGGGATTCGCCGGTCACAAAGCACTTACAAATTTGAGCTACTGGCTTGTTGGCCGGTATTGCAGCGCTTCGGCCAAGTGCTCGCGTCTGATCTCATCGACTTGTTCAAGGTCCGCAAGGGTGCGCGCTACTTTGAGCAGTCGATGGGCCGCTCGCAGTGACAAGGTCAGTCGTTCACACGCCGTCTCCAGCCAGGTTTCGTCTGTTGTGGATAACTTGCAGTGTCTGCGCAGGCCCGGCAAGTCGAGAAAGGCATTGGCACAGCCTTGGCGCTTTTGTTGCCGTTCCCGTGCATCGGCAACCGACTCGGCGGCGGTGGCAGTGTCGTCGCCGGGTTTTAACGCAGGATTCAATGCCGTGGCTTCGCGAGCAACCGTCAGGTGCAGATCAATACGATCCAGCAGTGGCCCCGACAGTTTGTTGCGATAGCGCTGAACCATGTCCGGCGTACAGGAACAACGGCCACTCGGTTCGCCAAGATATCCACAGGGGCAGGGATTCATCGCGGCGACCAGTTGAAAGCGCGCCGGGAAGCGTACGCGGTCCTTGGCGCGGGAAATCACGATGTGGCCGGACTCCAGTGGCTCTCTCAACACCTCCAATACCTTGCGATCAAACTCCGGGAGTTCATCGAGGAACAGCACGCCATGATGGGCCAGGGTGATTTCGCCGGGTTGTGGTTTCGAGCCACCGCCCACCAGTGCCGGTCCTGAGGCGGAATGGTGTGGTTGTCGAAAGGGGCGCTGTGGCCAATGGCTGAGCGGCACACAACTGGTGACCGATTGAATCGCCGCGACTTCCAGTGCCTCGCTTTCGGCCAAGG
The DNA here is from genome assembly GCF_059415945.1 of Pseudomonas sp. GW821-FHT09H03. NCBI lineage: Bacteria > Pseudomonadati > Pseudomonadota > Gammaproteobacteria > Pseudomonadales > Pseudomonadaceae > Pseudomonas > Pseudomonas sp. GW821-FHT09H03. The sequence goes on along the minus strand of NZ_JBWKOF010000001.1, from coordinate 287,175 downwards.
GCGGCAACAGGCCCGGCAAACGACTCGCCAGCAGCGTCTTGCCCGTGCCGGGCGGCCCGCTGAACAACAGGTTATGCGCCCCCGCCGCAGCAATCAGCAAGGCCCGTTTGGCGGCTTGCTGACCTTGTACTTCATTCAAATCGGGGTAGGGCTTGCTGGCGTGCATCAACCCATCGGAGACGAAGGGCTCAACAGGCGTATGCCCGTTGAAGTGCGCCACGGCCTGCAGCAAGTGATCCACAGCGATCACCTTTAACCCGGACGCGAGGCAGGCTTCCTCGGCATTCGCCCGTGGCACCATCAGCACCCGCCCGGCCTTGCGCGCTGCCAGCGCAGCCGGCAATACGCCCTTCACGGCACGTACCGCGCCCGAAAGCGCCAACTCCCCCAGGCACTCCACATCATCCAGAGTTAGCGCCGGCACCTGCACGCTGGCTGACAGAATCCCCAAGGCTATCGCCAGATCGAAGCGCCCGCCATCCTTGGGCAAATCGGCAGGAGCCAGATTTAGCGTGATGCGTCGCGCCGGAAATTGCAGTCCTGAGTTGATGATCGCACTGCGCACCCGGTCCTTGCTTTCCTTCACCGCCGCCTCTGGCAGACCGACCATGGTCAGTGACGGCAAACCATTGGCCAGGTGGACTTCAACGGTGACAGCGGGCGCATCCACGCCAATCTGGGCGCGGCTGTGGACGATGGAGAGGGACATGGTCGTTCCTTGAGCATGACGGGGGAGGCCGCTTCCTGCGGGTTTTTGAAGGGTAGTCAGGAGATGAGGGTTTCGCGTGGGGGCAGTGGAAATGAATTTTCGCTGGATGTTGCAGGAGGCTTTAAAAGCCCTTAAATGGGGCGTTTACAAGGAGGATTTACACTGAAAGTGTTGACTATAGGCTGGCATTAACGGATCCTCGTTTCTGAGGTCTGCAACTGCGCATTCGTCGGGACTGGGCACCAGCAAAGGCCCCCCCCCGCATTTTTGGCAGCTGAGAATGCTGGTTTCTCTGAAGTAGTGACGACGGGCTAGCCTGTCGGATTCTGAACCCAAGGTCGCAAGGCTGGGAGCTAAAGAATCGCTGCGACTACTCCTCAAAAATACTGAAAAGGTGCCCAATGGGCGCCTTTTTTTTATTTCTGATTTGGTATTGCTCGCGGTATCTGCCCGACTAATGTGCCATGGGCACGCTTTTGCGGATAGCAAGTCAATTGCTGGCATCCGAAAAGCAAAAAACCGCCAAAAGGCGGTTCTTTGTAAATCGTTTTCTTCTGCAGTATATGCCCTAGGGCCGTCGCGAGGTTCCGGTACTGCTCCAGCATTCCTCGCCAGTAGAAAAAAGGTTAGCGCTTGCTAATCATTATGTCAATCAGATTGACAGCAGTAGCTCGCATTCAGGCGGTGATTGTTTCATTCCAACCCTCGGTCACCATGGCCTCGTAGAGCTCTCTCAAATCTTTTATCGCTGCATCGAGCTGGCCTTCACCCATCCCCTTCCCCCAGTCTTGCGCAACCTCCTTGTACAAAAGCAACTCGCCTCTCTCAGCCTCGAGGGCTGCAATACGAGCGTTCGCTGTCTGGAGTTCGGCAGCTGCTGCTGTCAGCTCTTGCAGCTGCTCGCGGGTCTCGTTCAGCTTGTTCTTGGTCTGCTGGTAGTCGGTGACGCCTATACTGTGAAGAAGTGAGGTCTTCAGTAGGGTTTTCTCTGCTTCCGTTAGGCGCAATGCGTAGTGAGTGTTGCGGCCTCGACGAGACTGTCCACGATGCTGATAAATCGTGGACGGAGGTAGGATCCTGTTGGGGGATATGGACTCCACCATCTTGCTGATCGCCCAACTGTCCTTTCCGCTCGATCCCCACAGCGTGAGCGGGTCGAGTGTCTGGCGTGAAAGCTGAAAACAGGTTTTGTCAGAGTCATCAGGTTCGTCAGAGGTCACAGGAACAACCTGGCAAATCCCTCGACTAGCGCGAACCACAATGGCCAGTCTGCGCTTGTGCATTTCACCTTTCTGCAAGGTATCGCAATAGCGCTTATTGGTCTTTATAGCGCCATCCTCCCGGCCAATGCTCTGAATGAACCCGTAGTCAACTTCGACTATCGTCCCAAACTGCACCACTCTGTTCAGCTTGTAGCCTGTTTTACTCAGCGTCTGCTGAAGGTATTCCTCTGGCACCGTGGTGTAGATCTTGCTGAGCGTCACCGAGAATTCAGCAGGTACGGCGCCAGGGGCGGAGAGCAGTGCCATGCCTTCCACAAACCAACGGTAATTCGCGACACCAGTGAATTTTTTGATGCAGAAGATTTTGTGAGTTCCCTCGCCAGGCATCAGCGCCTCAGAAATGGACTCATGCGTTTCTTTGCCCAAAGGGGACACGGTTACCGTCCCCGTCACGAGGTCTTTGACCTGCTCGAAGTACCTAATGACGATTGTGTCCATGCGTTTCCCTGGTGCGTGCGGTTGGTTCAAGGGGTGCCAATATGCCATAGCTGCTGCGGCCTGCGGAGCTATACGGCAGCCGGCTTGGGTTGTGCCAGAACCCGAGGCTTAAGTACATGGCGCTCGCCAGTCCCGTCGATCCCCGCGTAACACACGGTGAATCCCCTTTACACGCTCAGCCCGGATCGAGCGGGTTTGAACGATGAATATTCAAAACGACGGCAATACTCGTGAAGCTCGCTTCCACCAAGGGGTAACCGGGCGTTGGTCCTGCTTGCGCTCCCTCATCATCTGCGGCACATCCTGCAACCGAATCCACGGCTGGTTATTCCAGTGCAGCAAGCTCAATGACATTTCCGGCCAGTTGAGCAGGCTAAGTTGCGGGCGTTCAGGTGTGGCGGGGTGTTGGGCGTCTCGCAGGGCGGGGACGACTTCGTGGGTTAGCCATTCGCGCAGCGCTCGGTACTCGGGGCAGTAGTGATAGACGAGCAGGGCATAGACGCCGGATTCGCTGATCAGCAGGGTGTTTTCGATGCGGCCGTAGATTAGGGTTTGGGTGGTTTGGTATTGGTCGAGATCGAGTTTTCGGAGTTGGCGGTCGTTGAGGTAAATGCGTAGTAATCGGCCCAGGTCGCGTGCGCTGAACCAGGGTTGGTTTTGCAGGAGTAGGGCGTGGAGTTGGAGTTTGTGGCGGGTGAAGACGTGGGGGGTTAAATAGTTGTCGTCCATAGAGCAGTACCCAAATTCGCTTGATAGATAACTGTCGTTTTATCGTCGCCAAACAATAAGGGTGGCAGCTGCGTGCGGGTTGGCGAACCGGCCAAGCGAATACCGGCAGACCCTAAGGTCTCCCACACACAGCCGCCATAATTCGAATCGAGAAAGAAATCCAGATATCGAACGAGGTTGCCGTGAATTGCTTGGTTCCAGGTCGCCAAACCAGGTGCTGAACATCCAGCATTGGGTGAGCTTAGGAACCAGAGCTTCGCGGCACAATCGGACGGCGGATGAGAACTTTGTAGGACGTTGCCTGGATTGTCGCGGGCTTAAGATCAAGAGATCGCAGCCTGCGGCAGCTCCAACAGGTGAAGCGCAAGGTCGTGCCGACCTTCAATCGCGGGCAAGCCAGCTCCCACAGGGATCGCGGTGTTTACTCGGTGGGTGGAGTGAGCTTCGCTTCCATCTCCGCCACTTTCGTTTCGAGTGCCTCCAGCCGTGCCCTGGTCCGCGCCAATACAACCATCTGGCTATCAAATTCTTCCCGGCTGACCAGATCCAGTTTGCTGAAGGCGCTCTGCAGCAACATTTTGAACTGGCTTTCGATTTCACTTTTCGGCAGCGGGGTGTCACCGCTGAAGAGGCGGGAGGCGGTGCCGCTCAGGGCGTCGAGGAAGTCTTTGGGCGCGAGCATGGGGAAATGTCCTGATAGCAATGGCGGGCAGTGTATCACGCAGCATCTATAGTCATTTGCGCGGGCAAGGGATGCACGCTTTTCGCGCATATGGACGGACGGTGTCGCACCGTTGTTGTGCGTATCGCGTCGCGTGTTGTGGCGAAGAAGCAGTCATCTGCGGGTAAAGGCTTGAAAACAGTAGTTTTTGTGGAGATGGCAAGCTTTCTGCTTAGACCCTGATGACCCATGCACTGATGCAGTCACTGTGACGAACGCAGTGCGCCAAGCGAAGCGGGGGAGTGTTTCGTGAGGGGCGTCGGACGGGCAGGTCAGGGCCGACGATGCGTTACAAAGCCAGGCACTGCGCTTAGACTTGAGACGGGTTTGTTTTCCTGGGGCAAGTCCACCAAATTCGGGAGAGAGTTTTCATGAAGCTAGTCACTGCCATCATCAAGCCGTTCAAGCTGGACGACGTACGCGAGTCGCTGTCCGAGATCGGCGTGCAGGGCATTACCGTCACTGAGGTCAAAGGCTTCGGTCGGCAGAAGGGTCACACCGAGCTGTATCGCGGCGCGGAGTACGTGGTCGATTTCCTGCCAAAGGTGAAGATCGACGTCGCCATCGACGACAAGGATCTGGACCGGGTCATCGAGGCCATCACCAAGGCCGCCAACACCGGCAAGATCGGTGACGGCAAGATCTTCGTGGTCAATCTGGAACAGGCGATTCGCATCCGTACCGGCGAAACCGATACCGACGCGATCTAAGCCGCTACAAACCCAACGCCCCAGGAGAAAACAATATGACTCTGCGTAAATTCGCAGGGCTAGGAGCCCTGTTGTCCATCGTAATGCCCAGCCTTGCTTTGGCGGCAGACGAAGTGGCGGCCCCAGTCCTCAACTCCGGCGACACCGCCTGGATGCTGACCTCGACAGCCCTCGTGCTGTTCATGACCATTCCTGGCCTCGCGCTGTTCTACGGCGGCATGGTTCGTTCCAAAAACATTCTTTCCGTGATGATGCAGTGCTTCGCCATTACCGGTCTGATCAGCGTCCTGTGGGTCATTTATGGCTACAGCATCGCGTTCGACACCACGGGCATGGAACAGGGCGTCGTCAACTTCAACTCGTTCTTCGGTGGCATGGGCAAGGCCTTCCTGGCCGGTGTTACGCCTTCGAGCCTGACCGGCCCTGCGGCGCTGTTCCCTGAAGCGGTGTTCATCACCTTCCAGATGACCTTCGCCATCATCACCCCGGCACTGATCGTCGGTGCCTTCGCCGAGCGGATGAAGTTCTCCGCGATGCTGATCTTCATGGGTGTGTGGTTCACCCTGGTGTATGCACCGATCGCGCACATGGTCTGGTCCGGCAACGGCGGTCTGATGTGGGACTGGGGCGTGCTGGACTTCGCCGGCGGGACCGTGGTGCACATCAATGCCGGTGTGGCCGGTCTGGTCGCCTGCCTGGTACTGGGCAAGCGTAAAGGCTTCCCGACCACCCCGATGGCTCCGCACAACCTCGGTTACACCCTGATGGGCGCGGCCATGCTGTGGGTCGGCTGGTTCGGTTTCAACGCCGGCTCCGCCGCTGCGGCCAACGGCACCGCCGGTATGGCGATGCTGGTGACCCAGATCGCAACCGCTGCTGCGGCACTGGGCTGGATGTTCGCCGAGTGGGTCACCCACGGCAAACCAAGCGCGCTGGGCATTGCTTCGGGTGTGGTCGCCGGTCTGGTAGCCATCACTCCGGCTGCTGGCACCGTTGGCCCGATGGGCGCACTGGTGATCGGTCTGGCGGCTGGCGTGGTGTGCTTCTTCTGCGCTACCACGATGAAACGCAAACTCGGCTATGACGACTCCCTGGATGCGTTTGGCGTCCACGGTATCGGCGGCATTCTCGGCGCAATCCTGACCGGTGTGTTCGCTGCACCGTCCCTGGGTGGCTTCGGCACCGTGACCGACATCGCTGCACAAGTCTGGATTCAGTGCAAAGGCGTGGGCTTCACGGTGATCTACACCGCAGTCGCTACCTACATCATTCTCAAGGTGCTGGACGCGGTCATGGGCCTGCGCATCAACGAAGAAGAAGAGGCGGTCGGCATCGATCTGGCGCTTCATAACGAGCGCGGCTACAACTTGTAAGCAAGCGTATGAAAACTTGCCCGGCTTGCCGGGCATTTTTTTGTCTGGAATTAGTCATTCAACTAGCGGCTGAAGGGTTTTTACCTGCAAGTTGTATGTCGTCGATGTCCGGTGTTTTTGTGCGGTCGAAGGCTTACATGATTGAAGGAATATTAGGGCCTTTGTTTTTTCCCAGAGCACGCTAGAATGCGCCCCGAACGTGCGGAGAACTGTATGTGGCAACAGACTCTGATTACCCTGCGGGCGAGGCCCCGGGGCTTTCATCTGGTAACGGACGAGTTACTCGCCGGCCTGCCTGAACTCAAGGCGTGTCGGGTCGGTCTGTTGCACTTGTGGCTGCAGCATACCTCGGCGTCGTTGACCATCAACGAGAACGCCGATCCGGCGGTACGTCGCGACTTCGAACGATTTTTCAATCGTCTGATCCCACAAGGAACAGACGGCTATGAGCATAACGACGAAGGCCTGGACGACCTCCCGGCGCACTTCAAGTCCAGCGTGCTTGGCTGTCAGCTCAGTTTGCCGATTTCGGCAGGCAGGCTGGCGTTGGGTACCTGGCAAGGCGTTTATCTGGGCGAGCACCGTGATCATGGCGGTGCTCGTAAAGTCCTCGCCACCGTGCACGGTGAAGTGGCATAACCGCTGGTCAGCAGCGGTTGTTGAATTTTTTCCGGCAGCCTTCGACAGAGGGCAAAGCTGGGCTATAACTAATCTGCTTTTCGCAAGTCATGAGGTAGAACATGAGCGACGATGATCTGGAAAACGACGACCTCGAAGTAGGCGACGACGAAACCGAAGAAGGTCTGGAAGCAGCGGCGGAAGACGTCGCTGAAGACGACGGCGGTGATGCGCCCGTTCCGACCGCCAAAGGCAAAGCCAAGGCAGCGGTATCGGTCGATGAGCTGCCGAGTGTCGAAGCCAAGAACAAGGAACGAGACGCCCTGGCCAAGGCCATGGAAGAGTTCCTGGCTCGCGGCGGCAAGGTGCAGGAAGTGGAGGCCAATGTGGTCGCCGATCCTCCCAAGAAGCCTGACAACAAGTACGGCAGCCGGCCTATCTGAGGCTGTCTTGCTTACTGAAAAGGCCCGCCGTCGCTGCGGGCTTTTTCATGCCTGAAAATCGAGGATACGCCGACAATCTCCTTGTGGGAGCGAGCCTGCTCGCGATAACGGTGGGTCAGGCAGGATCAATTTTGAATGTGACGGCCTCATCGCGAGCAGGCTCGCTCCCATAGGGGATGTGTGTGATTTCAGGCCGGGTGTCTGGGGTTCCACCGCGCCAACAACGCCGGCAACTCGGTCAGGCTGCGGATTTCTGCATCCGGCAGATGCTCGGCTTCCCAGGCCTTGCCCGCCGGGTTGAACCAGATCGCCCGCAGCCCTGCTTGCTGGGCACCGGCAATGTCGTCGCCCGGATGGTCGCCAATATGTACTGCCGTCTCGGCAGTGGCGTCTCCACGCTGCAACGCCTCATGGAACAATCGCGCATCCGGTTTGCCGATGCCGATGTCTTCGGCGCACAGCGCAAACCTGAAATAATCCGCCAGCCCCAGGCGCCGGATATCAGCGTTGCCGTTGGTGACCACGCCCAAGGTGTAATGGTTGGCCAGTACTTGCAGCGTCGGCTGCACCTCCGGGAAAATTTCCAGTTGGTGGCGGGCGTGCAAAAACACTTCGAAACTCTGGTCGGCCAGGTCGGACGCTACTGCGTGAGCGTAACCGGCTTCTTCCAGCGCCTGGAACAACACCCGTCGACGCAGGGCGCTGATGCGATGCTTGAGGTTCGGCTCGATGCTCAGGATGCGTTCGCGAATGGCCCACAGATGTTCCACCGGCACCGCCCCCAGGGCAGGAGCATGTTCGCTCAGCCATTCACGCAAAACGGCTTCGGCGCTGACGATCACTGGAGCGGTGTGCCACAGGGTGTCGTCGAGGTCGAAGGTGATCAACTGAATGCTCATGAATCATCGCCTTTCATGCGTTTGGCCCGTGGGTGGGCGCTGTCATAGACCGTTGCCAGGTGCTGGAAATCCAGGTGGGTATAGATTTGCGTGGTCTTGATGTCCGAGTGACCGAGCAATTCCTGTACGGCCCGCAGGTCCTGGGAAGACTCCAGCATGTGGCTGGCGAAAGAGTGTCGCAACATGTGTGGGTGCAGGTTCTGCCCTAGCTCGCGTTCGCCGGCTGCCTTGACCCGACGCTGGATCGTCCGTGGGCCCAGGCGCTGGCCTTGCTGGCTGACAAACACCGCATCGTCCGCCGGGTTGGCCAGGGCTCGTAATGGCAGCCACTGTTCCAGCGCCTCACGAGCTTTTTTCCCCACGGGTAGCAACCGGGTCTTGCTGCCTTTGCCGAGCACCTGGACCATCCCGTCGGCCAGATCGAGCTGGTCGAGATTCAGCCCGGTCAGCTCCGAAAGTCGCAGCCCGGAAGAGTAGAACAGTTCCAGGATCGCCTGATCACGACGGGCCAGAAAGTCATCTTCCACTGCACCCTCAAGCAGTTGCAAGGCGCGGTCGGTGTCGAGGGTCTTCGGCAGGCGGCGCTCGCCTTTAGGTGGCGCGAGACCATTGGCCGGGTCGTGATCGCACAGGCCTTCGCGGTTGAGGTAGTGATAAAGCCCGCGGACCGCCGACAGCAAACGCGCCAGACTGCGGGACGACTGGCCCTGGGCATGCAGGCGGGCGATCAGGCTGCGCAGGCGCTGGATATCCAGCGCCGCCCAGCTGTCGATGTTCTGCTTGACGCACCAGCCGAGCACTTTATCGAGGTCGCGGCGGTAAGCCGACAAAGTGTGCGGCGACACCTGCCGCTCACTGCGCAGGTGTTCGCAGTAAGCGTCCAGTTGCCGTTCCATGGTCAGCGTACCGAGCGCAGGTTGCTGTTGACCCGTGGCAGCACGCGGCCCATGACTTCGGCGATGTAGCTCAGGAACAAGGTGCCTACTGAGCTTTTGTATTGCTGTGGATCTCGGCTGGCGATGGCCAGGATACCGTGGATGCCCTGATGGCTGATGGCGACGACGGCGGTGGAGCCGATCTGCTTGCGCTGATCCTCACCGAACAGGAAGTCCAGTTCATGCTCGCGCAGACTGCCGCTGACGCTTTTGTCTTCCGAGAGCAAACCGCCTATGGCCACCTGCGCTTCGGCGTGGGTGACCCAGCGGCCGACTGGCATGGCGTTGTCGCCCAGCAGGATGAGGCTGACGAAGGGCACCTGGAAATCCTGGCGCAGACTGTCTTCGACGCAGATCACTACGTCTTCGAGGCTGGTGGCGTCCATCAGCGCAAGGATCAGGCGGCGGGTCTTTTCGAACAGCCGGTCATTGTCGCGGGCCACATCCATCAAATGCGAGAGGCGATGACGCAACTCGATGTTGCGGTCGCGCAGGATGGTCATCTGCCGTTCCACCAGCGAAATGGTGTCACCGCGCTGATGGGGAATACGCAAGGCCGGGAGCAGTTCTTCGTGCTCGATGAAAAAGTCCGGATGAGCCTCCAGGTACGCGGCAACAGCCGCCGCCTCCAGGCTTTCGGGCGCAGATTCGTCGGCTTTTCGTGCGGGTACCTGAGGCTTGTCGGTCATGGATTTCGCTCGCTCAAAGACGCACTTGTCCTTCGTATACGCGGACTGCCGGGCCGGTCATCTTCACCGGTTGGCCTGGGCCTGCCCACTCAATGGACAGGCGCCCGCCAGGCAGGTCGATCAATAGCGGCGAATCCATCCACCCCTGGCTGATCGCGGCCACTGCTGCGGCACAGGCGCCGGTACCGCAGGCCTGGGTTTCCCCGGCCCCGCGCTCCCAGACGCGCAACTGCGCGCGGCTGCGGTCAATCACCTGGAGAAAACCGACATTGACCCGCGCCGGGAAGCGCGGGTGATGCTCGATTTTCGGACCCAGATCATGCACCGGTGCATTGTTGATGTCGCTGACGCGCAGTACGGCATGGGGGTTGCCCATCGATACGGCGGCCAGATCGACCGGGTTGCCATCGACGTCGACCTGGTAACTCAAGGCCTGATCCGCAGCCTGGAATGGAATCTCGGCCGGTACCAGGCGCGGGGCGCCCATGTTGACGCTGATCTGCCCGTCGTTGCGCACATCCAGCTCGATGATGCCGCTTTTGGTTTCGACGCGGATCTGCCGTTTTGCGGTCAGGCGCTTGTCGAGGACGAAGCGGGCGAAGCAGCGCGCACCGTTGCCGCACTGTTCCACTTCCGAGCCGTCGGAATTGAAGATCCGATAACGGAAATCCACGTCCGGATTGCTCGGCGCCTCGACGATCAGCAACTGGTCGAAGCCGATGCCGGTATGCCGGTCGCCCCATTGCTTGGCGTGCTTGGGCAGGATATGCGCGTGCTGGCTGACCAGGTCAAGGACCATGAAGTCGTTGCCCAGGCCGTGCATCTTGGTAAAACGCAGCAGCATGGTTTTACTCCGGCAGCAGGCTTTCGCCAGCAAACAACTCGGCTACCGTTTCACGGCGACGCACTTCAAATGCCTGATCACCGTCCACCAACACTTCGGCGGCGCGGCCACGAGTGTTGTAGTTGGAACTCATGACAAACCCATAGGCGCCGGCCGAATGCACAGCCAGCAGGTCGCCTTCTTCCAGGGCCAGCTGACGATCCTTGGCCAGGAAATCGCCGGTCTCGCAGATCGGGCCGACGACGTCGTAGGCGCGGGCAGCAGTGTCACGCGGGCGTACGGCGGTGACGTCCATCCAGGCTTGATACAGTGCCGGGCGGATCAGGTCGTTCATGGCCGCGTCGACGATGGCGAAGTCCTTGTGCTCGGTGTGCTTTAGGTACTCGACCTGGGTCAGCAGCACGCCGGCGTTTGCCACGATGAAGCGGCCCGGCTCGAATACCAGTGCCAGGTCACGACCGTCGAGGCGCTCGCGCACGGCCTTGATGTAGTCGGCAGCCAGTGGCGGTTCTTCGTCGCGATAACGTACGCCCAGGCCACCACCGAGGTCGATGTGGCGCAGGTAGATACCGCAGTCGCCGAGGCGGTCGACCAGGCCCAGCAGGCGGTCGAGGGCATCGATGAACGGTGGCAGGGTGGTCAGTTGCGAGCCGATATGGCAATCGACGCCAACCACTTCCAGGTTCGGCAGCTGCGCGGCACGCACGTACACGTCTTCGGCGTCAGCGATGGCGATGCCGAACTTGTTCTCTTTGAGGCCGGTGGAGATGTACGGGTGAGTGCCGGCATCGACGTCCGGGTTGACGCGCAGCGATATCGGCGCGCGAACGCCCAGCTCGGCGGCGACCACTTGCAGGCGTTCCAGCTCGTCGGTGGATTCGACGTTGAAGCAGTGCACGCCGACTTGCAGTGCGCGACGCATGTCGTCACGGGTCTTGCCGACGCCGGAGAAGACGATCTTGTCGGCGCTGCCGCCGGCAGCCAGAACACGTTCGAGCTCGCCACGGGAAACGATGTCGAAACCGGCGCCAAGGCGCGCCAGGACATTCAGTACGCCCAGGTTGGAGTTGGCTTTGACGGCAAAGCAAACCAGGCTCGACATGCCGGCCAGCGCATCGGCGTAGGCCAGGTACTGGGCTTCGATGTGCGCGCGCGAGTAAACGTAGGTCGGTGTGCCAAAGCGCTCGGCGATGGCAGACAGGGCAACACCTTCGGCGAACAGTTCACCGTCACGGTAGTTAAAAGCGTCCATGAGGTTCCCTTATTATTGGTAGACGTCGTGCTTGTGTGCTTTGGACGGCTGCTTTTGCGAGGACTGAGCCTGCTCGGCAGGGTCCTGGTCTTCATCGGGCAGGTACAGCGGGCCTTTTTGACCGCAGGCCGACACAAGGCAGGCAACCGCGAGGAGCGCAGCAAGGGAAGAGATCAGGCGCTTCATGGCGAAATCCTTGAAAATGCGTTAATTGCGCCGGAGTATACCGGCCACCCGTCAGCTTGCCTATGCAACGGACCGCCCGTCCGGCGGGGTCCGGCTGATGTCGGCAGGCCAGTTGCGATCCCCTGTGGGAGCGGGCTTGCTCGCGAAGGCGTAGTGTCAGTCGACATTGATGCTGCCTGATACGCCGCATTCGCGAGCAAGCCCGCTCCCACAGGGATCAGTGTTGGATGTAATGGTATGGCGCTTATTCGTTATTCTTTGCAATCGACGGGGCTCGGTCGTATCTTGCGGCGCTTGAGCCTGATCAGACACTTTTTGAGGTTGCCGTAATGAGTTTGTCCGAAGCGCGTTTCCATGACCTGGTCGATGCCACACAGCAGACGCTGGAGGACATCTTTGATGACAGTGGCCTGGATATCGACCTGGAGAGTTCGGCGGGTGTACTGACCGTAAAGTTTGAAAACGGCAGCCAACTGATCTTCAGTCGTCAGGAGCCGCTGCGTCAGCTGTGGCTGGCGGCAGTGTCCGGTGGCTTCCACTTTGATTACGACGAAGAAAGCGAGCGCTGGATGTGTGACAAGAGCGAAGAGCAGTTGGGCGAAATGCTCGAGCGCATCGTCAAGCAACAGGCCGACGTCGAACTCGACTTCGAAGGCCTGTAATTTCGTGACTGAAACAACCCCCGTCCGTGCACCCAAACCGCTTTACAGCAATGTCAGCCCGGCGGTGCCTTCACCATGCAGCGGTGTGTGCCGCCTGGACGAGCAGAAAGTCTGCCTGGGCTGTTTTCGCCATGTCGAAGATATTCGCGAGTGGCGCTCGGCCGATGATCAGCGCCGGCGGGTGATTTGTGAGCAGGCAGCCCATCGTAAAGCCTTTTGTGGCGAGGGGGCTTGTCGGAACGCCGCATCGCCCCGTTCGGCTGTGAAGCAGTCGTAAAGATTCTGGGGTCGCTACGCAACCCAGTGGGGGCAAGCCACCTCGCCACGAAAGACCTGGCGACCGCTGGATCGCCCAGCTTGTATATTTATTGAGCTGTGATAGTGTCCGGATACGCCTCAACCCATCGAGGCTTGTGAAAACCCCGTCTTCTTCTGGCGGGGTTTTGCTTTTTTCGTGCAGAAGAAAGGAGTCTGCCCTGATCATGACCGCACCTTCCATCACTCTTACCCGTCTGGACGTGCAACGTCTGGAGCGCCTGATCGAAAGCCTGGATGACACGCTGCCGGGCGTTATCGCGCTGCAAACCGAACTGGATCGCGCCGATACTCTGGTTGGTCACGATGAAGTGCCCGCCGATGTCGTGACCATGAACTCCCGTGTGCACTGTCGCGAAGAAGGCAGTGGCAAGGACTATCACCTGACGCTGGTGTACCCGAAGGACGCGAACGCCGATGAAGGCAAGATCTCGATCCTGGCGCCAGTGGGCAGCGCGTTGCTGGGCCTGAAGGTGGGTCAGCATATCGACTGGCCGGCTCCAGGCGGCAAGACCCTGAAACTGACCCTGCTTGAAGTGGAATCGCAGCCGGCCAATGGCGGCGCATTCCCGGAATGATCCCTCAGACCTGATCGAGCGCCTCGTTCAGTGCGCGCTCCAGGTCGGCTTTATAGCGCAGATACAAATGAGTGGATCCCGACCCGTCACGGAGCAGGCCTGAGAGGTCCAGGTCGGTGATATAGCAGCGGTAGCGTTCGGTTTCCCGGCGCTGCCCGATGATTTCCCGGGCGACCGCGCTGAACAGTTGGTTGCCATGCTCCAACTCCGAAAATTCCCGTTGATTGCAGTACAACGTCACCCGCACCTGGCCAGGTGCGGCTTTGCCGATGATCGCCTGGACATCGTAAAACGCTTTGTTGGCAGGGGTTTGCGGTGCTGGTCGGGGTTCGATCCGGCGCGCCCTGCCTTGGCCAGACGGCAATAATTGGCAATACAACGTATCCAGATTCAGGGGTTGGGCGGCGGCCATCGGCAACAAGGCATCGCGCCGGTATTGGATCGATTGCAGGAACCGCTGCAACGGCACCAGCAGGCTTTGCTCATCGTGCCAGGGCAGGCGTTGCTGCCACAGGGCATTGAACTCATCGAGCACGTAAAGATCGACCAGGTCTTCATTGACCCGATAGAACACTTGAACGCAGTCTGGCTGGCCCATCGGCAGCAACAGTGCGAGGTCATGATCTTCCAGCGCCATGGCATCCAGGTGTAGCGGGCTGTAGCGGGTCAACTCCTTACCCAGATAGTCGATCAGCGCTGACAGCGTGGCGAGGGCGACGTGATTGACCTGACCGGGTATCAGTTCCAGCACATGGTAGTGCTGCTGGACCTGTATCAGGTAGCGGTAGTTGAGTCGGCTCAGTAGAAGGTTCTGTGCGGTATCGAGGGTTTCTTCCACCCGTTGCGCGATGAATGGCGCGCGGTTATGACAGAAGCACCGCACTCGCAGCCTCGGCTGTTGCGCACCGACCGGCAGATTGTTGAGGTAGTCGCGTATGCAGTCGAGCAAGGCGTTGGGGCCATCATGGTGGTTGACCAGCACTTCGTTCCAGCTGTTGATCGTGACCTGATCCAGGGTCAGGACCAGATTCTCGCGCACGCCTGCGTAGCTCAGGGAGTCGGTGCGCTCGGTGGTCATCAGGATGTTCAGATCACGATGGTGCTTGAGCGGGTCGACGCCGACGTTCACCAGAATCAGTACCTCGCTTGGCACGCTGGCGCGTAGCAAAGGCTCTTCGGCGACAGTGGCAAGGGGCAGGGCAATGCTCTGTTGCAGGCTGCCGAGCAGGTTGAACAGTTCAAACTCACTCAAATCGCTGCTGCCGGGGTGCAAGGCCAGGCGGGTACTGCTGTCGATCACGCCGTTGCGATGGCACCAGGTGAGCAGTTCCAGCAAATGGCGGCTGCGTTTGATCGGCGCGAAATGTTCCCACTCCAGTGCCGTCAGGCTGCCGTTGTACAAACCCCACTGGCCTTGCCCGGGCTCTTTGCGGTTTGGCGCATACACCAGGGTCAAGGTGTCTTCGGCCAGGTCCGGAGCAATACCGGGATTGATGAATTCGACCTTGCCTGTCTTGCGCTCGAAGGCTGCGTACAAGCGCCGGCCCAGCACACTGAGGTCGCGCTTGTTGATGCGGCTGGCGGTCTGTTCATGGCGGGCGAACCGGGTGAGGAAGCGGTAGCTGTAATTGAGTTCGTTGACCAGGGCCGTGCGCTCGGAGCTGACCTGGCGAACCTTCCACTGGCTGCGGCTATCGAGCAGTGCCAGCTGACGTTGATCCCAGTGCCATTCCCGGGCCAGGCGCTCGAGCAATGCGCGTTGCCAGCTCTGGGCTCGACTGGTGCCGGTCAGTTTGCGGTTGACCTTCAGGTACAGCGCGCGGCGCACCAGTTCCAGGCGTTCCGGTTCGTTACGGGCGATGAGGTATTCCTCGATGCGCCGGTATACCACGATGTAGGGGTCCAACTCGTCGAGGTCGAGCTGATTGGCGAACACCGCTTGTTTGAAGCGCAGGCTCAGGCAGTGGACCCTGGGGTGTTCGCTGGCGTAAACCTCGGTCAGCAGTAACTTCAGCACTGATTTGTAGGGTGACTCGATGCCCTTGAACAGTTGCCAAAGCCCGGCGCCGATAAACTCCCCTGGCGGGATCAAGGCCAGATTGCCCAGGTCAAGGGTTTCATCGGCACGGATGAAGCGCTTGGAAAGCAGCGTGTGCGTGTAACGGTCGTAGCTCGATTCTTCGTAGACCGGTACCAGCCACCAGATCGGTGTGCGTCCGGCCAGCCATATGGCGGTTCGATAAAATTCGTCCAGCAACAGATAGTGCTGGGTGGTTCCGCAATCCTCCGAGCTCAGTTGGGTATCGCGTTCGCCGCGCACGAATCGGGTCGGGTCAATCAGGAAGAAGTGCGCCTCGGCTCCCTGGCTGGCCGCCCAGGTTTCGAGCAACTGGCATTTCTTGCGCAGTTCGTTGAGTTCGCTTTCGCTCAGATCCGGAGCGTGGCAGACCCATACATCCATATCGCTCTGGTCGGCCTGTGCCAGGGTGCCGAGGCTGCCCATCAGGAACAGGCCGTGAATCGGTCGCGGCGGATTGCTGCCATGGCGTGGCTTGTAGGAAAAGGACCGGGTCAGGCGCTGGGCTTCGGCGAGGACATTGGCATCGGGCTCGAATTTCGACAGCCCGGCCGGCGTACTGCCTGAAACGTAGCCTGGCAACAACGGATGATTGACGTGAAAAAACAGCGGCAGCAGGGTCAAAACCCCTTGCTGGCGTGTCGACAGCCCTTCCATGGCCCGTGCCAGACGACCTTCGTTGAGCTTCAGAAAGCGTGCTCGCAGCTGGCCGAGTACCTTGCGGTCGATTCCCTCGTCCAGATCGGGGCGGATTTCATGGTTGCTCGTCATGTCAGCTCAAACCGGCTCGCAGGGCTCGGAGGAAGGAATCTCGGGATGAGTCGCAGTGTAGCGCCTCGGCTCCGGGATTTTTAAGCTGATTTTGTGATTTTGACGTCAGATTTCCATCGCTTGCCGATGGCAAGTCAAAGAGCAAGCCCGCGGAAATCCTCTGATGTGGTTTTCCGTGGGCTATACGGCGAAATTCAGGCGGTTTCCTGGACGCTCAGTATGGTCAGGAGCGTTTGCACATTCTGCGCGGCGTCACGACCCAGACTGGTCAGGTAGCCGCCATCAGGTTGATCGATCAATTCTTTTTCGAACAGGCGTTGGGCAGCGGCAATAGCTTTTGGAGCAGCGGTCTGATGAATTTTCAAACCTTCCTGGGAACTGTCCAGGTTGAAGAGTGCGAGGATTTCCAGTTCGGCAACCAACTCAGGGGTAAGCGACATAAGGACTCCAGACTTTCTAGGAATTGGACGACAGCGCCACTAAGGTGAGCTCACTTGCGCGGCATGTCCAGTGCTTGCGACAGGGATTTTTTGTCTTGGGATGCATTCCCCGGCCGGCTGCGAGGCAGCGGCGTTTACCCAGTGTAGTCAGGGGCTGAAAGGTGGCAGGCATGATTGGCAACAAATTGTGTGAGGCTCGCTTCGCTGTGGCGAGGGGGCCTGCAGGAACGCCGAATCGCCCTGTTTTTGCTGGGCAGCAGTCGCGAAATTGTTGGAGGGTCGCTTGGCGACCCAACGGGGGGCGAGCCCCCTCGCCACAGGAATCGGTGTCGATGCCTACTGCTTTTCCGGGGGCAACTCTGGCAGCGCACGCAGCGCCGCCTCGTACCATTCGGTGTTGAACGCGCGGTCTTCTTCGAGGATCGCGTCGATTTCCACCGCTAATACGTGGGCCATCAAATTAAGGATTTCTTCGCGCTCGTAGCCCACCAGCGTCAGCTTGTTGAAGGTGGCTTTGGCCGCCGGAGGGTTGTCGCTTTCGATCTGGTTTTCGATGGCCTGGATCAGGGTGCTTTCGGCGAACTCTTCTTCGTCGTTGTCGATATCGGTTGGCTCGCTCATGGCAGGCTCCTCAGGGAAAGGCGGCCAGTTTACCCGCATTCAGGTGCGTGATGCTGCTGGCAAGAAACGCACAGGCGTTCTATAAACAGGCACCGCCAACCCCCGCACGGCCTGGAGGCTTTGTGATGATCAAGCTTTATGGATTCTCCGTCAGTAACTACTACAACATGGTCAAACTGGCGCTGCTGGAAAAAGGCCTGCCATTTGAAGAAGTGCCTTTTTACGCAGGCACCAGCCCCGAGGCACTGGCTATCAGCCCGCGTGGAAAGGTCCCGGTGTTGAAGGTAGAGCAGGGTTTCATCAATGAGACCAGCGTGATTCTCGAGTACATCGAACAGAGCCAGAAGGGCACACCGCTGTTGCCGACAGATCCATTCGAACGTGCGCAGGTGTTGGCGTTGGCCAAGGAAATCGAGCTGTACCTCGAACTGCCGGGCCGTGCCTGCTACGGCGAGGCGTTTTTTGGTACGCCAGTGCCAGAGGCGATCAAGGAAAAGACCAAGGCCGAACTGCTACAGGGAATCGCGGCCCTGGGCCGCCACGGAAAATTCAGTCCTTACGTGGCCGGCGACAGCCTGAGCGTGGCGGATCTGTACTTCCTTTACAGCGTGCCGCTGGCCTGTGCAGTTGCCAAAAAGCTGTTTGGAATTGATCTGTTGGAAGAACTGCCGGCAGCCAAGGCGCTGCTGGAGAAGCTGGAGCAGAACCCGAATGTGCAGAAAATCGCAGCGGACAAGGAAGCGGCGATGCCAGCATTTATGGCGATGATCGCGTCCAGGAAGTGAAATTTATAGTGTGCTGAAGTCAGTCGTCGCAGGCTGGCCTGCCCCCACAGTGGAAAGTGTTGAATACACCTGACCCTGTGGGAGCGGGCTTGCCCGCGAAGCTTTTAGCGGCTGGCGAGCAACGCCTGGCCGCGAACCACGGCAGCCTTCACCTGCGCCGGTGCAGTGCCGCCGATATGGTTGCGGGCATTCACCGAGCCTTCCAGGGTCAGTACGGCGAACACGTCCTGATCGATCTGGTCGCTGAACTTGCGCAGTTCTTCCAGGCTCATCTCCGCCAGGTCCTTGCCGCTGTCCACACCGTACTTCACGGCATGGCCGACGATTTCGTGGCAGTCACGGAAAGGCAGGCCACGACGTACCAGGTAGTCGGCCAGGTCGGTGGCGGTGGAGAAACCGCGCAGGGCCGCTTCGCGCATGATGGCGTGCTTGGGCTTGATCGCCGGAACCATGTCGGCAAAGGCCCGCAGCGAGTCGCGCAGGGTATCGGCGGCGTCGAACAGCGGTTCCTTGTCTTCCTGGTTATCCTTGTTATAGGCCAGTGGCTGGCCTTTCATCAGGGTCAGCAGGCCCATCAGTGCGCCGAACACCCGGCCGGTCTTACCGCGCACCAGCTCTGGCACGTCCGGGTTTTTCTTTTGCGGCATGATCGAGCTGCCGGTGCAGAAACGGTCCGGCAGATCGATGAACTGGAATTGCGCGCTGGTCCATAGCACCAGTTCTTCGGAGAAGCGCGACAGGTGCATCATGGCGATGCTGGCGGCCGAGCAGAACTCGATGGCGAAGTCGCGATCGGAAACGTTGTCCAGCGAGTTGCCGCCCACCGCGTCGAAACCCAGCAGTTGAGCGGTGTATTCACGGTCGATAGGGTAAGTAGTGCCGGCAAGAGCGGCGCTGCCCAAAGGCATGCGATTGGTGCGTTTGCGGCAGTCGACCAGGCGTTCGTAGTCGCGGCTGAGCATTTCGAACCAGGCCAGCATGTGGTGGCCGAAGGTCACCGGCTGTGCAGTCTGCAAGTGGGTGAAGCCGGGCATGATACTGGCGGCTTCGCGCTCGGCCTGTTCCAGCAGGCCTTTTTGCAGGCGGGTGATCTCGGCCAGGATCAGGTCGATCTCGTCACGCAGCCACAGGCGGATGTCGGTCGCGACCTGGTCGTTACGGCTGCGACCGGTGTGCAGCTTTTTACCGGTGACGCCGATGCGGTCGGTCAGGCGCGCTTCGATGTTCATGTGTACATCTTCGAGGTCGATGCGCCAGTCGAACTGCCCGGCCTCGATTTCGCCCTGGATGGTCTTCAGGCCATCGATAATGCTGTCGCGCTCGGCATCGGTCAGCACGCCGACCTTGGCCAGCATGGTGGCGTGGGCGATCGAGCCCATGATGTCGTGGCGATACAGGCGCTGGTCGAAAGTGACGGAGGCGGTGAAGCGGGCGACGAAGGCGTCGACGGGTTCACTGAAGCGGCCGCCCCAGGACTGATTGGTCTTGTCAGTGCTCATGAATTCGCTCGTATCGGCTTGAAGTAAGAAGGCGTGGAACGCTGGCGCGGATAATAGCAGGGTTGTCATTGCTGGCGTTGACGCTGGTCGACCGGTTTTTTTTCGCAATGCGAGCCCGCTCGGGCCAGGTCCTGTGCAATTTTGCAACACGATATTTACCAATTGAGCAATAACGTCCCGCCAACCGTCTACAGTTGGAAAGTAGGATCGGCGCACTCCTTTGTGCGGCTGCAGGCTATAAGAAGAGGGGGGGTGTTCAGATTGCGTATCAACAAACCCTTTGGCGATGTATCGCCAGTGCGGGCATGGACCGCCAATCGCCCGGCGGATGAAAATTTAGCCGCCGGATTCGCGGCACTTTTTGACGCTCGCGCTAGTCTTAGCGTGGATCGCGGTGACAGACGTCACTTCACCTGTCTACGCTATCCTTGTGCGAGACTCACGCAGGAATCCAGCGCAATATGAATGTCCTGATCGTTGATGACGAAACCCTGGCCCGCGAGCGCCTGAGCCGAATGGTTGGCGAACTCGAGGGATACAGTGTCCTGGAGCCCAGCGCCACGAATGGCGAAGAGGCCTTGGCACTGATTGACAGCCATAGACCGGATATCGTGTTGCTCGATATTCGCATGCCGGGTCTCGATGGCCTGCAAGTGGCCGCGCGTTTATGCGAACGCGAAACACCGCCCGCCGTAGTATTTTGCGCCGGGCCCGATGAATTTGCCGTGGAAGCCTTACAGGCCAGCGCCGTAGGCTATCTGGTGAAACCTGTGAGAACTGAACAGTTACATGACGCATTAAAGAGAGCCGAACGCCCCAACCGCGCTCAGCTCGCCGCACTGACCCGCCCTGCTGCCGACAGCGGCAGCGGCCCGCGCAGCCATATCAGCGCCCGGACCCGTAAGGGTATCGAGCTGATTCCGCTGGATCAGGTGGTCTATTTCATTGCCGACCACAAATACGTGACCTTGCGCCACGAAGGCGGCGAAGTGCTGCTCGATGAGCCGCTCAAGGCTCTTGAAGACGAGTTCGGCGACCGTTTTGTGCGCATCCATCGCAACGCCTTGGTCGCCCGTGAGCGCATCGAACGATTGCAGCGCACACCCCTGGGGCATTTCCAGCTGTTTCTCAAAGGCCTCAATGGTGATGCCCTGATCGTCAGCCGGCGCCATGTAGCTGGCGTGCGAAAAATGATGCAACAGCTTTAATTCGCCATTTACAGGCGGATTGCACACCCGATTGCCGGACATCCGGGGCCAGGGAGGCCGGGCAGTATCTGATACAAGTCAAAGTGGATTTGGCTGAGCTGTTATTATCCGCCGTATCTATTCAGTACGGATTGATCCATGTCCACTCGCGAAATCCGCATCGCCACCCGCAAAAGCGCGCTTGCCCTGTGGCAGGCCGAATACGTCAAAGCCCGTCTTGAAGCCGCCCACCCGGGTCTGCTCGTGACCCTGGTGCCCATGGTCAGCCGTGGCGACAAGCTGCTCGACTCGCCGCTGTCGAAAATCGGTGGCAAGGGACTGTTCGTCAAGGAACTGGAAACCGCGCTGTTGGAAAACGAAGCCGACATCGCCGTGCATTCCATGAAAGACGTACCGATGGACTTCCCCGAAGGTCTGGGACTGTTCTGCATTTGCGAGCGTGAAGACCCGCGCGATGCTTTCGTTTCCAACACCTACGCGAGCCTCGATGACTTGCCCGAGGGCAGCATCGTCGGCACCTCCAGTCTGCGCCGTCAGGCCCAGTTACTGACCCGGCGTCCGGATCTGGAAGTCCGCTTCCTGCGCGGCAACGTCAATACCCGCCTGGCGAAACTCGATGCCGGTGAATACGACGCCATCATCCTTGCGTCAGCGGGGCTGATTCGCCTGGGCTTTGAAGACCGCATCACCTCGGCCATCAGTGTCGACGACAGCCTGCCGGCCGGCGGGCAGGGTGCGGTGGGCATCGAATGTCGCACTGCCGACAGCGAGATCCATGCCTTGCTGGCACCGCTGCATCACCAGGATACGGCCACCCGCGTGACTGCCGAGCGCGCCCTCAATAAACATTTGAATGGCGGTTGCCAGGTGCCGATTGCCTGTTACGCCGTGCTTGAGGGCGATCAGGTCTGGTTGCGTGGACTGGTAGGCGATCCGAGCGGTGGTCTGCTGCTCAGTGCGCAAGCCCGTGCACCGCGTAGCGATGCCGAGGCGCTGGGCGTGCAAGTTGCTGAAGATCTTCTGAGCCAGGGTGCCGACGATATACTCAAGGCGGTCTATGGCGAGGCAGGCCACGAGTGACCGGTTGGCGCCTGTTGCTGACGCGTCCGGCGGATGAGTCGGCAGCGCTGAGCCGTTTTTTGGCGCAAAGCGATATTTTCAGTAGCTGCCTGCCGCTTCTGGACATCGTGCCGATTGCGGCTACTGACACAATGCGCCAGGTGGTACAGACGCTGGATCGTTACTGTGCCGTGATCGTCGTCAGCAAGCCGGCCGCCCGGATCGGTCTTGAACTGCTCAACCAATATTGGCCACAACCACCGCGCATCAAGTGGTTCAGCGTCGGTGCGGCCACCGCGCAGATACTCCAAGAGCGCGGCCTGGACGTCAGCTTTCCCGCCGAGGGTGATGACAGCGAAGCCTTGCTCGAACTTTGCGTATTGCGCCAGGCTATCGCGCAGCCCGATGCGCGCGTGCTGATCCTGCGCGGGGAGGGTGGGCGCGAGTTGCTGGCTGAGCGTTTGCGTGCGCTTGGTGCTAGTGTCGAGTATCTGGAGTTATACCGCCGCGACCTGCCGCAATACCCGCCAGCCGCTCTGCCCCGGCAGATCGAAGCGGAACGCCTGAACGGGCTGGTGGTCAGCAGTGGACAAGGTTTTGAGCATCTGCATCGACTGGCTGGCACTGCGTGGCCGCAGTTGGCGCGGTTGCCGGTGTTTGTACCAAGCCCCAGGGTCGCCGAGATGGCCCGTGCCGCCGGGGCTGAAACTGTTGTGGATTGTCGTGGCGCCAATGCCGCGGCCTTGCTGACGGCGTTACGGGAGCACCCCGTGCCCGTTTTCTAACGCAAAGGATGGATACGTGAGCGAAACTGCCTTGCCTAAAGATGACGTCCGGCCAGTGCTTGATGCACCGGTTGATGAAACTCCGCCACCTGCTGCGGTACAGCGCCAGGGCAACGGGCTGGCAATAGTCGCGCTGTTGATTGGTGCTGTCGGTGTCGCGGTGGGCGGCTGGGGTGTCTGGCAGGTACGGCACCTGCAGGCGACCACTCAGCAGCAACTGAGTCGGGTGCAAGCTTTGAGCGACGAGGCGCAAAGCCTCAAGCTCAGCGAGCAGCGCCTGAGTGCACGCCTTGAGCAATTGCCCGGCGTCGATGAACTGGAAGAGCGCCGCCGTCTGGTGACGCAGCTGCAGGGTGATCAGCAGCGATTGAATCAACGACTGGAAACCGTCCTTGGCGCCAGCCGCAAGGACTGGCGCCTGGCCGAGGCCGAGCACTTGCTGAGACTGGCCAGCCTGCGCCTGTCTGCATTGCAGGACATCAGCAGCGCCCAGGCGTTGGTGCAGGGCGCCGATGAAATTCTGCGCGAGCAAAATGATCCCGGCTCCTTCGCTGCCCGCGAGCAAGTGGCCAAAACCCTGGTGGCCTTGCGCAGCACCGATCAGCCGGATCGCACCGGGTTGTTCCTGCGTCTGGGCGCGCTGCGTGACCAGGTGATCAGCCTCACTGAGCTGGCACCCGAGTACAAGGATCGTGGCGATTCCCTGCTGGGCCTGACTGCCGATGGCGACGGTGCCAGTCGTTGGGCGCAGTGGTGGGATCAGATCTCACGCTATATCCGTATCGATTTCAATGCCGACAAAAATGTTCGCCCCCTGCTGGCCGGTCAAAGCCTGAGCCAGGTGCGCCTGGCCCTGAGCCTGGCGCTGGAGCAGGCGCAATGGGCTGCGCTCAACGGTCAGGCAGCGGTTTACACCCAGGCGCTGGATGAAGCGCGGGACGTACTCCAGGGCAACTTCAACCCGGACAACCCGCAAAGCAAAGTGATGCTTGAGCAGGTTGTTGAATTGAGCAAGCAGCCCGTCTCCGTGATCACACCAGACCTGACCGGCACGCTGAGCGCGGTGCAGGGCTATCTGGAGCGGCGCAACGTCAACGCCGAGGACTCGATCAAGCCAATGGCCAAACCTGCCGCTAATCCTGCGCAGGAGGCGACGCCATGAAACGTCTTTATGTGATCGTGTTTCTCGTTATCGCCGCTACAGCTGCACTCGGGTTGGCGATTGCCGAACATTCCGGTTATGTGCTGGTGGCCTACAAGTCTTTCCGCTATGAGTCGAGCCTGTGGGCAACTTTGGCGCTGGTGGCGGTGTTGTGGCTGGTGGTCTGGAGCATCAAGGCATTGATCGAACTGGTGATGACCTCCAGTGGCGTGGTCAATCCGTGGTCGCGGCGTAATCGAAGTCGCCGGGTGCAAGTGGCGATCGAGCACGGTCAGCTGGATTTGGCCGAGGGGCGCTGGGCCAGCGCGCAACGCCATTTGTCTCGGGCCGCCGAAGCCGAGCGCCAGCCACTGCTTTACTATCTTGGTGCTGCCCGTGCCGCCAACGAACAAGGGCACTATGAGGAAAGTGACAACTTGCTGGAGCGCGCACTCGAGCGTCAACCCCAGGCCGAGTTGGCCATTGCCCTGACTCATGCCCAGTTACAGACGGACCGTGGTGATACGGAAGGCGCGCTGACGACCCTGCAAGCCATGCACGAACGTCATCCCCGTAATGCGCAAGCCCTGCGCCAGTTGCAACGATTGCATCAGCAGCGGGGGGACTGGTCGGCAGTGATCCGTCTGCTGCCGGAGCTGCGCAAGGACAAAGTCTTGCCAGCGTCCGAACTCGCCGATCTGGAACGTCGAGCCTGGGGCGCGAATCTGTCGTTGGCGGCGCAGCGCGAAGAAGATGGAACGGTCGGTTTGCAGTCGCTCGAGCGCGCTTGGCAGCAACTGACTTCGGCCCAGCGTCAGGAACCACAGCTGGTGCTCGCTTATGCTGAGCAGTTGCGTCAACTGGGGGCTCAGGTCGAGGCCGAGGAGGTTCTGCGCACGGCGCTCAAGCGTCAATACAGCAGCCATCTGGCGCGTCTTTACGGTTTGACTCGCGGCGCTGATCCAGCCCGCCAGTTGCAGACTGCCGAAGGCTGGCTGAAGGATCACCCGGCTGATCCGAGCCTTCTGTTGACCCTGGGGCGGCTTTGTCTGCAAAGCAGTTTGTGGGGCAAGGCCCGGGACTATCTGGAGAGCAGCCTGCGTGTGCAGCGTAATCCGGAAGCCTGTGCCGAGCTGGCGCGGCTGCTTGCGCAAATGGGTGATACCGAGCGCAGCAACCAGCTGTTTCAGGAGGGCCTGGGCTTGCTGGATGAACGCTTGCTCGCGGCTCCCTTGCCGGTGCCCGCACGCGCTTGAAGTACGCATTGTTGTAGCAACTGGCGAGACCGGCGCCAGCTGCTGCAAAATTGATGAACGCGTAGGATTTGGACCTTCCCGGGCCTTATCAGAAAAGTCCTACGACAGAACTCCATTAATCCCCTCGCTGTGTCGAGAAATCCGTACACCCCTGCTGAAGTGTCCCTGACAACCTGCCTTGAAAGGCCGGAGCGCTTTCCTCTACCGTAACTACCGGTCTCAACTGTTACTGGAAAAGCCATGTCTTTGGCCTGCTCACGCTCCTTGTTCTTCATGGCTTTCATTGCGGGTGCCCTGGCGCTGGGTGTTTCCTATTATCTTGAGTACGTGGTCGGTCTGCGGCCCTGTGGCTTGTGTGTGCTGCAGCGGATTTGCCTGGCATTCTTTACGGGTGTCTGCCTGATGGCTTCGGTCCACGGGCCGTCCCGCGTCGGGAGTTTTCTGTACTGGCTGCTCGGACTGTTCTCCAGCCTCGCCGGGACGGTCACGGCAGGGCGGCAAGTATTGCTGCAAAGTGATCCGGCAGCTCACCTGTCGACCTGCTTGCCTGGTCAGGCCGATGCTTTCGCTTCCTCATCGTGGCTGACTGCGGTACGACAAATGTTTGAGGGCACGGTCGATTGTGTGGAAATTTCCTGGACCTTGTTCGATCTGAGCATCGCGGAGTGGAGTTTATTGTTCTTCGTCCCGATGATGATTCTGAGTGTCTATCAGTTGGTGCGCCTCGTCTGGATCAGCTATCAGCGACCGCTCGGCGGCGAGTCGTCGCACCGATCGTTGCGAAGTGATTAAACACTTGTATGAACTTTGTCGCCTGCGTACCTTGAAGCCAGTGTCGCGCGGGCATAATCTGGCCCGCACGTGTCATTGGAATTATGTTGCTCGATGACGCTCTGCCTGACCGCCCACCGATGTGACAAGAGGCGAACGGGCACAGAGCAGCTGACCCACAAGGGAAGAGAGATCACCATGCTCGAAAGTTGTCAGAATGCTCAGGAACGCTGGGGTGGAGTGCACCTGCTTATCGACCGCTGGTTGCAGGAGCGCAAGGAGCTGATCGATGCATACGACAAGCTCGGAGCCGATCCGCAGGCACTGTCCACGAATCGAAAGCACTTGCAGGAGTTCTGCGGCGTGCTGGTCGATTACGTGTCGGCGGGGCATTTCGAGATCTACGAACAGCTGACAGGGGAGGCCAAGGCCTTCAATGACAAGCGTGGTCTGGAGCTCGCCGAGACTCTCTACCCGCGCATCGATGTCATCACCGAAAAGCTGCTCGCATTCAACGACCTTTGCGATGAAGGCAAATGCGTCGTCGAAAAATTCAAGGAACTGGGCGGGCTGTTGCACGAACGCTTCGAACTGGAAGACTGTCTGATCGAAGTGCTGCACACCGCTCACAAGGAAGTCGATTCGGTTCAGGCCTGAATTGTTTCCCGCAAGCCCCGGGAACGGCGTGCCACGGCACGCCGTTTTCATATCTGCAGTCAGCTGGTTGCGCCGTGCAATTCGACTTCGAATATCAGCGGAGTGAAGGGTGCAATGACGTCGCCGGCACCGTCGGCGCCGTAGGCTTGAGCCGATGGAATGACCAGTCGCCATTTCGCCCCTGTCGGCATGTTTTGCAGTGCGCTTCGCCATCCTGCAATCACACTGTCGAGACTGAACCATTGGGGTTGATTGTTCTGGTCGAAAACCGTGCCGTCAGGCAAGCGACCAATGTACAGAACTTGTACCTTGCCATTGGGGCCTGCCTTGGGACCATTGCCTGGCGACAGCTCGGTCAACAGCACACCATCTGCCAACTCACGCACGCCTGGCCTGGCTTTTTCTTCGGCAAGAAAACGGTGCTCTTTTTCCAGCGCCGCTTCGCTCTGCGGTTCAGCTGACGGCATGGATACCCGGGCTTCATGCTCCGTCAGGATCTGTTCGATCTGCTCGTCTTTCAGGGCCAGTGGCTTGCCCTGATAGGCTTGTTGCAGGCCTTCGATCAGAGCCTGAAGTTGCAGGTCCGGTGCCTCCAGGCGCAAGCGCTCACCGAGGCTGGCGCCCAGGCTGTAAGCGAGATCGTGAGCTTCTTTTTCCGGGGTGTTTTCGACTGCCTGGGCTACCGAAAAAAACACGCACAGCGATAAAAACAGGTAGCGCGACATGGGCAATCTCCGATCTGAAATGCGAGCGATTATGCCAGTGTGAAGGAGCGCTACGGTGAACTGCTTTTGCGTTGGCGAAGAAGTTTTCCGGTCCGTTGCAACACAACGCTTTCGATAGTGTCAACATGCCCTAGCGGCGGTTGCAGCAGAGGTCTAGTATGAGCCGCACTCACTTCAGCCAGGAGGTAAACCATGTCGGCCACCAAGAAGCCAGTAAACACTCCGTTGCACTTGCTCCAACAACTCTCGAGCAGCTTGCTCGAGCATCTGGAAACCGCTTGTTCCGAAGCCTTGGCTGATGCTGAAAAATTGCTCGCCAAGCTGGAAAAGCAGCGTGGAAAAGCGCAAGAAAAACTGCATAAGTCCCGCACCAAATTGCAGGACGCTGCGGCAGCCGGCAAAGCCAAGGCACAAGCCAAAGCCAAGGGGGCGGTGACCGATCTCGAGGAGTTGCTTGATGCTCTCAAAGATCGTCAGTCGGAAACTCGTGGCTACATCCTGCAACTCAAACGCGATGCTCAAGAAAGCCTGAAACTGGCCCAGGGCGTCGGTCGTGTACAAGAGGCTGTCGGCAAGGTGTTGTCCCTGCGTGCGGCCAAACCTGCTGCGGCACCTGCGAAGAAAGCCGCTGCCAAGCCCGCTGCTGCGAAAGCACCGGCCAAGCCTGCTGCTGCGAAAGCACCGGCCAAGCCTGCTGCTGCAAAACCTGCCGCTGCCAAGCCGGTAGCTAAAACTGCCGCAGCCAAACCGGCTGCCAAACCGGCTGCGAGAAAACCGGCTGCTGCCAGCGCTACAAAACCTGCGGCTAAAACCACGGCTGCCAAACCAGCCGCCGCACGACCTGCCGCAGCAAGAGCCACTGCTGCCAAGCCACCCGTGGCTAAAACCGCCGCCGCTAAACCGGCTGCAAAACCAGCTGCAAAACCGGCCGCTAAACCAGCTGCCCGCACCGCTGCGGCGAAACCTGCTGCCAAGCCGGCTGCCAAACCCGCCGCTAAACCAGCTGCAGCGAAACCAGCTGTTGCCGCCAAGCCTGCCGCTGCCAAGCCAGCCGCCAAACCGGCTGCTGCAAAACCCGCAGCGAAACCCGCAGCGAAACCTGCAGTGAAGAAACCGGTTGCCGCCAAGCCAGCCAGCGCGCCAGTTGCCAAGCCAGCCAACCCGGCTCCGGCAGCAACGTCTGCTCTGGCAGCAGCCACCTCGACAGCCACGCCAGCGCCAACGCCGGCCGCCGCATCGATCGCAGCAACGACCCCAACCAGCGCTTCCTAAGTGCCGGTTACCGCGACTCGCAGCTGATGCAGCGCGTCGCGGTGCAGGTGGGCGGCCTCGGCCGCCGCACCTTCCAGCCAGGCCGATAGATCGGCCCCGGCATTTTGCGGCCAACTCTGCGCCGCTCTCTCCAGCCGCAACAACAGATGCCGTTCGGCTTCCAGCTCCAACGCCTTCACTTGTTCACGCAGGCTTTGCAAATCGGCGTCTTGCGTGGCCGCGGCCTTCCACTGTGTGCGCAAGGCGCGTAACGGGCGCACGACATCGGTGTCCCACGAGACAGCTACACTGCGCAGTTGCTGCAAGCGCTGCTCTTCGCAGGCCACGCCTCGTTGTCCCAACCACGCACTACACAGCAGCAGGCACACATTGGCCCCCGCCGATTGCAATTGCAGGCATGCCTGCTCAACACCCGGATGGGCATAAGTGGTCAGGGAAAAGCTCCACAGGTCAGAGGACATAGTGCTACTCGCGCCAGTTGCGAGCGAAGCTGGTAGACTCCGCCGCCATTATGATTCGACTTCAGAACCTGACTTTACAGCGTGGCCCGCAACGTCTGCTAGAAGACGCCGAGCTGACCCTGCACGCCGGCCAGAAAGCCGGCCTTATCGGTGCCAACGGCGCCGGCAAATCGAGCCTGTTCGCCTTGCTCAGGGGCGAACTGCACCCTGACTCGGGTGATTGCTTCCTGCCGGCCGACTGGCGTATCGCCCACATGCGCCAGGAGGTAGACACTCTCGAGCGCCTGGCGGTCGACTACGTGCTCGATGGCGACCTGCGCCTGCGCCAGGTGCAACGCGACCTGGCAGCAGCCGAAGCGGCCCATGACGGTGCCGCACAGGCCCGCTACCACTCCGAGCTCGATAGCGCCGACGGTTACACCGCCGACGCAAGGGCTCGCAAGCTGCTGGCCGGCCTGGGCTTCACCAACGAGCAGATGGATCGTCAGGTCGGAGATTTCTCCGGTGGCTGGCGGATGCGCCTGAACCTGGCGCAGGCCTTGATGTGTCCTTCGGACCTGCTGCTGCTCGACGAACCGACCAACCACCTGGACCTCGACGCCATCATCTGGCTCGAAGAGTGGCTCAAGAGCTATCCCGGCACTCTGATGCTGATTTCCCACGACCGGGATTTCCTCGATGCCGTGGTCGATCACGTGGCCCACGTCGATCAGCGCAAGATCACCCTCTATCGCGGTGGCTACAGCGCCTTTGAACGCGCCCGCGCCGAACGTCTGGCCCAGCAACAGCAGGCCTACGAGAAGCAACAGGTGCAACGTGCGCACATGGAAAGCTACATCGCCCGTTTCAAGGCCCAGGCAACCAAGGCCCGTCAGGCCCAGAGCCGGATCAAGGCCCTGGAGCGGATGGAGGAGCTGACCGCGGCCCACGTCGATTCGCCGTTCGACTTCGTTTTCCGCGAGTCGCAGAAGATTTCCAGCCCGCTGATCGACCTGTCCGATGCGCGCTTGGGCTACGGCGACAAAACCGTGCTGGAGAAGGTCAAGCTGCAACTGACCCCCGGCGCGCGAATTGGCCTGCTCGGCCCTAACGGCGCCGGTAAGTCGACCCTGATCAAGAACCTCGCCGGAGAGCTTGAACCGCTGGCCGGCCGCTTGACCCGTGGCGAGAACACCGTCGTGGGCTACTTTGCCCAGCACCAGCTCGACTCGCTGGACGCCAAGGCCAGCCCGTTGCTGCACCTGCAGCGCCTGGCACCGACTGAGCGCGAACAGACCCTGCGCGACTTCCTGGGTGGCTTCGACTTCCGCGGCGCGCGCATCGATGAACCGGTTCTGAACTTTTCCGGTGGCGAGAAGGCCCGTCTGGCGTTGGCACTGATCGCCTGGGACCGGCCGAACCTGCTGCTGCTCGACGAACCGACCAACCACCTGGACCTGGAGATGCGCCTGGCCCTGACCATGGCCTTGCAGGAATTCAGTGGTGCGGTGCTGGTGGTTTCCCACGATCGTCACTTGCTCAAAAGCACCACCGATAACTTCTTCCTGGTGGCCGACGGCAAGGTCGAAGAGTTCGATGGCGACCTCGAAGACTACACCCGTTGGCTGGTGGATTATCGTCAGCGCAATGCGCCGGTCAGCACCACGCCGGTCAATCCGGACAAGACCGACAAGAAGGCCCAGCGTCAGGCTGCGGCTGCCTTGCGCCAGCAACTGGCTCCGCACAAGCGTGAAGCGGAAAAGCTCGAAGCCGAACTGGGCAAGCTGCACGAGAAGCTCGCGAAGATCGACACCAGCCTTGGCGACAGTGATATCTACGAGCCTGCGCGCAAGAACGAATTGCGCGATCTGCTGGCCGAACAGGCCAAACTGAAAGTGCGTGAAGCAGAGCTGGAAGAGGCCTGGATGGAAGCCTTGGAACTGCTGGAGAGCATGCAGGCGGAGCTGGAGGCGTTGTCCTGATGGATGCCTTCAGATTGCCTCTGCCGCAGGTTTGGGTCGAGCCGATCTGGCTCGGCGTGCAGATCCTGATGATCCTGCTGGCCGGCTACCTCGCCCAGCGGTTCGTTGCCAAGGGCCTGACTCGACTGGGCGAGCGCTATCCGTTTCCGCCGCAGTTGCTGATGCCGCTGCGTGGCGGCCTGCGCTGGCTGATCATGGGCAGCGCGTTGATCTTCGTGCTGGAACGCCTCGGGGTGTCGGCGACGGTGCTCTGGACTGCCTTGTCCGGTTTCGTGGCGGTGGCCGCGGTAGCGTTTTTCGCCATGTGGAGCGTGCTCTCCAACCTGCTCTGCGCGATCCTGATCTTCACCGTTGGCCCGTTTCGCCTCGGAGATGTGGTCGAACTGGTGGACACCACCGACAAACCCGGCGTGAAGGGGCGAGTGGTGGCGATCAATCTGCTTTACACCACGCTGATAGAAGCTGAAGAGCTTGGCACTGGCAGTGCCATGGTCCAGGTGCCCAATAGCCTGTTCTTCCAGCGCTCGGTACGGCGCTGGCGCGGCAGTGACGTGTTCCCTGCGAGCGGTTTCGAGAAGTAGCCGCATATTCGACCAATTCCTACAAAAAAGTCGTAGTCAACTTTCCAAAGCCGCATTAGCTTAGACGTCTGTGACGTGTAAGAGCCGAGGTGTGCGATGGAGCTTGAAACGTGGCTGGCGTTTTTTGCCGCCTGTTGGTTGATCAGTTTTACTCCCGGTGCCGGTGCTATCGCATCGATGTCCAGCGGTCTTCAATACGGCTTCTGGCGCGGGTACTGGAATGCGCTGGGCCTGCAACTGGGTCTGGCGTTGCAGATCGCGATTGTCGGTGCCGGCGTGGGCGCGATCCTCGCTGCTTCGGCTACGGCCTTCTATGCGATCAAGTGGTTTGGTGTTGCGTACCTGGTTTACCTCGGGGTCAAGCAATGGCGCGCGCTGCCAAGTGACATGAGCGATGATTCGGCCGTGCGCCCAATGGGCAAGCCGCTGGTCCTGGTGTTCCGGGGCTTCCTGGTGAACATGAGCAACCCCAAGGCTCTGGTGTTCATGCTGGCGGTGTTGCCGCAGTTCATCGACCCGCATGCGCCGCTGCTGGCTCAGTACCTGATCATCGGCGCGACCATGGTGACCGTGGACCTGATCGTCATGGCCGGTTACACCGGGCTTGCATCCAGAGTGCTGCGTCTGCTGCGCACACCCCAGCAGCAGAAACGCATGAACCGGACCTTTGCCGGTCTGTTCATCGGTGCGGCGGCTTTCATGGCCACGCTGCGCAAAGCCACGGTGTAAAACTGTCAGGTATAAATAAGGCGACCCTTGTGGTCGCCTTTTTCGATGCCGGCATCAGCGCGCGGTCGCGACCGTCGAAACAAGAAAGACCGACAAAGCTTGAGTGAAAGCCGTTGGAAGTGAACAATATGTTACTTCGTATTTCCAATTGAGATTCATTCATGATTGCCCCATCCCGTTTCCTGGCCTGGTTGCTGCTGCCGCTGTTCGCGTCGTGCAGCTTTCAACTGCTGGCCGACACCGTCGATGGCGCGCCGCAGGCGTTGCATTTGCTCGATTACATCAGCGCGGATTACCCGGACACTGTGCAAGCTGGCAGCATCACCAACCAGACCGGGTACCGCGCGCAGCAAGAGTCGATCAAAACCCTGGAAGACCTGGTCGCAGGCATGCCGGACAAACCGGAAAAAGCCGCGCTGGAGCAGGGGGTGGCCGGCTTGCTGAGTGCAGTCAGTGCCCGTCAGGACGGCACCGATGTGGCTCGCCAGGCTCGGCAACTGGGTGCGAAACTGGCGGTCGCCTATGAAATCAGCCAGGCGCCTATCATTACCCCGGACCCAACCCGCGGCGCGCCGCTTTACGCTCAGCATTGCTCGGTTTGCCATGGCGCCGCAGGTGCCGGCGACGGCCCGGCGGGAGTCGGCCTGACGCCCCCACCCTCCAATCTGCGTGATACCTCACGTCTGGATCGTCTGAGCCTTTACGCCATCTACAGCGCCGTTGGCCTGGGGGTCGAAGGTACTGACATGCCGGCCTTCGCCGATCAACTGGATGAGCGTCAGCGTTGGGACCTGGCCACCTACATCGCCAGCTTCAGCGTCGACCTGGCCAACGCCAGCAGCGACAAAACCTACAACATCGCCGACCTTGCCCGTCAGACTCCGGCAGAAGTGCAGGGCGCCGAAGGTCCGCAGGCGGCGGCGACGTTCCGTGCACAGCGTTCGCAACCGCCGCAGGTCAAGCGTGGCCCGGGGCAGTTGCTCGATTACACCGCTGCGACCCTGGACAAGAGCATTGCGGCGTACCGCGCCGGTGACCACGATCAAGCCTATGACCTGTCGGTGGCGGCATACCTCGAAGGTTTCGAACTGGTTGAAAGCTCGCTGGATAACGTCGATGCCACCGTGCGCAAAGACACCGAAAAATCGCTTATGGCGTACCGCCAGTCATTGCAGGACGGCCTGCCGGTTTCCGAGGTCGAGCAGCGTCTGGAGGTGGCCAAGGCCAAGTTGAAAGTGTCTGCCGGGTTGCTGGGCAGCGACGGTTTGAGCTGGTCCCTGAGCTACATTTCCGGCCTGCTGATTCTGCTGCGCGAAGGCCTGGAAGCGATTCTCGTGCTGGCAGCCATCCTTGCCTTCCTGCGCAACACCGGGCAGCAGTCGGCAGTGCGCAGCGTCAACTGCGGTTGGGGCCTGGCATTGCTGGCCGGCCTGGGGACCTGGGCGCTGGCAGCGTATGTGATCGATGTCAGCGGTTCGCAACGCGAGTTGCTTGAAGGTGCGACAGCCTTGTTTGCCGCCGTCATGGTGCTCTGGCTCGGCGTGTGGATGCACGACCGTCGTCACGCGGCAGCCTGGCAGGATTACATCAAGAGCAGTCTGGTGGGCGGCGGTGGACGTTTCGGTTTTGCGACCCTGGCCTTCTTCTCGGTGTATCGCGAGCTGTTCGAGGTGATTCTGTTCTACGAAACCCTGTGGCTGCAGGCAGGTCCGGCGGGGCACAACGCGGTACTGGCCGGTGGTGCGACGGCGCTGGTGCTGCTGGTTGTGCTGGCCTGGGTGATTTTGCGTGGTTCGGCGAAGCTGCCGTTGTCGTTGTTCTTCAGCATCAACGCCGGCCTGCTGTGCGCGTTGTCGGTGGTGTTCGCCGGGCACGGCGTGAAGGCATTGCAGGAAGCGGGGATCTTTGGAACGCGGCCGGTGCCGTTCTTTGAGTTCGACTGGCTGGGGATCCACGCGGATGCGTATTCGTTGAGTGCCCAGGCCGTGGCGATCATTGCGATCATCGTGCTGTATGGTCGTAGTTGGGTAGCTGAGAAGCGGCGGGTGCAGGTTTCTTAAACAGCATTCGCTGCGCTCACATTCGCGGGCAAGCCACGCTCCCACAGGTTTAGCGTTAACCTGTAGGGGCGTGGCTTGCCCGTGGTGCTTTCAGATGAGGAAAAAACACATGCGTGTCTGGATCGATGCCGACGCCTGCCCCCGGGCAGCCAAGGACCTGGTGGTGAAGTTCGCCCTCAAGCGTCAGTTCGAAGTGGTGCTGGTGGCCGGGCAGCCGCAGATCAAGCCGAGCCTGGCGCTGGTCAAATTGATCGTGGTGCCCAGTGGTCCGGATGCGGCCGATGATTACCTGGTGGAGCACGCGGTTCCCGGTGAGCTGGTGATCTGCAGCGATGTGCCGCTGGCCGACCGTCTGGTCAAGAAAGGCGTGGCCGCGCTGGATCCGCGGGGCAAGGAATTCGATGCGCAGAACATGGGAGACCGGCTCGCGGTGCGCAACCTGTTCACCGATTTGCGCGAACAGGGGCAAATGAGCGGGGGGCCGGCGCCGTTTGGCGAGCGGGAAAAACAGGCGTTTGCCAATGCGCTGGACCGAATTCTTACCCGGCTATCACGCAAGCCTTGAGAACTGCATTGAACCCCTGTGGGAGCTGGCTTTCCAGCGATAGCGATCTAACGTCCAGCATCTATGTTGAATCGGCGGGCGCCATCGCTGGCAAGCCAGCTCCTACAGTGTATGTGTGTCAGGCATCATTTTCGTGGGTCAGTTCTAGCACGCGGTCGACCAGTTTGTTGATCCCGGTTGCGGCCTCGCTGATGCTTTGCGCCAGCATGTACGCCGGAGTGCTGACCAGCTTGCGTGCCTTGTCTTCGACAATGTCACTGACCGCGCAGTCGGTGTGAGTCGCGCCCATTTTGTTCATTGCGGCGGCCGTGTCAGTGTCGTTGCCGATGGTGCAGGTCACGCCGGGGCCGTAGATTTTTGCCGCCAGGGCCGGCGAGATGCACATCAGCCCGACCGGTTTGCCGGCCTCGGCAAAGGCTTCGGTCAAAGCCAGGACATCGGGTTGTACGCTACAGGCGGCGCCTTCGCTGGCGAAGTTGGAAAGATTCTTGGCCGAACCGAAACCTCCGGGCACGATCAGGGCGTCGAAGTCTTCGACGTTCGCGTCACGGATATCCTTGACGTTGCCCCGGGCAATGCGCGCCGATTCCACCAGCACGTTGCGCGACTCGGGCATCTGCTCGCCGGTCAGGTGATTGATCACATGCATCTGTGCGATGTCCGGTGCAAAACACTGCACCTGAGCACCGCGTTGGTCCAGACGCAGCAAGGTGATGACGCTCTCGTGGAGCTCGGCGCCGTCGTACACGCCACAACCGGAAAGGATCACTGCAACTTTTTTGCTCATGGGCTTTTCTCCAGATTCATGGCGCTAAATGTCCACTAATTTGTCACTCGTTGCCATAGGGTAAATTCGCGGCTACACATACGATCAGCCCTCTGGAATCCGATCGGGACGCATCATGGACTTCATTCTGTATGCGGTGCCGTTTTTCTTCGTGCTGATCGCCATCGAATTGCTGGCTGACCGTTGGCGCGGAGTGCGCAACTATCGGCTCGCGGACTCGATCAACAGCATCAGTGCCGGCGTGCTGTCGACCACCACTGGCCTGCTGACCAAGGGTGTGGGACTGCTGACCTACGGGTTTGCGCTCAAGCACCTGGCACTGTTCGAGCTGTCGGTCGACAGTGTCTGGGTCTGGCTGTTCGCCTTCGTGTTTTACGACTTCTGTTATTACTGGCTGCACCGCATGGGGCATGAGCGCAACATCCTCTGGGCCGCCCATTCGGTGCACCACCAGAGCGAGGACTACAACCTCTCCACGGCGTTGCGCCAGACCAGCAGCGGTTTTCTGCTGAGCTGGATTTTCTATCTGCCGATGGCGGTGTTCGGTGTGCCTTTGCTGGTGTTCGTCAGTGTCGCGGCGCTGAACCTGCTGTACCAGTTCTGGGTGCACACCCGGCACATTCCCAAGCTCGGCTGGTTCGAGTGGTTTTTCGTCACACCTTCCAATCATCGGGCCCACCATGCACAGAACGCTCTCTACATGGATCGCAACTACGGCGGTGTGTTCATTATTTGGGACCGTCTGTTTGGGTCATTCCAGGAAGAAGACGACAACGAGCCGGTTGTTTTTGGCGTGACCACGCCACTGGCGAGCTGGAACCCGCTGTGGGCGAACGTACAGTTCTACGTGCAGTTAGGGGCGGACGCACGACGTGCCGAGCGCTTGTGGGACAAGCTGCGAATCTGGTTCATGCGCACCGGCTGGCGGCCGGCGGACGTCGCTGCCAAATACCCGATGAGCAAGCCGGACCTGAGTCAGTTCCGCAAATTCGAGGTGGCGCTGGACCCCAGGCAGCAGCTTTATGTCTTGCTGCAGTTCTGCGTCTATATCGCTCTTGGCAGCTATGTTATGAGTCTGCAGGCGCACTTGCCGACGGCCGCCCTGGTGCTGGGCTGGGGAGCTGTGGCATGGGGATTGTTCGTGCTGGGTGTGGCGCTGGAAAATCGCCCCTGGGCGTTGAAGCTGGAACTGCTGCGGCTGGCGTCGAACGTGCCGCTGATGTGGCTGGCGCCGCTGGTCGGGCTGTGGCCGGCCAGCGTGGTGGGCTGGGTCGGCCTGCTCAGTTACAGCCTGGTGAGCGGTATCGGTCTCTACTGCTGCAGAAACCGCATCACTCGGTGGGCGTCGTAGGGCCGTCGACT
This sequence comes from Pseudomonas sp. GW821-FHT09H03, assembly GCF_059415945.1. Lineage (NCBI taxonomy): Bacteria > Pseudomonadati > Pseudomonadota > Gammaproteobacteria > Pseudomonadales > Pseudomonadaceae > Pseudomonas > Pseudomonas sp. GW821-FHT09H03. The sequence continues at coordinate 250,218 of NZ_JBWKOF010000001.1, read as the reverse complement.
TTGGTTTGTTTGGCCTTGAGGGCTTGTTCGTCGGCGTAGATCTTTCTGGCCAGACGGGCATTTTTGAAGCGACGACGCAGCCACAGCACCAGACCCAGTACCAGTAGCGCGCCGAGCACCCACAACTCGTACTTCTTGACGCTGCCCAGCATACCCTCGAGCACCGCGCCGAAGTGATAGGCGGCAGCGGCCAGCGCCGACGCCCAGATCGCCGCACCAATGCCGTTGAGCAGCAGATAGCGTCCCGGTGGATAGCCGGACAAGCCGATTGCTACCGGCATGACCGTGCGCAAGCCATAAACGAAGCGGAAACTCAGCACCCAGATGTCCGGGTGCCGGCGGATGTGCTCCAGCGCCCGGTCGCCCATCATTTGCCAGCGGGGTTTGCGTGCCAGCAATTTGCGCCCGTGCTTGCGTCCCAGGAAGTACCACAGCTGATCGCCGGCATAGCTGCCGAAGAAGGCCACGACCACCACCAGGTTGATGTCCATGTATCCACGGAACGCGAGGAAGCCCGCGAGTACCAGGATGGTTTCGCCTTCGAAGAACGTGCCGAGAAACAAGGCAAAATAGCCGAAGTCCTGCAGGAATTGTTGGAGCATTGTCTGGGTGCTGGCGAAATGAACGCGCAGCCTAACCCTTCGGACACATTCATGAAAGTGTCCAAATGTGTCTCGACGTGAACATTTCCTACAACGACAATGGAATGCGACTACCTGTCACATGGGTGCACATAACTGTAATACGTTAGTCATAATGGTCGCTTATAACTGTCACGCTCGCCCGTAAGCGCGGGCTCAGGAGTCTGCCGTGAGCTTTACCCCCGCCAACCGCTTGTTCCCTGCAACCCGCCTGCGCCGCAATCGTCGTGATGATTTTTCGCGTCGTCTGGTCCGTGAAAACGTTCTGACTGTCGATGACCTGATCCTTCCGGTGTTTGTGCTGGACGGTGAAAATCGTCGCGAAGCCGTGGCCTCGATGCCGGGCGTCGAACGTCTGACCATCGATCTGCTGCTCGAAGAAGCCGCGAAGTGGGTCGAGCTGGGGATTCCTGCGCTGGCGCTGTTCCCGGTCACGCCGACAGAGCTCAAGTCGCTGGACGCCGCAGAGGCCTGGAACCCTGAAGGTATTGCCCAGCGCGCCACCCGTGCCCTGCGTGCCCGCTTCCCCGAGCTGGGAGTGATCACCGACGTCGCCCTGGACCCATTTACCACCCACGGTCAGGACGGCATCCTCGACGAAGAAGGCTACGTGCAGAACGACATCACCGTCGACGCGCTGGTCAGGCAAGCCCTGTCCCATGCTGAGGCAGGCGCGCAGGTAGTGGCGCCGTCGGACATGATGGACGGCCGCATCCAGGCTATCCGCGAGGCGCTTGAAGTGGCCGGTCATGTAAACGTGCGCATCATGGCCTACTCGGCGAAGTACGCCAGTGCCTATTATGGGCCGTTCCGTGACGCCGTCGGCTCTGCGCTGAACCTGGGCAAGGCCAACAAGGCCTCCTATCAGATGGACCCGGCCAACAGCAACGAAGCCCTGCACGAAGTGGCGGCGGACTTGTCAGAAGGCGCGGACATGGTCATGGTCAAGCCAGGCATGCCGTATCTGGACATCCTCTGCCGGGTCAAAGAAGAATTCAAAGTGCCGACTTTTGTTTACCAGGTCAGCGGCGAGTACGCCATGCACATGGCGGCGATCCAGAATGGCTGGTTGAGCGAAGGGGTTATCCTCGAATCCCTGACCGCTTTTAAACGTGCAGGCGCTGATGGCATCCTGACGTACTTTGCCGTTCGCGCAGCTCAATTGTTACGAGAGCAGAAATAGCCCTCCCAGGAACATTCAATGAATACCGAAGGACTCACTGAAGTTGCCGTAAAAGACGCTCAACCCGTGGTCGAGCAAATTGCCGAAACCCCGCCGGAACTGGAGCCTGCTCCACCCGCGGTAGTGGTCGAGGCCGCCCCGGCGGCGCCGGCTATTGCCATTCCCGGCCTGGATGACAGCAGCTTGTACATCCATCGCGAGCTGTCGCAACTGCAGTTCAATATCCGCGTGCTGGAACAGGCGCTGGATGAGTCCTACCCGTTGCTGGAACGGCTCAAGTTTCTGCTGATCTTCTCCAGCAACCTCGACGAGTTCTTCGAGATTCGCGTCGCCGGCCTGAAGAAACAGATCACCTTCGCCCGGGAACAGGCGGGCGCTGATGGCCTGCAACCGCACCAAGCCCTGGCCCGCATCAGCGAACTGGTGCACGGTCACGTTGACCGCCAGTACGCGATCCTCAACGACATTCTGTTGCCGGAACTGGAAAAGCATCAGGTCCGCTTCATTCGTCGCCGCCATTGGAACGCCAAGCTCAAGACCTGGGTCCGTCGTTACTTCCGCGACGAGATCGCGCCGATCATCACCCCGATCGGTCTCGACCCGACGCACCCGTTCCCGTTGCTGGTGAACAAGAGTCTCAACTTCATCGTCGAGCTCGAAGGCATCGACGCCTTCGGTCGCGACTCCGGTCTGGCGATCATTCCAGCGCCGCGCTTGCTGCCGCGGATCATCAAGGTGCCGGAAGAAGTCGGCGGCGCCGGCGATAACTACGTGTTCCTGTCGTCGATGATCCATGCCCATGCCGATGACCTGTTCCAGGGCATGAAGGTCAAGGGCTGCTACCAGTTCCGTCTGACCCGTAACGCCGACCTGGCGCTGGATTCGGAAGACGTAGAGGACTTGGCCCGCGCCCTGCGTGGTGAGCTTTTCTCCCGTCGATACGGCGACGCGGTGCGTCTTGAAGTTGCCGATACGTGCCCGAAACACCTGTCCGACTACCTGCTCAAGCAGTTCAACCTGAGCGAGACCGAGCTGTATCAGGTCAACGGTCCGGTGAACCTGACGCGCTTGTTCAGCATCACCGGTCTGGACAGCCAGCGTGAGCTGCAATACCTGCCGTTCACCCCGCAGATCCCGAAACTGCTGCAAAACAGCGAGAACATTTTCAGCGTGATCAGCAAGCAGGACATCCTGCTGCTGCACCCGTTCGAGTCGTTCACCCCGGTGGTCGACCTGCTGCGCCAGGCGGCCAAGGATCCGCACGTTCTGGCCGTGCGCCAGACGCTGTACCGCTCTGGCGCCAACTCGGAAATCGTCGATGCCCTGGTGGATGCGGCGCGTAACGGCAAGGAAGTCACGGCGGTGATCGAACTGCGCGCGCGGTTCGACGAAGAGTCCAACCTGCAGCTGGCCAGCCGTCTGCAAGCGGCCGGTGCGGTGGTGATCTATGGCGTGGTCGGCTTCAAGACCCACGCCAAGATGATGCTGATCCTGCGGCGCGAGGCCGGCGAAATCGTGCGTTATGCGCACCTGGGCACCGGTAACTACCATGCTGGCAATGCTCGCCTGTATACCGACTACAGCCTGTTGACCTCCGACGACGCGCTGTGCGAAGACGTCGGAAAACTTTTCAGTCAATTGATCGGCATGGGTAAAACCCTGCGCATGAAGAAGCTCCTGCATGCGCCGTTCACCCTGAAGAAGGGCATGCTCGACATGATTGCCCGGGAAACCCAGTTCGCCGTCGATGGCAAGCCGGCGCACATCATTGCCAAGTTCAACTCGCTGACCGATCCGAAGATCATCCGCGCCTTGTACAAGGCCAGTCAGTCAGGTGTGCGCATCGATCTTGTGGTACGCGGCATGTGCTGCCTGCGGCCGGGCATTGCCGGGGTTTCGCACAACATCCACGTGCGCTCGATCATCGGTCGCTTCCTGGAGCACACGCGGGTCTTCTACTTCCTCAACGGTGGCGATGAACAGATGTTCCTGTCCAGTGCCGACTGGATGGAGCGCAACCTCGACAAGCGTGTCGAGACTTGCTTCCCGGTGGAAGGCAAGAAGCTGATCATGCGGGTCAAGAAAGAGTTGGAGCTGTATCTCACCGATAACACCCACAGCTGGAGCCTGCAGTCGGACGGCCGGTACATCCGCAACACACCGACTGGCAATCAGAATCCACGCAGCGCCCAGGCGACGTTGCTGGAGCGGTTGGGCAGCCCGATTCTGACGGTGCGGTAACGGCAGTCGGCGGGTGAAAAAAGGGCGATCCATGTGGATCGCCCTTTTTTTGTTTCAGCGCCGCTCTCTGTAGGAGCGAGCCTGTTCGCGATGATCGTCAACGATGACGCTGGCAACCTGACGCCCCGCGGTGCTCTCAGGTTCATCGCGAGCCTGCTCGCTCCTACGGGGGGCGAATCAGCGAGCGGTCAGGACGATGTCGACCCGAGTCAGCCATTGCGCTTCGATTTCGAAGTCGGCCTGGGTCAACTGGTTTTCGTTCAGCCAATTTTCCGGAAACACGACTTCCAGTTGGTTACCCTTGGCCTTCAGAGCCACTTGGGGCATTTGCTGGGTCCCACGTATGTGGTGGAACAGGATCGCAAAGCGCAGCAACACGCACAGACGGATCAGCTTGATGCCGTCATGGCCGAAGTCGGCAAACTTGTCCTTGGGAATGTTGCGTCGATGGCCGCGCACCAGTAGCGCGAGCATCAGTTGGTCTTCCCGGGAGAAACCGGCCAGATCGGAGTGTTCGATCAGGTAGGCACCATGCTTATGGTACTGATAGTGAGCGATGTCCAGGCCCACCTCATGGACCTTGGCCGCCCAGCCGAGCAGCTCGCGCCAGACGCCGTCTTCCAGATCCCAGTCCTCGGCCACCTGGTCGAAGGCATGCAGGGCCTTGCGCTCGACCCGTGCTGCCTGTTCCAGATCAACGTGGTAGCGCTCCATCAGCGAAGTGAGGGTACGCTCGCGCACGTCTTCGTGATGGTGGCGACCGAGCAGGTCATAGAGCACGCCTTCGCGCAGGGCGCCTTCGCAGTGGTCCATGCGTTGCAGCTCGAGGGAGTCGAAAATCGCTTCGAGAATGGCCAGGCCTGCGGGGAAAATCGTCCGGCGATCCGGCTTGATGCCTTCGAAGTCGATCTTTTCGACATCGCCAAGCTTCATCAGCTTGCGCTTGAGCCAGGCCAGGCCTTCGGCATTGACCTCGCCGGACCCCTGGCCGCCGGCCTTCAGGGCCAGGCCGATGGCGCGAATGGTACCCGAGGAACCGATGGCTTCATCCCAGGTCAGGCGGTGCAGCGCGTGCTCGATGCTCATGATCTCCAGTCGCGCCGCGGTGTACGCCTGGGCGTAACGGGCCGGGGTGATCTTGCCGTCCTTGAAGTAACGCTGGGTGAAGCTCACGCAGCCCATTTGCAGGCTTTCGCGCAGCAGCGGTTCGAAGCGCTGGCCGATGATGAACTCGGTACTGCCGCCGCCGATGTCGGCCACCAGGCGCTTGCCCGGAGTGTCCGCAAGGGTGTGGGACACGCCAAGGTAGATCAGGCGCGCTTCTTCACGACCGGAGATGACTTCCACCGGGTGGCCGAGAATTTCTTCGGCGCGGCGGATGAATTCGCTGCGGTTGCGGGCTTCGCGAAGGGCATTGGTGCCAACGATCCGCACGGAACCAGTGGGCATACCGTTGATCAGTTGGGCGAAGCGCTTGAGGCAGTCGAGCCCGCGCTGCATGGATTCTTCGTTGAGGTGACGTTCTTCGTCGATACCGGCAGCCAGCTGCACCTTCTCCCCGAGACGCTCGAGAATACGGATTTCACCATTCTGGGCCTTGGCCACGACCATGTGAAAGCTGTTGGAGCCCAAGTCGATTGCGGCGATCAGGGACAGATTCTTGGCTTTGGATTGCGGCATGGTCAGGGGGTCTCGGTCGATTACCTCGCCATCGTGCCACGATCAAAGGCTGGCGCCAACGCGAAGTGTTCAAAGCTTTGATTCAGCACACCCCCTCCCTGCAAAATCCCGGCATGCAGGGACATGAGCTATACCAAAACTCATGGAACACCATAGCAAGAGTCAATCATCTGCACCTTCCTGAACACGGGAAGGGCAGCTATGATGGGCCACGTTTTTTTGCTTACAACCTGGAGAATTCCATGAGCAGCGATCTTATCAAACACGTTAGCGATGCCAGCTTCGAGGCTGACGTACTCAAGGCCGAGGGCGCTGTACTGGTCGACTACTGGGCTGAATGGTGCGGCCCTTGCAAAATGATCGCTCCGGTTCTGGACGAAATTGCCGAGACTTACAAAGGCAAGCTGACCGTCGCCAAGCTGAACATCGACGAAAACCAGGAAACCCCTGCCAAGCATGGCGTTCGTGGTATTCCTACGTTGATGCTGTTCAAGAACGGCAACGTTGAAGCGACCAAGGTTGGTGCTCTTTCGAAGTCGCAACTGGCTGCTTTCCTCGACGCCAACATCTAAGCGTCAACAAGGCGTCAGTCAAAGGCCCCGCAAATAGCGGGGCTTTTTCGTTATTGAGGGCTAGACGCTCCTAAACTCAGGTGGTACATTCGGCCCCGCACTGGTTTCTCCATTGCCCCCTGCTAGCCGTCGCCGACGCACTCCTTTTCGAATAAGTACGCGATCCTGTCGCCTTCTCCGCGGCGCGGCCTCATTAAGCCAAAAGCTTAATTTCCCCCCTCCATAAATGATTACGTCATTCCTATATGAATCTGACTGAACTCAAGCAAAAGCCGATTACCGAACTGCTCGAATTGGCCGAACAGATGGGCATAGAAAATATGGCCCGTTCGCGCAAGCAGGACGTGATTTTCTCCCTGCTCAAAAAGCACGCGAAAAGCGGTGAGGAAATCTCCGGTGATGGCGTGCTGGAGATTCTCCAGGACGGCTTCGGCTTCCTGCGCTCCGCTGACGCTTCCTACCTGGCCGGCCCGGACGATATCTACGTCTCGCCAAGCCAGATCCGCCGTTTCAACTTGCGCACCGGTGACACCATCGTTGGCAAGATCCGCCCTCCGAAGGAAGGCGAGCGGTATTTCGCCCTGCTCAAGGTCGACACGATCAACTTCGATCGTCCGGAAAATGCGAAAAACAAGATTCTCTTCGAGAACCTGACCCCGCTGTTCCCGACCGTGCGCATGAAGATGGAAGCCGGTAACGGTTCCACCGAAGACTTGACCGGTCGAGTCATCGACCTGTGCGCCCCGATCGGTAAAGGCCAGCGCGGTCTGATCGTTGCACCGCCGAAAGCCGGTAAAACGATCATGCTGCAGAACATCGCGGCCAACATTGCGCGTAACAACCCTGAAGTTCACCTGATCGTGCTGCTGATCGACGAACGTCCGGAAGAAGTAACCGAAATGCAGCGCACCGTGCGCGGCGAAGTGGTTGCCTCGACGTTCGACGAGCCGCCAACCCGCCACGTGCAGGTTGCCGAAATGGTGATCGAGAAGGCCAAGCGCCTGGTCGAACACAAAAAAGACGTGGTGATCCTGCTCGACTCCATCACCCGTCTGGCCCGTGCCTACAACACCGTGATCCCGAGCTCCGGCAAGGTGCTGACCGGTGGTGTCGATGCCCACGCCCTGGAGAAACCGAAACGTTTCTTCGGCGCCGCGCGGAACATCGAAGAAGGCGGCTCGCTGACCATCATCGCCACCGCGCTGGTTGAAACCGGCTCGAAGATGGACGAAGTGATCTACGAGGAATTCAAAGGCACCGGCAACATGGAGCTGCCTCTGGATCGCCGCATTGCTGAAAAGCGCGTGTTCCCGGCCATCAACATCAACCGTTCCGGCACCCGCCGCGAAGAGTTGCTGACCGCCGACGACGAGTTGCAGCGCATGTGGATCCTGCGCAAGCTGCTGCATCCGATGGACGAAATCGCTGCCATCGAGTTCCTGGTCGACAAGTTGAAAACGACCAAGACCAACGATGAGTTCTTCCTGTCGATGAAGCGCAAGTAACATCGCGGGTTGAATCCGAAAATGGCGTCCTTTTGGGGCGCCATTTTTTTTGTCTGTTTTTTGTCCGGGCCATGGGAGGTTCCGGATCTGGTAAGGTCTGTGACCTGGTAAAACATCAAGCAGCGCAGGTGACCGTCTCTGAGTCGGGCGTGCGGCTGTACAAAAAACAACCTACGTATTGGCATTAAAGATTTATGAGCACACTTGCTTATCGAAGGGATATCGACGGCTTGCGGGCAGTCGCGGTAATTGCCGTGGTGCTGTTCCATTTTGGCGTCCCGGGTTTTACCGGTGGTTTTGTCGGCGTAGACGTATTCTTCGTAATCTCCGGCTACCTCATCACTTCGATCATCTGGAACCAGCGCCAGGCCGGGCGTTTCAGCTTTGTCGATTTCTGGGCGCGGCGCGCGCGACGGATCCTGCCTGCACTGTTTGCCATGATCATCGCGGTGCTGGCGCTGGGCTGGTTCCTGCTCGCCCCCAAGGATTACGAAGAGCTGGGGCGCTCGGTGCGCTATCAGGTAATGTTCGTATCGAACATCCTGTTCATGCGTCAGGATGGTTATTTCGACGTTGCCTCTGACCTCAAGCCGCTGCTGCACACCTGGTCGCTGGCAGTGGAAGAGCAGTTCTACATCATCTTTCCATTATTGCTGACGCTGCTGTCCAGTCGCTTGAAACACTGGCGCATGGCGCTGTTCGGTGTGCTGCTGGTTTCTTTCGGCCTGAGTGTGTGGGCGGTCAATCACCATCCGGAGAAAGCGTTCTTTCTGCTGCCGATGCGCGCCTGGGAGTTGCTGGCCGGTGCGATGCTGGCTGTCGCGCCAAAACATGGTTGGCGGCTTAAGCCGATGGCGGCGCAGGCGCTTAGCCTGCTCGGCATGGCACTGATCCTGTTGGCAGTGTTCGGCTACGACAAGACCACGCCGTTCCCGGGTGCTGCCGCGCTGCTGCCGACCCTCGGTGTCATCGCGCTGATTCTGGCCAACGGTCATCGCCAGACCTGGGTGGGACAATTTTTGAGCACTCGGGTGATGGTCGGCTTCGGCCTGATCTCCTACTCCTGGTATCTGTGGCACTGGCCGGTGTTCGTGTTCTCCAGCTACGCCAGTGTCGATCAGCCGAGTGCGATCGACAGCGCCGGATTGATTTTGTTGACGCTGGTGCTCGGTTATCTGTCCTGGAAGCTCATCGAGACCCCGTTTCGCGAACGTCGCCTGCTCGCCGGGCGCCGGCAAATTCTGCTTGCCGGAGCTTTTGGCGTGGTGGTGCTGGGGCTGGCCGGGCAAACCCTGCGCTGGACCGATGGCTTGCCGTGGCGCTTGTCCGATCAGGCCCTGCAGTATGCCAAGGGCCGCGAATGGCGGCCGGAGCTGATGGCGTGCCTGGCGGACGACAAAACGCCTGATGACAAACTCTTTTGTCACTACGGCGCGGAAAATACTCAGACCCGGGCGCTGGTCTGGGGTGACAGTCATGCCACGGCGCTGATCCCGGTGTTCGATGACGGTGCCACCGCCCATGACGTCAGTGTGATCCTTGCCAGCTCTCCCGGCTGCGTGCCAGTGGAGGGATTGGAGCACGATGCACGTTGCGCGCGGTTCAACCAGCGCATCGAGCAGGCCCTGAAGTCGCAGACCGTTAGTGATGTAGTGCTTGTCGCGCGCTGGAGCCTGTACCTCTATGGCGACGTCAGAGGTGATCTGGGCCACGCGCTGAAAAAGTCCGACGGTCATTACGACCGTGCTGTTGCCGAACAGCGTCTGGCCGAAGGTTTGCGGGCGCGGGTGATGCAATTGCGCGCCGGCGGTCACCGCGTCTGGTTGGTGAAAGAGGCGCCGTTGCAGGCTTTCAGCCCGCCTTATCGACTCACGCGCCTGGCAATGCTCGATCGCCCGGTGGATGACGTCGGGCTGGCGGTTGGCGAACACCAAAAGCGTCAGGCGTTCATCAGTCAGTTGTTCGCACAACTGGCGCAAGACCCGGCGGTACGGGTGGTCGATCCGGCGCCACGACTGTGTGGTGAAAGCGGGCTGTGCCGCGCCGAACTCGGCGGTTATTCGCTGTACACCGACGATAATCACCTCTCGGAAGTCGGTGCGCGGTTGGTGGCGCCGATCCTCGAGCCGCTGTTTGTCGATCTGCAAGCCACGCAAAAGCTGAAAAAAGGCCCGGTGAATGCAGCCAAGTGAAGCGTGACGGGCTGCCAGCGGGCGGCATAGCAGGTAGGATGTACGCCTATTTTGAGGGTGCCATCGTCAATGAAATTCAAGGATCTTCGGGATTTCGTGCAGCAGCTTGAGCAGCGCGGAGAGTTGAAACGCATCCAGATTCCCGTTTCGCCGGTGCTGGAGATGACCGAGGTCTGTGACCGCACGCTGCGGGCCAAGGGCCCGGCGCTGCTGTTCGAGAAACCGACCGGTTACGACATCCCGGTGCTCGGCAACCTGTTCGGCACCCCCGAGCGGGTGGCCATGGGCATGGGCGCCGAATCTGTCAGCGAGCTTCGCGAAATCGGTAAGCTGCTGGCATTCCTCAAGGAGCCGGAGCCGCCCAAAGGCCTGAAGGATGCCTGGTCGAAGCTACCGATTTTCCGCAAGATCATTTCGATGGCGCCGAAAGTCGTCAAGGACGCGGTGTGCCAGGAAGTCGTGATCGAAGGCGACGACGTCGATCTGGCCATGCTGCCGGTGCAGACCTGCTGGCCTGGCGATGTCGGCCCGCTGATCACCTGGGGCCTGACCGTCACCAAAGGCCCGAACAAGGACCGGCAGAACCTCGGCATCTATCGTCAGCAAGTGATTGGCCGTAACAAGGTCATCATGCGCTGGCTGAGCCATCGTGGTGGCGCGCTGGATTTCCGTGAGTGGTGCGAAAAGCATCCAGGCCAGCCGTTCCCGGTGTCCGTGGCATTGGGCGCGGATCCTGCGACTATTCTAGGCGCGGTCACCCCGGTTCCCGACAGCCTTTCCGAGTACGCCTTCGCCGGTCTGCTGCGTGGCAACCGTACCGAGCTGGTGAAGTGCCGTGGCAACGACCTGCAAGTGCCGGCCACTGCCGAAATTATCCTTGAGGGCGTGATCCATCCGGGCGAAATGGCTGATGAAGGTCCATACGGCGACCACACCGGCTATTACAACGAAGTCGACAGCTTCCCGGTGTTCACGGTCGAACGTATCACCCACCGGATCAAGCCGATCTACCACAGCACCTACACCGGCCGTCCGCCAGATGAGCCGGCGATTCTCGGGGTGGCGCTGAACGAAGTGTTCGTGCCGATCCTGCAGAAGCAGTTTCCGGAAATCACCGATTTCTACCTGCCGCCCGAGGGCTGCTCGTACCGCATGGCCATCGTGACCATGAAGAAGTCGTATCCCGGCCACGCCAAGCGGGTAATGCTGGGTGTCTGGTCGTTTTTGCGACAGTTCATGTACACCAAGTTCGTTATCGTCACCGACGACGATATCAATGCCCGGGACTGGAACGATGTGATCTGGGCCATCACCACGCGCATGGACCCCAAGCGCGACACGGTGATGATCGACAATACGCCGATCGATTACCTCGACTTCGCCTCGCCGGTTTCCGGCCTGGGTTCGAAGATGGGGCTCGATGCCACGCATAAATGGCCGGGCGAAACCACTCGCGAGTGGGGTCGGGTGATCGTCAAGGACGACGCCGTGACCCAACGGATCGATGCCATCTGGAATCAGTTAGGAATAGATTGATGCGTGTAACCTTGCAGCCCTCCGGAGCGGTGCTAGAGATTCTGCCCGGCGAGCGGATTCTCGATGGTGCGCGGCGCCTGGGCTATGAATGCCCGCAAAGCTGCCGCAACGGCAATTGCCACGTGTGCGCTGCGTTGCTGGTGGAAGGCCGTGTCGAACAAGCCGGCAATGTGCGTGACCATGGCGAGTTCTACACTTGCATAGCAGAGCCGCTGGAAGACTGCATCGTGCTGTGGGATGGCGTGCTCGCGCTGGGAGAACTGCCGGTGCGCACCCTGTCGTGTCAGGTCATTGAGTGCAAGGACGTGGGGGGCGATACCTGGCGCGTGCGTTTGCGGACGCCTGCTGGCAAACCGCCGCGCTATCACGCCGGTCAGTATCTGATGATCCAGCGCGAGAGCGGCGAGAAGTCGGCATTTTCCCTGGCCTCTGCACCACACGCCGGGCGCGACCTGGAAATCCATGTGCTGGCGCGCGAAACCAGTGCGTTGAACCTGATCGACCAGCTCAGGCGCAACACCACGGTGCGGGTCGAGTTGCCGTTCGGCGATACCCATCTGGCAGAACTGCCGGACGGTCCGCTGGTGCTGATCGCCGCAGGTACCGGCATGGGCCAGATCCATAGCCTGATCGAACACTGCCGGGCCTCCGGTTTCAAGCATCCGGTGCATCTGTATTGGGGGGTGCGTCGTCCCGAAGATTTTTATCAGATCGAACACTGGAATGAATGGCTGAAGCTACCCAACCTGTTCCTGCATAAAGTCGTCAGCGATCAATGCGGCTGGGAAGGGCGTTGCGGCATGTTGCATGAAGCGGTCTGCGAAGACTTCCCTGATCTCAAGCCCCTGCATGTGTACGCCAGCGGGTCACCGGCCATGGTCTACGGCACACTGGATGCGCTGGTCGAAGCGGGGATGGACGCCCACCAGATGCGCGCCGACGTATTTGCGTATGCGCCGCGGTCTTGATCCGCGCTCCTGAGACGCGCTCTTGATGCTGCCACTCCACCCTGTAGGAGCGAGCATGCTCGCGATGGACTCAAGAACACCGCGGGGAACCAGCCGCCCCGCATAATCGTTGACGACCATCGCGAGCATGCTCGCTCCTACAGGGTTATAACTCCCTATATAGCTTATCGGTATTTATAAAATCATATAAATACCGGTAGGTTATATATCTTGCAGGCAATTAGAAAAATTTGTGCCATGGCACTCAAATTGCCTTAAAACATATGTGCCTTATTGTTACAGCGGTGCGTTCTATTAAGTAATTCTTCACCCGCGGGGAGCTGAACGCTATTCGCCATGAGCGCCATTGAATCTGCTTTTCTGAATATGGCTTATCCTCCGCGGCTCGATCTGGGGCCGCAGCTGACTCACGAACAATTGCTCGGTTCGATGCATTCGACCATGGCGCGCCACAAGGGCGGTCCGGTCTGGCTGTTCGCTTACGGATCCCTGATCTGGCGCCCTGAATGCACGGCGGTGGAGCGGGTTCGCGGACGGGTGCATGGTTATCATCGCGGCCTGTACCTGTGGTCCCACGAACATCGCGGCACCCCGGAAATGCCCGGCCTGGTGTTTGGCCTGGATCGTGGCGGTTCTTGCAGCGGTTTCGCCTATCGCCTGCCCGAAGAGCAGCTCGAAGCCTCGCTCTACGCGTTGTGGCAGCGCGAGATGCCGTTCCCGTCCTATCGTCCGCACTGGCTCAACTGCCGGCTTGAAGACGGAAGTCAGGTTCAGGCCCTGGGCTTTGTGCTGGAGCGGCACCTGCCCAGCTATGCCGGCAACCTGCCGGACCATGTGCTCAGCCACGTGTTCGAAAACGCTTGCGGACGTTACGGCACCACTCGCGATTATGTCGAGCAGACCGCCCACGCCCTGCGCAGCCACGCCATGCCAGACCGGAATCTGGAGGCGCGGCTCAAGCGTTGTAAATCAAAGGCTGATCAGGCGAGTGCTCGCCACCTTGATACTGGCTCTGGACTGTCTGCGACCCTACCGTCCAGGTAACGGGTTGTAGGAAGTGTTACCCATTTCGTTAAGACGACCCCTAGCCAAGGGATGTAGGTCAGTTCTTTGGGAAATATCCTGCGTTTTTACAGGAAGTTGTGGTCTTCAGCTCGATGCCATCGCTCTTTAACCTTTTGTATTGCCGCCAGGCCTGGTGTGCAGTGACTAAAGGAGAGGAGAAATGCGGTGGCTTGTGGGCGTGTTTTTATGGGTGATGGCGCTGGATGTCCGGGCCGGGGAGGTGTTTCTGATCCCCGAGTACAATCCCAAGCCGTTATACCCTGTGGAGCTTCATCGGGCTGGCATAACGGGCAAGCTGCAAGTCAGCCTGACCGTGCATGCCGATGGCTCTGTCAGTAAGGTTGCTGTTATGGAAGACGCTCATCCAGACCTCAGCGAAGCATCCGTGACAGCGGTTAGCCAATGGCGATTCAAGCCCTGGGAAATCACCAGCGACCATCCCGCAGAAATCGCCGTAATCGCGCCAATAGATTTCCGTTTGGATAGCCAGCTGCCGTTTCACGCCAACAAGCAGCTGGCGAAGTTGAAGTGCGCAAGTATCGCCCGTGCAGCATCGGGCACTCCAGTTGCCACCTGGGTGGACCTGCCAGTGTTCGATTGGACCCGCAGTTACCTGACCTACTCGCTATCACCAGCGCAGTTGCCAGACGAAGAGCGTCTGGAGCTGATCAACACGCTCAACGCGAGCGTCCCTTCGATTGTCAGGCGCTGCAAGTCCTATCCGGCGAGCCGCTATGTGCGGTTTCTTCCGGAGGAGATCCGGGTGTTGCTTTAACTTGAATCGACTCACGTCGCCCTAGGTGCAAGGGCGGCGCGGGTAGAGTGGGGCAACATCATTGTCGAGTGCTCTGTGTGAGCATGGGGCATTGATTTTGTTTCGTGATTAACCCGGGTTGTTTTGGAACATGACGTAGAGAGGGGCTGAGCCTGAGTTGGGAGGGAAGACAACTACGTAGTCGTCGAATTTTACGTCAGAGGGATTGGCGAATGTCTGAATCGCTGGAATGCTGCGTGAAATGATGGTGCTGCGATATCTCTTCGAGGTATCGAGCGGACGGCGTTCAGAAATCCAGATCAAGGTGATTGCCGCATCGTCTTCGCTAGTGAATTTGTAAGTGCCTGTATGAGATGCGCTCACAGCTCTTCTGACCTTGACACTTGACTCGATAAGCTTGCCATCCGTTGTTGCAAGATGGACGGCCGACATCATATCGCCAAGCTCAAAGGCTTTTCCAGATCCAAGTCTGAATGGAAGGCTTACTTCACCCTTAGCCTCAGCGACGCTTTGCCAGTCCACGGGTTCATTGAATCCTAATTCGGAAAGCGGAACACTCAATGCGTAGCGCTCGGAATAGCCCAGCTTCATATGGAAACTGAGAATGTCCACATACTTGCCTATGACGTGACTTCCCTGAGTAGTGGCCAGCCGGCTGAAGCGCGCAACCGCGTTGAGCGTTGCCTCTTGTAAAGCCTGCAAGATGCTCTCGAAGGAGGCCATTGCTCCTGCGGCGACCGTCATAACAACTGGCCCTTCAGCAGCGCGGGAGAAGGGTACGTAATAGACGCCAGGGGTATCGACGAACGCTTTACTGTTTTCGGTCTCCGGGGGAATCTCACCCGGTTGTTGCTCCTTGAAGCCGGGCAGCTTCTTGTAAGCGCGAAACCCCTTTAGTGTTGCCAATACGTTTTCAGGTGATGACTCTTCGTCAAAGTCGTCCATGTAGAAAAGCAGGTCCGCTCCCATCGGATGTTGACAGATGGTATCGAAGTGCGAAACAAGTTTGTCGTGTTCATGTTCCGAAACATCCACGGACCATATTTTTTTATGAAATTCAGGAATTCATGTTCAGTGTAGTCTTGGATTGCTTGTTTAAGTTCCATTTATTTGACTTCCATATTGATACTTCGACGTCGTAGATCACTGCCTTGCCCACGCTGGAATGGGCAAGGTTATTTTGTTAGTCGTGATCTTTGTCGATTAGGGTAAAGACCAGCGTTTTTACCTGCATGGTGGCGGTGTACTGAAAAACGACCTTCACATTTGGGTGTTTTTCAGGATCGAGGCGGTACGCTTCCCAACCCCCTGTTTGGCCCATGGGTTGTGGCATTTTAATTGGTCCTTTGGCTTCAAATGGCATGCCAAGGATCGTGTGCACATCGGATTGATTCATTCCTGCTGAATACGGTTCTGGCAGTTCACCTTTGTATTCAGTAGTTGATGGCGTGGATTTCAATAGTGTAACGAATAGTGCTTCGAAACGCTTTGTCTTCCCCAGAAAACTCAAGCTTATACCTGTCTCCGGCTCTAGGTAGAGTAGATCCCTTCCGGGATACAACTCTATCAACGGCTGGTTTTGAATTATCTCGCGAGCGATTAATGCATCATGGCGTTGGCCAAGGTTTTCTATCCAGATTTCAATTTTTGAATTGCTCATTAATACCACCCTTGTTCCATATGGAGCTCATGCAATTGCGCGCGGGCCGACTCGATGTCGATCTCGCTAAATTCGTGTTCGAGCAGTCCCTGCTTGATCGCGTCAACATTTTTATCTACAGCGATGCGAAGATTGGCTGCGTCTTCCGCTTGCTTGGAACTACTATTTCGCCCCCCATATGTTTCGCTAAATTTTTGATGGATATGGGAAGGAATTGCAATACTTGGTGCCCTGTGGAGATAGTCTCTCAATTCGCGGGGGTCTGTGTCCGGGAATGAGCTCAAAATGTATCTCTCAAGGGCTTTCCTGGAAGAAATATGGTCTATATCCAATCCATCTTTGATGCTACGCCTACTCAAATCATCATAGGTACCCACCTCCAGCGGTCTTACCGGTATCTCGATGTACAGGACGTACTGCGGCGGCAACCCAGGATCCGTCGGCAACCAGAGAATACCGGTGGCGGCTTCAGCTACGTCAATAGCGGGAAATGTTTCATTCTGTGGGGGCAGGGGTGTGGCCGTTCCTCCGGGATACGCTGGAATGCGTGCAGGCGCCCCCGGCAGAGACGTCGGGCCGAGGAGCTCGGTGCCAGGGGGGGTGAGTGGCGTCCAGTTTGGTGGATTTGAAACCGTGCCTGCTGCGTTTGCACTGAACACCTGTCGTGCTGCATCAAACGCTTTGGTTACCGGGCTCCCAGGAAGCGACCAGGTCGAATCAAAAGAAGCGACGTCGGTTGTACCAGGCAGCCCTTTTGGGGTAACTATCCCCATTTCATCGAAGTTATATGTGTCTCTAGCCGCTGTTGGTAGTTCGAGATAGCGCAGATCAAATTTTCTGGAATCGGCCACCCAATCGCTCTTTTTGGCGATCGGGGCATACCCTTTTTCCATTCTGTTAGCATTGAGGTCGTAGAGCGTTCGGCTCAGGTCGGTATCTTTCGCCGTCGTTTTCCAGAAATTTTTTTTAAATTCGTCAGCAGATGAGAATTGCAGCCCTCGTAACTGGTCTGCCAATTGCGCTGGAATGGCGGCTGCAGTGCTTTGTTGAGTCAATCCGCGCAGATCATCTGTCGTCGGCTGACCACTACCGCTCGCCACTTCGGGATGGCCCCATGGTGTATTGAAGGCAACGTAGAGGGGGGGCAGCCCCAAATGTTGGGGAAACACTATCAGGCGGTCATTGAAGCGCGTGTCTGCTCCAGTCGGAATGGTCTCCACAGGTGGCTGACCAGAAGCCATGACCAGTCCTGAATAGCCCGCGGGTGGTGCGCTGACTGGTGTTTCTTGTGCAGTTCCAGTGAGCCGCAAAGTGATCGGGGAAAAACCTTCGCCGATGATCTGAATACTGTTTGTCAGCGGGTCGAGTAGGCCGGCAACGACCTTGACCGCATTGGGCACAATGTTTCCATCGGTTTTCGCAACGAGAACTTTCGTTTCCGCTGCTTGGGTTTCGACGCGGATTCGATAATCGAGATCCACTGTACCGCTTTCATCGGCGACTTTGCGCAAGTCCAGGTGAGCCGGCAATTCCATCATTTCTGCTGGAACGCTCAGGGCTTTGATCGCAAGATCCCGCTGAGCCGCGGTCAACTGAGCGTCGCCCAGTACAGGGGAGTAAGTCATTGCAGTAATGAAGGTGCCCGCTATTTGCCCTGTTCTGAGCCTCGCAATCCTGAGCAACTCTGCCATGGCATCGCCGAGGGCAACGTCCAGCGCCGCTTCGAGAAACGTTGGGCTCAAAAGAGCCGAGGTAGTCATTAATAGAGGTCGTGATGCCGCAAGCGCTGCGGGGGCACTTACGGTATTGGTTGTTCTTATAGCTTGCAGGCGTCGCTGTTCGTTGTGCTTTCGAAACGCTTTTACGTCGGCTTTTTGAGCCTTTATTAACTCTCTTTGTTTTCGGTTTTCTCGCTCCCACTGTTCCTGGCGCGCACGCCATTCGTCTACGAATTGGCTGTTCTTAACAGAAAGTGCATACGATTGGTCGGACAATCTGCGGATTACTTCAGTGAGCGTCTGTGCTGCTTGTGCGGCGTCGTATGAGGAAGCCCAGGACTGGTGAGCATTTGCTGTGCTACCAAGTTCTTGAAGTCTATTCAGGTAATCCTGGGTCGTTTTGTTCAGCGCTGAGTCACCAAAGAATTCATTGGCTCTGGCAGTTTGTGCTTGAAGTTCGTTTTTTTTCACGGTCAACAAGTGATCAACACTTGCTTTGTCTTTAAGTATGGCAAAACTGCCGGGTGCCTCGCGATCAACCCTGACTAAGGGATGTATATTGTTTAACTCGGCTTGAATCACTTGGTCCAGAACGGTGCGACGAGATAAGTGTTCAGCATCAAGTGCGTTGCGAAAGGATTCATATTGAAGGGTTTGTGTTGCAATTGTTTGTTGGTGAACGGCGACGGCAGCTTCACGCCGCTGCTGCTCCAAGGCCCTAATTCGCTTTGCTCGTCTGCGGCGCCCGGCACTTCCACTACCCAAAAAACCTCCGCCTCCGCCTATGGTGAAGAAGCCATTACTTTGGGTGGTGTGTGCAATGTTTCCATGAACTATGTTTACTGATCCGTTATCCATACAGTCACTCCTTGTCTGTATGGGACAGAGTGATCTCTAGGGTGTCGTCTACTGTGTTACATATTTATCGTTTTTAAGGAAGTAAACTTAATTATGTTACAGGTTTTATTTGCGCAACAAGCTGCTGGTCAGTAGATCGTCAGCCTCAGTTTTAGCGAAGGTGTCTGAGCCGCACCAGTTCGGCTCAGACTTCCTGAGTTATCTTATTTGCACCACAACCTTGCCAACCGCCTTGCGCTGGCCAAGATCGTTAATGGCCTGCGCCGCATTGCTCAGCGGGTAAACCTGCGACACCAGCGGTTTCAATTTACCTTCAGCGAACCATCCAAACAGTTGCTGGAAATTCGCTGCATTGTCCTGCGGCTGGCGTTGGGCAAACGAGCCCCAGAATACGCCGAGCACCGCGGCGCCTTTGAGCAGGGCCAGGTTCACCGGCAATTCGGGGATGCGTCCGCTGGCGAAGCCGACCACCAGCAGGCGGCCGTTCCAGGCGATGGCGCGGATGGCCTGGTCGAACAGGTCGCCGCCGACCGGGTCGTAGATCACATCGGCGCCCTGGCCATCGGTCAGGCGTTTGATTTCGTCCTTGAGGCTGGTTTCGCTGTAGTTGATCAGTTCGTCGGCACCTGCAGCCTTGGCCACAGCGAGTTTTTCAGCACTACTGGCGGCGGCGATCACCCGGGCGCCCATGGCTTTGCCGATTTCCACGGCCGCCAGGCCGACTCCGCCGGAAGCGCCGAGCACCAGCAGGGTTTCGCCCGGTTGCAGGTTGCCACGCTGTTTAAGGGCGTGCATCGAGGTGCCATAGGTCATGCTGAACGCGGCGGCGGTGTTGAAGTCCATGGACGGCGGGATCGGCAGCACGTTGTAACCTGGTACTGCGACCTGCTCGGAAAAGCTGCCCCAGCCGGTCAGGGCCATGACCCGGTCGCCGACTTTCAGATGGCTGACTTTTTCGCCCACGGCGCAGACTACCCCGGCCGCTTCGCCGCCCGGGGAAAACGGGAAGGGCGGTTTGAACTGGTACTTACCCTCGATGATCAGCGTGTCGGGGAAATTCACCCCGGCGGCGTGCACGTCCAGCAGGATTTCGTTCTTCTTTGCGACAGGACTGTCGACGTCTTCCAGCACCAGCGATTCGGCAGGGCCGAAGGCTTTGCACAGCACGGCTTTCATCAGGGCTATTCCTTTTGGAGTGATGGCCGATAAGTGTAGGTGTGTGAGTCAACGGGTCAACGAGCATGCCCGCCCCTGATAGTCAGCCATAAGCTTGTGCTGGCGTGGCGGGTCGTTATGCTAGGCCGCAAACCGGATAAGGAGCGAATTGTGAAAGCGTGGATCATGTTGTTGGCTGCCCTGTCATTGCCTGTGGCAGCGTTGGCCGAAGAAGCCAAAGAGGGTGAGGCTGTGAAGGTCAATTACATCACCCTGAGCCCACCGTTCGTGGGTAACTACGGGCTGGACGGCACGCCGAAGCTCAAGGTCTACAAGGCCGATGTGGCGTTGCGGGTGACCGGCGACGAAGCCACTAAAGCAGTGAAGGCCAACGAACCCTTGATCCGTAACCAACTGGTGGCGCTGTTTGCCCAGCAGACCAGCGAGACCATGAACAACGTCGAAGCCAAGGAGAAGCTGCGTCAGGAAGCCTTGAAGCAGACTCAGCAGGTGATGAGCGATGAAACCGGCAAGCCGGTGGTTGAAGATTTGTTGTTCAACAACCTGATCATCCAATAAGTCTTTTGCTGTCCAATCGGGCCTCTTCGCGAGCAAGCCCGCTCCCACAGTGTTTTGTGTCGGGCACAACCGAGTTTTCGGCGCAGAAACCTGTGGGAGCGGGCTTGCTCGCGAAGAGGCCGGTACAGACAGGCGAAAGTCCTACGGTTTGAGCGCAATCACCGCAGCCCATTGTTCCGCAGTCACCGGCATCACCGACAGCCGCGTGCCTTTCTGCACCAGCGGCATCTCAGCCAGTGCCGTCTGTTGTTTCAGATAGTCGAGTTTCAGCACCCGGGGGAAAGTCTCCACATGCGCAACATCTATCGCGCTCCAGGCGTTCTTCTCAGGTGTGGCCTTCGGGTCGTAGTAATGGCTCTGCGGCTCCAGCGCCGTTGGGTCCGGATACGCGGCTTCAATAATCTTGCCGATCCCGGCAATGCCCGGTTCCGGGCAGCTGGAGTGGTAAAAGAAAAACTCATCCCCTACCGCCATGGCCCGCAGGAAATTGCGCGCCTGGTAATTGCGCACACCGTCCCAGCGCGCCTTCCCGAGCGTCTCCAGACCTTTGATCGAGAGTTCGTCAGGCTCGGATTTCATCAGCCAATAGGCCATGTCTTTTGCTCCTTGCGGGGTGATTGGGCAGGTTGTCCGGCAATTTTATGACAAACCGACGGTCGGTTGACGCCAGCATTTGCGTGCTGGATCACGTTGTCGCAAAATGCCGGCCTTTAAAGCTTGACGCTGCTGCACGGCCTACAAACGGAAACCGCTGCTGTCATCGTGTTGATATGCCTTTGGGGGGCAATCGATGAAACGCAAACCGGATTTACTATGGATTTTGGTCATTTTGTTTGGCCTGGGTGTCGTGACCACCGGCTATGCCCAAAGTCTGTGGGCCAACAAGACCGACGCACCGGTCGAGCTTGCACAGCTGCAACAACAGTCGACAGCTTTCAAGCGCTGATCCTGTTGCCACGGCGCCACTGATCGAAGTGGTGCCTAGCCTGCGTAATACCATGCCTTGTCTGTCACCGTTCCTTGCAGCGGCACATCCCAGCTAGCCTGAGCCAATCGCTCCACTTTCTGGCATTCATGGGCCAGCCCCAACAATGTCGGCTTGTGCCAATCACTGCGACGCGCCAGATAGGCCAGGCTTCGATCGTAGAACCCGCCGCCCATCCCCAGGCGTCCGCCGACATCGTCAAACCCTACAAGCGGCAGCAATACCAGATCCAGCGCCCAGACCTTGCGCTGCCGGCCAATGTTGGCCCGCGGTTCGAGAATGCGGAAGCGGTTGGGCTTGAGCTTTTCCCCCGGTCGGACGCGCTGGAACACCATTTTGGTGCGCGGCCAGGCACTCAGTACCGGTAGATAGGTCGCCTTGCCCCTGCGCTGCGCGGCACGCAACAGCAGCTGCGGATCGATCTCACCATCGGTGGGCAGGTAAAGCGAGATGTGTCTTGCGCGGCGGAACAATGGCTGCTGGGCCAGTTGTTTGTACAGCCCGCGGGCGGCCTGGCGCTGCTGATTGGGCGTCAGTGCGCGGCGGGCCTTGCGCAGCATGCGTCGAAGTTGCGGGCGGGGCAGCAGCGCAGGTTCGGTCATGGATTCAGGCTTCGACAGGACGAATACATAAAGCGTATCCGTAGAAAAGCCGATGCCGGTATTTAAACCGGCATCGGACTGGAATCAGGCTCCCCGGATGAACCGCTGCTGACTTAGCCCTTGAACCCGAAAGTTCAAGGTGGAAGATGCAGTAGGCTTTAAGGCTTTCCGTCTAGCGGACATGCACACCAGCCCAACGTGCAGCCTCCAGGGTAGTGCGAATCGGCTCAGGGACGTGGTCAACTGGCAAGCACCCCAGGGAGTGATGCGAGTATACCTCAAGCGGCAACGTGAATCAGCCTTTGGTGACGTCCGGATCGGTAGCGAGCACCAGATCGACGCGATCGAGCAGGTCGCGAACCTGCTCGCGGGTCGAGCCGCTGGCCTGGATGTCCGGGCGTTCTTCCTTGTGCAGCAGGTCATGGGTGATGTTCAGCGCGGCCATCACGGCGATGCGGTCGGCGCCGATGACTTTGCCGCTGCTGCGGATTTCACGCATCTTGCCGTCCAGGTAACGGGCGGCGCTGACCAGGTTGCTGCGTTCTTCCTGGGGGCAGATGATCGAATACTCTTTGTCGAGGATCTGCACGGTGACGCTATTGCTTGAACTCATGAGTCTTGCTCCAGGGCCTTGAGGCGCGAAATCATCGATTCGACCTTACGCCGGGCGATTTCGTTTTTTTCAATGAGGTGCGCGCGTTCCTCGCGCCAGGTCTTTTCCTGAGCTAGTAAGAGTGCGTTTTGACTCTTAAGTTGCTCGACTCGGGTAATCAGCAGTTCGAGTCTGGCCATCAGCGCTTGCAGGTCGGTGTCTTCCATTGTCTTCACTGTCTGATGGGGTTGGACTGTGTAGAAGCGAGCCTGCTCGCGATGAGCCCGAGAGCGCCGCAGGGTATCAGCTACCCAGCGTTATCGTTGGCGACCATCGCGAGCATGCTCGCTCCTACAGGGGTAGTCGATGTAGGATACAAGGCCTTCATTCTAGACATAGCGCCGTCTGGCGCCTAGCTGCCCATGACCATTCAGAATTCCCCGTACCAAGCCTTCGCCACTCTACTCAACAGCAGCGGTCACCCCGTCTCGCCCGCCGAATTGCACGGCCTGTTGCTCGGCCGTAGCTGTGCCGGTGCCGGTTTCGAAGCCGATGGCTGGCTGGTCGATGCCGCCGAGCTGCTCGAAAACGAGCCTCAGGACAACGTCCGCAACGCCCTGATCGGCCTGCAACAGATGGTCAAGGGTGAGCTCACCGGTGACGACGTGACCGTGGTTCTACTGCTGCCGACCGACGATGCCCCGCTCACCGAGCGTGCCGCTGCACTGGGCCTGTGGTGCCAGGGTTTCCTCAGCGGTTTCGGCCTCAATTGCCGTGACAGCAGCACCCTGAGCACCGAGGCTAACGAAGTGTTGCAGGATCTGGCCGCTATTTCCCAGGTGCAAGACGCCCTGGAAGAGTCGGATGACGGCGAAAGCGATTACATGGAAGTCATGGAATACGTGCGCATCGCACCGCTGTTGCTGTTTTCCGAAACCAGAAAAGACGCGGCGGCTGCCGCCAAACCATCGCTGCACTGATCAATGCCAGGGAACGCCATCTGCCCATGATTCATATCCCGAAAACGGAATACAGTCGTCGCCGCAAGGCCTTGATGGCGCAGATGGAACCCAACAGCATCGCCATCCTGCCCGCCGCGGCGGTGGCGATTCGTAACCGCGACGTCGAGCACGTCTACCGTCAGGACAGTGACTTCCAGTACCTCAGTGGTTTCCCCGAGCCTCAGGCCGTCCTGGTGTTGATGCCGGGGCGAGTGCATGGCGAGTACATCCTGTTCTGCCGCGAACGCAACGCCGAGCGCGAATTATGGGATGGGCTGCGGGCGGGGCAGGAAGGTGCGATTCGCGACTTTGGCGCCGATGATGCCTTCCCCATCACGGATATCGACGACATCCTGCCGGGCCTGATCGAGGGGCGCGACCGGGTGTATTCGGCAATGGGCAGCAACCCGGAATTCGACCGGCACTTGATGGACTGGATCAACGTGATCCGTTCCAAGGCCAGCCTCGGTGCGCAGCCGCCGAACGAATTCGTTGCCCTGGATCACCTGTTGCACGACATGCGCCTGTATAAGTCGGCAGCAGAAGTGAAGGTGATGCGCGAAGCCGCCAGGATCTCCGCCCGGGCACACGTGCGCGCGATGCAGGCCTGTCGCGCCGGTTTGCACGAATTCAGCCTGGAAGCCGAACTCGACTACGAATTCCGCAAGGGCGGGGCGAAGATGCCCGCCTACGGTTCGATCGTCGCGGCGGGGCGCAACAGTTGCATCCTGCATTACCAGCAGAATGACGCAGCGCTCAAGGATGGCGATCTGGTCCTGATCGATGCCGGTTGTGAAATCGATTGCTATGCCAGCGACATCACCCGCACCTTTCCGGTCAGCGGCAAATATTCAGCGGAGCAGAAGGCGATCTACGAACTGGTGCTGGCTTCCCAGGAAGCGGCATTCGCCGAAATTGCCCCGAACAAACACTGGAACCAGGCGCATGAGGCGACGGTGCGGGTCATTACTTCTGGCCTGGTCAAACTGGGGCTGCTCCAGGGCGATGTCGACGAGTTGATCGCCAGCGAAGCCTACAAGGCGTTTTACATGCACCGCGCCGGCCACTGGCTGGGCATGGACGTGCATGATGTCGGCGAATACAAGGTCGGCGGCGAGTGGCGCGTGCTGGAGGTCGGCATGGCGCTGACCGTGGAACCGGGGATCTATATTGCCCCGGACAACCTGCACGTGGCGAAGAAATGGCGCGGCATTGGCGTGCGTATCGAGGACGATGTAGTGGTCACCAGAACCGGCTGTGAAATATTGACGGGCGGCGTTCCGAAAACGGTCGCCGAGATCGAAGCCTTGATGGCTGCTGCGCGGACGCAAGCGGCATGAGTCGAGTCAACCTGGCAATCATCGGTGGCGGCCTGGTCGGTGCCAGCCTGGCGTTGGCCCTGCAGGCCGGGGCTCGTGCCCGGGGCTGGAAGATCGTGCTGATCGAGCCGTTCGCCCCCGGCGATACCTACCAGCCGAGCTACGACGCCCGGTCTTCGGCATTGTCCTTCGGTTCCCGGCAGATTTATCAACGGCTGGGCGTATGGCAGGAGATCTCCCGCCGCGCCGAGCCGATCAAGCAGATACACGTTTCCGACCGAGGACGCTTCTCCACCGCGCGGCTGTCTGCGATGGAAGAGGGCGTTCCGGCGCTGGGCTACGTGGTGGAAAACGCCTGGCTCGGCCAATGCCTGTGGCAAGGCCTGGACAAGGACGTGATCAGTTGGCGTTGTCCGGCCGAAGTCACGCGCATGGAGCCACTGACCGATGGTTATCGCCTGACCCTCAACGATGAAACCACCCTGGAATGCGATCTCGCCGTGCTCGCCGATGGCGGCCGTTCCGGGTTGCGTGAGCAGTTGGGGATCGGCATCAGGAAGCGCCCGTATAACCAGAGTGCGTTGATCGCCAACATCACACCGAGCGAAGCGCACAACGGCATGGCGTTCGAGCGATTCACCGACGAAGGCCCGATGGCGCTGCTGCCACTGCCGGACAATCGCTGTGCGCTGGTCTGGACCCGCCTGGGTATGGACGCGCAACGCCTGGCGGCTCTCGACGAGCGTAGCTTCCTCAGCGAATTGCAGGGTGTGTTCGGCTATCGCCTCGGCACCCTGAAGCAGGTGGGTGCGCGGCATTTGTATCCGCTGACCCTGGTGGAAGCGGAAGAACAGGTGCGACCGCACCTGGCCGTGCTCGGCAACGCGGCCCACAGCCTGCATCCGATTGCCGGCCAGGGGTTCAACCTGTCCCTTCGCGATGCCCAGGCCCTGGCTGACGCCTTGCTCGCCAGTGACAAGTCACTGGGCGATTTCGCCACGTTGCAGGCTTATCGCGAGCGCCAGCGCCTCGATCAGAGCCTCACCGTGGGCTTCTCCGACCAGGTCACCCGCCTGTTCGGCAGTCAGCAGCCGCTGGTGTCCCTGGGGCGCAACATCGGTTTGCTCGGTCTTGATCTGCTGCCGCCGGCGAAACGCTGGTTCGCCCGTCAGGCCATGGGTCTGGGTACACGTCCGGATGCGTAGCTGGTTGATCCGCCGATTCGGCAAGGCGCGGTTGCTGCGCAGGTTCATGGCGCTTTACCCGCCGTACCTCGGCGCGGGTGTGCGGGTGCAGCACATCAGCGATGATTTTCGTGACGTCAGGGTGTCGATGGGCCTGGGCTGGTATAACCGCAACTACGTCGGCACCCAGTTCGGTGGCAGCCTGTATTCGATGGTCGACCCGTTCTTCATGTTGATGCTGATGGAAAATCTCGGGCGCCAGTACATCGTCTGGGACAAGGCGGCCGACATCGACTTCATCGCGCCGGGCAAAGGCCCGGTGTTCGCCCGTTTCACCATCGACGATACCTTGCTCGATGAGATCCGCCGCCAGACCGCCAATGGCGAAAAATACCTGCCGCAATTGCAGGTCGACATTCACGACGGCGCCGGCCACCTGGTGGCGCGGGTCGGAAAAACCCTATATGTGCGGCTCAAGCCGCAAGAGAGACAGGCTTAAAGCATGGAAATGCGCGCAGATCTGCTGATTGTCGGGGCCGGAATGGTCGGCAGCGCCCTGGCGCTGGCGTTACAGGACAGCGGGCTGGAAGTCCTGCTGCTGGACGGCAGCCCCCTGAGCGTCAAACCTTTCGACGGGCAGGCACCGTTCGAACCGCGCGTCAGTGCCCTGTCGGCCGCCAGCCAGAGGATTCTCGAACGCCTGGGTGTGTGGGACGGCATCGCCAGACGGCGCAGCAGCCCCTACACCGACATGCATGTCTGGGACGGTAGCGGCACCGGGCAGATTCATTTTGCAGCGGCCAGCGTACACGCCGATGTGCTGGGGCATATCGTCGAAAACCGCGTGGTTCAAGACGCCTTGCTCGACCGCCTGCACGACTGTGATCTGGGCATGTTGGCCAATGCACGCGTGGAACAGATGCGCCGCTCCGGCGACGACTGGCTGCTGACCCTGGCCGATGGCCGCACCCTGCGCGCACCGCTGGTGATCGCGGCAGACGGTGCCAACTCGGCGGTCCGGCGTCTGGCGGGTGTCGCCACTCGTGAATGGGATTATCTGCATCATGCCATCGTCACCAGCGTGCGCTGCTCCAAGCCGCACCAAATGACCGCCTGGCAACGGTTTACCGATGACGGACCTCTGGCGTTCCTGCCGCTGGAGCGGGACGGGCAGCAAGACTGGTGCTCGATCGTCTGGTCGACGACGCCAGCCGAAGCAGAGCGCCTGATGGCTCTCGACGACGAACGCTTCTGCAAGAACCTGGAACGCGCCTTCGAAGGCCGGCTCGGTGAAGTGCTCAGCGCTGACCCGCGCCTGTGCGTACCGCTGCGTCAGCGCCATGCCAAGCGCTATGTCGCTGAAGGTCTGGCTTTGATCGGCGACGCGGCCCACACCATTCACCCCTTGGCCGGGCAGGGTGTGAACCTCGGTTTCCTTGATGCTGCAGTGCTGGCCGAGGTGCTGCTGCAAGCCAATGCCCGCGGCGAACGCCTGGCGGACGTGAAGGTCCTCAGCCGTTACGAACGCCGGCGCATGCCGCATAACCTGGCATTGATGGCGGCGATGGAAGGCTTCGAGCGCTTGTTCCAGGCCGATCCGCTGCCGGTGCGCTGGTTGCGCAATACCGGTTTGAAGATGGTCGAGCAGATGCCCGAGGCGAAAGCGCTGTTCGTGCGAGAAGCGCTCGGGCTGACCGGGGATTTGCCCACACTCGCCAAACCCTGACGTGTGGCGAGGTGGCTTGCCCCCGTTCGAGCGCGTAGCGGTCGCAGACAGGTTGCCCAGTATTTCTGAGTGAATGCAGGCCTGCTTCGCAGCCCAACGGGGGCAGGCCCCCTCGGCACAGGTGGAAAACTTAGGTTGTGCAACATCTGGTAACTCCTCCACGAACAGTTCGATTGAGAAGCTAAATGTGAGTCCTTATCATTTGGCCTCATTTTTCAATCGAGAGACCGCTCCCATGTTGGCACCGAAGCGTCTACTGACCGCAATCGCCCTGACCCTGATCGGCAGCACCGCCGCCCAGGCCGCTGACGAGGTGGTGGTTTACTCCTCGCGTATCGACGAGCTGATCAAGCCGGTCTTCGATGCCTACACCGCAAAAACCGGTGTGAAAGTGAAGTTCATCACCGACAAGGAAGCGCCGCTGATGCAGCGGATCAAGGCCGAGGGCGAGAACGCCACTGCCGACCTGCTGCTCACCGTCGACGCCGGCAACCTCTGGCAGGCTGAACAAATGGGCATCCTGCAGCCGTTCACCTCCAAAGTGATCGACAGCAACATTCCCCTGCAATACCGCGCGTCCTCTCACGCCTGGACCGGCCTGAGCCTGCGGGCGCGGACCATCGCTTACTCCACCGAACGGGTAAAACCCGGTGAACTGACCACCTACGAAGCCCTGGCCGACAAGAACTGGGAAGGCCGCCTGTGCCTGCGTACGGCGAAGAAGGTCTATAACCAGTCCCTGACCGCCACCATGATCGAAGTGCACGGTGCTGCCAAAACCGAGGAAATCCTCAAGGGTTGGGTCAACAACCTGTCCACCGATGTCTTCTCCGACGACGTCGCGGTGCTCGAGGCGATCAACGCCGGTCAGTGCGACGTCGGCATCGTCAACACCTACTATTACGGGCGCCTGCACAAGCAGAAGCCGGAACTGCCGGTGAAGCTGTTCTGGCCGAACCAGGCTGACCGTGGTGTGCACGTCAACCTGTCGGGCATTGGCCTGACCAAACATGCGCCGCATCCGGAAGCCGCCAAGGCTCTGGTGGAGTGGATGACCACACCTGAGGCACAGAAAATCTTCGCTGATGTGAACCAGGAGTTCCCGGCCAACCCGGCTGTGGCACCTTCGGAAGAAGTGGCGGCATGGGGCAAGTTTGTGGCGGATACCTTGCCTGTTGAGGTCGCTGGTAAACGTCAGGCTGAAGCGATTCGCATGATGGATCGGGCGGGCTGGAACTGAGTCGTTTGGTATTGGGCGTCATGCTTTAACATCGCTGCCTCGCCCCGGCCATTCGGATGGCCTCTGGGGGAGCCGATTTGCGTAGTTTTCGAATCCTGAGTTCGACTCGGAATATCAGGTCGCAAAAATTCAAATAGACTACGCGGTCAGTCCCCTCTCCCTCCGGGAGAGGGCTAGGGTGAGGGGCGGAACCAAAGCCATCCACATCGTCCAAAAACTACCCAAATCTTCAGAGACCCAAACGTGGCCCACCCCGCCCAACGCCGCTGGTACCCCATCGTCTTCGCCATCGCTGCGCTGGTCTTGCTTCCCCTGAGCGTCCTGCTTCTGTCCTGGCAAAGCATCGACCAGCAAATATGGTCCCACCTCTGGGACACGCAGATGCCACGCTTACTGGGCAACACTCTGACCCTGGTGTTCGGCGTTGGCGTGGGAGTCACTCTGCTGGGCGTCAGCCTCGCCTGGCTGACCAGCCTCTGTGAGTTCCCCGGCCGGCGCTGGCTGGATTGGGCATTGATGCTGCCCTTCGCGATTCCGGCCTACGTGTTGGCGTTTGTCT
Organism: Pseudomonas sp. GW821-FHT09H03; assembly: GCF_059415945.1. Lineage (NCBI taxonomy): Bacteria > Pseudomonadati > Pseudomonadota > Gammaproteobacteria > Pseudomonadales > Pseudomonadaceae > Pseudomonas > Pseudomonas sp. GW821-FHT09H03. Next base: position 220,682 of record NZ_JBWKOF010000001.1, on the reverse strand, counting down.
TCGTCGGCCTGCTGGATTTCGCCGGACCTGTGCAGACGTTGTTGCGCGAGTGGTTTGGCAGCGGGTTGCGACTGCCCCGGGTGCGCTCCACCGGCGGGGTGATTGTGGTGCTGGTGCTGGTGTTCTACCCCTATGTTTACCTGTTGGCGCGCACCGCGTTCCTCGCCCAGGGCAAAGGCCTGATGGAAGCGGCGCGGGTACTTGGGCAGTCACCCTGGCAGGCGTTCTGGCGGGTGGCGTTGCCCATGGCACGACCGGCCATCGGCGCGGGTGTGGCCTTGGCGCTGATGGAGACGCTGGCGGATTTCGGCGCGGTTTCGGTGTTCAATTTCGACACCTTCACCACCGCGATCTACAAGACCTGGTACGGATTTTTCAGCCTGTCCACAGCGGCGCAACTGGCCAGCCTTTTGCTGCTGGTGGTGATGCTCGTGCTGTACGGCGAACGTCGCGCTCGCGGGGCCAACCGGGCGAGCAACGAGCGACCGCGCGTCAAGGCGTTGTACCACCTGCGGGGACTCAAGGCGCTGGCAGCCATGGGTTGGTGCGGTCTGGTATTCGCCTGTGCCTTCGTCATCCCGATGCTGCAACTGATCGCGTGGTTCTGGCAGCGCGGGCGCTTCGATCTCGATGAGCGCTACGCCGGGCTGATCGTTCATACCCTGTACCTGGGCGGCATGGCAGCGCTGATCACCGTCTGCGTCGCCCTGATGCTGGCATTTGCCCGACGATTGGCGCCCACGCCCGCGGTCCGTTCCGGCGTCAGCCTGGCCAACCTGGGCTATGCCTTGCCCGGTTCGGTGCTGGCGGTTTCGATCATGCTGGCGTTCAGCTATCTGGACCGGGAGCTGGTCATCCCGCTCTCCGGATGGCTCGGGGGCGCTGGCAAGCCGCTTTTGCTGGGCAGTCTGTCGGCGCTGCTGCTGGCCTATCTGGTGCGTTTCATCGCTGTGGCCTACGGGCCACTGGAAAACAGTCTGGCGCGTATACGGCCATCTTTGCCCGAAGCGGCACGTAGCCTTGGCGTCAGTGGGCCGCGACTGTTTTTCAAGGTGTATCTGCCGCTGTTGCTGCCCGGCACGTTGAGTGCTGCTTTGCTGGTGTTCGTCGACGTGCTCAAGGAAATGCCCGCGACCCTGCTGATGCGCCCGTTTGGTTGGGACACACTGGCGGTGCGGATCTTTGAAATGACCAGCGAAGGCGAGTGGGCGAGGGCGTCGTTACCGGCATTGACCCTGGTTTTGGTCGGGCTGTTACCGGTCATCGGATTGATCCGGCGTTCGGCACATCGAAACACCTAGGTGCCAGTCCTACACCTTGCAGCTACAATGCGCGGCATTCGGTGCGGTCTGTCCTACAGACCAGGTAGCTGAAATCGGCTAAAGGCTTTGTAATTCAAGGCCTGCACTCCGTTCAGCACCTGTCCGCACCTTCGCCACGCCCGGAAGGAGAAACCCATGGGACAGCGTACGCCTCTGTATGACCTTCACCTCGCTCTTGGCGCGAAGATGGTCGATTTTGGCGGTTGGGACATGCCTTTGCATTATGGATCGCAGGTCGAGGAACACCATCAGGTGCGCCGCGATTGCGGTGTCTTCGATGTTTCCCACATGACCGTGATCGATGTCAGCGGCTCCCAGGCCAAAGCCTGGCTCCAGCATTTGCTGGCCAATGATGTCGAACGCCTGCACAGCCCCGGCCGTGCGCAATACAGCACCATGCTCAACGAGCACGGCGGTATCGTCGACGACATGATTGTCTATCGACTCGATGACGGCTATCGCCTGGTGGTCAACGCCTCCACCCGCGATCAGGACATGGCCTGGATGAGCGCTCATCTGGACGGCTTCGACGTGCAGCTCAGTGAGCGTTCGGAGATGGCGATGCTGGCCATTCAGGGCCCTCACGCCCGTCACAAGATTGCCGAACTGGTGAACCAGTCCCGCAGCAACCTGATCCAGCTCCTCAAACCCTTCGAAGGTCAGCCCGACGGTGACTGGTTCATCGCGCGCACCGGCTATACCGGCGAAGACGGGCTGGAGATCATTCTGCCCGCCGATCAGGCCCCCGGCTTCTTCAACGATCTGGTCGGTGCCGGGATTTCCCCGATTGGCCTCGGTGCCCGGGACACCTTGCGCGTCGAAGCGGGCATGAACCTGTACGGTCAGGATATCCAGCAGGACATTTCACCGCTGGCCTCGAACATGGCATGGAGCATCGCCTGGGAACCGGCCAACCGCCAGTTCATCGGCCGTGCGGCCCTGGAAGCTGAGAAGGCGGCGGGTATACAGCACAAACTGGTCGGTCTGGTCCTTGAGGAGCGTGGAGTTTTGCGCGCTCATCAGGTGGTCCGCATCGCCGATGTTGGCGAAGGGGAGATCACCAGTGGTAGTTTCTCTCCTACGCTTAGCAAGTCGATTGCACTGGCGCGCGTGCCGATGGCAACTGCCGACCGCGCTGAAGTGGAAATCCGTGGCAAGTGGTACCCGGTCCGGGTGGTCAAACCGACCTTCGTACGCCACGGTAAAACCTTGATCTAACCTTTTCCGGCGGGCAACGACCGCTGATAATTTTCCTGAGGACACACAACATGAGCGATATCCCTGCCGACCTGCGTTTTGCCGAAAGTCACGAATGGGCACGTCTGGAAGCCGATGGCACCGTCACCGTGGGCATCAGCGATCACGCGCAGGAAGCGCTGGGCGATGTAGTGTTCGTCGAACTGACGGAAGTGGGTAACGTGTTTGCCGCTGGAGATCAGTCCGGCGTCGTTGAGTCGGTCAAGGCTGCTTCCGACATTTACTCCCCGGTTGCCGGTGAAGTGATCGCGGTCAACGACGCGCTGAGCGCTGAGCCTGAGTTGCTCAACTCCGACCCGTACGGCGCGTGGATCTTCAAGATCAAACCAAGCAATGCCGCTGACCTGGAAAAGCTGCTCGATGCTGCCGGCTACAAGGCTGCCATCGGCGAGTAAGTGTTCAGCGTCATCCCAAAGCCCCGACTTGTCGGGGCTTTTTTTGTTGTGCGGATTCCCTTTGTAGGAGCGAGCATGCTCGCGATGGTCGTTAACGATAACGCGGGGGGCCTGACACCCCGCGGCGCTCTCAAGTCCATCGCGAGCATGCTCGCTCCTACAGGGTTCACTGTTGGTAGTGGCTGCTATGCTGTTTTGACCGTGTTGCATCGACGTTGAGCGCCAGTCAAAAGAGAGCCCGTCATGTCCCAGTTGCCGTCCCTGAGCCAGTTACGCGACCCCAATGCCTTTCTTCGCCGCCACCTCGGGCCCGATGCCGCCGAGCAACAGGCGATGCTCGACAGTCTCGGTCTGGGCAGCCGGGTCGAACTGATCGAACAAACGGTACCGCCCGGCATTCGCCTGAATCGTGCGCTGGACTTGCCTCCGGCACTCGATGAAGTAGCGGCGCTGGCAAAGCTGCGCGGCTATGCCGAGCAGAATCAGGTGTGGACCAGCCTGATTGGCATGGGCTATCACGGCACGCTGACGCCGGCCGTCATTCTGCGCAATGTGCTGGAAAATCCTGGTTGGTACACCGCGTACACCCCGTATCAACCGGAGATCGCCCAAGGGCGCCTCGAAGCACTGTTGAATTTTCAGCAGTTGACCATCGACTTGACCGGGCTGGAACTGGCCAACGCCTCGCTGCTGGACGAAGCCACGGCCGCTGCGGAAGCCATGGCCCTGGCCAAGCGGGTCGCCAAGTCCAGAAGCAACCTGTTCTTCGTCGACGAAAACTGCCATCCGCAGACCATTTCCGTGGTGCAGACCCGCGCCGACGGGTTCGGCTTCGAGCTGATCGTCGACGCTGTGGATAACTTGAAGCAGCACCAGGTGTTCGGCGCGCTGCTGCAATACCCCGATACCCATGGCGAAATCCATGACCTGCGGCCGTTGATCGATCACCTGCATGCCCAGCAAGCGCTGGCCTGCGTGGCCACGGACTTGCTCAGCCTGCTGTTGCTGACCCCCCCGGGCGAGTTGGGCGCCGATGTGGTGTTCGGTTCATCCCAGCGTTTCGGCGTGCCCATGGGCTACGGCGGGCCCCACGCAGCATTTTTTGCCAGCCGCGATGAATACAAGCGGGCGATCCCCGGGCGGATCATCGGCGTGTCGAAGGATGCCCGGGGCAACACCGCCCTGCGCATGGCCCTGCAAACCCGCGAGCAACATATTCGTCGGGAAAAGGCCAACTCGAACATTTGTACCGCCCAAGTGCTGCTGGCCAATATCGCCAGTTTTTATGCGGTCTACCACGGTCCGGAAGGACTCAAGCGGATTGCCCAGCGTGTTCATCGGCTGACCTGCATCCTCGCCGCCGGCCTGGAACGCAAGGGTGTCAGTCGCCTTAATAAACACTTTTTCGACACCCTGACGCTGGAGGTCGGCGGCACCCAGACCGCGATCATCGACAGTGCCCGGGCTGCGCAGATCAACCTGCGCATTCTGGGGCGCGGGCAATTGGGCTTGAGCCTGGACGAAACCTGCGATGAGTCCACTGTGGCGAAACTCTTCGATGTGTTTCTCGGAGCCGACCATGGACTGAAGGTCGAGGAACTGGATGCGCAAACCTTGACCGGAGGTATTCCCGAAGGGCTGACACGTACTTCACCCTATCTGCGCCATCCAGTGTTCAGCGCCCATCACAGCGAAACCGAAATGCTGCGCTACCTCAAACAGCTGGAAAACAAGGACCTGGCGCTTAATCAATCGATGATCCCGCTCGGCTCCTGCACCATGAAGCTCAACGCTACGAGCGAGATGATCCCCATTACCTGGCCGCAGTTCGCCAATCTGCATCCGTTCGTACCCAAGGAGCAGGCTGCGGGTTATGCACTGATGATCGAAGAGCTGGAGCGCTGGCTCTGCGCGATTACCGGTTTCGACGCGATTTGCATGCAGCCCAACTCCGGGGCTCAGGGCGAATACGCCGGGTTGCTGGCGATCCGCAAATATCACGAGAGCCGCGACCAGGGTGGGCGGGATGTCTGCCTGATTCCTTCGTCCGCCCACGGCACCAACCCGGCATCGGCGCAAATGGCCGGGATGCGGGTGGTGATCGTCGAGTGTGACGAGGCGGGCAATGTCGACCTGGACGACCTGAAAGAAAAAGCCGCGGCCGCTTCAGACAAGCTTGCCTGCCTGATGGCAACGTATCCTTCGACTCACGGCGTGTATGAGGAAGGCATCAGCGAAATCTGCCAAGTGATCCACCAGCATGGCGGCCAGGTCTACATGGATGGTGCCAACCTCAATGCCCAGGTCGGGTTGGCGCGCCCGGCGGACATCGGCGCCGACGTTTCGCACATGAATCTGCACAAAACTTTCTGTATCCCCCATGGCGGCGGTGGGCCGGGCATGGGGCCGATCGGGGTGCGGGCGCATCTGGCACCGTTCGTGGCCAATCATCCTGTCGTGCCGATCGATGGGCCGCAGCCGCAGAACGGTGCCGTCAGCGCCGCGCCCTGGGGCAGCGCAAGCATTCTACCGATCAGCTGGATGTACATCGCCATGATGGGGCCACAACTGGCGGACGCCAGCGAAGTGGCGATCCTTGCTGCCAACTACCTGGCCCGGCATTTGTCGGGCGCGTTTCCAGTGCTTTACACCGGGCGTAACGAGCGGGTGGCTCACGAATGCATCCTCGACCTGCGTCCACTCAAGGCGCTGACCGGCGTCAGCGAAGAAGACGTCGCCAAGCGGCTGATGGATTACGGCTTCCATGCGCCGACCATGTCGTTTCCCGTGCCGGGGACCTTGATGGTCGAGCCGACCGAAAGTGAATCCAAGGCCGAGCTGGACCGCTTCATCGGCGCGATGCTGAGCATCCGCGCAGAAATCAACGAGGTGCAAAACGGCAACTGGCCTGCCGAAGACAACCCGCTCAAAGGCGCGCCACATACTTTGGCCGATATCACCGGGATCTGGGAGCGGCCGTACAGCATCGAGCAGGCGGTCACGCCGGACGCCCACACCAAGGCTCACAAGTACTGGCCGGTGGTGAACCGGGTGGACAACGTGTACGGCGACCGCAATCTGTTTTGTGCGTGTGTGCCGGTGGATGAATATCGCTGATATCCGGCAGCACACAGCCAGCGTGGGAGGCTGTGTGGAGAGGGGAGGCTTTTTGCTAAGAGGGGGGTGCTTTTTGTGGCGAGGGGGCTTGTGTGGCGAGGGGGCTTGCCCCCGTTGGACTGCGAAGCAGGCCCTGTTTTTTTTGGGGCCGCTGCGCGACCCAACGGGGGCAAGCCCCCTCGCCACACAAGCCCCCTTGCCACACAGCCCGTCGCCACAAAGGCTCGCACCCTTAGTGTGTGTCTCGGGCAATCTATTGGGACGCTACGGCATTCTTCGCAAGGATCGCATTCGCCAGCTCCATGTCCGTGGCCTGCAGCCCCGGATTGTCGGCGCGGACTTTCTGCATCGCCGCTTCCAGGTACGGGCCACGGATGCCGCCGTCGCTGGCGACGAAACTGCCGGCATCGTCCTGGGCTGCGACGATCAGCTTGTGATCCTTGAAGGTCAGGTAGGTCGAGCCGGTCGTTGCACCGGATGAGATGACGTTCTGCCAAAAGCTATCGGCCATCGCCGAGCCGACAGGCAAGGACAGCAGCGCAATGGTAGCGATAGCAAGTTTGAAACGCATAAAGGTGACTCCAGTGATTAACTGCGGCGTTGGATTGCCAATGCGCAATCCAGTTCCGTTGCCGCCTACTCAGCCACCTCGACCAGCAGGATCGCCCCTTGCTGGCCGACCACCCGCACGCGGCTGCCAGTAGCAGCATCCGGTCCGCGGGCCATCCACACACCGTCGGCAACCTTGATTTTGCCGCGACCGTCGACAATCGCTTCGTGCACCACAAAGGTTTTGCCGATCAGTTCCTGACCACGCAGGTTGAGGTTGGGCTGATCGCTGACGCGCACCGCCGTGCGCTGGCGCCGCCACCAGTACAAGGCGGTGGCAATCGAGAGCAGGCCGAACAGCAGAAACTGCAGTTCCCAGGACAGGTCCGGCACGATAAAGGTCAACACCCCCACGGCTGCGGCGGACATGCCGATCCACAGCAGGTAGCCACCAGCACCGAATACTTCAAGAATCAACAGCACCGTGCCCAGCGCCAGCCAGTCCCAGTACGACAAATGCTGCAGAAATGACCACATGACGAGCCTCAGGCTTTCTTGTTGTCGAAGGTGGCCTTGACGATTTCGCCGATGCCGCCGATTGCACCAATCATCGAACTGGCCTCCAGTGGCATCAGGATCACCTTGCTGTTGTTGGCCGAGGACAGCTTGCCCAAGGCATCGATGTACTTCTGCGCCACGAAGTAATTGACCGCCTGGACGTTGCCGCTGGCGATGGCTTCTGACACCACTTTGGTTGCCTGGGCTTCTGCCTCTGCTTGTCGCTCCCGGGCTTCGGACTCGAGGAACGCGGCCTGGCGACTACCCTCGGCTTCGAGGATCTGTGCCTGCTTCTTGCCTTCGGCGGTCAGGATCGCAGCGGCACGCAGGCCTTCGGCTTCAAGGATCTGCGCACGTTTGATACGTTCGGCCTTCATTTGTCCCGACATTGCCGCCATCAGGTCCGCAGGCGGGCTGATGTCCTTGATTTCGATCCGGGTGATCTTGATGCCCCACGGCGCGGTCGCCTCGTCGACGGTGCGCAGCAGCTTTTCGTTGATGCCGTCTCGCTGGCTGAGCATGGCGTCGAGCTCCATGGAGCCGAGCACCGTACGGATATTGGTCTGCAGCAGGTTGCGAATGGCGTGTTCGAGGTTGTTGACCTCGTAGGCGGCCTGGGCGGTGTTGACCACCTGGAAGAAGCACACCGCGTCGATTTGTACCGTGGCGTTATCGGCGGTGATGACTTCCTGTGGCGGAATATCCAGCACACTTTCCATCACATTCATCTTGCGCCCGATGCGGTCCATGACCGGAATGATGATGTTGAGTCCCGGTTTGAGCGTATTGGTGTAGCGCCCGAAACGCTCGACGGTCCATTCAAAGCCCTGGGGCACGACTTTGAAACCCATGAACAGAATGGCGACCACCAGGCCGACAAAAAGTAAAAGAACACTACCGATCTGCATAACGATTCCTTGTTGATGTATGAATCCGTGGAGTTGCAATTGCTCGAGTGTATCGGCGCCGGTCACGGATAAGAACCGTCCCTGCGCAGAATTCAGTTCTGCTCGCTTTGCGGTGTCACTCGCAGCACCTCCTCTACGGTGGTCAAACCAGCCGCAACCTTTTGCGCCCCCGACAAGCGCAAGCTGCGCATGCCCTCCTTGAAGGCCTGGCGCCGCACCGACAGCAAATCGGTGTCGGGATTGATCAGTGCTTTGATGCTATCGCTGAACTGCATGATTTCGTAGACACCGGCGCGACCGCGATAACCGGTATCGCGGCATTCAACGCAGCCGATGGCGCGGTGGGCACTGCCCGGCAGTGGAGCCTGCCAGGGACGGGTCAGGGTCTGCCAGTCCTCTTCACCCAACGCCAGGGGGGCCTTGCAGTGCGGGCACAGCGTTCGTACCAGGCGCTGGGCCATGACGCCGAGTACCGTGGCCTTGATCAGATAATGCGGTACGCCGAGCTCCAGCAGGCGGCTGATGGCGCTTGGCGCGTCGTTGGTGTGCAGGGTCGACAGCACCAGGTGCCCGGTCAGCGCCGCCTGAATGGCCATTTCCGCGGTTTCGAGATCACGGATCTCGCCGATCATGATGATGTCCGGGTCTTGCCGCATCAGCGCGCGTACGCCGGCGGCGAAAGTCAGGTCGATGTTGTGCTGGACCTGCATCTGGTTGAACGCCGACTCGACCATTTCGATCGGGTCTTCGATGGTGCAGAGGTTGACCTCTGGCGTCGCCAGTTTTTTCAGCGTGGTGTAGAGGGTAGTCGTCTTGCCCGAGCCGGTAGGCCCGGTAACCAGAATAATCCCGTGGGGCTGCCGGGTCATGTCCTGCCAGCGACGCAGGTCATCAGCAGAAAAACCCAACTGGTCGAAATCCTTGAGCAGCACTTCAGGATCGAAGATCCGCATGACCATTTTTTCGCCGAAGGCCGTAGGCAGCGTCGACAGGCGCAACTCGACTTCGCCGCCGTGGGGCGTCCTGGTCTTTACGCGGCCATCCTGGGGTTTGCGTTTTTCCGCGACGTTCATGCGCCCAAGGCTTTTCAGGCGGCTGACAATGGCCACTGTCACCTGCGGCGGGAACTGGTAGACATTGTGCAGCACGCCGTCGATGCGAAAGCGTACCGTGCCCTGTTCACGTCGGGGCTCGATGTGGATATCGCTGGCGCGTTGCTGGAAGGCGTACTGGAACAGCCAGTCGACGATGTTGACGATGTGCGCGTCGTTGGCATCCGGCTCCTGGTCGCTGGCGCCGAGGTTGAGCAACTGTTCGAAATTGCCCAGGCTGTTCAACTGCTGATCGGTATTGTTCGCCCCGGTGACCGATTTGGCCAGGCGAAAGAACTCCACACTGAAGCGCTGGATGTCTACCGGGTTGGCCACCACGCGCTTGATCGGCAACTTGAGCACGTGGGTCAGGTCGGCCTCCCATTCGCTGACATAGGGTTGGGCGCTGGCTACCGTTACCGCGTCACGGTCGATGGAGACCGCGAGGATCTTGTGGCGCTGGGCGAAGGCGTAGGACATCAACGGGGTGACGGCCGCGACATTGATTTTCAGCGGGTCGATGCGCAAATACGGCTGGCCGGCTTGCCGGGATAACCACTGGGTCAGGCTTTCGAGGTCCAGGTATTTGTCGGGTCGACTGAGATCGGCCAGATGTTGATTGGCGATGAATTCCAGCGGATGCATCTGGCCATTGGCGGCATGGCGGCGCCGGGCGTTGAGCGCGTGTTCGGCTGAATCCTGGCTGATAAAACCCTGGGCGACCAGCTCGCGCAGTACGTCATTGAGATCCAGCCAGCGGTCCTGAGAGACGAGTTGAACGGACATGCGGGCTCCTTTTGAACAACAGTTCGCCAAGGATAGCCGTGGCCCGGCAGACCGTTGGGCCACTACCCGATGAAGCCGTTTCGGGGTTTTTCAGCCCGCAGCCTGAGCCATTTCAACCCATGTGCAATCAGCCTCTTGCAGATCGACCGAGCAGACGCTGATCAGGTTACGAAGTTTTTCCGCAATGACTTGGGCCCGGTGCCAGCTCAAACCGTCGACGACGATCCCGATGTTCAGCAAATCGCCCTGACGCTGCACATTCACTTGTTGCGGTGTGAGCAACTGCAAGGCGAACAGGTTAAGGGCGCGACACAGCAGGTCCGGCTCGGCTTCGGCCAGCAATTGATAGTGGGCCCGGCAATGGGCATTGCCGGCATTCCAGACATCGGCGCGGGTGTGTGGGGTGTTCACGGCTTCGAGATGCGGCATGTTCAGGGCTCCAGATTCCATGGAGAAATTTTTACATCCGCCGCCGGGTATTTCTTCTCTATGATGGTCTAAAAGGCGCATTTCAAGAATTGTTGAATTCGCTTGTTAGTCAATTCAGGGTTTTTTTATGCAGAGCGAGCTGGACAGCTACGACCGCAAGATCCTCGCGTTGCTGCAGGAAGACGCATCACTTTCCAGCGCACAGATCGCCGAGCAGGTGGGGCTCTCGCAGTCGCCGTGCTGGCGGCGGATTCAGCGGATGAAAGAGGAGGGCATAATCCGTGGCCAGGTAACCTTGCTCGACCGCAAGAAAATCGGCCTGAACACGCAGATTTTCGCGCAAGTCAAACTCAACGCCCACGGGCGTTCGAACTTCACCGAGTTTACCGAGGCGATTCGAGGTTTTCCCGAAGTGCTGGAATGTTACGTGCTGATGGGGGCAGTGGATTTCATGCTGCGCATCGTTGCGGCTGACATCGAGGCGTACGAGCGGTTCTTTTTCGAGAAGCTGTCGCTGGTACCGGGGATTCAGGAGGTGAATTCGATCGTGGCGTTATCGGAGATCAAGTCGACCACCAGTTTACCGGTCTGAGATTCTGCGGCAATTGTGTGGGCCCCATCGCCAGCGGGCTGGCTCCCACATTGGTTTTGTGTACGCCACAAATCCCCTGTGGGAGCCAGCCTGCTGGCGATGGCGGTATTACAGGCGCAGCAGCATTTTCCAGGCGCGATTTTGATAAACAGCAATCGCCTGCTGCTTGCGTGCATCCAGCGATTCATCGGTGATCGGCTCGTTAGCCAGTTGCGCCAACTGTTTCAGCTCGCCAAACAAGCGGTCCATCTCCGGGATTTCCAGCACGGTGCGCGCATGGTGCAGCCAAACCTGAATGCGTTCGATGCGCGGCAGTTGCTCGGCGAGGTCTTCCGGTTGTTGCTGATAACGCTGCAATTGCAGCGAGTTGGCTTCTTCGCCCAGCAGGCGCGGCAGCCAGCTGCCCAGTTGCGCAGCGCCTTGGCGATTGCCACGGGTGTTGCGCTCGGCGGTCCAGGTGCGGGCCAGCAGCCAGCGCGAAGTGGTCAGGGAGAACAGGCCCCAGCGCGGGTCTTGCAGCTCTTCGAGGAACTGCTCCGGCGCGGCTTTGCGCACGTCTTCGTCGTCGACACCGGCTTGTACCAGCGGGCGCCAGTCTTCGAGCAGGGCATCGAGCGCGACACGCAGGTCGTGGGTCGACTGACGTGGAGCGGCTTGCCCGAGGCTGCTGATCAGGGCGCGCATTTCCGCGAGGCTTTCGACCCAATCCTGCAACAAACGCCAGTGACCGTTGAAACGATACTGTTCGGCCAGGCGCTGGCTGCTGCCCAGCAAGTGCCAGCTCAGCGCGGCGAAGGCGTCGTCCAGCGGAGTTTCGGCAGTGATCTGCGGCGCCGGGAGGCTCAGGGAATAGCTGTGGGCGTCGTACAAACGATAACCGCGCTCCGCCTTGCTGATGTCGCACGGCATCAAGGCCAGGGTCTCGGCCAGTTCGGCGGCCAGTTCCAGCAGGGCCGCCGGTTCGCCTTCGCGCAGTTCCAGCTCGAGCTCGCAGATTTCTTCCTTCTGCTTGCCGACGACTACATGCCCCAGGTCCAGCGCGGCTTCGATCACCACTTTGGCCTTGCCACGACCCCAGGCGATTTCGGCGCGCTCGCGGACGAAATCAGTGGTGAAGATCGGCTTGAGGGTTTTTTTGTCCAGGTCGGCCAACGCTTCGGGCCAGCATTCGCCGTCGAGTTTCTTAACGTCGAGCTTGGCTTTGGGCAGGTTCCAGTCGTACTCGTTACGCTCGGACAGACCGGCGATGCTCTGGCCACGGGTCTTGAGCGTCTGAATCACTTCTTCGCCATCGCGGCGCAGGCGCAGGGCAACCTTGGCGCGGGCCAGGTCGCGTTCAGGCGTGTCGAAGTATTGATTCATCAACTCACGGCGTTCCCAGCCACTTTTGTTGCGTTTTTTCAGGAGTGGGTGCTCGCGCAAGGCGGCGAGGGTTTCGCGGCTGACGCGGAGTTTGATTTCGGTTTCTTTCTGCATGGCCGGAAAATCCAGGATCGGGAGCGCAGCCGGGGGAATGTGTGGCTGCCAAGGTCGTGCAGTGTACAGCACTGGCAAAACCTGCGCGCCGCAACGGTTTATTCCTGCCATCGGATGGTTCTATGATGGACCTCAATTCGGGAGCCGGGAGTCAGCGATGCCATTGCCATCCATGAAAGATCAGTTCGCTGCGCTGATCGCTGCACCGTCAGTCAGTTGTACCCAGCCCGGGCTCGATCAATCCAACCGCCCGGTTATCGATCTGTTGGCGACATGGTTGGGTGAGCTGGGTTTTGCCTGCGACATCCAGCAGGTCAATCCCGGCAAATTCAACCTGCTCGCCACTTTCGGCAGCGGTCCTGGGGGCCTGGTGCTGGCCGGGCATAGCGACACCGTGCCGTTCGATGGCGCGCTATGGCAGACCGATCCGTTGAAACTGACCGAAGTCGACGGCCGTTGGGTGGGCTTGGGCAGTTGCGACATGAAGGGTTTTTTTGCCTTGGCTATCGAAGCGGTCATACCGTTGCTCGACCAACCGTTCAAGCAGCCGTTGCTGATTCTCGTCACCTGCGACGAGGAAAGCTCAATGTCTGGCGCCCGGGCGCTGGCAGCCGCGGGTCGTCCCCTGGGGCGCGCGGCGGTGATCGGCGAGCCGACCGGGCTCAAGCCGATTCGCATGCACAAAGGCATCATGATGGAGCGCATCGACATTCTCGGGCAGAGCGGTCACTCCTCCGATCCGCGTCTGGGCCACAGCGCTCTGGAAGCCATGCACGATGCCATCGGTGAACTGCGTGGTCTGCGCCTGTTGTGGCAGCGCGAATTTCGCAATCCGCAGTTCAGTGTGCCGACCCCGACAATGAACTTCGGTTGCATCCATGGCGGCGACAACCCCAACCGCATCTGCGGCCAATGTTCGCTGGAGTTCGATTTGCGGCCGTTGCCGGGCATGGACCCGCAAGCCCTGCGCGCCGAGATCTTGCACAAGCTCAACCCGATTGCCGAGCGCCATCAGGTGAAGATCGATTACGCACCCTTATTCCCTGAAGTTCCGCCCTTCGAGCAGGCCGAGGATGCGCAACTGGTGCGAATTGCTGAAAAGCTCACTGGCCATGCTGCCGAAGCAGTAGCGTTCGGCACCGAAGCACCTTATCTTCAGCGCCTTGGCTGCGAAACGCTGGTGCTTGGTCCGGGTGATATCGCTTGCGCCCACCAGCCGGGGGAATACCTGGAAATGTCACGTTTGCAGCCTACGGTGCATCTATTACGTCAGTTGATTGAACATTACTGCCTGACAGCGACCCCACATAAGCTGTAGGAGCCGGCAAGCCGGCTCCAGCAGGTATAAATTGCCAATGTTGCTACCCGTATTCATGAGGAGACCGCGCGTGTCGCCAAGCCTGTTCCGACGATAACCATCAGCCCGCTGTGCGTTTTCCGCTTCGCCCATTTTTTGGCTGCTATTTGTTACAGGCCCAGGTTCATGCCCGAATACGTTAATTGGCTTCGTCACGCTTCGCCTTACATCAACGCCCACCGCGATTGCACCTTTATCGTCATGCTGCCCGGCGACGGTGTCGAGCATCCGAATTTCGGCAATATCGTCCACGACCTGGTGCTGCTGCACAGCCTGGGCGTGCGGCTGGTACTGGTTCACGGCTCGCGTCCGCAAATTGAAGCGCGCCTGGCTGCTCGCGGCCTGACCCCGCACTACCACCACGGCATGCGCATCACCGATGCCGCGACCCTGGAATGCGTAATCGATGCCGTCGGCCAGTTGCGCATTGCCATCGAAGCGCGGCTGTCCATGGACATGGCTTCATCGCCAATGCAGGGCTCGCGCCTGCGGGTGACCAGCGGCAACCTGGTCACGGCCCGACCGATCGGCGTGCTTGAAGGCGTCGATTATCACCACACCGGCGAAGTGCGCCGGGTCGACCGCAAGGGTATCAACCGCCTGCTCGACGAACGCTCCATCGTGTTGCTGTCGCCCTTGGGTTATTCGCCGACCGGCGAGATCTTCAACCTCGCCTGTGAAGACGTCGCGACCCGCGCGGCTATCGAATTGGGCGCGGACAAGCTGCTGCTGTTCGGCTCCGAGCCGGGCCTGATCGATGAGAACGGGCGTCTGGTTCGCGAGTTGCGTCCGCAGCAAGTGCCGGCGCATCTGCAGCGTCTGGGCAGCAACTATCAGGCGGAACTGCTGGATGCGGCGGCCGAGGCTTGCCGCGGTGGTGTGGCTCGCAGCCATATTGTCAGCTACGCCGAAGACGGCGCGCTGCTGACCGAACTGTTCACCCGCGACGGTGGCGGTACGCTGGTGGCCCAGGAGCAATTCGAGGTGGTGCGCGAAGCGGCCATCGAGGACGTCGGCGGTTTGCTGGATCTGATCAGCCCGCTGGAAGAGCAGGGCATCCTGGTGCGTCGTTCCCGTGAAGTACTGGAGCGCGAAATCGAGCAGTTCAGCGTGGTTGAGCGAGAGGGCATGATCATCGCCTGTGCGGCGTTGTATCAGATTGCCGATTCGGATGCCGGGGAGCTGGCGTGCCTGGCGGTGAACCCGGAGTATCGCCATGGCGGTCGTGGTGATGAGTTGCTGGAGCGCATCGAGACCCGTGCCCGGGCTCAGGGTTTGAAAACCCTGTTCGTCCTCACCACCCGTACTGCGCACTGGTTCCGCGAACGTGGTTTCGTGCCGAGCAGCGTCGAGCGCCTGCCGTCGGCGAGGGCATCGCTGTACAACTACCAGCGTAATTCGAAGATCTTCGAAAAAGCCCTGTAACCGAGTTGGCCCACCTGATCGTTCCCGCGCGTGGGAACGATCACTACTCAGTCACAAACTTCGCACTGACATAGGGCGAATAGTCCGCCAGCACCGTTTCAACCTTCCCTTGTTCCTTCAGGAACTTCGCCGTCTACCAATCGCCTTGGCCATGCCGCCGTCCAGCAGCGCAGTGCTTTGCTGTGCCTTGGCATCCGGAAACGCTGGGGTCGATGCCGGTTTGATAACCAGCCGTGAGACTCCCCGTTTGGACGCCGAAGAAACCGCCGGCGATACACAAACTGTAACAATTGATCCGGATAGTGCGCGTCTGATTGTCATGGGGCCGCCTTTCGGTAAAAGAATTGTTTCCGAATTGCGTGAGCGCTAAACGAACTAAAAAACCACCAATAAATACCATTTAGTAATTAGCTTGCGAGCGGTTCTAGCTCTAGGCCGCAGCGGTTGCGGCGAAGAGCTGAATGCCTAAATGGTCTTAGAAAAGAGCCAGCTAAATCTTTTCAGGTTTATGACACACGCAAGACCTTGCAGTGACCCAAAAGCCGGGCATTAGACGATGGTCGTAGACACACATGGTTACGATTGACTTGTGAGTCACGGTCTGGCGCTAATCGCTCATCTTAGGATTTTCGGGCGTCGACTCGAAACCAGGAACACAACAATTAGAATCCAGAGGAGCTTTACAATGAACAAGTCCACCTTGGCTCTTGCCGTAGCCGTAGGGGTTTTGGCGCAGCAGGCAGGCGCCGCAGGTTTCATCGAAGACAGCAAGGCTTCCGTCAGTTCCCGCACGATGTATTTCAACAACGATAACCGCGAAGGCGGTGCGGATCAGAAAGAGTCTGCCGAAGGCCTGAAGTTTGATTATCTGTCGGGCTTCACTCAGGGTTCTGTTGGTTTTGGTATCGACGCCCAGGCGCTGGTGGGGATCCATCTGGACGGTGGCAAGGGCCATCATCCGGACGCCAACACGTTTTTCCCAAGCGATACCGATGGTTCGGCCGTAGACGAGTGGAGTCGTGCGGCCGCTAACGTCAAGGCTCGCTTCTCGAAAACCGAAGCTCACCTGGGTGGCGCTCTACAGCCAAGCCTGCCGATTCTGGTAGCGAACGACAGTCGCCTGCTGCCACAGACCTTTGACGGTGGCACCATCACGTCGAAGGAAATCGACAACGTAACCTTCAACGCAGGTCAGCTGGAACATGCAGCCGGTCGTGCCTCGTCCAACTCCACCGGCCTGGCCGTCAATGGTGGTACCCAGGACAGCAACCAGTTCCGCTACGCCGGTGCCGACTGGAAGGTCACCAAAGACCTGACCCTGCAGTACTACCATTCGAATCTGAAGGACTACTACAAGCAGGACTTCCTTGGTCTGGTCCATGTGTTCACGATCGATGCCAAACAATCCTTCAAGACGGATATCCGCTATTTCGACAGCGGCTCTGACGGCAAGAACGGCGATCCAGGCTACCGCTTCAACAACAACGGCGGTTACGCCAAGAACCTGGGTGAGGTCGACAACAAGACCTGGAGCGCCATGTTCACCTACACCCTGGGCGGCAACGCGTTCCTGTTGGGCCACCAGCGTGTAAGCGATGACGGTGGTTTCGTCTTCCTGAACCAGGGCAGCGTAGTCGATGGTAGAGGTCGCCCGGAAGGCAACGGTGGCGCCAGCTTCTACTCGTTCACCGACGCCATGGTTAACAGCTTTATCCGTGCCGGTGAAAACACCACGTTCGGTCAGTACTCCTACGACTTTGCGGCACTGGGTGTACCGGGCCTTAAAACCGCGATTGCTTATCTGCACGGTGACAACATCAAGGCAACGAACGGCCGTGGCCCTGATTCGTCCGAGTGGGAACGCGATATGCGCATCGACTACACCATTCAGCAGGGTGCCCTCAAAGGTTTGGGCGTAACGCTGCGTAATGCTGTTTACCGTGGCAGTGAAGTCACCAACAGCCCCGATATAGATCAGACTCGTTTGATCTTCAACTACACCTACAGCTTCCTGTAATCACTGCGTAAAAGAGCCTCGCCTGCTGGCGGGGTTTTTTTACGCGGTTTTTCTTATATTTCCAAAAAGAATATCATTGTTATTTTTTATTCTTTTTAGCTTTTTTATCTTTCGGCCTAAAGTAACGCCGTCCCGGAGTCACGGATGAGTCCTGGATTGTGTCTACTTTACATCTCCCAACACATTGATCGGTTCAGGCATTGGCCAGACGGCCGATACTCGAACTTGCCCTGAATGGGCATATTCCTAACTGGTATGAAGGATTGTTCAATCAATTCTTTTTGGAATTATGAAGCTGTATCCTGCCGCGGCCAAAAGACCGGTTTAGACGGTTGCCGCGAAATATGCGTTTGAGGATCCCGGGCGACAGATCCAGGACCAGAAACACAGAATTAGAAATCAGAGGAGCGAAACATGAACAAATCCACCTTGGCCATGGCTGTGGCTGTGGCCGTTGGGGTTGTGGCCCAACAGGCAGGCGCCGCGGGTTTTATCGAAGACAGCAAGGCAACATTGGGGTTGCGCAACTTCTACATCAACACCGATTACCGTGACGGTACCGGTCCGAACAAAAACGAAGAGTGGGGCCAGGGCTTCGACCTGCGTTTCATCTCCGGCTACACCCAAGGTACCGTCGGCTTCGGTGTCGATGCGATCGGCCTGTTGGGCGTCAAGCTGGATTCGGGTGGCGGCACCAACGGCGCCAGCGGTAACTCGTACGGCGGCACCGTGTTCCCGAGCAAGTCCAACGGCGAAGCGGTTGATGACTTCTCCAGCCTGGGCCTGACTGCCAAAGCCAAGATTTCCCAGACTGAGCTGAAACTGGGCACCCTGCAGCCAAAACTGCCGGTTATCGTGACCAACGACGGTCGACTGCTGCCGCAAACCTGGCAGGGTGGTCAGCTCACCTCCAACGACGTGTTCAAGGATCTGACGCTGATCGGTGGCCAGATCGAGCAGGTCAAAGGGCGTAACTCGAGCAACAACCAACAGTTATCCATTTCCGGCGCCAACGGCCGTAGCGCAGCGGCTCGCGACAGCAACAAATTCATCTATGGCGGCGGTGACTACAAAATCACCAAAGACCTGACCGCCCAGTACTACTATGGCAATCTGGAAGACTTCTACAAGCAGCACTTCCTCGGTCTGGTGCACAACTGGGCTATCGGTCCGGGCATCCTGAAGTCTGACTTGCGCTACTTCAACAGCTCCGACGACGGTGCCAACGGCAGCAACCCGTTGTACTACACCACGGGTAACTACAAAGGCGCAGCCAACGGCAAAGGCAAGGTCGACAACAACCTGTACAGCGGCCTGTTCCTGTACACGGTTGCCGGTCACACCTTCGGTGGTGGTTACCAGGTCAGCAACGGTAGCAGCGACTTCCCGTGGTTGAACCAGGGTGACGGTTCGTCGAACTACACCATCACCGACATGCAAATCCAGAAGTTCGGCCGTGCCGGCGAACGTACCTGGCAAGCACGCTACTCCTACGACTTTGCCAAAGTCGGGGTGCCAGGCCTGACGGCGGGTCTGATTTACCTGCACGGTGACGACATCGATACGGTCAACGCTCGCGGTGGTGAGGCGGCCAGCGGAGCTTCCGAGTGGGAACGCGACCTGAGCGTTGCTTACGTCGTACAGGAAGGCCCGTTGAAGAACCTTGGCGTGGCCTGGAAAAATGCCACCTGGCGCACCGACCTGCCGAACACACGCTCCCAGGACGAAAACCGCGTGATCCTCAGTTACTCGCTCCCGCTGCTGTAATAGCGTTCGGTAACAGCGATAAAAAAGCCCCGCCCGGCATCACGCCGGGCGGGGCTTTTGCGTCTCCAAAGCGGGTTCACCCCCGTAAATCCGCCTTGAAATTCCCTTCTTTACAGCAACTCAAGGCCTTCTCGAACCTTGGGGGCGATGTTCGTCGTGATGCGTGCGTGCGTCCAGTGAACAGATTTTTAATATTCTAATATGATCTAAGTAAATCGATATCTATTCTTTTTAATAGATAAAAAACACAGGCACAGTTGAGTTCATCAAGCACTCACAAGGAGCCGCACCATGAGCCTCAGACTTGGCGATATCGCCCCCGACTTCGAACAGAATTCCAGCGCCGGTATCATCCGCTTCCATCAATGGCTGGGCGATAGCTGGGGCGTGCTGTTTTCCCATCCGGCGGACTTCACGCCAGTGTGCACCACCGAACTCGGCTTCACGGCCAGGCTCAAGGATGAATTTGCCCAGCGTGGAGTCAAGGCCATCGCCTTGTCCGTGGACCCGGTGGAATCCCATCACAGATGGATCGAGGACATTAACGAGACCCAGAACACCCAGGTCAACTTCCCGATCCTCGATGACGCGGACCGCAAGGTCTCGGATCTCTACGACCTGATCCATCCCAACGCCAATGACACCCTGACAGTGCGCTCGCTGTTTGTGATCGATCCGAACAAGAAGGTTCGGCTGACCATCACCTACCCGGCGAGCACTGGTCGTAATTTCAACGAAATCCTGCGGGTGATCGACTCGCTGCAACTCACCGACAACTACAAGGTGGCCACCCCGGCCAACTGGCAAGACGGTGACGAAGTGGTGATCGTGCCATCGCTCAAGGATGAGGATGAAATCAAACAGCGGTTTCCCAAGGGCTATCGGGCGGTGAAGCCATACTTGCGTCTGACGCCGCAGCCGAATCGCTAACTCCTGCTGTAGGAGCCGGCTTGCTGCGATCTTTACAGAGGCGCATCGTCCTGCAGGAGCTGGCGCAGGCTGCGATTTATTCAAGAAGGTAGGCGACTTTCAGGCCGTTTCGACGGCCTTTTTTTTTGCCTGGAGAAAATCGGCCCTTATATCTCTTAAAGGAATAACCAAATGAATAAATATGATTTATGGATATATAAATCAACTGTTAATGTCACTCCATCGAAGCGAGATCGCAAACCGCGAATCGCCAGCACCATTCAAGGAATCGTCTGAATGTTGGTCGTCTCACTTGGTGGCAGTCCCAGTCAACGCTCCCGTTCCGGGGTGCTGCTGGATCGCTCCCGGCGTTGGTTACAAGAGCAGGGCGTGGAAGTGGTGAGTTATCAGGTACGGGACTTCCCCGCTGAAGATTTACTGCACGCACGCTTCGACAGCCCCAAGGTGATCGACCTGCTGCAACAGATTGAAAATGCCGATGGCCTGCTGATCGCCACGCCTGTGTACAAGGCTTCGTTCTCCGGTGCATTGAAGACCGTGCTGGATTTACTGCCTGAACGGGCCTTGAGCCACAAGGTGGTGTTGCCGATGGCGACCGGGGGCAGCATCGCTCACATGCTCGCGGTGGATTACGCGCTCAAACCGGTGCTCTCGGCGCTGAAAGCGCAGGAAATGCTCCACGGTATTTTCGCGGTGGACAGTCAGATCGCTTACGGCGAAGGCAGTGCCCTGGCGCAGTTGGCCCCGGAGCTTGAGCAACGCCTGCAAGAGTCGCTGGAACTGTTTTTAGGCGCCATGGCACGACGGCCCAAGCCGCTCGATCCGAACCTGTTGAATGAACGTTTATTGAGTGCTCGCTGGAGCATTTAAGCCTTACCAAAACCATTGATGTACTGGCCTTACTCGCCCGCTAACGGGCAAGCAGGTGCAGCCAAAACCCAACTGCAAAAAGGAGAGCGCTATGCGCACTGTCATTTTGCGTCGTGGTCTGGTCGCTCTGTTTGCTGCGGCTGTAACCTTCGGCGCCATTACACAAGCTCAGGCCGAGACTCTGCGAATCGGCTATCAAAAGTACGGCACCCTGGTGCTGCTCAAAGCCAAGGGCACTCTGGAAAAACGCCTCGCCGCCCAAGGCGTGGATGTGCAATGGACTGAATTCCCCGGCGGCCCGCAACTGCTCGAAGGCCTGAACGTCGGCTCCATCGACTTCGGCGTCACTGGCGAGACTCCTCCGGTATTCGCTCAAGCCGCCGGTGCCGATCTGCTCTATGTTGCCTATGAGCCACCTGCGCCGAACAGCGAAGCGATCCTCGTACCGAAAGACTCACCGATCAAATCGGTCGCGGACCTCAAGGGCAAGAAAGTTGCCTTGAACAAAGGCTCCAACGTTCACTACCTGCTGGTGCGCGCACTGGAAGACGCCGGCCTCAAATACACCGACATTCAAACCGTATTCCTGCCGCCAGCCGATGCCCGCGCCGCCTTCGAGCGTGGCAGTGTCGATGCGTGGGTGATCTGGGATCCGTATCAGGCGGCCGCCGAGAAACAGCTGCAAGCGCACACCCTGCGCGACGGCAAAGGCATCGTCGACAACCACCAGTTCTATCTGGCGACCAAACCCTACGCGCAGAAAAATCCCGAGGTGATCAAGACCCTCGTCGAAGAAGTGCGCGCCGTCGGCGAATGGTCCAAAGCCAATCCTGAAGACGTGACTCAACAGGTTTCGCCGCTGCTCGGCCTGCCGTCCGACATCACCCTGACCTCGGTTAAACGCCAGGGCTACGGTGCGCTGTTCCTGACTCCGGAAGTGGTCGCTGCCCAGCAGAAAATCGCCGACACCTTCTTCCAGCTCAAGCTGATTCCCAAGCCTTTGAGCATCAAGGATGTGATCTGGACGCCACCTGCAGCCGTTGCCCAAAACTCTGCAACCAAAGCCCAGTAAACCGATTTCCCAAGGAGACCACTCCAATGAGCCTCAATATCTTCTGGTTCCTGCCTACCCACGGCGACGGCCATTACCTTGGCACCGCTGAAGGCGCACGCGCCGTCGACCACGGCTACCTGCAACAAGTCGCGCAAGCGGCGGATCGTCTGGGTTTTGGCGGCGTGCTGATTCCCACCGGACGTTCTTGCGAAGACTCGTGGCTGGTGGCGGCGTCGCTGATTCCGGTAACCCAGCGTTTGAAATTTCTTGTCGCCCTGCGCCCCGGGATCATTTCCCCGACGGTGGCCGCGCGTCAGGCGGCGACCCTGGATCGTCTGTCCGGTGGCCGTGCGCTGTTCAACCTGGTCACGGGCGGTGATCCGGAAGAGCTGGCGGGTGATGGACTGTTTCTCAGCCATGAAGAGCGTTATCAGGCTTCGGTAGAATTCACCCGCATCTGGCGCCGTGTGCTCGAAGGCGAAACCGTCGACTACGATGGCCAGCACATCAGCGTCAAAGGTGCGAAATTGCTTTACCCGCCGATCCAGCAGCCGCGTCCGCCGTTGTACTTTGGCGGGTCGTCGGAAGCCGCGCAGGACCTGGCCGCCGAGCAGGTGGAAATGGTCCTGACCTGGGGCGAGCCGCCGGCCGCCGTGGCGGAAAAAATCGAACAGGTCCGCGCCAAGGCCGCCAAGCTTGGCCGTACCGTGCGCTTCGGCATTCGCCTGCATGTCATTGTGCGTGAAACCAACGATGAAGCCTGGAAAGCGGCGGATCGCCTGATCTCACACCTGGACGACGAAACCATCTCGCGTGCCCAGGCTTCGCTGGCGCGGTTCGACTCGGTCGGCCAACAACGCATGGCTGCGCTGCACGGTGGCAACCGCGACAATCTGGAAGTCAGCCCCAATTTGTGGGCCGGTGTCGGCCTGGTGCGTGGTGGTGCTGGCACGGCACTGGTGGGCGATGGACCGACCGTGGCCGCACGGGTGAAGGAATACGCGGACCTGGGCATCGACACCTTTATCTTCTCCGGTTATCCACACCTGGAAGAGTCGTACCGAGTGGCTGAACTGCTGTTCCCGCACCTCGATATCGAACGCCCTGAATTGCCGAAAAGTGCTGGCTACGTCAGCCCGTTTGGCGAGATGGTCGCCAACGATATTCTTCCTAAAGCTGCGTCCCAGAGCTGAGGCGCGCCATGAAGAAAATCATCCACAGCCTTGCGCCCTGGGCGTTGCCGGTGTTGTTGCTGGCGGTGTGGCAGTTGTCGGTGTCGGCTGGCTGGTTGTCGACACGGATTCTGCCGGCGCCAATCGCGGTGATTGAGGCCGGGGTCAGTCTGGTGCGCAGCGGCGAGATCTGGACGCACCTGGCGATCAGTGGCTGGCGCGCGGCGCTGGGTTTCACCATCGGTGGCAGCATCGGTCTGGTATTGGGCTTCATCACCGGTCTGTCGAAGTGGGGCGAAAGCCTGCTCGACAGCTCGGTGCAGATGATCCGCAACGTACCGCACCTGGCGCTGATTCCGCTGGTGATCCTGTGGTTCGGCATCGACGAGTCGGCGAAGATTTTCCTGGTGGCATTGGGCACGTTGTTCCCGATCTATCTCAACACTTACCACGGCATCCGCAACGTCGATCCGGCGCTGGTAGAGATGGCGCGCAGTTATGGCTTGTCCGGTTTCAGCCTGTTCTGGCAGGTGATTCTACCGGGCGCGTTGCCTTCGATTCTGGTCGGCGTGCGCTTTGCCCTGGGCTTTATGTGGCTGACGCTGATCGTTGCTGAAACCATCTCGGCCAGTTCCGGCATCGGCTATCTGGCGATGAACGCCCGGGAGTTTTTGCAGACCGACGTGGTGGTGCTGGCGATTCTGCTCTACGCGGTGCTCGGCAAACTCGCCGACCTCGCGGCCCGAGGGCTTGAGCGCGTATGGCTGCGCTGGCATCCGGCGTATCAAGTAGCCAAAGGAGGTGCGGCATGACGGCTCAACAACCTCCACGCTTGCTGCGCGGGATTCCGCTGGCAGTGCGCAACCTGCAAAAGACTTTCGGCGCGCGGCAGGTGCTGCGCGATATTGACCTGCATATTCCGGCGGGGCAATTCGTCGCCGTGGTCGGTCGCAGCGGCTGCGGCAAAAGTACCTTGCTGCGCTTGCTTGCCGGTCTCGACCAGCCCACGGGCGGTGATTTGCTCGCCGGTGCCGCGCCACTCAGCGATGCCCGGGAAGACACTCGACTGATGTTCCAGGAGGCCCGTCTGCTGCCGTGGAAAAAAATCATCGACAACGTCGGGCTGGGCCTCAAGGGCAACTGGCGGCCACAAGCGCTGGCGGCACTGGACGCGGTAGGCCTGGCCGATCGCGCCAATGAGTGGCCGGCAGCGTTGTCCGGCGGGCAGAAGCAACGCGTGGCCCTGGCCCGTGCGCTGATCCATCAGCCGCGCCTGTTATTGCTCGACGAGCCTTTGGGTGCCCTGGATGCATTGACCCGAATCGAAATGCAGCAACTGATCGAACGGCTGTGGCAGCAACACGGCTTCACCGTATTGCTGGTGACCCATGACGTCAGCGAAGCGGTGGCGATTGCCGATCGGGTGATCCTGATCGAAGACGGCGAAGTCGGCCTGGACCTGCACGTGGAACTGCCGCGCCCTCGGGTTCGAGGCTCTCATCGGCTGGCGGCGCTGGAAACCGAAGTGCTCAATCGCGTGCTGGCGCTCCCGGGCCAGCCGCCGGAACCGGAACCTGTTTCACCCTTGCCCACGCAGTTGCGCTGGGCTCAATAACTCAAGTTTTCCCCAACGACAGGAATCAACACCATGACTATCAAAGCCATCAACGTTCGCAACCAGTTCAAAGGCTCCATCAAGGAAATCGTCCTCGGTGATGTGCTGTCGGAAATCGACGTGCAGACCGCGTCCGGCATCGTCACTTCGGTGATCACTACACGTTCGGTGAAAGAGCTGGAACTGGCGGTCGGCAGCGAAGTGATCGCGTTTGTTAAATCCACCGAGGTCTCGATCGCCAAGTTGTGAGCCACATGCGTAAACAACAACCCCGAAGGGTTTGAGCCCTTCGGGGTTTTTCCATGTGTGCTTGTCTTGGGATAAGTGGTGCGGCCATCGCGGGCAAGCCCGCTCCCACAAGGATCTCCAGCGTACACAGATTTTGTTTTCGACCAATAAACCTGTGGGGGCGGGCTTGCCCGCGATGAGGCCGGTCAGGCTACTGGAAATCTCGCTTGGGAAGATAGAGCGGCAAATACAACCCCAGGTACGCATCAAACACCCGCATCCCTTCCTCGGCCATGCGCGGCGTAATCTGCCCGTGCTGCTGCACCGAGCGCGCATAAACCCGATCACCCAGCTCCATGGCCAGGGCAAACACGTCGACATCACCCGGCAGCTTCGGCAACTCGAAGTGCTGGTCGAAGAGCTTGTGCATCAGGACGCCCAGTTCGATGTCGTGCTGGCGGTCGGCCTGGGTGACTTCGGTCAGGCCATGCTGGGCAAGGATGAGCTGGCGGGCGGCGGCGTCCTCTTCGTAGATGTCCAGCATGCGTTGCTCGACCAGCCGCGACAGGTCATGCCAACCACTCAATGCATCATGGTCGATAGGTGCTTGCAGGCAGGCGCGGAAGGCGGCGTGGACGTCGGCCGTCAGGGCTTCGAGCAGGGCGGGGACGCTGGCGAAGAAATGGTAGACGGAGGAGGGCGGGATCTGCGCGCGTTCGGCAACACTATAGATCGACAAACTGGCCACGCCCTCGGCGGCCAGCAGCGTGCGGGCGGCATCGAGGATCGAGTCGATCCGCGCCTGGCTGCGTGCGCGGGGTTTGCGGGCGGTGGCTACGCGTGTCATTGGAGTCTCCTGCGGGGCAGCGGGCATTGTACGCAGAGCGCAGGATTGATCCATACCTGTGGCGAGGGGGCTTGCCCCCGTTGGAGGGCGAAGCACTCCCGAGTCCGACACTTGCCGCGTTTCTGATGCAACGAAATCGCATGTTTCAGGTCTGCTTCGCGGCCCAACGGGGGCAAGCCCCCTCGCCACAAAGTTTGATGTCAGCCGATCCCTGTGGGAGCCAGCCTGCTGGCGATCCGCCGAAGGCGGCCATAAAAAAACGCCGCGGGCTGTGAGGCTCGCGGCGTTGTTTTTTACTGCAACCGCTTACACTGTATGCAGGTACCAGTTGTACTCGAGGTCGGAGATGGAGTGTTCGAACTCCTCCAGCTCACTCTCTTTACAGGCGACAAAGATATCGATGTATTTCGGATCGATGTACTTGGCCATGACTTCGCTGTCGTCCAGCTCACGCAGGGCATCGCGCAAGTTGTTCGGCAGGCTCTGCTCGTTCTGCTCGTAGCTGTTGCCTTCCACCGGTGCACCCGGCTCGATCTTGTTGACCAGACCGTGGTGAACGCCAGCCAGGACCGAAGCCATCAGCAGGTACGGGTTGGCATCGGCACCAGCCACTCGGTGTTCGATGCGCACGGCATCCGAGGAGCCGGTTGGTACGCGGATCGCCACAGTGCGGTTATCCAGGCCCCAGCACGGGGAGTTCGGCACGTAGAACTGGGCGCCGAAACGACGGTACGAGTTGACGTTCGGGCAGAGGAAAGCCATCTGCGCTGGTAGGGTCTCGAGCACACCGCCGATCGCGTGACGCAGTGCGGCGTTCTGCTCGGGATCCTCACTGGCAAAAATATTCTTGCCGTCTTTGTCGAGAATCGAAATGTGTACGTGCAGACCATTACCTGCCTGGCCCGGGTACGGCTTGGCCATGAAGGTGGTGTCCATTTCATGGTCGTATGCGATGTTCTTGATCAGGCGCTTGAGCAGGACCGCGTAGTCACAGGCCTTTATAGGGTCGGCCACGTGGTGCAGGTTCACTTCGAACTGCGCCGGGGCACTTTCCTTTACGATGGCGTCGGCCGGGATGCCTTGCTCTTTGGCACCTTCCAGAATGTCCTGGAGGCAATCGACGTATTCATCGAGGTCGTCGATCAGGTAGACCTGAGTCGAATGCGGGCGTTTGCCGGAGATCGGCGAGCGCGGTGGTTGTGGCCGGCCGTTCACGTTCTCCTGGTCGATCAGGTAGAACTCCAGTTCGAACGCGGCGCAGATAGTCAGGCCCAGCTCATCGAACTTGGTCACGACTTGTCGCAAAACTTCCCGCGGGTCGGCGAAGAAAGGATCGCCTTCGAGTTCGTGCATGGTCATCAACAGTTGCGCGGTCGGGCGCTTCTGCCATGGCTCGTTGCACAGGGTGTCGGGGATTGGATAGCAGATTCGATCGGCGTCGCCGATGTCCAGGCCCAGGCCGGTGCTTTCCACCGTAGAGCCGTTGATATCCAGGGCAAATAGAGAGGCCGGCAGGTTGATGCCTTTCTCGTAAACCTTGTGGAGGCTGGTGCGTTCAATGCGCTTGCCGCGCACCACACCATTCATATCCGCAATCAGAAGGTCAACGTACAGAACCTCAGGATGTTCCTTAAGGAACGCGTTCGCTTCGTTAAGCTGAACGGCACGCGGGGGTACCGACATGATGCAACACCTTTGTTGTTAAAAATATCAATCATTGATCTTTTCTGGTTTCAGTCAACCCGAACGGCCTGCCGAAGTCAAGCGAGGCCTCTTTTGCCCTAAAAAAGCGCTCGTATGGCTTTATTGGGGCACTTTGGGGCGTTTTTATAACCTTGGACGCGATGGCGGCCGCAGGCTTGAGCGGGCCGTGTTGTATTTTTTACGGGGGTGTTGTGTAAAAAAATGAACAAGGCTAAGCTCGAATCAAACCCATAACAGCAATAATACCGGGGTGCTTCATGTCTCGCCTGCCGTTAATCGGCGTCACCGACTGCTCAAGCAAGCTCGGTCAGCATGCTTGTCACATCAGCGGCGACAACGATACCAACGCTGTGGCTGAAGCGGCGGTGTTGATTATCCCGTCGCTGGCGTTTCGACAATTCCCGTCCGATATTCTGGACGGCCGAAATGGCACCCCCATTACCGTTACTCCATTCAATATAGAACCGATTCACCATAGCGGCTTGGCCATCGTGCAAAGGCGCCGCTTGCGATTGTGCACGCCTGATTTCTGTAGCCCCGCCGGGCAACACGATAGCCTGCTGCAGACACGCCTTTCAACGCGACGCCGATGCGTCAAACAACGCCTGACTTTCAAGGGTCAGACAACTCAAGCCTAGAGGCATTTATGAGTAACAACCTCGACCAGCTCACCGATTGGTTGAAAGACCACAAGATCACAGAAGTCGAATGCATGATTGGCGACCTGACCGGGATCACCCGGGGCAAGATCTCGCCGACCAACAAGTTCATCGCCGAAAAAGGCATGCGCCTGCCGGAAAGCGTTCTGTTGCAAACCGTAACCGGCGACTATGTCGAAGACGACATCTATTACGAGCTGCTTGACCCGGCCGACATCGACATGATCTGCCGGCCCGACCAGAACGCGGTATTTCTCGTGCCGTGGGCCATCGAACCCACCGCGCAGGTGATCCACGACACCTACGACAAGCAAGGCAACCCGATCGAGTTGTCGCCGCGCAACGTGCTCAAAAAGGTACTGAAACTCTATACCGACAAAGGCTGGCAGCCCATCGTGGCGCCGGAAATGGAGTTCTACCTGACCAAACGCAGTGATGACCCGGATTACCCGCTGCAGCCACCCATCGGCCGCTCCGGTCGCCCGGAAACCGGTCGTCAGTCGTTCTCCATCGAAGCGGCGAACGAATTCGATCCACTGTTCGAAGACGTTTACGACTGGTGCGAGCTGCAGGAACTGGATCTGGACACGCTGATTCACGAAGACGGCACGGCGCAGATGGAAATCAACTTCCGTCACGGTAATGCCTTGTCCCTGGCTGACCAGATTCTGGTGTTCAAGCGCACCATGCGCGAGGCCGCACTCAAGCACGACGTGGCCGCGACGTTCATGGCCAAGCCGATGACCGGTGAGCCTGGCAGTGCCATGCACTTGCACCAGAGCATCATCGACATCGAGACCGGCAAGAACATCTTCTCCAATGAAGACGGGACCATGAGCCAGTTGTTCCTGCACCACATCGGTGGCCTGCAGAAACTGATTCCCGAGCTGTTGCCGTTGTTTGCACCCAACGTCAACTCGTTCCGCCGCTTCCTGCCGGACACCTCGGCACCGGTGAACGTGGAATGGGGCGAAGAAAACCGCACCGTGGGCCTGCGGGTTCCGGATGCCGGGCCGCAGAACCGTCGGGTGGAAAACCGCCTGCCGGGTGCCGATGCCAACCCGTACCTGGCGATTGCCGCGAGCCTGTTGTGCGGTTACATCGGCATGGTCGAGGGCTTGAACCCGAGCGCGCCGGTGGTGGGTCGTGGCTATGAGCGCCGCAATCTGCGCCTGCCGCTGACGATTGAAGATGCGCTGGAGCGCATGGAAAACAGCGCGACGATCGAGAAATACCTGGGTAAAAATTTCATCACTGGCTACGTCGCGGTCAAGCGGGCCGAGCATGAAAACTTCAAGCGCGTGATCAGCTCGTGGGAACGGGAATTCCTGCTGTTTGCCGTCTGACACGCCGGGCGCCGCTGTTGTCGGGTGGCGCTTTCACTGATTTTTTTTAGGAGATTCACATGACCAGCAACAACCCGCAAACCCGTGAATGGCAAACCCTGAGCAACGATCACCACCTGGCCCCGTTCAGTGACTTCAAGCAGCTGAAAGAGAAAGGCCCGCGGATCATCACCAACGCCAAGGGTGTTTACCTCTGGGACAGCGAGGGTAATCAGATCCTCGACGGCATGGCCGGCCTGTGGTGCGTTGCGATCGGTTACGGTCGCGATGAACTGGCCGATGCCGCCAGCAAGCAGATGCGCGAACTGCCTTACTACAACCTGTTCTTCCAGACCGCTCACCCACCGGTGCTGGAACTGGCCAAGGCCATCGCCGACATCGCACCTGAAGGCATGAACCATGTGTTCTTCACCGGTTCCGGCTCCGAAGGCAACGACACCATGCTGCGCATGGTTCGCCACTACTGGGCGATCAAGGGCCAACCGAACAAGAAAGTCATCATCAGCCGCAAGAACGGTTATCACGGTTCCACCGTGGCCGGCGCGAGCCTGGGTGGCATGACCTACATGCACGAACAGGGCGACTTGCCGATTCCGGGCATCGTCCACATTGCCCAGCCGTACTGGTTCGCCGAAGGCGGCGACATGACCCCTGAAGAGTTCGGCATCTGGGCAGCCAACCAGTTGGAAGAGAAGATTCTGGAAGTCGGCGTCGACAACGTCGGTGCCTTTATTGCCGAGCCGATCCAGGGCGCCGGTGGCGTGATCATTCCGCCAGACACCTACTGGCCGCGGGTCAAGGAAATCCTCGCCAAGTACGACATCCTGTTCGTGGCGGACGAAGTAATCTGTGGTTTCGGGCGCACCGGTGAGTGGTTCGGTACCGATTTCTACGGCCTCAAGCCCGACATGATGACCATTGCCAAAGGCCTGACGTCCGGCTACATCCCAATGGGTGGCCTGATCGTGCGTGATGAAGTCGTGGAAGTGCTCAATGAGGGCGGCGACTTCAACCACGGCTTCACCTACTCCGGGCACCCGGTGGCCGCTGCGGTGGCCCTGGAAAACATTCGTATCCTGCGCGAAGAGAAAATCATCGAGCGTGTCCATGCAGAAACGGCACCGTATTTGCAGAAACGCCTGCGGGAACTGAACGATCATCCTCTGGTGGGTGAAGTTCGTGGGGTTGGCCTGTTGGGCGCCATCGAACTGGTGCAGGACAAAGCCACGCGCAAGCGCTACGAAGGCAAAGGCGTCGGCATGAACTGCCGGCAGTTCTGCTTCGACAACGGCCTGATCATGCGCGCGGTCGGCGACACCATGATCATCGCTCCGCCGCTGGTGATTACACCGGCGGAGATCGATGAGCTGGTGGCCAAGGCCCGCAAGTGCCTTGACCTGACCCTGAGTGCATTGCAGGCCTAAGTGCTAGGCTTTGAGCGGGAATCCCGGGTGCTTCTACGGAAACAGGAATTTTCGCTCAGAGCTGTCATAAAACATTGCAGTTCCTTGAAAGACCGATGTGGATCTTGCCAGACTAGCCGCAGTTCCAGTTGCCCTGGTTCGGCTGCTGAACAAGTGGTTCAAAAAAAGAAAAATTTGGAGCATCACGCATGAAGGCACTAGGTAAAAAGCTCGCAGGCAAGACACTCCTCGCCATGTCCCTGATGGGCGTGATGGCAGGTGCGGCTCAGGCCGACGACAAGGTTCTGCACGTGTACAACTGGTCCGATTACATTGCCCCGGACACCGTCAAGAAGTTTGAAGACGAGTCGGGCATCAAGGTCGTCTACGACGTTTTCGACAGTAACGAAACCCTGGAAGCCAAGTTGCTGGCAGGCAAGTCCGGTTACGACATCGTTGTACCGTCGAACAACTTCCTGGCCAAGCAGATCAAGGCCGGTGTCTACCAGAAGCTGGACAAGTCCAAGCTGCCCAACTGGAAAAACCTGAACACCGACCTGCTCAAGGCGGTATCGGTCAGTGACCCGGGCAACGAACATGCCTTCCCGTACATGTGGGGCTCGATCGGTATCGGTTTCAACGCCGAGAAGGTCAAGGCTGCACTGGGTGCCGATGCGCCAACCAATTCCTGGGACCTGCTCTTCAAACCTGAGAACGCAGCGAAGTTGAAATCGTGCGGTATCAGTTTCCTGGATTCGCCAACCGAGATGATTCCGGTGGCATTGCATTACCTGGGCTATCCAACCGACAGCCAGGACAAAAAACAACTGGCCGAAGCCGAAGCACTGTTCCTGAAGATTCGTCCTTCGGTGGGCTACTTCCACTCGTCCAAGTACATCTCCGACCTGGCGAACGGCAACATCTGCGTAGCCGTAGGTTATTCGGGTGACATCTACCAGGCCAAGTCCCGTGCGGCTGAAGCTGGTGACAAGGTAAAAGTCAGCTACAACATTCCGAAAGAAGGTGCAGGCAGCTTCTACGACATGGTCGCCATCCCTAAAGATGCCGAAAACGTGGAAGGCGCCTACAAGTTCATGACCTTCTTGCAGAAGCCGGAAATCATGGCTGAAATCACCAACGCCGTGCGTTTCCCGAACGGTAACGCGGCCGCCACCCCATTGGTCGAAAAAGAAATCACCGAAGATCCAGGCATCTACCCGCCGGCGGACGTGCTGGCCAAGCTGTACGCGATTGCCGATTTGCCGGCCGCGACCCAGCGGATCCTGACCCGCAGCTGGACCAAGATCAAATCCGGTAAATAAAAAAACACCTGTAGGAGCGAGCCCGCTCGCGATGAACCAGAGAGCACTGCGGGGTGCCAGGCACCCAGCGTCATCGTTGAAGACCATCGCGAGCATGCTCGCTCCTACAGGTGTCTGTGCATAAAAGTTTTGCTGGAACGGTTTTTCGAGGTTAAGTTGCGCGCCGGTTTTGTTGCCAGGCAACCACGGTTGTCATGTAACGCGGGGCAACTTGGGCCCAACTAATTTTAGAGGACCTCCACTTGCCTATTTTTTCTTTGTTGCGCAACACCATGCTGGCCGTCGCCGGCCTGTCCATCGCTGTCGGTGCCCAGGCTGCCGGTACTGTGCATATTTATAACTGGTCGGATTACATCGGTGAGAGCACCCTGGCCGACTTCCAGAAAGAGACCGGGATCAAACCGGTCTATGACGTGTTCGATTCCAACGAAACCCTGGAAGGCAAGCTGCTGGCCGGGCGTACCGGCTACGACGTGGTCGTGCCGTCGAACCACTTCCTCGGCAAGCAGATCAAGGCGGGGGCGTTCCAGAAGCTCGACAAGTCGCAGCTGCCGAACTATTCGAACCTCGACCCGGTGTTGCTCAAGCGCCTGGAGCAGAACGACCCGGGCAACCTGTACGCCGTGCCATACCTGTGGGGCACCAACGGCATCGGTTACAACGTCGACAAGGTCAAGGCTGTGCTGGGCGTCGATACCATTGATTCGTGGGGCGTGCTGTTCGAGCCGGAGAACATCAAGAAGCTGCAAAGCTGTGGCGTCGCGTTCCTCGATTCCGCCGATGAAATGATGCCGACAGTGCTCAATTACATGGGCCTGAACGCCAACAGCACCAACGCAGAAGACTACAAAAAGGCCGAGGCCAAGTTGCTCGCGGTGCGGCCTTACGTGACCTACTTCCACTCTTCCAAATACATCGCGGATCTGGCCAACGGCGACATCTGCGTAGCCATCGGTTTCTCTGGCGATATCTTCCAGGCGAAAAACCGCGCCGAAGAGGCCAAGAAGGGCGTGAACATCGCCTACTCGATTCCGAAAGAGGGCGGTGCGCTCTGGTTCGACATGCTGGCGATTCCGAAGGACTCGGCCAACGCCAAAGAGGCCCATGCCTTCATCAACTATTTGCTCAAGCCTGACGTTATCGCCCAGGTCAGTGATTACGTCGGCTACGCCAACCCGAACCCGGGGTCGGACAAACTGATGGAACAGTCCATTCGCACCGACGAAGCGGTTTATCCACCGCAAGAGGTGCTCGACAAGACCTACGTGTCGGTCGAATTACCACCAAACATTCAACGTTTGATGACCCGCAGCTGGACCAAGGTCAAGTCGGGTAAATAGCGACAAGGCTCAAACTATCCAAGGTTGGCTCACCTTGAGCGAACTGCACTCTTTTTTTCTGGGAGTTTCGTAAATGGCAGTTGCCTCCGGCGCCTATAAGAAAGCCCTCGAGGGCGACCAGACACCTAAACAGGTCCTGGTCAAAATCGACCGGGTAACGAAGAAGTTCGACGAGACGATTGCGGTGGACGATGTGTCCCTGGAAATCAAGAAAGGCGAGATTTTCGCCCTGCTCGGCGGTTCTGGATCGGGCAAATCCACCTTGCTGCGCATGCTGGCAGGGTTCGAACGGCCCACGGAGGGTCGCATTTTCCTCGACGGCGTAGACATCACCGACATGCCGCCGTACGAGCGGCCGATCAACATGATGTTCCAGTCCTACGCTTTGTTCCCGCACATGACCGTGGCGCAGAACATCGCCTTCGGCCTCAAGCAGGACAAGATCCCGGCGGCGGAAGTCGACGCTCGCGTGGCCGAAATGCTCAAGCTGGTGCAGATGAGCCAGTACGCCAAGCGCAAGCCGCACCAGTTGTCCGGTGGTCAACGCCAGCGTGTGGCACTGGCCCGTTCGCTGGCCAAGCGGCCGAAGCTGTTGCTGCTTGACGAACCGATGGGCGCACTGGACAAAAAACTGCGCTCGCAAATGCAGCTTGAGCTGGTCGAGATCATCGAGCGCGTCGGCGTAACCTGCGTCATGGTGACCCACGACCAGGAAGAAGCCATGACCATGGCCGAGCGCATCGCGATCATGCACCTGGGCTGGATCGCCCAGATCGGCAGCCCGATCGACATCTACGAAACCCCGACCAGTCGACTGGTCTGCGAATTCATCGGCAACGTCAACATCTTCGAAGGCGAAGTGGTGGACGACGCCGAGGGCCACGCCCTGATTACCTGCAAGGACGTGGACCGCAACATCTACGTCGGCCACGGCATCAGCACTTCGGTGCAGGACAAGTCGGTCACTTACGCGATCCGTCCGGAAAAACTGCTGGTTACCGCCGATATGCCGACCTGCGAGTACAACTGGTCCAGCGGCAAGGTGCATGACATTGCCTACCTGGGCGGCCACTCGGTGTTCTACGTCGAGCTGCCAAACGGCAAGATCGTCCAGTCTTTCGTGGCCAACGCCGAACGTCGTGGCGCGCGTCCGACCTGGGGCGATCAGGTTTACGTGTGGTGGGAAGACGACAGCGGCGTGGTACTTCGCTCATGAACATGCGCAAGTTCAAACGGCGCCTCAATCGAATAATTCCCGGTGGCCGCCAGTTGGTCATCGGGGTGCCCTTCATCTGGCTGTTCCTGTTCTTCATGTTGCCGTTCTTCATTGTCCTGAAGATCAGCTTCGCCGAAGCCGACGTAGCCATTCCGCCCTACACCGAAATCTACAGCTACGCCGAACAGAAACTGCAGTTGCTGCTGAACCTGGGCAACTATGCGATGCTGGGCGACGACGAGTTGTACATCGCCGCCTACCTCGGCTCGTTGAAGATGGCGCTGATCAGCACCATCCTCTGCCTGCTGATCGGCTACCCGATGGCCTACGGTATCGCCACCGCCCGCAAGGAAATGCAAACGGTGCTGGTGCTGCTGATCATGATGCCGACCTGGACCGCGATCCTGATCCGCGTGTATGCGTGGATGGGCATCCTCAGCAATAACGGTCTGCTTAACGGTTTCCTGATGAGCATGGGCTGGATCAACGAGCCACTGCAGATCCTCAACACCAACCTGGCGGTCTACATCGGGGTTGTGTACTCGTACCTGCCGTTCATGATCCTGCCGCTCTACGCCAACCTGGTGAAACACGACAACAGCCTGCTGGAAGCCGCCTCCGACCTGGGTTCGAGCACCTTCAACAGCTTCTGGAAGATCACCGTGCCGCTGTCGAAGAACGGCATCATTGCCGGCTGCATGCTGGTGTTCATCCCGGTCGTGGGTGAGTTCGTGATCCCGGAACTGCTCGGCGGTCCGGAAACCCTGATGATCGGTAAAGTGCTCTGGCAAGAGTTCTTCAACAACCGCGACTGGCCGGTGGCGTCTGCCCTGGCGGTGGTGATGCTGGCGATCCTGATTGTGCCGATCATTCTGTTCAACCGTAGTCAGGCCAAGGAAATGGAGGGCAAAGAATGAAGCGCTTCAGTTTCTCCAGCCTGATGCTGGTAGTCGGTTTGCTGTTCATCTACGCACCGATGCTGATCCTGGTGATCTACTCGTTCAACGCCTCGAAACTGGTGACGGTATGGGGCGGCTGGTCGATCAAGTGGTACGTCGGCCTGCTCGACAACACCCAACTGATGGGCTCGGTGCTGCGCTCGCTGGAAATCGCCTGCTACACGGCGATTGCTGCGGTGGCACTGGGTACATTGGCTGCGTTCGTCCTGACCCGCATCACCCACTTCAAGGGCCGCACGCTGTTCGGCGGCCTGGTCACCGCGCCGCTGGTGATGCCCGAAGTGATCACCGGTCTGTCGCTGTTGCTGCTGTTCGTGGCCATGGCACAGATGATCGGCTGGCCGCAGGAGCGGGGCATCGTCACCATCTGGATCGCGCACACGACTTTCTGTGCGGCGTATGTGGCGGTGGTGGTGTCGGCGCGCCTGCGTGAACTGGACCTGTCCATCGAAGAGGCGGCCATGGACCTCGGCGCGCGGCCGTGGAAGGTATTCTTCCTGATCACCATCCCGATGATCGCGCCGTCGCTGGCGGCCGGTGGCATGATGTCCTTCGCCCTGTCGCTGGACGACCTGGTGCTGGCCAGCTTCGTGTCGGGCCCGGGTTCCACGACCCTGCCGATGGAAGTGTTCTCGGCAGTGCGCCTGGGCGTGAAGCCTGAGATCAACGCCGTGGCCAGCCTGATTCTGTTGGCGGTTTCGCTGGTGACCTTCCTCGTCTGGTTCTTCAGCCGTCGCGCCGAAGAGAACCGCAAGCGGGCGATCCAGCTGGCGATCGAAGAAGCGGCAGCCGACTCCTGGAAACAACCGGACGTGCGTCGCGCTCAGGCTCCGCAAGCGGCATGAGCCTGAAATCGGGTTGACCGCTATCCTGTGGCCAACCCAGATACTTTGTAGGAGCCGGCTTGCTGGCGATGGTGGTTCAGCAGCATTGATGTCGACTGACACACCATCGCCAGCAAGCCGGCGCCTACAGGTTTCTATGCCATCCAGTGGGTTGTCCGGACGGCCTTAACGAAGCTCATCGGCCAGAACCCCGACTCCTGATCCCTAAGCGAATCTCTGGTGTGATTGCTGCCTGCGCTACACAGCAGACCCCTGTGGGAGCGGGCTTGCCCGCGATGGCGTCAGCCCGGCCAGCAAAGACCTACTGCGCAGCCCGCGCCGGCACCAGCCTCAACGTACTGCGTGTATTGGCCGTGACCTCTTCATCACTCAGATGCGCCTGGAAATACATCCCGTCGACATAGGCTTCGGCCTGATCGTCATAGTGGCTGTCGAACAGCACACCACTCTGACCAACCGGGTTGATGGTCAGGCTGTGGGCCGGGTCGGCGAAGTCGATCAGGCGCCGGGTCGAGGGGCCGTAGGTGACGGGCCACGGAGCCGGGCCGATCTTCGCCGAAAGGTTGTTCGGCACTTCATGACTGCCAGGGGCGGCGAATGGACCGACATTGAAGAACCGGTCCAGCGGTTTTTGCTGCCCCAGGGGATGGCCGTGGGTCAGTGTGTGGGCGTTGCCCCATTGCCATTGGGCAAAGTCCGCACCCAGAGTGGTCTTGAGGTGGGCGATGCTCGCCTGCCACGCAGCCTTCACGGTGTCGGCGCGGGTTTCCTTGCCGGGAGTGTCGCGGTTGTCCCACCATGGCGAATCTGCAGTGGCGGCCAGGCGCGGCAGCGCGGCGTCAATCACCCGGGTCGAGAGCAGGGTTTCGAAGAAGTCGTTGCCCAGTTCATCGTGCATTGCGGCGTCAGCCAGGTTGAACAGGAGCTGATTGAACAGCGTGGCGCTGGTCGAATCGAGCGGGTAGTCGCCTTGCCACAGGGCCAGTTGTTCCACCAGTTTGAGTTCAGCGGGATCGCTGACCACTTCACGCAATACCGGCAGCAGCGGCGCCAATAGGCGAGGGCCGTAGGCGGTGGT
Organism: Pseudomonas sp. GW821-FHT09H03; assembly: GCF_059415945.1. Lineage (NCBI taxonomy): Bacteria > Pseudomonadati > Pseudomonadota > Gammaproteobacteria > Pseudomonadales > Pseudomonadaceae > Pseudomonas > Pseudomonas sp. GW821-FHT09H03. The sequence continues at coordinate 183,048 of NZ_JBWKOF010000001.1, read as the reverse complement.
GGTACCCAGTTGCAGCTTCTGACTGTTTTCCAGGTCCCACTTGACGGCGTTGTCGCCCAGTTGGCGATCGAGCTGCTGGCCACGATCGGCAAGGTTGTAATAGCCGGGAATCTCCATGCCTGTTGGTGATAGCGGCTGGAAGTTGGCCGAGACAATGTAGCCCCGTGCCGGGTTTTCTTCCTGCGGGTTGGCGCTGAACGGGTAGAAGCCGTCCTTGTCCGCCTCGGCCGTGCTGCCGTCCAGGATGAACTCCGGGCGCACGCCGGCGGGACGCTTGGGTAATTGCGCAGCTGCCCACCAGGCGATGTCGCCTTTGGCGTTTGCCCACACCACATTCAGGCCTGGTGCATGGATCTTGGCGGCGGCGCTGCGGGCTTTGCTCAGGGTCTCGGCGCGGTTGAGCTGATAGAAGCCTTCAAGAATCGGGTTCTGGCTTTCCAGGAAGCCCCACCACATGGCGATCGGCGTGTTGCCGACGCTGGCACCCAGGGCGTCGTTCACGATCGGGCCGTGCGGCGACTGGCGCAGTACCAGCGTCACCGGCGCCTGGCCCTTGACCGCGATCTGCTGCTCGCTGGTGGTCATGTCCACCCATTCGCCGCGATACCAGACCTGGTTGGAGTTGTCCGGGTTGACCTTCTCGGCGATCAGGTCGAGGTCATCGTTCTGGAACATGGTGATGCTCCAGCCGAAGTCGCGGTTCATGCCCAGCGAAGCGAACGGCATCAGGGCCTGATAGTGGCCGTAAAGGTCGAAGCCCGGCGCCGAGAGCTGCGCTTCGTACCACACCGACGGCGCGGAAAAGCGGATATGCGGATCACCGGCCAGCAGCGGCTTGCCGCTTTGGGTGCGGCCGCCTGCGACGACCCAGGCGTTGCTGCCCTCGAACTGTGGCAGGCCATTGTCGGCCAGTGCCTGCTCGCTCAGTCGGGCGAGGGCATTGAGGTCTTTCCAGTCGGCATTGGCCAGTGGCGGCACGCTGGCGTTGTGATGGTTCGCCAGCACGCCCTTGGACTGCCAGCCGAGATCGAACACATCCAGATAGTTCGCCCCCAACTGATCGCGAACATAGGTCAGCAATGGCTCGGTGCGAAACGCCGCGGCAAAGCTGTAGGCCATGTAGCCGGCGATGCTGATGGTGTCCTGGGTAGTGAATGGGCGCTTGGGAATGCCCAGCACATCGAATTCGACGGGGCGGGCGTGGCTGTCCTGATACTGGTTGATGCCGTCCAGGTAGGCCTGCATGGCGATAAAGGCCGGGGTCGATTTGTCCAGGTTCGCCAGGTAGGTTTCGGCGCGCTCGCGAATGCGCAGGCTGCGCATCAATTTGTCGGTATCGAGCAGTTTCGGCCCGAGCACTTCGGCCAGCTCGCCGCGGGCAAGGCGACGCAGGACTTCCATCTGGAACAAGCGGTCCTGGGCATGCACGTAGCCGAGGGCGCGGTACAGGTCGGTTTCGTTCTCGGCGCGAATATGCGGGACGCCGCGTTCGTCGTAGCGAACGGTGACCGGGCCTTGCAGGTGTTGCAACTGCATCGTGCCCTGGCGTGACGGCTGCTTGCTGTAGAGGTACCCGCCGGCACCGGCGGCGAGGACAACGATCAGAAGAACAAGCGCGATCAGGCTACGTTTCATGAAAACTCCTTGTTGTTATTGTGTTCCCTGGTGCCATTGTTTATCACGGCCCGACTCTTTGGCGCATCGCCCATAGGAGGGATTCGTTTTGCCGTGCTTGTCCCTATTTCGCCGGATCGACCGGCCACGGGCAGTAACAGCCCACAGCCAGCGTATGCGTGGCACTCACCGCACGGCCTTCATCCAGCGCTTGCAGGATCGGTTCGATGAAGCTGTTGCTCGAGTTGCAGGTCAGGCCTTCGCTGTAGGGGCCGAAGTACGCCAGTTTGCCGCTGCGATCCCAGATCGCCACGGCCGGGCTGGCGGGAATCTGTTCGGAGCCGGGCAGGACGGTGATGGATTTGAGGTCGCTCAAGGTGTTGGGTAACTGGCCATGGCTGCCGGGCTTTTGTACCGCATAGAACTCCACGCCATGGGGCTCATAGCGCTCGACCAGTTCGCTCAGGTGTTGTTGGTTGCCGACGTTGCACGGGCAGGCCGGGTCCCAGAAATGCACCAGGCGGATGGCGCCGGGGCCGGCGAGGTTTTCCGGAAGGCGCAACGGGTCGCCGGAAAACACTGCGGTATGCTCGCTGAAGGCACGCAGGTAACGCCCTTGAAACCAGTCGTAAGCCGCCCACAGCACCCCGGCGCACACCAGGGCGAGCAGGCTGGCAAACAAAGTGGTGCGGTAGGGCGAGCGCATGGGTATCAATCCTCGAAGGCCGCCCAGCTTGCCATGCTTGCCGCTACAGATGAATATCGCAGGTCTATAAAGTCCGTTTCATGCTCTGGAATTGTTCATGTCTGCCACTTTTGACCCTGATGATTTGCGTGCCAGCCTGCGGCCACTGGCGGCCATGCAGCCGTTATCGGCGCAGGCGCAGGCCTATCAGCGGTTCTACGGGCTGGATTTCGCGAAGCGTCAGGTTCGCAGTGGCCTGGGGCGCTTCGAGGTCGATGGTTATGAACTGGTCAGCCAGTTCTGGTGGCCGGAACGGGCGAAGGCGACGCTGTTTGTCTTCCACGGTTTCTACGACCACACCGGGCTTTACCGGCATGTGATCGAGTGGGCGCTGGACCAGGACTTTGCGGTAATTGCCTGCGACCTGCCGGGGCATGGGCTATCCAGCGGCGAGCGCGCCAGCATCAAGGATTTCGCCGAGTATCAGGACACGCTGCAAGGGCTGTTTCGCGAGGCGCAGTCCCTTGATCTGCCGCAGCCATGGCACCTGTGCGGGCAAAGCACGGGCGGGGCGATTGTGGTCGATCACGTGCTCAATGCCGGTGCGAGCAGCCCGGCCCAGGGCCAGGTGATTCTGTTGTCACCGCTGGTGCGGCCACGGGCCTGGGGTTGGTCGCAGCTGAGTTATTACCTGCTCAAGCCTTTCGTCAAAGCCATTGCCCGGCGCTTCAGCGAGAACTCCAACGACCCGGCTTTTTTGCCATTCCTGCAGGCCGATCCATTGCAGCCGCTGCGTTTGCCGACGGCCTGGGTGGGCGCGCTGTCGCGCTGGATCAAACGCATTGAAGCCGCGCCCCTGAGCACTCGGCGCCCGCTGATTGTGCAGGGGCAGGCGGACATGACGGTGGACTGGCAGCACAATCTGCAAGTGCTGCGCGGCAAATTCGATCGGCCGCAGGTGTTGATGTTGCCAGAGGGGCGGCATCATCTGGCGAATGAGACGCTGGTGATGCGCCAGGAGTATTTCGGGTTCTTGAGCAAGCGGATCAAGGGCCGCAATTCTTAGCGACAGCCAGGGCCTCTTCGCGAGCAAGCCCGCTCCTGCATTGGATTTGTGATCGACGCAGATCCCCTGTGGGAGCGGGCTTGCTCGCGAAAGCTATTTACAAGGCGCCGAAGATCATTGGGTGAGATTCGACGAACTCTGCCCCACCGCCAACCCCGCCCGAATCGCCGCCAGGGCCGCCTGGTAATACGCCTGGCCTTCAGCCGACTCGGCAAAGGTGGCGAATTCTTCCAGTTCGTTGTCCGACAGGTCGCGATACACATACAGCAGCGTGTTGTTCAGATCGCTGCCAATCTGGTCCATCAGGCGCTGGCGCTGTCCATTCAACATGCTTTGGGCCTGACCGGTGCCAAGCAAACCGGGGATCATCGAACTCAAGCTGTCCGCAGCCACGCCGGCAATCGCCAGGCTGACTTCCGCGCCGGCCTCGCGAGCAGGCAGGGCCTGGGCCAGGTGACCGATAATCAGCATACGGCTGTCGCTGGCCTGCATCTTCGGCAAACCCTTGGCATTTTTTGCCAGTTGGTCGCGACGGGTCGCCAGCAACTCGGCGGCGACGACCTTCTTGCCCAGGGGCGACTGAAAGAAGGTCAGCGCCGGTTTCGGGTTGGCGAGGTTCTTGCGCAACTGCGCTTCGGCACGCTGGTCCACCGCATTGGCAGCAAAGCGTTGATTGCTGTTGGTAAGCAGCGCCTGAAATACCGCCGGTGGCAGGCTGCTCTGGTAGCGTTGCTGAGCGGCTGAAAGGGCGTCGGTGAAATGCGCGCGTTGTTCCGGCCAGCCGGCGACCTTGTACAACTGGTCATGGCCGTCTGCCCAGGCGGGCAAAACGCAGAGCATCAACAGTGATAAAAGCAAACGGCGCATAGGGACTCCTGTCAGCAGGCGACTATTCTCCGTGTGGCATCCCTACTTGTCGAGAATTCGTATCAACCCGCTGCGTGGCTCTGTCGGATTTCCGGGCACAGGAATACTATGCGCGCCATGCAAATATCCTCTGATCACCCGCTGCTGTTACGAATCGTCGACGACCTGGCCGAGCACGGCTGGTCGCAGCAGAATATTTTCCTGCCCCTGGATCTGACCCGGGCACTGGCGGCCGAGTGCCGTAAACGTGCCGCCGAGGGTGAACTGTCCCCGGCCGCCGTGGGCCGCGGGCCGACGTCGGAGATCCGCGAAGGGATCCGTGGTGATCATATCCAGTGGATCGATCCCGGTCAGGCCGAAGCCTGCGACAGCTACCTGAGCCTGATGGACAGCCTGCGCGAGGCGATCAATCGTGGCTTGTTTCTGGGGCTGGAGGATTTCGAAAGCCATTTTGCGATGTATCCGCCCGGCGCCTTCTACCTCAAGCATGTCGACCGCTTCCGCGATGACGACCGGCGTATGGTCTCGGCGGTGGTTTACCTCAATGACGCCTGGTTGCCTGAGCACGGCGGTCAGTTGCGCATGTACCTGGACAATGACCGAGCCTACGACGTGCAGCCTATAGGTGGTTGTCTGGTGGTGTTTCTGTCGGGTGAGGTGCCCCACGAAGTCCTGCCCGCGACCCGTGATCGCCTGTCGTTGACCGGCTGGTTCCGTCGCCGTGGCAACGAGCCGTTCTGAGATGGAAAAGATTTTGGTCAGTCGCTGCCTGTTGGGCCACCGCGTGCGTTATGACGGCGGGGCGAGCGGGCCGTTCGATCTGCTGCAACTGTGGCTCGACGAAGGCCGGGTAGTGCCGTTGTGCCCGGAAGTGGCCGGTGGGCTGCCAACGCCACGGGCGGCGGCGGAAATTCCCGGGGGGCAGGGCGCGCAAGTGCTCGACGGCCGGGCGCTGGTGATCACCACTGAGGGCGAGGATGTCAGTGCGCAGTTTCTGTCCGGAGCACATCAAGCGCTGGAACTGGTGCAACAGCACGGCATCCGCATCGCCGTACTCAAGGCCAACAGCCCGTCCTGTGGCAATCTGCTGACCTATGACGGCACGTTCAGCGGGGTCAAGGTCAGCGGCGAAGGGGTGACGGCGGCGTTGCTCAAGCGCCATGGCGTGCAGGTGTTCAGCGAGCTGGAACTGGCCGAGGCTGCCCGGGCACTGGCTTTCCTGGGCTGACCTGGCTACTCAAGGATCTTTGCGGCCAGCGCCTCAACCTGTTCCTGTCGCTCGGCCTGATTGAGCTTCGCGTGCGGATTGAGCGATGACCACTGTGGGTGCGCCCGGGCCTTTTTCAGGGCTTCGGGCAGCTTGCCTTCGCGCCAGGTCTTGTCCTGAGGCGTGGCCACTTGGATGCTGTCCAGCGCCGCGTGTCCTCGGACATTCAACGCCTGCAGCAGTTGTCGCTGGCGCAGCGCCAACAGGCGCAGCACGTTGTCATCGACCGTGAGTTCGCGCTGGCCCTTGATCTTGCCCATCAAGCGGCTGCCGTAGCTTCGCGCGGTTTGCAGGGCGCCGCCGGCGATAGCCCCGGCCAGTGCAGCGGCGCCGAGGGTCAGGCCGCCGACCAGCAGGTCGACTCCGGCTCCCGCAGCCGCCCCTGCAGCGATGCCGCCACCGACCCGCACGCCCAGTAGCTTGAGGGTTTCCGGGTTGAACAGGTCATCGCCCCAACGGCCATCGAGCAGCGGCAAGTCGCTGGCTGCGGCGTCCTGCGGGCGGAAGGCGTAGAGCTTGAGCAAGGCCTCGACGCAGCGCTGTTCCCGTTGGCGCACGGCTTTGCGCAGTTCGCCGATGGCTTGCTGCTCCTGCTCGACGTCGCTGACCACGCTGCGCCGGCAGGCGGCACAATCGATCAGCAATTCGGCAATCAACCGCGCCGCGCTTTGCTGACGAGCCAGGCGTTGAGCCTGTTGATCGGCGATCAGGCGTTCCAGTTGCGGCCGGGCGCTTTCCAGCAGCAGGGCGAGGCTTTCATACAATCGGCGCTCACCATCCTCCGGCGGGGCGACGCTGTCGAAGCGCACCAGGGCATGCAAGCCTAGTCGTGCCAGGGCTTCACGCCACGCAGGCTCGCGGTGGTTGGCGCTGCTGACGAAATTCAGCACCGGCAGCAGCGGTTTGCCACAGCCGGCCAGCACCTCCAGCTCATCGCGGTACTTGGCCAGCACTGGTTCCCGGGCGTCGATCACATAGAGACCGGCGTCAGAGGCCAGCAGTTGCCGCAGCACCTTGGCCTCCTGTTCGAAGCGTTGCCGGGCTTCGCTGCCATCGAGGAAGCGCGCCAGCCGCGCCGGACCGTCGAGGCGTTCGCCGGGACGTTCCAGGCGTTCGAGGTAATCGAGCAGGGCGATGGCATCTTCCAGGCCGGGGGTGTCATAAAGGTCGAGCAGCGGCTCGCCATCCACCGACAGGCGCGCGCCTTCGACATGCAGTGTGGTGCTGGGGCGGTGAGAGACTTCACCGAAGCCGACGTCCCGGGTCAGGGTACGCAGCAACGAGGTTTTGCCGACATTGGTGTGGCCGACCACCGCGAGCTTCAGGGGCTGTTTCCAGGCATTAGTCATGACCGGTCTCCAGCCAGTTCATAGGGGCACTGTCGGCGAACGGCAATTGCAGTTGTTGCAGCGCCACGTGCCAGTCGCCCAGACGCTCGGCGTCCAGTGCTTCGCCAGGGGGTGCCTGCAGCAACCAGACCCGGGTAGCGCTGGCGTTGCGCGCCAACTCGGCGATCAGTGCCAGGCTGCCGCGATCCGGCGAGCGCCGCGGATCGCAAGCGATGGCCAGGCGGGCAGGGGGAAAGCGGCTTAATTGTTCAAGGAGTCGGTTGCGCGATTCGCGGCTGTCGAGGATGCCGGCATTGCTGACGTTTTTCGGCAGTTGCGGCGGCCATGGGCGTTGATCGTCCAGCTCGATGGCGACGAGCAGCGCACCATCGCTTTGCTGGTCACTGACACCGCTCTCCACGCGGTGCAGTTGAGCCGGTGCCGCATCGCTGACACCCAGACGCTCACTGGTGGGCATCAGCCGTTCACGCAATTGGGCGTAACCGGGCAGGTTCAAGTCCAGATGCAAGGCGGCCTGCCCGGCTCTCCAGCGCCACAGGCAAAACCCGGCGAGCACAAGACGCGGCACAACGCCGTAGACCAGCAGCACGCCGACCAGCCATGCGGCCCAGGCCTGGCGGGCGCTTTCGATATTCAGGGCAGCGTCGCCACTGGCGCGGATCATCTCTACGGTGGGCACACTGAAACCGAGCAGGGCCGGCAGCGCGCCGAGGGCCTGGGTCACGGCAATAAAGGTATCAGCACCGAGGATGGTCGATTCCCAGACAAAGCCGTAACGCCGGGTCGCCATCAGAGTCAGCAGGATCACCAAGGCGCTGAGCATCGCCAGTAACCACAGACTGTTGACCAGCACGCCGATCGCCCAGCGATTGAGTTTCTGTCGTTGCAGCAACAGCAGCAACGCCGGAGCCAATTGGGCGGCTTTGGCATCGCGAGCGAATTTTTCGCTGAGCCACAGCCACAAGCGTCCCAGCGTTGCACCGTGCTCGCCGGCAAACACCAGGCCGAGCGCCCAGCTCAGCAGCAGAATCAGGTTCAGCCCGAGCAGGCTGCCCAAGGCCCAGAACACGTTCACCGGAGTCTGCCCGTCGCCCAGTGCGGCAAACGCCAGGCCGGCGCCGCTGATCACGGCCAGCGCCGCCAAGACCAACAATGCCAGCCGCGCACCTTGCAGCCAGTGTTTCAGGGCGTCGGCCAGACCATCGCGCTCGGCCAGCCATAGGGCCCGGCGCAAAATGCGCGACGGCAAATCGCCGCCGGCGCTACGGGCCAGTCGGTTGGCTTCAAGGTCCTCCAGGGGGCCGGCGAGCTCTTCGCGCAGGCGAATGGTTTCTGTCAGCCAGAGGTTATTCAGTTCAGTCACGCGGCATTCCGTCGCTTAATCGAGCTGTGAGCATAACCGCTGTGGCGCTTATCGGCGAAAGCAAGGCTCTGGTATCCTCGCCGACATGACTAAATCACTCCCCCTCAGCCTGATCGCAGCCCTCGGTGAAAACCGCGTGATCGGCGTCGACAACAGCATGCCCTGGCACTTGCCGGGGGACTTCAGATACTTCAAGGCCACCACCCTGGGCAAGCCGATCATCATGGGTCGCAAGACCTGGGATTCCCTCGGTCGGCCGCTACCGGGCCGGTTGAACATCGTGGTCAGCCGCCAGGCGGATCTGGTGCTGGAAGGCGCAGAGGTTTATCCGTCGCTGGAAGCGGCAGTGATTCGCGCAGAAGAATGGGCGAAGGAACAGGGCGTCGATGAGCTGATGCTGATTGGCGGCGCGCAGTTGTATGCGCAAGGGTTGGCTCAGGCCGATCGCCTGTATTTGACCCGCGTGGCGCTGAGTCCGGAAGGGGATGCGTGGTTTCCGGAGTTTGATTTGGGCCAGTGGAAACTGGTGTCGAATGTGCCGAACCCGGCTGAGGGCGACAAGCCGGCATATAACTTCGAAGTCTGGGAAAAAGCTTAAGAGCTTCGCGAGCAAGCCCGCTCCCACAGGGGATGTGTGTCGTTCACAGATCCAAGGTGGGAGCGGGCTTGCTCGCGAAGGGGCCTACTCAGTGGCTGCAAAGCTTAAGCGTGAGCCAACTCCGAATGCTCATCCGCATCCAGTAGTTCTTTGTCCGTCTGCTGCATCACCTGGCTGGTAATCGCCCCGGCCGTGATCGAACCACTCACGTTCAACGCCGTACGCCCCATATCAATCAACGGCTCGACCGAAATCAGCAACGCCACCAGTGACACCGGCAAACCCATCGCCGGCAGCACGATCAATGCGGCAAACGTCGCGCCACCACCGACACCGGCCACGCCAGCCGAGCTCAAGGTCACAATCGCCACCAGCGTCGCGATCCACAGCGGGTCCAGCGGGTTGATGCCCACGGCTGGCGCCACCATCACTGCCAACATGGCCGGGTACAGGCCGGCGCAGCCATTCTGGCCGATGGTCGCGCCGAATGAGGCAGAAAAACTGGCGACGGACTGTGGAATGCCCAGGCGACTGGTCTGCGCTTCGATGCTCAACGGGATCGTTGCCGCGCTCGACCGGCTGGTGAAAGCAAACGTCAGCACCGGCCAGATCTTGCGGAAGAAACGCAGCGGGTTGATCCCGGCGGCTGACACCAACAGCCCGTGCACGACAAACATCAGGCCCAGGCCAATGTAGGACACCACCACGAAACTGCCGAGCTTGATGATGTCTTGCAGGTTGGAACCGGCGACCACTTTGGTCATCAGTGCCAGCACGCCATACGGGGTCAGCTTCATCACCAGGCGCACCAGACGCATCACCCAGGCTTGCAGGGTGTCGATGGCATTGATCACTTTCTGACCTTTTTCCACGTCATCCTTGAGCAATTGCAGGGCCGCGACGCCGAGGAACGCGGCGAAGATCACCACGCTGATGATCGACGTCGGCTTGGCCCGCGCCAGGTCGGCGAATGGATTCTGCGGAATGAACGACAGCAGTAACTGCGGCACATTCAGGTCAGCGACCTTGCCCGCATAGTCGCTCTGAATGGTTTGCAGGCGAGCCATTTCCTGGGTGCCGGCTACCAGGCCCTCGGCGGTCAGGCCGAACAAATTGGTCAGGCCGATACCGATCAGCGCCGCGATGGCGGTGGTAAACAGCAGGGTGCCGATGGTCAGGAAACTGATCTTGCCCAGGGACGAGGCGTTATGCAGGCGGGCCACGGCGCTGAGGATCGAGGCGAAGACCAGCGGGATCACGATCATTTGCAGCAACTGCACATAACCGTTGCCGACCAGATCGAACCAGCCGATCGAGGCTTTGAGTACCGGATTGCCGGCACCGTAGACAGTGTGCAGGGCCACACCGAATACCACGCCCAGCACGAGGGCGAGCAAGACTTTTTTCGCCAGGCTGAATGTAGTGTGGCGGGTTTGCGCCAGGCCAACGAGCAGGGCCAGGAACACCAGCAGATTGAGGATCAGCGGCAGATTCATGAAAACTCCGAGTGAGACTTGTGCTGGCTGCCTTGGGGGGCAGCTGCGAACCGGCAAGCCTAACAGCTTGAAAACTAAAGATTTAATATCAAAAGCGTAGGGTGTCCGTCGTTTTTGGAATAAGCGGATGTCGCTGTCGGGACAGCAACTGGCGCGATAGGGACGCAGGCGGTCGCTGACAGACGGGAGCTGTCACACTTATTTGTTAGCGTCGATGTCTTTAAATCAGGGAGATTTTCCAATGAAGTTCGCACCGAAGTTTTTGGCCTTGGCGCTTTGCATCGGCCTCGGCGGCCAGGCATTCGCGACCGATCTGAAACACTGGCCTGCCGATCAGGCCAAGGCGCTGGACGCAATGATTGCCGCCAACGCCAACAAAGGTAACTACGCGGTGTTCGACATGGACAACACCAGTTACCGCTACGACCTTGAAGAGTCGTTGCTGCCGTTCATGGAGAACAAGGGCCTGATCACCCGCGACAAGCTCGACCCCTCCCTGAAACTGATTCCGTTCAAGGACACCGCCGACCACAAGGAAAGCCTGTTCAGCTACTACTACCGCCTCTGCGAACTCGACGACATGGTTTGCTATCCATGGGTCGCCCAGGTGTTTTCCGGCTTCACCCTGCAGGAGCTCAAGGGCTACGTCGATGAAATGATGGCGTCCGGCAAACCGGTACCGGCCACTTATTACGAAGGCGACGTGGTCAAGAAACTCGACGTCAACCCGCCGAAAATCTTCACCGGCCAGCAAGAGCTGTACAACAAGCTGATGGAGAACGGCATCGAGGTCTACGTAATGACCGCCGCTTCCGAAGAATTGGTGCGCATGGTCGCGTCCGATCCGAAGTACGGCTACAACGTCAAACCGCAGAACGTGATTGGTGTGACGTTGCTGCTCAAGGACCCCAAGACCGGCGAACTGACCACCGCACGCAAGCAAATCACCGCCGGCAAATATGACGAGAAGGCCAACCTGGGCCTTGAACTGACCCCGTACCTGTGGACCCCGGCGACCTGGATGGCCGGCAAGCATGCAGCGATCCTGACCTACATCGATGAGTGGAAAAAACCGGTCCTGGTCGGCGGAGACACCCCAACCAGCGACGGCTACATGCTGTTCCACGATGTGGACGTAGCCAAGGGTGGCATCCACCTGTGGGTCAACCGCAAAGACAAATACATGACCCAGATTAACGGCATGATGGCCAAGCACGCCGCGGCACAGGCCAAAGAAGGGCTGCCGGTGACGGCGGACAAGAACTGGGTGATCGTCAAGCCGGAAGAGATTCAGTAAGACCGCGGCGCTGCCTTCGCGAGCAAGCCCGCTCCCACACTGTATCTGTGAACGACGCAGATCCAGTGTGGGAGCGGGCTTGCTCGCGAAGAGGCCCGTCCGGGCAATGAAAGCCTCTGTTTGATCGGCTTCTTCCTACAGTCACAACCTGCACGTTCTTGCGTAACGGACTACGACTACTTCAGAATCCGCCGACTTGTGCGCCTGTTTGGCGGGTTCTATCTTCTCCGCGTCGCTGCCCATCAGTGATCGGGTTTGGTAGCCCGGATTTTCCAGGCGCATGACTACACCGTCAGCAGGTTTTTCGACTCTGCTTTTATGGTGGTCATGCGTAGGGCGCTCTCGAGCGCGCCGGCTCCCTGGACCGGTCTACCAACCTGCGTATGGCTGCCACCTTTCGTTTGGTAGCGAAGGTGATAGCTCCCTGTTTCCAGGAGAATCATCAATGCTCAAAATTACCCCCGATCCCCCAAATACCGACAACCTGTCCGCCCACATCAACACCACCCCGCGCAAACCCAGCCGAACATTCATCATCGCCCCCGGCCTCGACACCGAAACCCTCCTGGCCCACGCCTGCGAATCCCTCGCCTCGGCCAATGTCATGGCCAGCGATTTCGCCGCACTGCTCGAAGGCACGCAACGCAGCACGATGCTGGGCATTGCCCAGGTCATCATGCTGGGCGAACTGGCGGTAAATCAGGCGCTGGATAACCTCGACCCGCAGGGTTAGCGCAAGCATCGCCCGGACGAATGCTTTCCTGTAGGAGCGAGCATGCTCGCGAAGGACGTCAACGATAACGCTGGAAGCCTGATTCGACGGGGCACCCTCAGGTTTTTCGCGAGCATGCTCGCTCCTACAGGGGGATTGGCGTAAACAAATGTGCCCCGCACTCGCCGGGGCACTTTTATTGCGGCGAATCCTGGCGTATCGCGAGCGCACCGACTTCCACACTCCATTTCAGAATCAACCTACATCAATCAAAGAATGATCTGATTTTTCCTCCGTATCGCCTCTTCTAGCGTGTGTCCTTTCGATCCGACAAGGGCACATTTCGCATGAAGCGCTACAACATCACAGTCGGGGCTAAAACCACCGTCGGCGGCACGGTCCTCAGCGGGTGGCATCGCGGCGACATCAATGGCCAGGCCATGGCCCGTGAAGGCGATGAAGTCAAATGCCCGGAATGCGACAGCACCGGGACAATTATCTGTGTCGGCCCACGCCTGTCGGAAGATTGGGAAGGACGCAAGCCCGCGCTGGATGGCGACCTGTGCAAGTGCAAGTGCGATCCATCGCCCAAGCTGATTGCCAACCAGACCATCAGATGCCAACAGATTGAAGCCGGCACCGTTGCGCCGCCTGCCCGAGTCGCCGCGCAATCCGTCAAGCCGGTCGAAGTACCTCAACCAACCGTTGAACCGCGCACATCCGGCTACGCACCGCCGCCGAGCCCTCCTGTAACGAGCTACAGCGAGCAGCCGGGGCAGGTCTGCCAGAATCTTTGGCGCAGCTACCAGCAAAGAGCCGAAGCCATCGTGGCGCCGGGCGGCGTCCTGATCTCCGACCCAAAGGCGCGTAATCGTGCGATCAATGCGGCATACGCCCGATTGTGGCTGGAGGATCAGCGCTTCCAATGGGCGGGTCTCGCGGCGTTCGCTTCCAAGCAGGTGGGTTGCGGGTTGTTGCATGCGGCGGATTCGATCGAAAAGATAGAGGCAGAAAAGGAGGCAAAACAACGGCGGGTGGAGGCGCATAGGAGAAAGCCCGCTGGCTTGTTCGGTTGGTTCAGCAAGAGCGAAAGGCAGACCACAGCACGCGAGCTTGAGCAGGCTGAACGAGATTACGAGCAGGCCCGCAACAACAATCCGACGTGGTGGCTCGACGTGCGAAGCCCGAACCAGCCGTTGTCGCTCGTGCAGGAGCAACTCAAGTACGTGCACGACATGCTGGCGCTGGGCAATACCACGCTGTTTCTGGATGTGTTTCCGCTACATGCTTTTTATAAAGAACGTGGGTTGTGGGCGTTCAAGACATGTCTGGAGTCACGTCATAAAATTTATGGGCATGATCAATATCCGGTCCTGTGGCCGATTGAGCAGGAAAGATTGGAATTTGGCTATGACCACAAGGAAATCCTGCAAGCTTTCGAAGCCGTCGAGGCCGGCAACATTGCCGAAAGTGTTGTGCATCTGGCTTGGCACGAACAGAAGAACATCCTGCAGCCATCGATGTACAGCGATGTGCAATTGGTACGCTTGCTACGTGGCAACCATCTCTCCTACGTCACGAACTTCCCCTCCGGTGCTGCGGCAGCGGTCGAGCTGACACTGGCCAGTCAGTGCCACCCCAGCGAAGATGGTCGCACCGTTGACTTCAGCAGCGATTACTCTGCCAATCTGGCTGATATCCATCAACGCATGACCTTTGTGCTCAAGGCGGCGACGCAATTCGATGAGCTCCTACGGCGCTCTGATCGCCCACTGATCGAACAGGGGATTCTCGATATAGCCGCAGGCCGGGGCGTGCGATGAATCCGCTGCGACGCATGAAGTGGCGACGGAAGGTTTTAGCCATTGCAGTCGCGGCTCTGCTGATAATGGCGGTGATGCGAGCGCTATCGGATAAGCCGGAAATTGCGCTGGTGATCGACGAACCATGGGAAGCCATGCGCCTGCGCTCCAGCGCGGCCATCGATCCGGATTTTCCTGGGTACTCCTGGTTCAGTACTCCCAAGTCCGACGCACGCCTACATTTTATCGACGACCAACTCGGATTTTTGACCCCGCTGGCTCGTTTTTTTACGGTTAGTTTCGATCGTAATGGGTTAGTCAGAAGTCTGCGAATGTCCCCGCAAATCGAGCCGCTGTTACTCGACGTTCCACAGAGGAGCGCTATCTCATAAAACTACAAGTTGCCAGACCATGGGTAAATCCTTGACTCGCTCATCGAAGGTCTGAGGGCGGCGGGAGCCCATATCAGTCCGAGAATTTATGCGGCTCGAGCTTTTTTAATGGAGTGGATATACATGGTGCTACGCATATTTTGGCCAGTTATGTATCTAATCGGAGGTGTCTTACCTGCTTTTGGATTGGCCCTGCTAAGCTCGGTCTTTATGATGTTTGGTGAAGCCTTCGGTATTTTGATCGGCCTATTCGCATGGTCTGGGACTGTAGGGCTTGCTCTTGCGGCACTGAATAGACCTAGTGTTACAGGATATTACAGTAGGCGCTTTATATCGTTAATGTTAATAATGGGGCTGGTAGCTATCACCCCTCCGTTAGTAGGCTCACTAACCCATCCCAGCAATAAAATTTGGTTTAGCGTGGCAATGATTAGTCCAACATTACTGGCGCTTTTCTATCTGGGAGAGATGTTGCGGACATCTAGTTCTTGCGAATAACGAATTTGGCTTGTGACTCGGTTCTGAATATGCCTTCGGAATACGCTGGCAAGTAAGATGTACTCAATAGGCGCTGCAAAAAATACCCCGCACTTGGCGGGGCATCTTTACTTAACGCGTTAAACGTTACAGCCCATCAAGCATCGCCTTATTACGCACAGCACCCTTGTCAGCACTGGTCGCCAGTAAAGCGTAGGCTTTCAACGCTGTGGTCACTTTGCGCGGACGCACTTCCACCGGTTTCCAGCCTTTTTTATCCTGCTCGACCCGGCGCACAGCCAGTTCTTCATCGCTGACCAACAGGTTGATCGAGCGGTTCGGGATGTCGATCAGTACTTTGTCGCCGTCCTGCACCAGGCCGATTGCGCCGCCAGCAGCCGCTTCAGGCGAAGCGTGGCCGATGGACAGGCCCGAGGTGCCGCCGGAGAAACGGCCGTCGGTGAGCAGGGCGCAGGCTTTGCCCAGGCCTTTGGATTTCAGGTACGAAGTCGGGTAGAGCATTTCCTGCATGCCCGGGCCGCCTTTCGGGCCTTCGTAGCGGATGATGACGATGTCGCCTTCCTTCACTTCGTCAGCGAGGATGCCGCGTACGGCGCTGTCCTGGCTTTCGAAAATTTTCGCGTTGCCTTCGAACACGTGGATCGACTCGTCGACGCCGGCAGTTTTCACCACGCAACCGTCCAGGGCGATGTTGCCGTAAAGCACGGCCAGGCCGCCTTCTTGCGAGTAGGCGTGCTCGACGCTGCGGATGCAGCCGTTTTCACGGTCGTCGTCCAGGGTGTCCCAACGGGTCGACTGGCTGAATGCGGTTTGCGTCGGGATGCCAGCAGGACCGGCCTTGAAGAAGTGATGCACAGCTTCGTCGTTGGTCTGGGTGATGTCCCACTTTGCGATCGCTTCTTCCATGCTGCGGCTGTGCACGGTCGGCAGCTGGGTGTGCAGCAGGCCGCCACGGGCCAGCGAGCCGAGGATGCTGAAGATCCCGCCGGCGCGGTGCACGTCTTCCATGTGGTACTTCTGGATGTTCGGCGCGACCTTGCACAGTTGCGGCACGTGACGGGACAGGCGGTCGATGTCGCGCAGGTCGAAATCGATCTCGGCTTCCTGGGCGGCGGCCAGCAGGTGCAGGATGGTGTTGGTGGAACCGCCCATGGCGATGTCCAGGGTCATGGCGTTTTCGAACGCCTGGAAGTTGGCGATGTTGCGCGGCAACACCGACTCGTCGTTCTCGCCGTAGTAACGCTTGCACAGCTCGACGATGGTGCGACCGGCCTGGAGGAACAGCTGCTCGCGGTCGCTGTGGGTGGCCAGGGTCGAACCGTTGCCCGGCAAGGCCAGGCCCAGGGCTTCTACCAGGCAGTTCATCGAGTTGGCGGTGAACATGCCGGAGCACGAACCGCAGGTCGGGCAGGCGCTGCGCTCGTACTCGGCGACTTTCTCGTCAGAAGCGCTGGAGTCGGCGGCGATCACCATGGCGTCGACCAGGTCGAGGCCGTGGGAGGCGAGTTTGGTCTTGCCGGCTTCCATCGGGCCGCCGGAAACGAAGATCACCGGGATGTTCAGGCGCAGGGACGCCATCAGCATGCCAGGGGTGATCTTGTCGCAGTTGGAAATGCAAACGATGGCGTCGGCGCAGTGGGCGTTGACCATGTACTCGACGGAGTCGGCGATGATCTCGCGGCTCGGCAGCGAATAGAGCATGCCGTCGTGGCCCATGGCGATGCCGTCATCGACAGCGATGGTGTTGAATTCCTTTGCCACACCGCCAGCGCGTTCGATTTCGCGGGCGACCAGTTGGCCCAGGTCCTTGAGGTGGACATGGCCAGGCACGAACTGGGTGAAGGAGTTGGCAATGGCGATGATCGGCTTTTTGAAGTCGTCATCTTTCATCCCCGTGGCGCGCCACAATGCGCGGGCGCCGGCCATGTTGCGGCCGTGGGTGGATGTTTTCGAGCGGTAATCAGGCATGAAGCACTCCGGGCGGCTAATCAGGTATCAAAAGGGAAGTGAGCTTCTATTGACGTCTGGAACACCCAGAAATGGCCGTGTGTCCGGAAGTTGCCGATAACTTTGCGGGATCGCCGCGCGCTTCAGCTTGAGCTCATAAACCCGCCGGGGATGACTGGCGATGAATGTGGCGATTCTACACGGCTGGCGGCGGGAGGGAATGGCTGCGAGCATTCACGAGACGTGTGGGCAAACGCAACCCTGTAGGAGCGAGCATGCTCGCGATGGACTCAAGGCCGCCGTGGGTTGTCAGGTTTCCCGCGTTATCGTTGACGACCATCGCGAGCATGCTCGCTCCTACAGGAGACGGGGTGCGGTGATGTCAGAGCCAGGTGGCGTCCCACAGTGGGTAATCGCCGATATGGTCGACAAGCCCTGCGCGTAACGGGTTGGCGATGATGTACCGAGCAGCAGCCTTCAGGTCTTCCTCCCGGCGCAGCGCCCGGTCGAAATAACCTTTCTGCCACAGCCTCTCTGGCTGGCCTCGCTTGAGGTTGATGGCGCGGGCACTTCGGGCTTTGGTGGCTTGCATCAGTTTCGGCAAATCGCCGTTGTGCAACTCGAGCAGCCAGTGAAAGTGATCCGGCATGACGACCCAGGCAATAGAAGTGGCCTTTCCCGAGTCATGAGCCTTTCTGAATTCATGCACGAGCAGGCGCCCCATGCGCCAGTCCTTGAAGACCGGGGTTCGCTCGTGGGTAACAGCAGTAAGCAGATAGATCCGGCCCTGCTCTGAGTGCCGGCCGGAGCGCAAACGGTGGCCGTGTGGCGTGCTGGACATTCCGTTGTCCTCTTCTGTGGTTGGAAGAGAAAACGTTAGACGCCCCAAGTGAGACTGTCGTAATGACAGAGAGTCAAAATGTGTCGCCAGTCGCTTTATCTGTAGGAGCGAGCATGCTCGCGATGAACCTGAGAACACCGCTGGGTGTCAGGTTTCCCGCGTTATCGTTAACGTCCATCGCGAGCGTGCTCGCTCCTACAGGTGTTGGTCTGACGATTGATTAATGCATTGAGAGCAAGCGCCGCCGAGCTGAGCAGCAGGAAAGACAGTGCCAAGGTGACTTGCAGATCTGTTCCACTCAGGTTGATCAATGCGCTGGTCAGACCACCGCAGATGAAAACCAGTGTGTTTCCGGCCGATGCCGACGTGCCGGCGTTTTCCGGGAATACCTCCATGGCTTTGGAAGTTGCGATCGGGCGGGCGATGATGGTGCCGGCAGTGCAGATGATCATCGGCGCGAGCACAGTCAGGATCGAAAGCTCCAGCAAGCTTGAGAGTACCAGCATCTCCAGTCCCCCACAGAAGATCAGACCGAGACCCACGATGATTTGCGTGTTGGGGGCAATCCGGCCGGCGAGAAACCGGGCGAGAACCCCTCCGAGGATGTAAGCCGCTCCGTAAAAGAGCAGGGTCAGCGAAAACTCATAGGTCGATAGCTGCAACTGCTCCATGAAAATCAGCGGCGAGACCACGATGAAGGAAAAGTGGCAGGTGAATGCAATCGCCGCGATCAGCCAATAGCCGATGAAACCTATATCGCCGCATACCAGACGGTATGAGCTGAGGATGCTCTGACGCGAGGTTTTGATTGCGCGCGGGTTATCCAGAAAAAAGCAAACCTTCACAAATACGGCGGCGGCCACGGCGATGAACAGCAAAAAGCTGCCGGGCCAATCCAGAATCTGTTGCAGCACGCTACCGACCAGTGGCGAGATGGAAATGAAAACCCCGCTGGCAGTGATCATCAGAATCCGCAGTCGGTCCCGCTCCTTGCCCTCGAACAGATCCTGGATCAGTGCCTGCGAAAGCACGAAGCAACCGCAGCCGATGGCCTGCACCATCCGAAATACCAGGAACCAGGTGTATTCCGTCGACAGGACACAGCCCAGCGCGCCGATGATCGAAACCATCATGCCCGTCAGCAGCAGGTTTTTACGTCCAAATGAGTCCGAAAGTGGGCCGATCACCAGTTGGGAAAGCGAGATACCGACAGCGAAAAAACTGATGGATAACGCAATGTCGGCAGGAGAGGTCCGGAAGTGTTCCGCCAGTGCGGGGAAGGAGGGCAGCAAAACATCAAGGGGGAAAACGCTTAGCAACGTCATGGCCATCAGCAGCAGGATGGCTGAAACCTTTTGCGTGGATTTATTGCTGTACTCCATCAGTCAGTCTGCTCATTCCGTGAGAGGTGGCCGAGGATTGATTTGTTGAGAGGGGGAAGTCAATGCGGGGAGGGTAGGATCATTCCCTATTCATTGTGGGACTGATCTTTTGGTGGCGAACAAACTCGCGAAGTCATCAATCCAGCCGACATCCATGTTGGCTGGCGTTTTTGCGACCAGGTCGGATCGCTGCACCGCCGCACCCACAGGAAATTTGCATTCCAATGTGGGAGCGGCGTGCGCCTTAGCTGTTAGGCAGCAACCGGCAAGTAATGCTCTTGATGTAACGGGTTTCAGCAATCGCCGGATGCACCGGATGATCCGGGCCCTGGCCGCCGCGTTCGAGCATCTGGATGTTGCGGTCCAGGTGGCGGGCGCTGGTCAGCAGGATGTTTTGCAGGTCGTCTTCGGGCAGGTGCATCGAGCAGGATGCGCTGACCAGGATGCCGTCCTTGCTGAGCAGGCGCATGGCTTGCTCGTTCAGGCGGCGGTAGGCGCCTTCGCCGTTTTTCATGTCTTTCTTGCGTTTGATGAAGGCTGGCGGGTCGGCGACGATCACGTCGAAACGTTCTTCGCTGGCTTTCAGCTCTTTGAGGGCTTCGAAGACGTCGCCTTCGATGCAGGTCATTTTTTCGGCGAAGCCGTTCAGGGCGGCGTTGCGCTCCACGCCATCAAGGGCGAAGGAGGAGGCGTCGACGCAGAACACTTCGCTGGCGCCGAACGCGGCAGCCTGCACGCCCCAGCCGCCGATGTAGCTGTACAGGTCCAGAACGCGTTTGCCCTTGGCATACGGAGCCAGACGGGCGCGGTTCATGCGGTGGTCGTAGAACCAGCCGGTTTTCTGGCCCTGGATGACCGGGGCTTCAAATTTCACGCCGTTCTCTTCCAGCGCGACCCACTCCGGCACCAGGCCGAACACGGTTTCGACGTAGCGATTGAGGCCTTCGGCGTCGCGAGCGGCGGAATCGTTCTTGAACAGGATGCCGCTTGGCTTGAGCACTTGGGTCAGTGCTGCGATCACGTCGTCTTTATGGGCTTCCATGGTCGCCGAAGCGATCTGCACCACGAGGATGTCGCCGAAACGGTCGACCACCAGACCCGGCAGCAGGTCGGAGTCACCGTACACCAGGCGATAGAAAGGCTTGTCGAACAGGCGGTCGCGCAGGGACAAGGCGACGTTCAGGCGGTGCACCAGCAGCGACTTGTCCAGCGGCAGCTTTATGTCACGCGACAGCAGGCGCGCGCAGATCAGGTTGTTCGGGCTCATGGCAACGATGCCCAGCGACTTGCCGCCGGCAGATTCGAGAATCGCCTGATCGCCGGCCTTGAAGCCGTGCAACGGGGTGGCGGCCACGTCGATTTCGTTGCTGTAGACCCACAAGTGGCCGTTGCGCAGGCGACGGTCGGCGTTGGCTTTGAGGCGCAGGCTAGGCAGGGACATGACGTCGCTCCGGAAAAAAGAGCGGGAGTATAGCGTGTTGAGGGTGGCGGCGGGTCTGGTGCGCGATGAACGCGGGAGTTTCGGACTTGCGGGGAGGCCGAAAAGATCGCAGCCCCCGGTAATCGGCGTTTACAAGCCCGCAAACTGGGCTTCAATGAAAGTTCAGCCGAAATGCCCTCTGGTGTGTCGGATCCAACTTCATAAAGGTTAGAATCGCCTCCTGACCCAGAGTGTGCACTTATGTCCCAAGAGCTGACTTCCGAACAGATCCAACAAGCCCTGCAGGGCATCAGCGTGCCCGCCCAGCCGCAAATCATGGTGGATTTGCAGATGGAGCAGTACATGCCCGATCCGGATCTGGAAGTCATCGCCAAGCTCATTTCCCAGGACCCGGGCCT
The DNA here is from genome assembly GCF_059415945.1 of Pseudomonas sp. GW821-FHT09H03. Classification (NCBI taxonomy): domain Bacteria; kingdom Pseudomonadati; phylum Pseudomonadota; class Gammaproteobacteria; order Pseudomonadales; family Pseudomonadaceae; genus Pseudomonas; species Pseudomonas sp. GW821-FHT09H03. The sequence continues at coordinate 162,033 of NZ_JBWKOF010000001.1, read as the reverse complement.
TTCCGGTTCCTTGCTGAAGATCGTCAACTCGCCGTATTACGGCCTGAGCAACAAGATTGCTTCGATCCAGCGCGCCGTGAATCTGCTGGGCAGCCGGTCGATCATCAACCTGATCAACGCGCAGTCGATCAAGGGAGAGATGAACGACGAGACCATCGTTACCCTGAACCGTTTCTGGGACACCGCCCAGGATGTGGCGATGACCTGCCTCACACTGGCCAAGCGCATCGGCATTCAGAACGGCGACGAAGCCTACGCATTGGGCTTGTTCCACGACTGCGGCGTGCCGCTGATGCTGCAGCGCTTCCCCAACTACATGGGTGTTCTGGAGCAGGCCTATGGCAACGCCAGTGCCGAATGCCGGGTGGTGGATACCGAGAACCGTGAATTCAACACCAACCATGCGGTGGTCGGTTACTACACGGCCAAGTCCTGGCGCCTGCCGGAGCATGTGAGCACGGCGATCGCCAATCACCATAACGCCCTGGCGATTTTCAGCGATGAGTCGTCACGCAACAGCTCGTTGAAGAACCTGCTGGCGATCCTGAAGATGGCCGAGCACATCTGTGCGTCCTATCGGGTCCTGGGTAATCAGACCGAGGATCACGAGTGGAACAGCATCGCGCCTTTGGTGCTCGATTACGTTGGCCTCTCGGACTACGACTTCGAGACCCTGAAGCAGACGATTCGCGACCTCGGTACTCATCGCTGAGATTTTCCAACTCGAGAGCCTGATCGAGAGCGCCATGCCTGAACTGCCAGAAGTCGAAACCACCCGTCGCGGTATAGCGCCGCATCTGGAGGGCCAACGTGTCACCCGGGTGATCGTGCGCGACCGGCGTCTGCGCTGGCCCATTCCCGAGGACCTCGATGTGCGCTTGTCGGGCCAGCGCATCGTGCTGGTGGAACGGCGCGCCAAATACCTGTTGATCAACGCCGAAGTCGGCACCTTGATCAGTCACTTGGGCATGTCGGGCAATTTGCGCCTGGTGGAGGCCGGGTTGCCGGCACTCAAGCATGAGCATGTGGACATCGAGCTGGAGTCGGGCCTGGCCCTGCGCTACACCGACCCACGGCGGTTTGGCGCGATGCTCTGGAGCCTCGACCCGCTCAACCACGAGTTGCTGATTCGCCTGGGGCCGGAGCCGTTGACCGATCTGTTCGACGGCGAGCGGTTGTTCCAGCAGTCCCGTGGGCGCTCAATGGCGGTCAAGCCGTTCATCATGGACAACGCGGTGGTGGTGGGGGTCGGCAATATTTACGCGACCGAAGCGCTGTTCGCCGCGGGCATTGACCCGCGTCGCGAAGCCGGGAGCATCTCCCGGGCGCGTTACCTGAAGCTGGCGATCGAGATCAAACGCATCCTGGCCGCCGCCATCGAGCGCGGCGGTACTACCTTGCGCGATTTCATCGGCGGGGATGGCCAGCCGGGTTATTTCCAACAGGAATTGTTTGTGTACGGCCGAGGCGGCGAACACTGCAAGGTTTGCGGCACGGGGCTGCGCGAAGTGAAGCTTGGGCAGCGTGCGAGCGTTTTTTGTCCGCGTTGTCAGAGCTGATACGCGCGGTAAACCTTTAAGAATTTGGCGCCCTGACAGGCGCCAGATGACTCAAGCCTTGCCGGTAATCTTCCGATACTTCTCCATCAACTGTTCTTCAGTCTCCGGATGGGCTTCGTCCAGCGGAATGCAATCCACCGGGCAGACCTGCTGGCACTGCGGTTCGTCGTAGTGGCCGACGCACTGGGTGCACAGGTTCGGGTCGATCACGTAGATCTCTTCGCCTTGGGAAATGGCGGCGTTCGGGCACTCGGGTTCGCAGACGTCGCAGTTGATGCAATCGTCGGTGATGATCAGGGACATGCTAACTCCAGCCGGGGCGGCAGGCCCGGGCGCAATAAATCAATGCGCGTAATTGTGCCGTATTGGTGGGCGCTATGCACGCGCACGCGACGTTCTGTAGGCGCCGGCTTGCTGGCGATGGCGGTGTATCAGGTGCACCGCGTTGTATTCATCGCCAGCAAGCGGGCTCCTACAGTCGTGTATTACTTCTTGAATCGAAGTGTAAGAGCATCCGCCACCGCAGGGTGTACGAACTTGGTGATGTCGCCGCCCAGGGCTGCGATTTCACGGACCAGCGTCGAGGAGATGAACGAGTAGCGTTCGGATGGGGTAAGAAACAGGCTTTCCACATCCGGCGCCAGCTGACGGTTCATGTTGGCCAGCTGGAACTCGTATTCGAAGTCCGACACCGCGCGCAAACCACGCAGGAACACGTTGGCATTCTGCTCCTTGGCGAAATGCGCCAGCAGCGTCGAGAAGCCGACCACTTCAACGTTGGGCAGATGCTGGGTGACCTCGCGCGCCAGTTCCACTCGTTGTTCCAGAGGAAACAGCGGGTTTTTCTTCGGGCTGGCGGCGACGGCAATGATCACGTGGTCGAACAGGCGCGAGGCGCGTTCGACCAGATCGCCATGGCCCTTGGTAATAGGGTCGAAGGTACCTGGGTACAACACTCGGTTCATCGCGTCGTCCTGGCGGGAATCCGTTGGGGAGTCGGATGGTATCGCAGCCTTCCCGGTCGGCCAAGTCGCCTGTGGGATAAGAAAGCACTATAGACGACAGGGATAATCATATTTTTCACGGATTTTTCAAGCGCTCGGCCAGGGCGGTCGCCAGTTGCGCCGTCAGTCCATAGACCGAAAGCTGCGGGTTGGCGCCAATGCTGGTCGGGAATAATGAACCGTCGTGGATCGACAGATTGCCCAGTTGATGATGGCGGCCGAGGCTGTCGGTCACGGCATGGACCGGGTCTTCACCCATGGCGCAACCGCCCATCACATGGGCGCTGCCCAAGCGGGTTCGATACAGCTCCAGGCTCAGGCCATCGATCAGCGTGCGCGCTTCGGCCAGGGTTTTCACGTAGCGGGCGTCGGCGTGCATTGGCATTACCGCCTTGGCGCCACCGGCGAACTGGATCTCGGCCATGCTGTGGAACGCCCGGCGCAATCCATCCCAGGCATAGGGCGAGAGCTGATAGTCGAGCACCGGGGTGTCATCGCTGCGCAATTCGACGCTGCCACCGGGGCTGTCCGGGTGAAAACCGTCCCGGAGCAGCGCCAGCATGGCGTGGGTGTGCGGCAGGTTCGCCATGTGCTGCGAATTTTCCTCGCCGAAGCCTCCGAGCAAGGTCGTGGCCAGCGCCGGGTGCAGTGGCGGGACTTCGAGTTTGTAGGACATCTTGCCGGTGGTGCCGTCCAGCCACTGGAAGTGGTCGGAGTAGATCGACTGCGGCGCGCCATAGAAAGGGTTGATCACCTCGTCGAACAGCGCGGCGGACATGTTCACCGGATGCAGGAACGTGCGTTTGCCCAGGCGCTTATGCGGATCAGGTGCGCCGGAGCGCAGCAGCAGCGCAGGGCTGTTGATGCCGCCGCCGGCCAGCACGTAATGCCGCGCCTTGACCGTAATGGTGCGCCCGGTTGGCGCGACACAACGTTCATCCATCGCCGAGCATTGCAGGCCGGTGACCTTGTCGCCGCTGAGAGAGAGTTTTTCCGCGCGGGCCAGGTAAAGCAGTTCGCCGCCTTTTTCCAGGGTCGCCGGAATGGTGGTGACCATCATCGACTGTTTGGCATTGGTCGGGCAGCCCATGCCGCAGTAACCGAGGTTCCAGCAACCGCGCACGTTGCGCGGGATCACATGCCAGCTGTAACCCAGGCTCTCGCAACCTTTGCGGATCACGTCGTTGTTGGGGTTGGGCGGCACCATCCACGGGGCGACGCCCAGGCGCTGCTCCATTTTCTCGAACCACGGGGCCATGTCCGCCGGGCTGTGGCCCTTGACGTTATGCTCCCTTGCCCAGTGTTCCAGGGTTGCCTCTGGAGTACGGAAGCTGGAGGTCCAGTTGATCAGCGTGGTGCCGCCCACCGCACGGCCTTGCAGGATGGTGATCGCGCCGTCTTTGCTCATGCGGCCGATGCCTTCCTGATAGAGGCTGGCGTAGGCCTGGTCTTCGAGCAGCTTGAAGTCGCTGCTGGTCTTGAGCGGGCCTTCCTCGATCAGCAGCACCTTGTAGCCGGCCGCGCTGAGAATCTCCGCAGTGGTACCGCCGCCGGCCCCGCTGCCGATGATCGCCACATCCGCTTCGAGGGTCAGGTCCCGGGTCAGTTGCGAGCCATTGTAGGTTTTCCAGCCTCGGGCCATGCCTGCGCGGAACGGATCGGGTACGGGCATCTTCTGGTTCTCTTTTTATTATGGTTCAAGTGCTGTGGTGATACGACCGACGTCTTCGCGAAGGGGGCGACCCGGTTTCAAACTGTGGGAGGCCCGGGATACCCGCAATGCGCCCATGACTCCTTGCACCCATACCAGGCCATCATCACCAGTTGCAGCAATGAGCTGTGGCCCATGCGCAGCAGGCTCAACGAGCTGTTTTCCCAGCGATCCAGAAACTGGCGGATATCGTTGGCACTGGCGTTTTCCCAACTGCCCCAGATCCCGGTCAGCGGACCGCGGGTCACGGCCATGCCCAGCACGTCGAAGAGCTGCCGGGTCAACTTGAGCATTTCCGGTGACAGGTGATCGAGGTTGTAATCCAGGCTTTTCAGGGTGCCTTCGACGGCGTCGGGCATGCGTTCGCTGCTTACGGCGCCGGTGAGCATTACCGGAACCAAGGCGCGCAGGAAAGCTAAATCGCCGGTGCGCAGGGAGGCAAAACCGTTGGCCGGGACGCTGGACGAGCAGCCGCTGAGGCTGGCGCCCAGTCCGGCAGTGGCGAGAAAGGCGCTGGCGCCGAGGCTGAATTTGAGCAGGCCGCGCCGTGACAGCGCGGGTGTATCGGACAGGCTGGGGCTCATTATTGTTATTACCCGACGGTGGTGATCTTTAGCGAATGAACAGCTTCTGGATCAGTTTCTGAATGGACTTGCCGTACGGTGGATAAATCAGCTTCGACGCATTGAAGCGCTGCTTGATCAGTACACCCTTGGCCTTGCTGAACGTCAGGAACCCTTCGTGACCGTGGTAATGGCCCATGCCGGAGGCTCCGATGCCGCCGAACGGCATGTCGTCCTGGGCGACGTGCAGCAGGGTGTCGTTCAGGCATACGCCGCCGGAATGGGTTTCGTGCAGCACGCGATCCTGCTCGCGCTTGTCGTAGCCGAAGTAATAGAGCGCCAGCGGGCGAGGGCGCTGGTTGATGTAGGCAAATGCCTGATCCAGATCCTTGTACGGCACGATCGGCAGCAGCGGGCCGAAGATTTCGTCCTGCATGACCGTCATGTCATCAGTGACGTTGAGCAATACGCTATGGCTCATGCGTCGGCCCTGGCCTTGTTCGAACAGCGGGATCAGCAATGCGCCCTTGCTGGTGGCGTCGCTGACATAGCCATTGAGGCGGGTCAGTTGTCGGTCATTGATGATCGCGGTGTAGTCCGGGTTGTCAGTCAGTGTCGGATAAAACCCGCGAACGGCCGAGCGATAGGCTTCAACGAATGCACCCACACGATCTTCCGGCACCAGCACGTAGTCCGGGGCTACGCAGGTCTGTCCGGCATTCAGGGTTTTGCCGAAGGCGATGCGCTCTGCGGCGTCCTTGAGTGGCACATCGCGGGAGACGATGGCCGGGGATTTGCCCCCGAGTTCCAGGGTCACCGGTGTCAGGTTCTCGGCGGCGGCGCGCATCACGTGTTTGCCGATGCTGGTGGCACCGGTGAATAGCAGGTGATCGAAGGGCAGTCGCGAGAACGCCACACCCATATCCGCCTCGCCAAGGACTACGCAGACCAGGTCTTCCGGAAAGATCCGCGCCAGCAGTTGCTTCATCAGCAGGCCAGTGGCGGGCGTCGATTCGCTGAGCTTGAGCATCACCCGGTTGCCTGCCGACAGGGCACCGACCAACGGCCCGACGGCCAGGTACAGCGGGTAGTTCCATGGCACGATCACCCCGACTACGCCGAGGGGTTGATAAACCACTTTCGCCGACGCCGGCTGGAAGGCAGCACCGACCTTGCGCCGTGAAGCGCGCATCCAGCCCTTGAGGTTCCGGCTGGCGTAATGGATGCCGTGCAGGCTGGGCATCAGTTCGGCGAGCAGGGTTTCATCGGCGCTGCGATGGCTGAAGTCCTGGCTGATCGCGTCGATCAGGGCCTGGCGTTCATCGTTCAATAAATCCTTCAACGCCTTGAGCCATTGCTGGCGCTGCGCGGCGGGTGGCATCGGATTGGCGGCGTAGGCGGCGCGCTGAGCATCGAACAGTGCCTGCAGCTCTACCAGCGGCTGCTGCAGGTTTTGCAGGTAGGAGATATCAGCGGTCATCGTCGGCTCCGGATTTATTGTAATGAGGCCTTTTTAGAGTCTATGCTCTAGAATGTCAAATGGCATCCTGGTTCAGCTTTCTTTTATCCATTCGCCGTTAGGTCGTAAGATGCCCGTCAACGCACTCTGAATTAAAGCTCAAGCCATGGCCCCACGGATCAAAACCAGCGAGCGCATCGTGCAGAACAGCCTGGAGCTGTTCAATCAGCAGGGCGAGCGCAGCATCAGCACCAACCACATTGCTGCCCACATGGAAATTTCCCCGGGCAACCTGTACTACCACTTCCCTAACAAGCAGGCGATCATCGCCGTACTGTTCAGTGAGTACGAAAGCCTCGTGGACAGTTTCCTGCGCCCGCCCCAGGGCCGTGCCGCCACGGTGGAAGACAAACGTTTCTATCTCAAGGAATTGCTGTCGGCGATGTGGCGCTACCGATTCCTGCATCGCGACCTCGAACACTTGCTCGACAGTGACCAGGACCTGGCGGATCGCTACCGGCGTTTCTCCCAGCGCTGTCTGATCCAGGGCGCGGCCATCTACGAAGGGTTTGTCGCCGCCGGCATTCTCAAGATGGATCGTGTGCAGATCGAATCCCTGACGCTCAATGCCTGGATCATCCTCACCTCCTGGGTGCGATTTCTGTGCACGACCCGGGAAAACTCCAGTCATTTGAGTGAGCAGGCGATCAAGCGCGGGGTCTATCAGGTGCTGGTGCTGGAAGCCGGGTTTGTCACGGATCAGTCGCGCGCTGACGTCAACGCATTGTTCGAAGAGTTTTACGTGCCGCTGGCCCAGGCCCTTGAAGAATTGTGAGTGAGCTGGGGTGAATTGACCGGTTTGAGCTGGAAAGTGCAGTAGGATCGAGATTCCACAGACACCACAGGAGCAAGTCATGCCCATTGCGCAACTGATCAGCCCGCAGGCACTGGACCTGAAAAAGGACCAGCCGGGGTTGGTGATTCTGGATTGTCGTTTTGCCCTTGAAGATCCGGATTATGGCCAGCGCAGCTATGCCGAAGGACACATCGCCGGGGCGAGTTTTGCCGATCTTGAGCGCGATCTCAGTGGTGCAGTGGTCAAGGGCGTGACCGGGCGTCATCCGTTGCCTGAGCCGGCGCAGTTGATCGAACGCCTGCAAACCTTTGGTATCGACGCCGACAGTGAAGTGGTCTTGTACGATGACGGTCCGGGTGCCTATGCGGCGCGGGCCTGGTGGTTATTGGCATGGCTGGGCAAGCGTGATGGCGTGTTCATCCTCGATGGCGGGCTCAAGGCTTGGCATGCGGCGGGTTTGCCGCTGAGCCTGGATGCGCCGTCGCACACTCGCGGCAGCTTTACCGGTAGCCCCGATGCTTCGTTGCTGCTCAGCGCAGAGCAACTGCAAAAACGCCTCGCCAAGCCACAACTGACCTTGCTCGATGCCCGCGCCTTGCCGCGCTTCAAGGGCGAAGTGGAACCGATCGACCCGATTGCCGGACACATACCCGGTGCGCAGTGTGCGGCGTTTTCCGACAACCTGGGCACCGACGGGCGTTTCCTGGCAGCCGACCAACTCAAGCACCGCTTCGCCGCGAAACTGGGCGATCGCTCGCCGACCGAACTGGTGGCGTACTGCGGGTCGGGCGTGACGGCTTGTCATAACCTGTTTGCGTTGTGCCTGGCAGGTTATCCGCTGGCCTCGTTGTATGCCGGGTCGTGGAGTGAGTGGATCAATGAACCGTCTCGCGGCATCGCCACTGGCGAGTAGTCGCCACAATCCCCTGTAGGAGCGTAATGCTGTTCACTTGAGTTGGGTCACACACTTGTGGCGAGGGGGCTTGCCCCCGTTGGGCTGCGGACTGACACTCCATCGCGAGCAGGGGGACGGGTGTCTGCGGGATTTCATCAGGCATTTGCCCTGACGGCGGCCAGCCACTGTGGGATGCGCCGCTCCAGGTAGTAACCGGGTTGCCTGATCGAACCGTCGACGAATCCGACATGCCCGCCCTTGGCCTGCAGTTCGAGGTGCGTGCAGGCGGCCAGTTCATCGGCCTGCGGCAGGCTGTGGGGGAAGACGAAGGGGTCGTCTGCGGCCTGAATGATCAAAGTTGGTGTGCGAATTTCCCCCAGGAAGTAGCGGCTAGACGCGCGGCGATAATAATCCTCGGCATCGATGAAGCCATGCAGCGGTGCGGTGACGCGGCCATCGAAATCCCAGAAGGTGCGCATGTTCTCCAGCGAGCCGAGGGCCGCCAGCGCTGCCAGGCCATCCTCGCGTCCGTCGTGCTGGAACTGTCGCTGCTTGTTCTTGATGTAAGCGACCATCTCGCGCATGAAGTGCGCCTGGTAGACCCTGGAGAAACCCTGGCCGATGCGGTCGGCGCACTGGTCCAGGCGAAAAGGTACTGACACCGCGACAGCACCCGTCACGCCACTGTCACTGCCGGTCTCGCCCAGGTGTTTGAGCAGGACGTTGCCGCCGAGCGAATAGCCGACCGCGTACAACGGCGCTAGGGGGCGTTTGGCTTTCAGGTGCCTGATGGTTTCCCCCAGGTCGTCACTGGCGCCGGAGTGGTAGCTGCGCGGCAACAGGTTGGGTTCGCCAGAGCAGCCGCGCCAGTTCAGCGCAACACTGGCCCAGCCCTGATCGCCCAGCGCTTTTTGCAGCCCCGCCACATAAGGTGAATTCGATGAGCCGGTGAGGCCGTGCAGCACCAGCACCAGGGGGGCGTCGGCGCTATGCGGGCCATGCCAGTCGAGGTCGAGGAAGTCGCCATCCTCAAGCCATAAACGTTCACGCTCGCGTTCGATGTGCGTGGTTTTGCGCCACAGCGGACCCCACAGGGTTTGCAAGTGCGGGTTGCCGAGGCCGAGGGCAGGTCTGAAGGCGTGAGGCTGGGTCATTGCGGAGCGCTGTGGCAATTTAATTCTCGACGAGTAATCGTGACGTGGCGAGTCAGGGCTTTGCCGTGTTTGGGTAAAGCTAAATTGCCACAAACACGTCTGATGCGCGACGCAGCGAGCAGGGTGCGCATAAGTCTGCCCACCCCAACTGATCGAATTAATGTACCGGTGCTTGCATGGGCAAGATATGGGCAACGGTCATGCGTTCAGGAATGAAATAAGTGCTGGCTGCGCATTGGATGTCCGCAAGTGTGACATCCATCAGTTCCTGGTGTTTCTGGTCAAGCTCAGTGAGCGGCAGTTGATTCACTTCCTGATGGCTGAAGATATAAGCCAAGCGGTTGTTCTGGTCCTGAGGGGATTTCCATCGGTCGAGTATCTGTTGACGCGCAGCATCCAGCTCCCCTGTAGACAGAACTTCGGTTTTCAGCGATTCGAGCCATTTATTCAGCTCAACTTCGAGTCCTTCCAGGGATTGATCGCATGTCATGGCTGTGAGGGAAACCCTTATGAGGCTTGCGTATCGTAGTGGGGTGTAAAAGCATTTGCCGCCGCATACAGCCAGACGCGTAGTAATGTTCTGATCGATTATGGCCGCGAGGACCTCCAGTGTCGGTACTGTTTTGCGGTATTGGGTATCGATAGTTCCTGGCAGGTTGAAACCTACCAATAACCTGGGCAGTTTTGTGTCCTTGTGCAGCACGACGTGGCGCCTGCCTGGTTCATGAAGTTCTTGTCGGTCAGGAGTTCGTTCAGTCGATCTGGAGGGCACTGCGCCGAAGCGTTGCTCAGCAAGGCGCACAACCTCTTCTGCGTTTACATTGCCGACAATGATCAAAGTGGCGTTGTCCGGCGAGTAGAAACGCTGATACCACTGTTGCAACTGGATGAGGTCGATCTGTGCAGCACTGACTGGTGTAGGGTATTGAGGATTTCCATAGCCACTGACAGGGTATGTAAGTGCCTTAAATTCAGCGGGAGTATCATAGTCCGATGTAAAAAAACGGTTTTTGTCCCGTAAATTTTTAGCGCGTTCAACCGCTTGGTTTAACGACTCTTCGGTCAGTACGGGGCTATTCATGACTTTGCCGTAGCGTTCGAAGGCCTGGTCCAACCGGTCGGGGCTGATGGCTTGGATATATGAGATGAAATCATCGAAAAGCCATGCTCGGCTGCCATTTTCAGTTTCGACTTTAGGCGATTTTCCGAAATTATCTTTTAGTAGCGTGTCAATTAGCGCCGCAGTAATGCCGGCATTTTCAACGGATTCGTTGCGGTAGCTGACTTTGTAGTTGAGTTGGCAGACGACATCGGTTGTCAGAGGGTTCTCCCTGACAATTATTTTCATACCGTTGTCGAGGGTGCGTGATATTAGTGTTGCCTGAGTATTCATGCGTTGAGAATCCTTTTCAGTGCTTGCGAGTCATTTCGCCTGAACAAGGTACCCGTACAGCTTTGGCAGCGGCCACTGGTCAACTATTTCTCATTACAACAGCAGTAGATCCGGCCGGACGGGCGGGGCTGCGGCCGGATCCGGAATATGCCCTCGCAACGCGCTGCCATAGCGAGCTGGGGTGAGCATAAGTATGCCCCCCCAACTGATCGAATTAATGTGCCGGTTCTTGCATGGGCAAGATATGGGCAACGGTCATGCGTTGAGGAGTGAAATAAGTACTGGCCGCGCTTTGGATGTCCGCAAGTGCAACATTCAGCAGTTCCTGGCGTTTCTGGTCGAGGTCGGTGAGCGGCAGTTGATTGACCTCCTGCACGCTGAGTTGATAAGCCAGCAAGTCGTTCTGACCCTGTTGGGCGGCCAGCTCTGAGAGGGCAGATTCACGTGCAGCATCCAGCTCCCCTTTGGACAGCGTGCCGTCTTTGATCGATTGGAGCCATTGATTCAGCGCCACTTCCAGTTCTTTCAAGGATTGATCGCAGGTCATGGCTGTAACAAAAATTTTGAAAACACTCGCGTATCGTACTGGGGTGTAGACGCAATTGCCGGAGCATGCGACCAAGCGATTGGTAATGTTTTGGTCCAGTAAAGCAGCGAGGACTTCCAGTGCCGGGGTTGTTTTGCGGTTTTCGGGATCGATAATTCCTGGCAAGTTGAAGGCCACCAACAGTCTGGGCAGTTTTGTGTCCATTTGCAGCTCGATGTAGCGCTGGCCAGGCTCATGAAGTTCTTGTCGATCGGAGGTCCGCTCAGTCGATCTGGCGGGAACTGCGTTGAAATAATTCGTAGCCAGACGTGCAACTTCTTCTGCGTTCACATTGCCGACAATGACCAAGATGGCGTTTTCTGGCGAGTAGAATTGCTGATGCCACTGTTGCACTTGTTGGAGGTCGATCTGTGCAGCACTGATTGGTGTAGGGTATGGAGGATTACCATAACCACTGACAGGGAATACAAGTGCGCTAAATGGGGTGGGATTGCAACGGTCAGAAACGTGATAACGATTTTCTTTCTGCGACTTTTGATCGGCTTCAATTATTCGGATCAACGTCTCTTTGGTAAATACGGGGGAGATCATGACTCTGCAATAACGCTCAAAGGCCTGATCCAGTTGGTCGGGGCGGATGTATTGAGTCGCCGAGCTGAAATCATCGAAAAAAAATCCTTTTTTACGGATACCGTCTTCAGGGAAACCGATGGTGGAGTCTTTTAGTAAAGTGCGGAACATCACCGTATTGATGCCGGCATTGTCAGTGGACTCGTCGCGGGAACTGACTTTGTAGTTAAGTTGGCAGGAAACGTCGGTTGCCAGCGGGTTCTCCCGGACAATGATCTTCATACCGTTGTCCAGGGTGCGCTCTATTAGTGTTGCTCGAGTATTCATGCGTTGAGATTCCTTTTCAGTGCTTGCGAGTCATTTCGCCTGAACAAGGTACCCATACACCTTCAGCTGCGGCCACTGGTCAACTATTTCACATTACAACAGCAGTAGACTCCGGCCGGGCGGGTCTCCGGCCGGATCCGGATTATGCGCCCTCTAAGCAATTGCGCTGCCACAACGAGTAGTACACGCGCCCGGATTTCTGCTCGCGATGCAGGCGCCAGTTGCCCGGCAGGCCCAGAGTCGACGGTGCGGATTCGCTTTCGGTGTACACCCACGCTTCCTCGGCCAGCCACTGGCGCTCTTCGAGCAGGGCGCAAACGGCGGGCAACAGGTTCTGGTTGAACGGTGGGTCGAGGAACACCAGGTCGTAAGCCGTTGCTGTCTGGGTTTCCAGGTAGCGCAGGGCATCGGCGGTCTGCACCTGGCCGTTGGTGCAGCGCAGGGTGCCCAGGTGCTCCTTCAGGCTGGATACCGCGATATTACTGGCGTCCAGCGCCTGGCCCATGGCTGCGCCACGGGACAGTGCTTCGAGGAACAGCGCGCCGCTGCCGGTAAACGGGTCAAGGACCTTGGCCCCCGGTACATAAGGCGCGAGCCAGTTGAACAGGGTTTCACGCACCCGGTCCGGCGTCGGGCGCAGGCCCGGAGCGTCGGGAAAACTCAGTTTGCGGCTGCGCCATTCGCCGCCGATGATGCGCAGTTGATTCACGCCGTTATGGACGTTTTTGGCGGGTTTTTTTGGACTGGCCATTAATGCTCCGGAACCCCGAGCGGCTGCTCGGAAGGTTTATCAGTAGGGGCCGGTAACGGCTTTTGCGGCACGGTCGGGCCAGCGCTGACGATGACCATTTTATCCGTGCTCAGGTGTTTGTTCAGTGCGGCTTTGACTTGCTCGACGGTCAGGCTCTGGGACTGCTGCATGAAGTCTTCGAGATGGCTCAACGGCAGATTGTAGAAACCGATGGCGCCGAGCTGGCCGACGATATCGGCGTTGCTGGCTGTGGACAGCGGGAAGCTGCCGGCCAGTTCGCGCTTGGCGTCGTCGAGCTCTTTTTCGGTCGGGCCGGTTTTAAGGTAGTCGGCGAGTACATCCTGCACCAGTTTCAGGGTGCCCTCGCTCATTTCGGCGCGGGTTTGCAGGTTGATCATGAACGGGCCGCGCGCCTGCATCGGAGTGAAACCCGAGTACACGCCATAGGTGAGGCCACGTTTTTCACGTACTTCGCTCATCAGGCGGGTGCCGAAGCCGCCGCCACCGAGGATCTGGTTGCCCATGGACAACGCTGCGTAGTCCGGGTCGTCCCGGTCGATGCCCAGTTGCGAGAGCATCAGGGTGGTCTGCTTGGACGGGAACTCGATGTGGCCAATGCTGGCCTTGGGTTCGCTCGGTTGTGCAATCTTCGGCAGGGCCGCGCCTTTGGGCAGGGCGGTGGAAACCTGGGCTGCAATCGCTTCGGCTTCTGCGCGGGACAGGTCGCCGACCAGCGCGATCACCACGTTGCCCGCGGCATAGGCTTTGGCGTGGAATGCCTGCATCTGAGCCACGGTGATCGCCGGTACGGTTTTCGCCGTGCCATCGCTGGCGTGGGCGTACGGGTGGTCGCCGTACAGGCGGTTCATCAGTTCCAGGCTGGCCAGTTTTCCGGGGTTCTGCTTCTGGTACTCGAAACCGGCGAGCATCTGGTTCTTGATCCGCGCAAACGAATCGGCGGGGAAGGTCGGCTTGCCGACGACTTCGGCAAACAGCTTCAGGGCCGGTTCGCGTTTGTCCGTGGCGCTGAGGCTGCGCAGGGACGCGACGGCCATGTCCTTGAAAGCGCCGTTGCCGAAGTCGGCACCCAGGCCTTCGAAGCCCTGTGCGATGGCACCAACGTCCTTGCCGGCCACGCCTTCGTTGAGCATGGCGTTGGTCAGCAGCGCCAGACCCGGTGCGTCACCGTCCTGGCTGCTGCCGGCGGCGAAGATCAGGCGCATGTCGAACATCGGCAGCTCACGGGCTTCGACAAACAGCACCTTGGCACCTTCGGCGGTGTTCCAGGTTTGCACGTCCAGCTGGCGATGCTCCGGCGCCTTGCCGTTGAGTTCGGCCAAAGATTGCAGTTTCTGGCTGGCCTTGGCCTTGTCGAGCGCCTCGCTGGCGTTGGTGTCGCCGGAACGCAACAAGTAGAACGCGGCGGAGCCGATCAGGGCGACGGCGATCAGGCCGATCAGGGTCAGACGGGTTTTTTTATGCTCACTCATGAGTCGTCTCCAGTGGCAGTACATGGGCGACGCTGAGACGTTCGCGGGTGAAATACAGCTTGGCGGCTTTCTGGATATCTTCCGGAGTTACGCTTTCCAGATCGGCCAGTTCGGTGTCCATCAATTGCCACGACAGGCCGACAGTTTCCAGTTGGCCGATGGCAGTGGCCTGGCTGGTGATCGAGTCACGCTCGTAGACCAGGCCAGCGATGACCTGGGCACGCACGCGTTCCAGCTCTTCAGCGGATGGCGCCGTGGTTTTCAGCTGTTCGAGCAGTTTCCACAAACCGGCTTCCGCCTGGGCGACGGTTTTGTGTTTCTGGGTGTTTGGCGTTGCCGACAGGGTAAACAGGCTGTCGCCACGGGTGTAGGCGTCGTAACTCGACGAACCGCCGGACACCAGCTCCTCGCCGCGTTCAAGCTGGGTCGGAATGCGTCCGCTGTAGCCGCCGTCGAGCAGGGCCGAGATCAGGCGCAGGGCATTGACCAGGCGCTTGTCTTCGGCGGTGGCAATGCTGGGCACGTTGAAGGCCAGCACCAGGCTGGGCAGTTGGGTCTGCACATGCAGGGTGATCTGGCGCTCCCCCGGCTCGGCCAGTTCCAGCGGTTTTTTCGCTGCCGGCACATCGCGCTTGGCGATAGGGCCGAAATAACGCTGGGCCAGGGTTTTGACTTCGTCCGCAGTGACGTCGCCGACGACTACCAGCGTGGCGTTGTTCGGCACGTACCAGGTCTGGTACCAGTGGCGCAGCTCTTCGACTTTCATCCGTTCCAGGTCAGCCATCCAGCCGATTGTCGGGGTGTGATAGCCGCTGGCCGGGTAGGCCATGGCCTTGAAGCGTTCGTAGGCCTTGGACATCGGCTTGTCGTCGGTGCGCAGGCGCCGTTCTTCCTTGATGACCTCGATCTCGCGGCTGAACTCGTCGGCGGGCAGGCGCAGGCTGGCCATGCGGTCGGCTTCCAGTTCGAAAGCGACGCCCAGGCGATCCTTGGCCAGCACCTGGTAGTAGGCGGTGAAGTCATCGCTGGTGAACGCGTTCTCTTCGGCGCCCAGGTCGCGCAGGATCAGCGAAGCCTCACCCGGGCCTACCTTGTCGCTGCCCTTGAACATCATGTGTTCCAGGGCGTGGGACAGGCCTGTGTTACCAGGCGTTTCGTAGCTGGAGCCGACCTTGTACCAGACCTGGGAAACCACCACCGGTGCGCGATGGTCTTCGCGCACGACAACTTTCAGCCCGTTGTCCAAGGTGAATTCGTGGGTGGGTTGCGGGTCGGCAGCCAGGGCCGAAAGGGGCAGGCAAACTGTGCTGAGCAGCAGGCCTGCGGCGCGGCGGGCTAGAGCATTCATTCGTTTTTAAACCTTTGGGGCTGCCCGCTTGGTCTTAGCGTCAGCGGGCGAGAGGGTGCTAGGATACTGATCCGTTTTACTGGCGGCCACGCCTATCAGGCCTCGAAGCTTGATCAGGTTGTATGGGTTTGCGGCGGAAGGCTATGGTTTATCAGCTAAACTCTGCTTTTTCGCCGATTTTGCCGCTTCAGTCCTTCGTGAATCGTTTTTTGTAAGGTGCCATTTGCACCTCGACAAAATGTTGAGCGTGAACAAGCTGGATCAATCGCAGTCTGTTCTGCATCGAATTTTTATTTGCCGAGGCGCCATTGGCGCGTCGCTACCGTGAGATAGCCGTCCTCCATGTTTGGTTCCAACGACGACAAGAAGACCCCAGCTGCGGCTGGCGAGAAAAAAAGCCTGTTCGGATGGCTGCGCAAAAAGCCGCAGGAACCCGTCGTCGAACAGCCACAGCCCATTTCCGAGCCCGCGCCGGCACCCGTAATAGAAGAAGCGCCTGCACCGGTTGTCCTGCCACTTGCCGAACCTGTGTTGCAGCCGACGCTCGAAGCCCGGCCTGAACCGGTCGCTGAAGTCGCCGCTCCATCGCCGCAAGCGCCAGCGGCCGAGCCCTGGCTGACATTGCCGGTGGCGGAAGAGCAGGTGGCGCTGGTTGTAAATGATCAGGCGCCGCACGTGACGCCACCCATTCCAGCCCCGGCAGCATTCATACCAGCGCCGGTTCAGGAACCTGTCGTTGAGGCGGTTGTTGAGGCAGTTGTTGAGCCTGTCGTTGAGCCGGTTGTTGAGCAGGTCGTTGCACCTGCCACCGTGGCTGAGCCTGCGCCTGCATCTAAATCTACATCTGCACCCGCACCGGTAGTGGTCGAGGCTGTAGCCAATTCATACGCAGAGCCAGAGCCAGAGCCGGTTGCTCCAGTTGCATCCGCTCCAGCCTTTGTACCGGTGCCTGCTCCAGCGTCTGCGCCGGTCACCGCTCCGGTCGAAGTGGTCACTGACGCGACTGCTGAGACGCCCGTCGAACCTGTTCGTAGCGAAGAAACCAAGGCCGGCTTCTTTGCCCGCCTCAAGCAGGGTCTGTCCAAGACCAGCGCCAGCATCGGCGAAGGCATGGCCAGCTTGTTTCTGGGCCGCAAGGCCATTGATGACGAACTGCTCGAGGACCTCGAAACCCGTCTGTTGACCGCTGACGTTGGCGTCGAAGCGACATCGGTGATCATTCAGCGTCTGACCCAGAAGGTCGCACGCAAGGAACTGGCCGATGCCGATGCCCTGTACAAATCCCTGCAAGCCGAGCTGGCCGCCATGCTCAAGCCGGTCGAGCAGCCGCTGAAAATCACTTCGCAGAACAAGCCGTTCGTGATCCTGGTGGTCGGCGTCAACGGGGCCGGCAAAACCACCACCATCGGCAAACTGGCGAAGAAGCTGCAGCTCGAAGGCAAGAAAGTCATGCTCGCCGCGGGCGACACTTTCCGCGCGGCGGCGGTCGAGCAGTTGCAGGTCTGGGGCGAGCGCAACAAGATTCCGGTGATCGCCCAGCACACGGGGGCCGATTCGGCCTCGGTGATCTTCGACGCCGTACAGGCGGCCAAGGCCCGTGGCATCGATGTGCTGATCGCTGACACTGCCGGTCGCCTGCACACCAAAGACAACCTGATGGAAGAGCTGAAGAAGGTTCGCCGGGTCATCGGCAAGCTCGACGCCGACGCGCCGCACGAAGTGCTGCTGGTCCTCGATGCGGGCACCGGCCAGAACGCGATCAACCAGGCCAAACAATTCAACCAGACCGTCGCACTCACTGGCCTGGCGCTGACCAAGCTCGACGGCACGGCCAAGGGTGGGGTGATTTTCGCCCTGGCCAAGCAGTTCGGCTTGCCGATTCGCTATATCGGCGTCGGTGAAGGCATCGACGATTTGCGTACCTTTGAAGCAGAACCCTTTGTCCAGGCACTGTTTGCCGAGCGGGAGCGTTCATGATTCGTTTCGAACAGGTCGGTAAACGCTACCCGAACGGTCACGTGGGCTTGCATGAGCTGAGCTTTCGAGTCCGTCGGGGCGAATTTTTGTTTGTTACCGGCCATTCCGGCGCCGGTAAAAGCACCTTGTTGCGGCTGTTGCTGGCCATGGAACGCCCGACCAGCGGCAAACTGCTGCTCGCCGGGCAAGACCTGAGCACCATCAGCAACGCGCAGATTCCTTTCCTGCGCCGGCAGATCGGCGTGGTGTTCCAGAATCACCAGTTGCTGTTCGATCGCACCGTTTTCAACAACGTTGCGCTGCCGTTGCAGATTCTCGGCCTGTCCAAGGCCGAGATCGTCAAACGCGTGGACTCGGCGCTGGAGCGCGTGGCGCTGTCGGACAAAACTGATTTGTACCCCGGCGACCTGTCCACCGGTCAGCAGCAGCGCGTCGGCATCGCCCGCGCCATCGTCCATCGTCCGGCCTTGCTGCTGGCGGACGAGCCAACGGGTAACCTCGACCCGCGTCTGGCGGCGGAAATCATGGGTGTATTCGAAGACATCAACCGCCTAGGCACCAGCGTGCTGATCGCCAGCCACGACCTGGCCCTGATTGCCCGCATGCGCCACCGCATGCTGACGCTGCAGCGCGGTCGATTGATCGGCGACGGGGAGGCTGCCGTATGAGTGCTACACGTAGCCCCAAGGTTTCCGAGCGAGTGGCCCCGAAAGCCGCCGATCCGCAGCCGCAGAAGAAAAAACACGACGATGACGACGGGCCGGACTTTTCCACATTGTTTCGTGCGTGGGTCGAAAGCCATCGTGCCAGCTTGCTGGACAGCCTGCGCCGCCTGGGCAAGCAGCCGATCGGCAGTTTCTTTACCTGCCTGGTGATGGCGGTGGCCCTGAGTTTACCCATGGGGCTGTCACTTTTGCTAAGTAACGTCGAGCGCCTGGGCGGGTCCTGGCAGCGGGCGGCGCAGATTTCCCTGTATCTGGAAATTAACGCGAGCTCCGCTGAGGGCGAATCGCTGCGTGAACAGATCAAGGGCATGCCTGGCGTGGCCGACGCGGAATACGTCGGCCGGGAACAGGCGCTGGAAGAGTTCCAGCAGCAGTCCGGTCTGGGCGAGGCGCTCAAGGAGCTACCGGAAAACCCGCTGCCGGGGGTGGTGCTGGTGACGCCGAAAGAGGTCGACAAGCCCGCGCTTGAAGCATTACGACAACAACTTTCCGAGCTGCCGAAGGTACAACAGGCGCAACTTGATTTAGTCTGGGTCGAGCGTCTGGCAGCCATCCTCAAGCTGGGTGACCGTTTTGTCTTCGGTCTGACCGTGCTTCTGGTTTCTGCATTACTTTTGGTGATAGGCAATACCATTCGTCTTCATATTGAAAACCGCCGCACAGAGATAGAAGTGATTAAACTGGTCGGCGGCACTGACAGCTATGTGCGCAGGCCCTTTCTGTACATGGGCGCGCTGTATGGCTTCGGTGCGGGGATTCTCTCCTGGGGCGTGCTGGCATTTGGCCTTGACTGGCTGAACGACGCGGTGGTTGGGCTGGCCGGTTTGTACGGCAGTGATTTCGCGCTGGCCGGAGTACCAGTTGCCGATGGTCTGTCTCTCTTGCTTGGCGCGGTGCTGTTGGGGTATATCGGTGCATGGATTGCAGTCGCACGCCACCTGAGGGAGCTTGCGCCTAAGTAGTATCATTTTGCTCGTATTGACCTTTCAGCGTTTTTGGGAACTTGTCTTTCGGTTTCCGGTCAATTTTCGCAGTGCTGAACTGCACGAGTTTGTAAGTGGGAGGTTTTTTCGTATGACCAATTCTTTGCAACCTGCATATGCTCTGGTCCCGGGTGCGAACCTGGAGGCCTATGTGCACACGGTGAACAGCATTCCATTGCTGACGCCGGAGCAGGAGCGTGAACTGGCCGAGAGTCTCTATTATGAGCAGGATTTGGGGGCGGCTCGGCAGATGGTGCTCGCCCACCTGCGTTTTGTCGTACATATCGCCCGTAGCTATTCCGGCTATGGTCTGGCTCAGGCGGACCTGATCCAGGAAGGTAACGTCGGCCTGATGAAGGCCGTGAAGCGCTTCAACCCGGAAATGGGCGTGCGCCTGGTGTCCTTTGCCGTGCACTGGATCAAGGCGGAAATCCACGAATTCATCCTGCGCAACTGGCGTATCGTGAAGGTCGCGACCACCAAGGCCCAGCGTAAGCTGTTCTTCAACTTGCGCAGCCAGAAGAAGCGTCTCGCCTGGTTGAACAACGAGGAAGTCCATCGTGTGGCCGAAAGCCTCGGTGTAGAGCCTCGCGAAGTGCGCGAGATGGAAAGTCGCCTGACCGGCCATGACATGGCCTTCGATCCGGCTGCCGAAGCGGATGACGACAGTGCTTTCCAGTCGCCGGCCAACTATCTGGAAGACCACCGGTACGACCCGGCCCGTCAACTGGAAGACGCCGACTGGAGCGACAACTCCAATCACAACCTGCACGAAGCGCTGGAAGTGCTGGACGACCGCAGTCGTGACATCCTCTACCAGCGCTGGCTGGCAGAAGAAAAAGCCACGCTGCACGACCTGGCACAGAAGTACAACGTGTCGGCCGAGCGTATTCGTCAGCTTGAGAAGAGCGCGATGAACAAGCTCAAGTTGTCGATCGCCGCATAAGCTGCGTACTGGCAATAAAAAACGCCCCGGTCATTTATCGGGGCGTTTTTTTTGTACTCATTCACAGATTCACCTTGGTCCCTGTGGGAGCGGGCTTGCCCGCGAAGGCGTCGTGTCAACCGCTACACCCGTCGCTGACACACCGCAAGTTGTGTCCGAAAATCGTGATCGGCTATTGGGACCAGGGCGCACGGCGCGAAGCGTTCAAGCCCGCCAGATAACTATCGCCACCCAACTGACTCATCTGCTGCCGAATCCATCCGGCCCGACGTGCGACGTAGTTGGTCGGGTGACTCGCGCTCCAAACGCGTGGGTTTGGCAGTACGGCGGCCAACAGACTCGATTGCTGGCGGCTGAGATTTTTTGCGCTGATGGCGAAGTGATGCCTGGCTGCAGCCTCTGCCCCAAACACCCCGTCATCCCATTCGACGCTATTGAGGTATACCTCCAGAATCCGTTCCTTGGGCCACAACACCTCGATCAACGCGGTAAACCAGGCTTCCAGACCTTTGCGCAGCCAGCTGCGGCCTGACCACAGGAACAGGTTCTTCGAGACTTGCTGGCTCAGGGTGCTGGCACCACGGATCGTGCCGCCGAGCTCGTTGTGGGCGAGGGCTTTCTGGATGGCGCCGAAGTCAAAGCCCCAGTGCTCGGGGAATTTCTGATCTTCACCGGCAATCACAGCCAGCTTCAGGTCGTCGGAGATTTCATCCCACGGCTTCCAGGTGCGTTGCAGGTCAATGGGTTCGCCATCGAACCAGGATTCGATCTTGCGCTCAACCATCAGTGCGGTTCCCGGTGGCGGAACGAAGCGAAAAATCAGCACCAGCAAAACGCTGCCGCCCATGAACCACAGCACGGCCTTGGTGAAACGACGGAAATAAATACGCAGCATAGAGATGGCTTGGCCGAACCCGTTGAGCGGGCCATTATACAGACCCTGTTGCTCGACACTGACTGGAGTTCTTCATGCTGCGTGGCTTTTTGATGTTGGCCGCTTTTTTCGGGTTCACCGGTGTCGGCCTGGGTGCCTTTGCCGCTCACGGCCTGAAAAACCGTCTGAGTGCCGAGTATCTGGCGATTTTCCATACCGGCGTGACCTATCAGCTGGTGCACACCCTGGCGCTGCTGGGCGTGGCGCTGCTGGCCACGCAGATCCCGGGGCGCCTGGTTACGTGGGCCGGCGCATCGTTTGCCATCGGCATCCTGCTGTTCTCCGGTAGCCTCTATGTGTTGACGCTGACCGGAGTGAGCAAGTTCGGCATCATCACGCCCTTTGGCGGCCTGGCGTTTCTGATAGGCTGGCTATCTCTGGGTCTGGCTGCCTACCGATTGTCCTGATCTGCAGGAGCCGGCTTGCAGGCGATGAAGGCGATGCGGTGAAACAGCCAGGCCGAGTAGCCTGCATCGCCAGCAAGCCGGCTCCTACAATGCGTCCGTCCATTTCAAGACGAATGGCTTGGGTCAGCCTGACTGATCGGGCTAGAATGCCAGCCCCTAAAAATGATGGCGGCATCCGGCATGCGCATTCAGTTGAACGGCGAATCCCTTGAACTGCCCGACGGTGAAACCGTTGCGGCCCTGCTGACCCGTCTGGATCTGACCGGACGCCGGGTGGCGGTCGAACTCAATCTGGATATCGTCCCGCGCAGCCAGCATGCCGAGACCACGCTCAACGACGGCGACAATGTCGAAGTCGTGCACGCCATCGGCGGCGGCTAGCCGAATGGCCCGCATGGGCCGAGAATTCTGCAAGACCCTCACCCTTAAAGAGGATTCCCCATGAGCATCGTTCGTAGCGACAAGCCTTTTGTTCTGGCCGGTCGTACTTACCAGTCGCGTTTGCTGGTTGGTACCGGCAAGTACCGTGACATGGAAGAAACCCGCCTGGCCATCGAAGCCTCGGGTGCCGAGATCGTCACCTTCGCCGTGCGCCGCACCAACCTTGGTCAGATCGAGGGCGAGCCGAACCTGCTCGAAGTGCTGTCGCCGGATCGCTACACCTTCCTGCCGAACACCGCCGGTTGCTACGACGCGATCGAAGCCGTGCGCACCTGCCGCCTGGCCCGTGAGCTGCTCGATGGTCACAATCTTGTGAAGCTGGAAGTGCTGGCCGACCAGAAAACCCTGTTCCCCAACGTGATCGAAACCCTCAAGGCCGCCGAAACCCTGGTCAAGGAAGGCTTTGACGTGATGGTTTACACCAGTGATGACCCGATCATCGCCCGGCAACTGGCGGAAATCGGCTGTATCGCCGTGATGCCGCTGGCCGGTCTGATCGGTTCCGGCCTGGGAATCTGCAACCCGTACAACCTGCAGATCATCCTCGAAGAAGCGAAAATTCCGGTGCTGGTGGATGCCGGTGTCGGTACCGCATCCGACGCCACCATCTCCATGGAGTTGGGCTGCGACGCGGTGCTGATGAATTCGGCCATCGCCCACGCGGGACAGCCGATCATGATGGCTGAAGCCATGAAACACGCCATCGTTGCGGGCCGCCTGGCCTACCTCGCCGGCCGCATGCCGAAAAAACTCTATGCCAGCGCCTCTTCGCCGCTGGATGGTCTGATCAAGTAAGAGCCATTGATGACTGAATCGAACGACACGCCTATCCAGCCGGAAGAAGGCGACGAGCGCCAACACCGCCGCATCAAGAGTTTCGTGATGCGCGCCGGGCGCATGACCGAAGGCCAGCAAAAAGGTCTGGAGCAGGGCACGCCGCTGTTCGTGCTGCCGCTGGCTGACGCCCCGGTGGATTTCGACCAGGTGTTCGGTCGCGCAGCAAAGCGCTCGCTGGAAATCGGTTTCGGCATGGGCCATTCGCTGCTGGAAATGGCAGCGGCCTCGCCGGAGCAGGATTTCATTGGCGTCGAGGTTCACCGTCCGGGTGTCGGCGCGCTGCTCAACGGCGTGCTCACCCAGGGTTTGACCAACCTGCGGGTCTACGATTGCGATGCGATCGAAGTGCTCAACCGCTGTGTGGCCGACAACAGCCTTGATCGCCTGATGCTGTTTTTCCCGGACCCATGGCACAAGAGCCGTCACCACAAGCGTCGTATCGTTCAGGCTTCGTTCGCCGAACTGGTGCGCAGCAAGCTGAAGGTCGGCGGTATTCTGCACATGGCCACCGACTGGGAACCGTATGCCGAGTACATGCTGGAAGTGATGAATGTCGCGCCGGGTTATCGCAACCTGGCCGAAGACGGCAAGTGCGTACCGCGCCCGGCCGAGCGCCCGATCACCAAGTTCGAACGCCGCGGCGAACGGCTTGGGCATGGGGTTTGGGATTTGAAGTTCGAGAAACAGTCCTAAGCGTCACACAAAATCAAATGTGGGAGCGGGCTTGCTCGCGAAGGCGGTGTGTCAGTTGACATAAATGTGTCTGACACACCACCTTCGCGAGCAAGCCCGCTCCCACAGTTGTTTTGTATGTGCCGCAGGATCAGCGGCGGTCAGCTACTACGCCTATCAACACCAACACCACCAACAACACCGGCGCCAGGCTGTAGTTGTTGAACTGGCTCAAGCCCTTGACGATCCACGGCGTAGCATAGATCAGCGCCGCACCGCTGCCGATCATGCACAGCAGGGACATCAGCGGGACGCGCAAGGCGCCGGCGATGCTGCCCAGGCGTTGCTCGACCCAGCCTTTGAAGTCCGCGCCAAACAGCACCAGCAGGCAGCCCACCAGGGCCAGGGCGATTTCCGAGAGGTTGCTGCGGCTCCAGCGCGATACCGTGGCGAGCAGGTCGAGTACCAAGTCCATTCGATTTCCTTATGTCAGAAAATTCTGCAGCAAGTCATTGAGAAAGAGTTGTCCGCGCTCGGTGGCCACCAGACGTGACGGTTCGACCTGCAACAAGCCGCTTTGTTCGGCGTCAAGGCGGCCTTCAGCAAGGCTTTGCAGGCTCATGCCGGTACGTTCCGGGTACAGCCGCGATTCTACGCCTTCAGTCAGACGCAGCGCGTTCATCAGGAACTCGAACGGCATTTCTTCGTTGCCCAGCGCTTTCTCGCCAGCCTGGAAGCTTTTCGCCGGATTCAGGTAATCCTTCGGCAGTCGGGTCTTCCAGGTGCGAATGATGCGCCCGTCCGGATGGCTGAGCTTGCCATGGGCACCCGCGCCAATGCCGATGAAGTCGCCAAAACTCCAGTAATTGAGGTTGTGGCGCGCCGGACGACCGGGCAGGGCATAGGCCGACACTTCGTATTGCGCGTAACCGTGTTCGGCCAGCAGCGCTTGCCCGGCTTCCTGGATGTCCCACAGCGTGTCGTCTTCCGGCAGCGTCGGCGGCTGGTTCCAGAACACGGTGTTTGGTTCCAGGGTCAGCTGATACCACGACAGGTGCGTCGGTTTCAGGGCGATGGCTTGACGCAGATCGCCCAAGGCATCGTCCAGGGATTGATCGGGCAAGCCATGCATCAGGTCCAGATTGAAGTTATCGAACCCTGCCTGACGCGCCATGCCAGCGGCGCGGATGGCTTCGTCACCATTGTGGATCCGTCCCAGCGCCTCGAGTTTCGCTTGCTGAAAGCTCTGGATGCCAATCGACAGGCGATTGATACCCAGTGCCCGGTAGGCGACGAACTTTTCCTGCTCGAACGTGCCGGGGTTGGCTTCCAGGGTGATTTCGATGTCGTGGGCAAACGGTATGCGCTGCTCCACGCCTTTAAGCAGTCGCCCCAATGCCGCAGCACTGAACAGGCTCGGAGTACCGCCGCCGAAGAAGATCGAGCTCAGTTCGCGGCCGTAAACGGCATGCAGGTCCTGATCGAGGTCGGCCAGCAGGGCGTCCACATACTCCTCTTCCGGCAGCACCTTGCTTGCGGTGTGGGAGTTGAAGTCGCAATACGGGCATTTGCGCACACACCACGGAATGTGGATGTACAGCGCCAGGGGCGGTAGCACTGGCAGCGCCGCCCGAGGCGATTGCGCGGCGCCGCCGAAGATCAGCGACGACGCGGATGATTCGCCGGTCATTTCAGGCCCAGACGCTGGCGCAGCAGATCCATTGCGCGGGCGCGGTGGCTGATCTGGTTCTTGTCGGCCGGGCTCAGTTCGGCGCTGGAGCAATCGCGCTCCGGCACCCAGAACAGCGGGTCGTAGCCAAAACCGTGCTCGCCGCTGGCCTGGGTCAGGATGCGGCCGTGCCACAAGCCTTCGCAAAGGATCGGCAGGGGGTCATCGGCGTGACGCACCAGCGCCAGCACGCAGACGAACTGTGCGCCGCGCTCGGCTTCAGGCACGTCTTTTAGGACATCAAGCAGTTTGGCGTTGTTCGCCACATCGCCCTGCCCATCGGCATAACGCGCCGAGTAGATGCCCGGCGCACCGCCAAGGAAATCAACGGCCAGCCCGGAATCGTCGGCCAGCGCCGGCAAGCCCGAGATGCGCGCGGCATTGCGGGCCTTGAGAATGGCGTTCTCGACGAACGACAGACCGGTTTCTTCCGGTTCCACGCTGCTGAACTCGCCGATCGAGCGCAGTTGCACCGAGTCGCCGAGCATGGCCTGGAGTTCCTTGAGTTTGCCGGCGTTATGGCTGGCCAATACGAGTTGCGTGAAGTTGATCATTCGCCGGGGAAGAGCTCTTGGTTGAAATTGATGGTGTTGATTTTGTCACCGTTCTGCACCTTGATCTCGAAGGTGCGGACTTCCTGTTGGTCCACCGGGAATTGCGCGATGTAGTAGATCGCGCCTTGTTCGGTGATCTGCTTGAACTTCAGTGGCACGGTCTGGCTGGTCAGGTCTTTGACCGAGCCGCTGACTTGCGCCATCACCGGCTTGCCTTCCTTGATCAGCGAGACGTTGATCACGCCCTGGTTCTTGCTGCGCACCAACTCCGCCGCTTTGGCGATGTCCGGCGTCAGGTAGGTGGAATTGAAGGTGTTGTAGTGCACCGTCACGTCGCCGAAGGTTTCCTGGCGCTCGCCCTTGATGACGTCAGCGGCCATGGCGGTAGCGCTCAGGCAGGCAGTGAGTAAAAACAGTGCTAGACGACCCATGATCTTCTCCTCGAAATAGGGTGATTCAGACCGCTACCTTGTGGTCTGCAAGCCCCGGGCTGCTGACCCGGTAGATACCGATCTCACCTAACAGATTAGGCCAAAGCTTGCTGGCCCACCCGTGTCGATGCTGTTGATCCACTGCCAGCCGATCAATGACCTTGGCTTCACGTTCGCGACACAAGGCTTCAAAGTCCGCGAAGGTGCAAAAGTGGATGTTTGGCGTGTTGTACCAGGTGTACGGCAGGAACTCGGAAACCGGCATCCGGCCCTTGCTTGCCAGGTACCAGCGGCAGCGCCAGTGACCGAAGTTGGGGAAGGTGATGATGCACTGCCGGCCCACGCGCAGCATTTCATCGAGGATCTTGTCCGGGTAGTGCACCGCTTGCAGTGCCTGGGTCATGACCACGATATCGAAACTGTTGCTGGCGAAGTTGCCCAGGCCCTTGTCCAGGTCCTGTTCGATGACGTTAATGCCCTTGGCCACGCACTCGGCGATGTTGTCCGCGTCGTTTTCCAGGCCGTAACCGGTGACCTGCTTATTGTCGCGCAGCCAGGTCAACAATTCGCCATCGCCACAGCCGAGGTCGAGCACGCGACTGCCGGCGGGGATCCATTCCTGGATGATTTCCAGATCAGCTCTCATGGCTTTCTCACAACGTAATGCGGTTCATGTAATTGCCGAAGGCCTGCAAGTAGCGCGGAATCGGAATCAGGAAGGCGTCGTGGCCTTGCGGTGCGTCGATCTCCAGGTAGCAGACGTCTTTGCGCGCAGCCATCAGCGCGTCCACCAGTTCCCGGGAACGGGCAGGGGAGAATCGCCAGTCGGTGGTGAACGACATCACGCAGAACTTGGCCTTGGCGTTTTCGAAGGTTTTTGCCAGGTTATCGTCGAAGTTCGCCGCCGGATCGAAATAGTCCAGCGCCTTGGTCATCAACAGATAGGTGTTGGCGTCGAAACGTCCGGAGAACTCTTCACCTTGATAGCGCAAATAGCTTTCGACCTGGAACTCGACGCTGTGGAAGTCGTAGTTGAGCTTCTCACTCTTGAGGCCGCGGCCGAATTTCTCGCCCATGGAGTCGTCGGACAGGTAGGTGATGTGCCCGACCATTCGCGCCAGCATCAGCCCGCGCTTGGGGATCACGCTGTGTTCCTGGAAGGAGCCGCCGTGGAACTCGGGGTCGGTAAGGATTGCCTGGCGCGCCACTTCGTTAAAGGCGATGTTCTGCGCCGACAGCTTGGGCGCCGAGGCAATGGCCAGGCAGTGGCGTACCCGGTCCGGGTAGGTGATGGTCCATTGCAAGGCCTGCATGCCGCCGAGGCTGCCACCGATGACCGCAGCCCATTGGCCGATGCCGAGCAAGTCGGCCAGGCGTGCCTGGCTGTGCACCCAGTCTTCCACGGTCAGCACCGGGAAATCGGCACCGAATGGCTTGCCGGTCTCGGGGTTGACACTGCTCGGGCCAGTGGAGCCGTTGCAGCCGCCGAGGTTGTTCAGGCTGACCACGAAGAATTTGCTGGTGTCGATCGGCTTGCCGGGTCCGATGCAGCTGTCCCACCAACCCGGTTTGCGGTCTTCGGGGCTATGGTAGCCAGCAGCATGGTGGTGACCGGACAAGGCGTGACAGATCAGTACGGCGTTGCTCGCCGTGGCGTTCAGCGTGCCGTAGGTTTCATAGATCAGGTCATAGGCCGGGAGCGATCGACCACAGGCCAATGCCAGGGCTTCGCTGAAGTGCGCCACTTGCGGCGTCACCAGACCAACAGAATCGGGGGAAAAGGCAGCTGGCATCGACCCTGCTCTCGTTGAAATGAGGCGTAAGTCTAAAGACCGGTGGGGTTAGCGGCAAGCAATGGCGGGGGTGTTTGGTAAATGGGTGTATGGCTTGCAAGCGCTGCCCTCACCCTAGCCCTCTCCCGGAGGGAGAGGGGACTGACCGAGTTGTTCAAACGAGTTGCATCGACCTGAAATATCGAGTCGAACTCAAGTTTTGAAAACGCCTCATTCCAGCCCTCTCTCCGCATAGGCGAGGGGGCTGACCGACTTGAAATGAGTTGCAAAGACCTGAGATACCCGGTCGAACTCAATGTCCGAAAACACCACAAATCGGCCCCCTCTCCCTCGGGAGAGGGCTGGGGTGAGGGGCGGCGGCGACGCGCATTCAAGTTGTGCGCGCATCCAGCCCCGGCAAATCGGGCAACTTCTTCGGCGAACAGATCCGTACCCGTTTCTGCCGGTTCAACTCGCCACTGATCAAGCTGACCTGACTCTTGGAAATCCCGAACGCCTTGGCCAGAAACGCCATCAGGTACGCATTGGCCTTGCCCTCGACCGGCGGAGCGGTCAGGCGGATTTTCAGGCGATCGCCGTGCAGCCCGCAGAAATCATCGCTGCGGGCGGCCGGTTGCAGGTGACACTCCAGAATCAGGTCGTCACCGTCCCAGCGAAAGTAGCTCATCAGATCAAGCCGAGCATCCCTTGGGGCATGTAGGCAAAAAACGCCAGGCGTGGGATCAGCCAGCTTTGCAGCAGCTGGATCACGATGAACGCGAAGATCGGCGAAATGTCGAGACCACCCAGGTTCGGGATGATCCGGCGGAACGGCGCAAGCACCGGCTCAGTAATCTGCGCCACCAGCTCTGCGCCGGGATTGTGGCTCCCCGGGGCTACCCAGGACAGAATTACGCTGATGATCATCGCGTAGAACAGAATGTTCAAAAACAGTGAGAAGAGCGCGATCAGTGCCCACGGCACCAACAGCACCAGGTCGACCATGATGCCTTTGAGCGCCAGGATGACGGCAATCAGCAGCATCTGCAGGATCAGCGCCAGCACCAGCGACGACATGTCCAGACCGAACATGCTGGGGATGACTCGACGCAGTGGTTTGAGCAGCGGTTGAGTGGCCTTGACGATGAACTGGCAGAGCGGGTTGTAAAAATTGGCCCTCACCAGTTGCAGGATGAAGCGCATCAGCACGATCAGCAGGTACAGGCTGCCAAGGGTTTTAATGATGAAAATGGCAGCGTCATTGAGTCCGAGCATCTTTGATTCCTTTGTAAGAGCTGATTAGCGACCGAGTTGCTCAGCCATCTCGGCCGAGCGGTGCGCAGCGGCACCCAGTGCTTTTTCTACCAGGGCTTCAAAGCCATTGGCCTGGAACGATTTGATTGCGGCTTCCGTGGTCCCCGCAGGCGAGGTAACGCGGCGCCGCAGCTCTGCGGCGTCGACGTCGCTGGAAACTGCCATGTGAGCGGCACCCAGGGCAGTTTGCAGGGTCAGTTGTGCGGCGATGTCCGCTGGCAGGCCGAGTTTCACGCCGGCGGCGGTCATGGCCTCGATCAGCAGGAAGAAGTACGCCGGCCCCGAACCGGAAACGGCAGTGACGGCGTCCAGTTGCTGTTCCTGGTCCAGCCACAGGGCGATACCGACCGCCGAAAGCAGCTCTTGTGCTTGCTGGCGTTGTTCAGCAGTGACCTGGGCCGTGGCAAACAAGCCGCTCACGCCCTGACGCAGCAGCGCCGGGGTGTTGGGCATGCAGCGCACGATCGGCTGGTTGCCGAGCCAGTTGTTCATGCTGGCGCAGGTGATGCCGGCAGCGATCGACACCACTAACTGTTCGGGAGCAAGGCTTGGCCGAATGGCTTCGCACACGGCTTTCATGGCCTGGGGTTTGACCGCCATGACGATCACGTCTGCGCCTTCAATGGCTTGGGCGTTGTCGGCAAATACTTCAATGCCGTGTTCCGCTTTTACCCGGGTACGGGTTTCTTCATATGGATCGCTGGCGCGGATCTGCGCCGCTTCCAGACCCTTGGCCCGCAGGCCGCCGATCAGGCTGGCGGCCATGTTGCCGGCACCGATAAAGGCAATGCGTGTCTTGCTCATGTCAGGTCCTTATAAAAGAAAGAGTGCGTCATTTCATGGCTGACCATAATCGCGGGCACCAAACAGGGCTGTACCGATGCGAACCCAGGTGGCGCCTTGGGCAATGGCCGACTCAAGGTCGTGGCTCATGCCCATGGAAAGTGTGTCGAGTGGCAGATCGAGGCTGGCTTGCAGGTTTTGTACCGCAGCGAACGCGGCATCCTGGGCCGCGCGATCTTCCGTGGGCTCGGGAATCGCCATTAATCCGCGTAACTTCAGGCGCGGCAGGGCGCTGATGGCATTGGCCAGGGCCGGCAGGTCGGCCGGGTTGCAACCGGACTTGCTGGCTTCACCACTGACGTTGACCTGGATGCAGATATTCAGGGGTGGCAAGTCGGCAGGGCGTTGTTCGGACAGGCGTTGTGCGATTTTCAGGCGGTCCACGGAATGCACCCAGGCGAAATGCTCGGCGATAGCGCGAGTCTTGTTCGACTGAATGGGGCCGATAAAGTGCCAGATCAAGGGCAGGTCAGCCAGTTCGAGCTGCTTGCCAAGGGCTTCCTGCAGATAGTTTTCGCCAAAGTCTCGCAGACCGGCCGCATAGGCTTCGCGCAGCGCGACCGCAGGTTTGGTCTTGCTCACGGCCAGCAACTGGACGCTGTTTTCGTCGCGCCGGGCGGCAAGTGTTGCGGCATGTATGCGCGAACTAACCTGAAGAATGTTGTCTGCTATGTTGGACATCAAGAAGCGCCAGCGGTCTGAAGGTTCGCGGCATTCTACTGGAATTGAGGAGCGCTATGGATATCACTGAACTGCTGGCGTTCAGCGCAGAACAAGGCGCATCTGACCTGCACCTTTCTGCGGGTCTGCCGCCGATGATTCGGGTCGACGGTGATGTTCGGCGTATCCATTTGCCCGCCTTGGACCACGAACAGGTCCAGGCGCTGATCCATGGCGTCATGAGCGAGAGTCAGCGGGTGGACTTCGAGAAGCGCCTGGAAATCGATTTTTCCTTTGAGGTGCCCGGTGTCGCGCGCTTTCGGGTCAATGCGTTCAACCACAATCGTGGCGCGGGCGCGGTGTTTCGCACCATCCCCTCGAAAGTGCGGAGCATGGACGAACTGGGCATGGGGGAAGTGTTCCGCAAAATGACCGATGCTCCGCGCGGCCTGGTGCTGGTGACCGGCCCGACGGGGTCCGGCAAGTCCACCACGTTGGCGGCGATGATCGATTACCTCAACAGCCATCGTCATCACCACATCCTCACCATTGAAGATCCGATTGAATTCGTTCATGAACCGCGCAAATGCCTGATCAATCAGCGTGAAGTCCACCGCGATACCCGCAGTTTCGCCACAGCCCTGCGCTCGGCGTTGCGCGAAGACCCGGACGTGATCCTGGTGGGGGAATTGCGTGACCTGGAAACCATTCGCCTGGCGTTGACCGCCGCCGAAACCGGGCATCTGGTATTCGGCACGCTGCACACCACTTCGGCGGCCAAGACCATCGACCGGGTGGTGGATGTATTTGCGGGGGACGAGAAGTCGATGGTGCGCTCGATGCTCTCTGAATCGTTGCTGGCGGTGGTGTCCCAGACACTCGTCAAGAAAGTCGGGGGCGGGCGCATTGCGGCCCGGGAGATCATGCTGGGGACATCGGCGATCCGTAACCTCATCCGGGAGGACAAAGTGGCGCAGATGTACTCAGCGATTCAGGCGGGAGGCTCGCTGGGGATGCAGACGCTGGATATGAGCTTGAAGGATTTGGTGACCAGGGGGCTGGTCAGTCGTGAGCATGCGCGGGAGAAGGCGCGCTCGCCGGATAACTTCTGAGGGGGAGTTGCAGGGCTTTTCAAAGACGCCTTCGCGAGCAAGCCCGCTCCCACATGGACTATACCAATCCTTGTGGGAGCGGGCTTGCTCGCGAATGGGCCGGCATGCTCAAAGCGATTCCAAGGGTTACCCCGGACAGTCAGATCAACGCTGAACAACCCGCATCTGGTTCTGTTCTTTCGGCAGAACCCGCTTGGCAACCACGTAGTGTTTTTCCCAGTACGGTTTCTTCAGGGTGTCGATGGATACCGACTTGCCACGGCGTGGTGCGTGGATAAAGCGGTCGTTGCCCAGGTAGATGGCAACATGATTGACCCGGCGGCTCTTGATGTTGAAGAAAATCAGGTCGCCCGGCTTCAAGTCTTCACGATCTACCTTCTCCCCATGACCGCTGGCCATGGCATTGGAGGTGCGAGGAAGATCAAAGCTGGCGTCGTCGAACGCATATTTGACCAGACCGCTGCAATCGAAGCCTTTACTTGGACTGCTGCCGCCCCAACGATACGGAGTACCGAGGACGTTCACAGCGCGGCTCAGCACGTTACTGCTTTCCTTGCTCGCCATTGGCGGGACAAGGCTGCTCTTGCTGCTGCTCAGCTGAGGCGCTTGCTTGACCGGTTTTGTGCTTTTGTTCGAAGGAGCAGAAGCATGGGATTTTGGGGTGTAACCATTAACGTTTGGAAGACGTTGCTCACGATTGGTGGCGTGGGCGGCCAGTGGCATCAAAAGGCAAATGGTTAGCCATGTCTTGAAAAATGGACGCATTAGGCAGGGCTCGAATAGGTGAACGCGCAACTTTATAACAGCTTTTTTGTCCCTTCCGAGGCCGTTGGTCGATTCAACCTGGGGGTCAACAGCGGCAAAGAAGCGGCAAATTGACGCAATTGTCGGACAGAAGTCGCGTGTTACAAGGGTTTGACAGTGGTGAAAGCGGTAATTGCCATACGTCGGCAACCCGTAAAAAAGTCACAAAGAAATAAACAATATTTATCTATCGTCTGCCTCGAGGTCATCAATGAACCCCTATCAACAGTCTGTCGCGCAGCAAGATACCCACAGCAAAGTCATTGGCTATCTGCTGTGGATTTTGGGTTTTACCGGCGCTCACCGTTTTTATTACGGCAAGCCGGTGACCGGGACGATCTGGTTCTTCACCTTCGGTTTGCTGGGTATCGGCTGGCTGATCGACCTGTTTCTGATCCCGGCCATGGACCGTGAGGCAGACCTGCGGTTTACCGCCGGGCCGATCGAATACAACGTGGCGTGGATTCTGCTGACGTTTCTCGGGGTGTTCGGGGTGCATCGTATGTATCAGGGCAAGTGGATCAGCGGCTTGCTGTACCTGCTGACGGGCGGCTTGTTCTTTATCGGGATCCTGTATGACTTCTGGACGCTGAATGATCAAGTGTCGCTGCGCAACGCGCAGAATAGACGCGCCTTCCAGTAAGTCATCGCTAGCAGACTAGCTCCCACAGGGGATTTGTGTCGTTCACAGATCCTGTGTGGGAGCCAGCCCTGCTGGCGATTGAGGCGACGCGGTCTTACGCCTGGTGGCTGATCCGGCCATCCACCAGGGTGTAGCGCACTACGCCCGGCAGGCTGTGACCAATGAACGGGCAGTTTTCGCCCTTGGACAGCCAGGTTTCACCGGCAACGGTCGAAGCCGCAGGGTCGAACAACACGATGTCTGCAGCGCCCCCCACCGCCAATTTGCCCGCCGGCAGGCGCAAGGCCTCGGCAGGACCGGCACTCAAGCGTGCCAGCAGTGTCGGCAAGTCCAGCAAGCCGTCCTCCACCAGGGTCATCGCCAGCGGCAGCAGCAACTCGACACTGCTGATGCCCGGCTCGGTAGCACCGAAGGGGGCCAGCTTGGCGTCGCGCTCGTGGGGCTGGTGATGGCTGGAGATGGCCGAGATCACCCCGGACTTCACGGCGGCACGCAGTCCGTCGCGGTCGGCACGGGTGCGAAGCGGCGGTTGCACGTGATAGAGGCTGCTGAAGTCGATCAGGGCTTCATCGGTCAGGATCAGCTGATACAACGCCACATCGGCAGTCACTGGCAACCCACGGGCCTGGGCCTGGGCAATCAGGGCTACGCCGCGAGCGCTGGTGAGTTGGCTGAAGTGTGCGCGCACACCGCTTTGCTCGACCAGCAGCAGGTCCCGGGCAAGAGCCACGGTCTCGGCGGTTTCCGGAATGCCCGGCAAGCCGAGGAAGCTTGCGGTCGGGCCTTCATGGGCCAGGCCACCTTCGGCCAGGTCATGGTCCTGAGAGTTGAAAATCACCGTCAGGTCGAAAGTCGCCGCGTATTCCAGTGCCCGACACAGGGTGCGGGTGTTGCGGAAGCTCTCCAGGCCGTTGCCGAAGGCCACGCAGCCGGCATCGCGCAGTGCCACGAGCTCTGCAAGCTGTTCGCCGTCCAGGCCTTTGCTCAGGGCGCCGATCGGGAAGACTTTGGTGTTGCCGGCCTCGCGCGCGCGGTCGAGGATCAGTTCGGCCACGGCCGAGGTGTCCAGTACCGGTTTGGTTTTTGGCGGGCAGCACAGGCTGGTGACACCGCCGGCTGCCGCAGCGCGGGTTTCGCTGATGATCGAACCTTTGCGGCTGTAGCCCGGCTCGCGCAGGGCGACATTGAGGTCGACCAGGCCAGGGGCGGCGACCAGGCCGTTGGCGTCGAGCGTGTCGATGGCGACAAAACCGGCCGGCGCCGCGCCAATGGCGACGATCTTGCAGGCTTCGATGTGGATATCGGTGACTTGATCCAGGCCGCTGGCCGGGTCGATTACGCGTGCGCCGAGAATGCTGAGCTTCACTGGGCGTTCTCCTGTTCGAATTGGCGCTGCGCAGTCTGTCCGCTCATGGCCATGGACAAAACGGCCATACGAATGGCAATACCGTAGGTGACCTGGTTGAGGATCACCGAATGCGGGCCGTCGGCTACCGCCGACTCAATCTCCACTCCACGGTTGATCGGCCCCGGGTGCATGACGATGCAATCCGGCTTGGCGCCGGCCAGGCGTGCGGTGGTCAGGCCGAACAGGCGGTAGAACTCGCCTTCGCTCGGCAGCAGGCCGCCGGCCATGCGTTCGCGTTGCAGGCGCAACATGATCACCACGTCGACGTCTTTCAGGCCTTCGGCCATGTCGGTATAGACCTTCACGCCGTATTGCTCGATGCCGATCGGCAGCAGGGTTTTCGGCGCGATCACGCGGATGTCCGGGCAACCGAGGGTTTTCAGCGCGAGCATGTTCGAGCGTGCGACCCGCGAGTGCAGGATGTCACCGACGATGGCTACCGAGAGGTTTTCGAAACCGCCCTTGTGTCGACGGATGGTGAGCATGTCGAGCATGCCCTGGGTCGGGTGGGCGTGACGACCGTCGCCACCGTTGATGATCGCCACTTGCGGGCACACATGTTCGGCGATGAAGTGCGCGGCACCGGAGTCACCGTGACGCACGACAAACATGTCGGCGGCCATGGCTTCCAGGTTGCGCAGGGTGTCGAGCAGGGTTTCGCCCTTGCTGGCCGACGAAGTCGACACGTTCAGGGTGATCACGTCCGCCGACAGCCGCTGGGCCGCCAGTTCAAAGGTGGTGCGGGTGCGGGTGGAGTTCTCGAAGAACACGTTGCACACGGTCTTGCCGCGCAACAACGGGACTTTCTTGACCGCCCGGGCGCCGACTTCGAGGAACGAGTCGGCGGTATCGAGGATTTCCGTCAGCAGCTCGCGGCGCAAACCGTCGAGCGAGAGGAAGTGGCGCAGTTGGCCCTGATCATTGAGCTGCAGCGGGCGCTTGGTTTCTAGAGGCGTCATCGCAAGGGGGACTCTCAATAGGGCGAATTAAAGGGCGAGGTCTTGCAGCTCGAGCGCAAGCTCGGGGCCGGACAGCTTCACCCGCTCGTGGGCGGCCAGACTCAGGGTAGCTCCGACCACGTTCGGGCGAATCGGCAGCTCGGCGGCGTCCAGGTCCAGCAGGCACACCAGTGTGATGCTGGCCGGGCGTCCGTAATCGAAGAGTTCGTTCATGGCGGCGCGGATGGTACGGCCGCTCATCAGCACGTCATCGATCAGCACCAGATGCTGGCCTTCGATTTCGAACGGCAGGGCCGAAGGGCGCACCTGAGGGTGCAGGCCGTTCTGGCTGAAGTCGTCGCGATAAAAAGAAACGTCGAGGGTGCCGAGGGGCGAATGGCTGCCCAGTTCCTTGAGCAAGGCTTGAGCGACCCAGACGCCGCCGCTACGGATACCGATGAAGCGCGGTTCGCTGATGCCGCGCAGTTCCAGGTGTGCCTTGAGATCGGTGGCCATCTGGCTGATCAGTTCGGCGGGATTGGGCAGGCTCATGGTTGCTCCTTCTTGGGCCCGAGCCGGGTTGTTACTTGGGGGCTCGGGTTGTCACTATAGAGAGGCGTCAAGACGGCTCTTCAGGATTCGAACAGCTCGCTGTTTTCGTCGAGCCAGCCTTGCAGCAGCAGGGCGGCGGCAATGGCATCGACCGGGTTGTCGCGGTAACTGCCTTTCTGCCCACCCCGGGCCAGGCGTTCGCCCTTGGCCTCGTAGGTGGTCAGGCGTTCATCATGGGTATAAAAGGGCAGGTTGAAGCGACCGTTCAAGCGCCGGGCGAATTTTTCCGCACGGGCACACATGTCGCTGGGCGTGCCGTCCATGTTCAATGGCAGACCTACCACCACCGCGTCGGGTTTCCACTCCTTGATGAGGGTCTCGATCTGGTTCCAGTCGGGAATGCCGTTCTGCGCCTTCAAGGTGCACAGTTCACGGGCCTGCCCGGTAATCACCTGGCCGACCGCAACGCCGATCTGTTTGGTGCCGTAGTCGAATCCCAGAATCAGCCGCAGGGCCATCAGGCGTGCCCCGCCTGGCTGGTCAGCAGGCTGAGATTGACGCCCAGGTGCCTGGCGGCCGCTTCCAGGCGCAGTTCGCTGCTGGTGTTGAACAGGATGTCGGCTTCGAACGGGCAGTTCAGCCAGGCGTTCTGGGCCAGTTCGGCTTCCAGTTGCCCGGCTTCCCAGCCGGCGTAGCCGAGGGCGATCAGGCTTTTCGCTGGTCCGACGCCATCGGCAATGGCAAACAGCACGTCCTGGGAGGTCGACAGGGACAACTCGTCTTGCAGATCAACGGTCGCCTGATAGCTCTGCCCCTTGGGGTGCAGGACGAAACCACGGTCGGTCTGCACCGGGCCGCCGATGAAGATCGGCACATGCTGGCAGAGCGCGGGCGGTTCGATATCCGGGCGCAATTGCTCAAGAATGTCGGCCAGACTCAGATCTTGCGGGCGGTTGACCACCAGCCCCATGGCACCATTGGCCGTGTGCTCGACGATATAGGTCAAGGTGTGCGCAAAGTTCGGGTCGGCCATGTGCGGCATGGCGATCAGGAATTGATGCTTGAGGTAGCTGGGGCTGACGTTTTTCATGTGCGCTAGTGTGGCGTTGGAGGGGCGAACTGACAAGCTGCGGATGCGCAGGAAATGCCCCGATTCAGTTATCAATCGATCACAAATGTGGGAGCGGGCTTGTGTGGCGAGGGGGCTTGCCCCCGTCGGGCCGCGAAGCGGCCCCAAAACAGTAATCTGGGACTACTGCGCAGTCCAGCGGGGCGATGCGGCGTTCCGACAAGCC
Organism: Pseudomonas sp. GW821-FHT09H03; assembly: GCF_059415945.1. Lineage (NCBI taxonomy): Bacteria > Pseudomonadati > Pseudomonadota > Gammaproteobacteria > Pseudomonadales > Pseudomonadaceae > Pseudomonas > Pseudomonas sp. GW821-FHT09H03. The sequence continues at coordinate 124,429 of NZ_JBWKOF010000001.1, read as the reverse complement.
CCCTCGCCACACAAGCCCGCTCCCACAGGGGATTTGTGGGGTGTCAGTTGCTTGAAAGCCGGTCGCCGCGGGCAAACTTCCAGGTGCGGATGATTTCCAGGCGGTCGATGTCCGACAGATCTCCGGTAAACGGCGCAAAAGGCGCAGCAAGCCTGACGATGCGTTGCGCCGCCTGGTCCAGCAGCGGTTGCCCGGAAGACTCCAGTACCAGCACTTCGTACAGCGAGCCGTCGCGGTTGATCGACACCATCAGGCGCAAATTACCGTAGATCTGCTTGCGCCGTGCTTCGTCGGGGTAGTTGAGGTTGCCGATGCGCTCGACTTTCTTGCGCCATTCGTCTTTGTACCAGGCACCCTTGTCGCGCATGGTCGAGGCGGCGCTCAGGCGATGGATGCGCGGGCGTTTGGCGTACAGCTGCTGTTCGTTGGCCAATTCCGCTTCCAGACTGGCGATGTCGCTGGACAACTGTTCGCTGTCGAACGTCGGTGCCTGGACCTGGGGTTTGGCCTGGACTTTGGGTTCTTCGGTTTTCGCGGGGGCTTTTTTCGGCTTTGGCGCGACCGTGGTCACCGCTGCCTTCGGCGGGGCGTCCTGGACTTCAGGCTTGGCGGCCGGCGGTGGCGTGACCTTCTGCACCTTGTTGTCCTGGAACGGCGCTATCTCAGTGGTCTTGGGAATCGCCTTTTTATCCAGGGTGCCGCTGCCTTGCTGATTCTCCTGGGCGAGAAAGTCAGCTTTTTCCGGCTTCTTTTCGCTTTTGAAGGTGGCGAGGGTGATTTCCAGGGTTTTGCTGATCTGTTTGGGCTCGACCACTGCAAACCCGACGCCCAAAAGCAAGGCCAGGTGGATCAGTGCCGCGAGAAACAGGGTAAAACCGAGGCGATCGGCCGGGCGCACGCCATGATGGGCGAGTTCTGCGGGCAGATCGGACGGGAGGGTCATGACAAAAAAACCAACATCGCGCTTTTACAAGCCCGGCATGATAGCGCAATGTTGGTTTTTAGCTTCAAGCTTGCGACTTGGAGCTTGCAGCTTGCAGCTTCTTCTCAATGGCATCCATGAGCATGCCGCCAATGTCTGTGCCGAACGCATTATCAATTTCGCGTATGCAGGTCGGGCTGGTGACGTTGATTTCGGTCAGATGCTCGCCGATGACGTCCAGACCGACGAACAACAGGCCTTTTTCACGCAGGGTCGGGCCCACTTGGGCGGCAATCCAGCGATCCTTGTCGGTCAACGGGCGGGCTTCGCCACGGCCACCGGCGGCCAGGTTGCCTCGGGTTTCGCCAGCGGCCGGAATCCGCGCCAGGCAGTAATCCACCGGTTCGCCGTCGATCATCAGGATGCGCTTGTCACCATCGACGATGGCCGGCAGGTAGCCCTGGATCATGATCTGCTGCTGACCGTGCAGGGTCAGGGTTTCAAGGATCACCGAGAGGTTCGGGTGGCCGGCGGTGTGGCGAAAGATCGAAGAGCCGCCCATGCCGTCCAGCGGCTTGAGAATCACATCGCCATGATGGTCGGCGAATTCGCGCAGCACATCCGGGCGACGGCTGACGATGGTCGGCGGTGTGCACTGCGGGAACAGCGTGGCGAACAGCTTTTCATTGCAATCGCGCAGGCTTTGCGGCTTGTTGACCACCAGTACGCCGGCGGCCTCGGCCTGTTCCAGCAAATAGGTGGAATAGACGAATTCCATGTCGAACGGCGGATCCTTGCGCATCAGGATCACGTCCAGATCGCTCAGCAGCGCGTCGTTTTCAGCGCCCAGTTCGAACCATTTTTCCGGATTGGCGAAAACCTGCAGCGGCCGCATCCGCGCCCGGGCCTGGCCTTCGGCCTGGTACAAGTCGCGCTGTTCCATATAGAACAGTTCCCAGCCGCGCTTCTGCGCGGCCAGCAGCATGGCCAGCGAGCTATCCTTTTTATAGGAGATGCTGGCGATAGGGTCCATGACAATCCCGACGCGAACGCTCATTGGGTTTTCCTCGAAAATTTGGGGGCAGATACCGAATTCCTGTAGGGGCGAGCATGCTCGCGATGAACCCAGGTACACCGCGGGGCACCAGGTTTTGCGCGTTAGCGTTGACGTCCATCGCGAGCGTGCTCGCTCCTACAGGAAAAACAGCGCAGGGCCGTATAAAAGTGGCGTCAGATTGGCGCTGAGTCTGTTCCCGGTCAAGGAAAAACCACTGCGCCGGTCGCCTGATAGATTGGATTTGGAGACTGTGCTAAAAAGACTGCCATGTCGTGCTGGCCCTTGAGTATCAAGGGTTTCGAGCCACCGATTACCCAAAAGCGGACAAATTGATTCGTAAAGGCGACGGAAGAGCGGATATGGAACAGCACCCCAACGCCTTGAAGGTCATGGTGATCGACGATTCGAAGACGATTCGCCGCACCGCCGAAACGTTGTTGAAGAACGTCGGTTGCGAGGTCATCACGGCCATCGACGGCTTCGATGCCCTGGCCAAGATCGCCGACAATCATCCCGGCATCATCTTCGTCGATATCATGATGCCGCGCCTTGATGGCTATCAGACCTGCGCGCTGATCAAGAACAACAGTGCATTCAAGTCCACGCCAGTGATCATGCTGTCGTCCAAGGACGGGCTGTTCGACAAGGCCAAGGGGCGCATCGTCGGCTCCGATCAGTTTTTGACCAAGCCTTTCAGCAAGGAAGAGTTGCTTGATGCGATCCAGGCCCATGTTCCTGGCTTCGCCGCCGTTTTGCCGCAGTAGGACGCTCACAGTGACGTTCGGCCATCGGGCCTGGCGTCTATAAGAATGGGGAAGAAAATGGCACGTATTCTGATCGTTGATGATTCGCCGACTGAAATGTACAAATTGACCGGCATGCTGGAAAAGCACGGTCATGAAGTCCTGAAAGCCGAAAACGGTGCCGACGGCGTGGCCCTGGCCCGCCAGGAAAAGCCCGATGCGGTCCTGATGGACATCGTCATGCCAGGCCTCAACGGCTTCCAGGCGACTCGTCAGTTGACCAAAGACCCGGATACCGGGCACATCCCGGTGATCATCATCACCACCAAGGATCAGGAAACCGACAAGGTCTGGGGCACGCGCCAGGGGGCCAGGGACTACCTGACCAAACCGGTCGATGAAGAGACCCTGATCAAAACCCTGAACAACGTGCTGGCCGGTTGATCGACTGCCCATGAGCGAGTCGCTGACGGCTTTCGAACTGTTGCTGCAAATCGACCGGCGCTGTCGTCTGCTGGCGGCGGACCTGCCGTCCCAGCCGACTCGCCGGGACAGCTGGAGCGGCATTGGATTTCGCCTGGGTGAACACTGGTACGTGGCGCCCATGGGCGAAGTCGGTGAAGTGTTGCACGAGCCACGCTTCACGCAGCTGCCGGGAGTGAAACCATGGGTCAAAGGTGTGGCCAACTTGCGCGGGCGGCTGCTGCCGATCATGGATCTGTCCGGTTTCTTGGGCTATGAGCTGTCAGCGGTGCGTCGGCAGCGGCGGGTGTTGGTGGTTGAGCATGAAGACGTATTTGCCGGCTTGATAGTCGATGAAGTTTTCGGCCTGCAGCACTTTGCCCGGGACACTCTGGAGCCAGTGCCGGCCCACGAGTTGCGGGGAGCGATGGCGGCGTTTATCCAGGGGCGGTTTGCCCGTGAGAAGTGCTGGCGGGTGTTCAGCCCGTTTGCGTTGGTGCGGTCCCAGGGGTTCATGAATGTCGCGGTGTGACAGCAGCAACACAGATCCAATGTGGGAGCGGGCTTGCTCGCGAAAGCGGTGCGTCAGTCAGCTTCACTGTTGAAGGAGTGAGCGAATTCGCGAGCAAGCCCGCTCCCACAGGGGCCCTCGGTAAGTCTTGGAAGGTGTTGGTTAACAGGCGAGGACCGATGATAAAAGCAAAAGAAGGCATGCCAATGGAAGGGTCGCGCAGTCGGTCGCAGATCATCGCGCTGTTTATCGCGCTGATCGTCTTCATCATGCTGCTGTTCGCCAACTTCGCCTACCTCAACACCCAGGCCACCTACGACAAACAGTACATTGGCCACGCCGGTGAACTGCGCGTGTTGTCCCAACGCATCGCCAAGAATGCCACTGAAGCCGCCGCCGGCAAGGCTGCCGCGTTCAAGTTGCTTAGTGATGCGCGCAATGACTTTGCCCGGCGCTGGGGTTACCTGAAGAAAGGCGATCCGGTCACCGGCTTGCCACCGGCACCCAGCAGCATGCGTCCGCAGATGCGCGCTGTGCAGCAGGATTGGGAGCGTCTGCTGAAAAACACCGACGCGATTCTGTCCAGCGAGCAGACTGTGCTGTCGCTGCATCAGGTCGCCGCGACGTTGGCCGAAACCGTGCCGCAGTTGCAGATCGAGTACGAGAAGGTTGTCGAAACCCTCCTGCAGCGCGGCGCCCCGGCCGCTCAGGTCGCGATGGCTCAGCGTCAGTCATTGCTGGCCGAGCGGATTCTCGGTGCGGTGAACACGGTGTTGGCCGGTGACGAAAACTCCCAGCAGGCCGCGGACGCCTTCGGGCGTGACGCGACACAATTCGGCAAGGTGCTCAACGGCATGTTGCAGGGTGACACGGCGCTCAAGGTCAGCCAGGTCGAAGACCGCGATGCCCGCGCCCGTCTTGCGGAAATATCCGAACTGTTCGAGTTCGTCTCGGGCTCGGTGGATGAAATCCTCGAAACCTCGCCGGAGCTGTTCAAGGTCCGTGAGTCGGCGAGCAATATTTTCAGTTTGTCGCAAACCCTGCTCGACGAAGCCTCGCACCTGGCCAGCGGCTTCGAAAACCTCGCCGGCGGGCGCAGCACCGATACCATTGGCGGTTATGTGCTGGGGCTGCTGGCATTGGCCTCGATCATTCTCATCGGCCTGGTGATGGTGCGCGAAACCAATCGCCAGTTGCGCGAAACCGCCGAGAAAAACGAGCGTAACCAGAACGCGATCATGCGTCTGCTCGACGAAATCGAAGACCTCGCCGATGGCGACCTGACAGTGACTGCATCGGTAACCGAAGACTTCACCGGGACCATCGCCGACTCGATCAATTATTCCGTGGACCAACTGCGCGACCTGGTGGCGACCATCAACCTCACCGCCGGCCAGGTCGCTGCCGCCGTGCAGGAAACCCAGGCCACGGCGATGCACCTGGCTCAGGCTTCGGAGCATCAGGCCCAGCAAATTTGCGAAGCCTCCGCGGCGATCAACGACATGGCCGAGTCCATCGACCAGGTGTCTGCCAACGCCGCAGAATCCTCGGCCGTGGCCGAGCGCTCGGTGGAAATCGCCAACAAGGGCAACGAGGTGGTGCACAACACCATCCACGGCATGGACAATATTCGCGAGCAGATTCAGGACACCGCCAAGCGCATCAAACGCTTGGGTGAGTCTTCCCAGGAAATCGGCGACATTGTCAGCCTGATCGATGACATTGCCGATCAGACCAACATCCTCGCCCTCAACGCGGCGATCCAGGCTTCCATGGCCGGTGATGCCGGACGCGGTTTTGCCGTGGTCGCCGATGAAGTCCAGCGCCTGGCCGAGCGCTCTTCCGCGGCCACGCGGCAGATCGAAACCCTGGTGCGGGCGATCCAGACCGACACCAATGAAGCGGTTATCTCCATGGAGCAGACCACCACAGAGGTGGTACGCGGTGCGCGTCTGGCGCACGATGCCGGGGTGGCCCTGGAAGAAATCGAAGGCGTCTCCAAGACCCTGGCGGCCTTGATCCAGAGTATTTCCAATGCCGCGCAGCAGCAGACGTCGTCGGCCGGTCAGATTTCCCTGACGATGAACGTGATCCAGCAGATCACCACGCAGACCTCGTCAGGCTCCACCGCCACGGCCGAGAGCATCGGCAACCTGGCAAAAATGGCCAGCCAGTTGCGCCGTTCGGTTTCCGGTTTCACCTTGCCGGCGGCCAAGGCGCAGGTTGTGGACAAAGCTGAACCGCCCATTGGTGTATGAATGGTAACTGGAGTGGTTATGGCTGATCGGCACGACTATGTGGCCCTGGAGTGGGTCAAGGGCGAGATTGCCGAAACGTTGAGGGTCGCTCACCAGGCGATCGAAACCCTGCTTGATGATCCGCAGGCTCTGCACGCGCTGGACAACTGCCTGGCGTGCATCCATCAGGTCCATGGCAGTTTGCAGATGGTCGAGTTCTACGGCGCGGCGCTGCTCGCCGAAGAGATGGAACAATTGACCATCGCCCTGCAGCACAATCGCGTCAGCCATCGCGACGAGGCGTTGCACCTGTTGATGCAAGCGCTCGGACAACTGCCGATCTATCTGGATCGGGTGCAGGGCGCGCGCCGCGATTTGCCACTGGTGGTGCTGCCGCTGATCAACGATCTGCGCAGCGCCCGTGGTGAAAACCTGTTGTCGGAAACCAGCCTGTTCAGCCCGCAACTGCCCGAACTGCCGCCCCTGGATGAAGAGGCGCTGGCGTTGCTCGAGCCAGTTGAGCTCCCCAGCGTTCTGCGCAAGTTGCGGCAAATGCTGCAGATGGCCCTGGTGGGTTTTCTGCGTGAACAGGACAGCGAGACCAATCTCGATTATCTGGCCAAGGTCTTCGCCCGTCTCGAAGGGTTGTCTGCCAATGCGCCGCTGAGCCCGTTATGGCAAGTCGCTTCGGCGCTGGTCGAAGGCATGCAGGGCGGCGCGATTGCCAACAGTCCAGCGTTGCGCAGCCTGTTCAAGGACGCCGACAAAGAACTCAAGCGCCTGCTCGAAGAGGGCATGCCCGGCATCAATCAGCCGGCGCCGCCGCAATTGCTGAAAAGTTTATTGTTTTACATTGCCAAGGCCGATCATCCCACCGGGCAGATGCTGACCATGAAAGATCGCTACTCCCTGGACGACGCGCTGCCTGACAGTGCGATGGTCGACGAAGAACGCGCACGACTGGCCGGGCCAGACCGCGATGCGATGCGCTCGGTGCTCGCGGCGCTGTGCGAAGAACTGGTGCGGGTCAAGGAACGCCTGGACCTGTTCGTGCGCAGCGACCGGCAGCACACGTCCGACCTCGACAGCCTGTTGGCGCCCCTGCGGCAAATCGCCGATACCCTGGCAGTACTGGGCTTCGGCCAGCCGCGCAAGGTCATCATCGATCAATTGGCGGTGGTCCTGAGCCTGGCCCAGGGACAGCGCGAGCCCAACGACGCGATCCTCATGGATGTCGCCGGGGCCTTGCTGTACGTCGAAGCGACCCTGGCCGGCATGGTCGGCACGGTGGAGCCGGAAAGCCAGGAGGACAGTCGCTTGCCGACCACCGACCTGACGCAGATCCACCAGATCGTGATCAAGGAAGCGCGCATCTGCCTGCAGCAGGCCAAGGACATGATCGTCGACTACATCGACGCCGATTGGGACCGTCAGCATTTGCAGGCATTGCCGGCTTTGCTGACCCAGGTGCGCGGCGCGCTGGCGATGATTGCGCTGGGCCGTGCGGCGAGCCTGATCGAAACCTGTAACCACTTTATCCGCGAGCACCTGCTACTCGAACCGGATCAGCCGGGCTGGGAGGAACTGGACAACCTGGCCGACGTGATCACCAGCATCGAGTATTACCTGGAACGCCTCAGCGATGACCCCGAAGCACCGGGCGAAGCGTTGCTCGACGTCGCAGAGAAAAGCCTGGCGGCCCTCGGTTTTTACCCCAGCGAACATTATGTGCCGGTGCTCGATGATGTTCTGAGCCCCAGTGAAGCGCAGGTCATGCAAATGATGCAGGAACTGGCCGATCCGCACGTCGTCCAGTCCCTGGCCGATGTGCTGGCCAGTCCGGTATCGGCCCTCAATCCGCCGGCCCGGAGCACTCCGGGCAGCCTGTTGCCGCCGCCCGCTGGCGAAACGCCTGTGGATGACGAGCTGCGAGAAGTGTTCCTCGAGGAAACCGACGAAGTCCTGGATATCCTTCGTGAGTACTTGCCACGCTGGTCGATCAACCCCGCGGACCGGTCGGCCCTGAGTGAGCTGCGTCGGGCGTTCCATACCCTCAAGGGCAGTGGCCGGATGGTCCGCGCCCTGGTTCTTGGCGAACTGGCCTGGGCTGTGGAAAACCTGCTCAACCGCGTACTGGAAAACAGCGTGGAACCGGGTGTCACTGTGCAAAAACTGGTCGGCGAAGTGCTGCATCTGCTGCCGGAAGTGGTGGCTGAATATGCCGCCAATACCCAGCGCCAGCGCAACGATGTTGACCAGTTGGCCGCCCGTGCCCATGCCTTGGCCAAGGGCGATGAGTCGGTGTCCGACGAGGACACGCAGGACGTCACGGCGCTCGATCCACTGTTGCTGGAGATCTTTCGCAAAGAGGCCGAAACCCATCTCGCCAGTCTCAACCGCTTCCTCGATCAGGCCGCCGAACACGTCCCTTTGCAGGCCACTGACGAGTTGCAGCGCGCCTTGCACACCCTCAAGGGTAGTGCTTCGATGGCCGGCGTTCTGCCGATAGCCGAGCTGGCGGCGCCGCTGGATCGGTTGGCCCGGGAGTACAAGGCACACCTGATTGCCCTTGATCTGGACGAAGTCGAACTGCTGCTGGAAGCCGAAGGCTTGTTTCGCCTTGGATTGCGTCAACTCAAGGTTGATCCCCTGGCCGAGATTCCCGGGGCCCAACGCTTGATCGAGCGCGCCAGGGCGTTGCTGGCCGAACGCTTGGAGGCGTTACTGAGCACGCCGAGTAGCGCAACCCGGGTCAAGCGCGATTCGCAGTTGATCAACAACTTCCTCGCCCAAGGCATGGACATCCTGCTGGACGCCGAAAGCCTGTTGCAGCGTTGGCAACAGCACCCTGGCGAGCGTCAGGAGCTCAGCGCACTGCTGGACGAACTGACCACCCTCGGCGAAGGCGCACACCTGGCCGATTTGCATCCTGTGGATGAGCTTTGCGAAGCCTTGCTTGATCTCTACGGCGCTGTGGAAGAAAGCAGCCTGGCGGTCAGCGAGCGGTTTTTCCATGAGGCGCAGAGTGCTCACGAAGCGCTGATCAATATGCTCGACGAGTTGGCCGCCGGCCAGGAAGTCAGTCCGCAACCGCATCGGATCACGGCGCTGCGCGGATTGCTCGACGAGAGCCTCGACCCGTCGGCCATGGGCCTGATTCGCAGCGACGGCAGCCGTACCCTGAGCATTCGCGAGCTGAGCAGTGCCACCGCCGAACTGGAGCTGAGCACGAAGGCGGCGGGGCTGGATGACGAGATCGTCGCAATCTTCCTTGAAGAGGCGCTGGACATACTCGAAAGCGCCGGCCAGGCCCTGCAGCGCTGGCTACGCGATCCGGACAATGCGGCACCGCTGTCGTCCCTGCAACGTGACTTGCACACGCTCAAGGGCGGCGCGCGGATGGCCGAGATCGTTCAGGTGGGTGATCTGGCTCATGAGCTGGAAAGCCTTTATGAAGGCCTGATGGATCGCCGATATTTGCACAGCGATGCATTGGCGCAGCTGTTGCAGCGTAGCCACGACCGTCTGGCGCAATACCTTGAACACTTGCAGGCCCGCCAGCCACTGGACAATTGCGCTGAGTTGATCGAGGCCATTCGCGCCTACCGTCAGGGCCATACGGGCAATGCCGATGTGAGCGAGCCGGCAGCCACTAACAACTCGGCTGCCCACGACCCCGAGCTGTTGGAGATCTTCCTCGAGGAAGGTTACGACATCATCGAAAGCTCCGGCGCGGCACTGTTGCGCTGGCAGGCTCAACCTTCGAGTCGCCAGGAAGTGGAAACCCTGCTGCGCGATCTGCACACCCTCAAGGGTGGTGCGCGCATGGTGGAAATCGCCGCGATCGGCGACCTGGCCCATGAGCTGGAGTTCCTCTACGAGGGCTTGTCCACTGGCATGCTGCAACCCGCGTCGCCGTTGTTCGCCTTGTTGCAGCGCAGCCAGGATCGCCTGGCGCAAATGCTGGATGCGGCCCGCGCCGGTGAGTCGATGCCGCCGACGGATCGCTTGCTCGACGCAATCAGGAATTTCACCCACTCGAGCCCGGCGGATGTCCAGGTACCGGCTGCAACCCTTGCGGTGTCGAAGGCCGAGCCATTGCTGGCGCAACCTGAGGCCGGCGTGGACATGGTCAAGGTTTCAGCGGAGCTGCTTGACGATCTGGTCAACCTCGCCGGGGAAACGTCGATCTTCCGTGGTCGCATCGAGCAACAGGTCAGCGACGCGCAGATCGCTCTGCACGAAATGGAAACCACCATCGAGCGGATGCGTGACCAATTGCGCCGCCTCGATACCGAAACCCAGGGGCGAATGCTCAGCCGCCAGCAGGTCGACGCCGAGCGTCTCGGCTATGAGGAATTCGACCCGCTGGAAATGGACCGTCATTCGCAATTGCAGCAACTGTCCCGGGCGTTGTTCGAATCCGCCTCCGACTTGCTCGACCTCAAGGAAACCCTCGACCGACGCAACCATGACGCGCAAAACCTGTTGCAACAGCAGGGGCGCATCAACACCGAGTTGCAGGAAGGTCTGATGCGTACGCGCATGGTGCCGTTCGAGCGGATGTTGCCGCGTTTGCAACGCATCGTCCGGCAAGTGGCCAGTGAACTGGGCAAGGACGTGGACTTCATCGTCGACAACGCCGAAGGCGAGATGGATCGCAGCGTCCTCGAACGCATGGCTGCGCCGCTGGAACATATGCTGCGCAACGCCGTCGACCATGGCCTGGAGTCCGCCGAGACGCGGCTGGCGGCGGGCAAGCCGGCCAAGGGCAGGATCACCCTCGATCTGCTGCGCGAGGGCGGCGACATCATTTTCGATCTTCGCGACGACGGCGCCGGTGTGCCGCTCGAAGCGGTGCGGCGCAAGGCGATCAAGCGTGGCTTGCTCGAACCGGACAGCAGCATCAGCGACCACGAGGTGCTGCAATTCATTCTCCAGCCCGGTTTTTCCACCGCCGAGAAAATTACCCAGATTTCCGGGCGTGGGGTCGGCATGGACGTGGTGCACGAAGAGGTACGGCAGCTGGGTGGCACCATGAGCATCGACTCTGTGCCTGGCCAAGGTGTGCATTTCCGCATTCGGCTGCCGTTTACCGTGTCGGTCAACCGGGCGCTGATGGTGCAGTGCGCTGAGGATCAATACGCGATTCCACTCAACACCATTGATGGCATCGTTCGCGTCTTGCCCAATGAGCTGGAAGGGCATTACCGGCTCGATCCACCGACGTACGAGTATGCGGGGCAGTGCTATGAACTGTGCTATCTGGGCGAGCTGCTGAAAACCGGTGTGCGACCGAAACTGTTGGGTCAGGTCTTGCCGTTACCGGTGCTGCTGGTGCAGTGCAACGAGCGGCACATCGCCGTGCAGGTGGATGCCATGGCGGGCACCCGCGAGATCGTGGTCAAGAGCCTGGGGCCGCAGTTTGCGGCCGTGCAAGGAGTGTCCGGAGCGACGATTCTCGGAGACGGCCGAGTGGTGCTGATTCTGGATCTGCTGGCGCCGATCCGCGCCCTGCAAGCCCGGGTGCGGCAACGACCGGTTGGGCATGAAGTCGAGGCCGAGCCGCAGCGGCCGTTGCTGGTCATGGTGGTCGACGATTCGGTCACCGTGCGCAAGGTCACCAGCCGTTTGCTCGAACGCCATGGCATGAGCGTGCTGACCGCCAAGGACGGCGTCGACGCCATGCTGCTGCTCGAAGAACACACGCCCGACCTGATGCTGCTGGATATAGAGATGCCGCGCATGGACGGCTTCGAAGTGGCGACTCAGGTGCGCAATGATGAACGCCTGCAACACCTGCCGATCATCATGATCACTTCGCGTACCGGGCAGAAACATCGCGACCGCGCCATGGCCATCGGCGTCAACGACTACCTTGGCAAGCCATACCAGGAATCGGTGTTGCTCGAAAGCATCGCCTTGTGGAGCAGATCCAATGCTTGAACACCGCACCAGCAACCTCACCGGCCTGCTGTTGCCGTTGGCCGACCGCAATCTGATCCTGCCCAACGTTGCGGTTGCGGAGCTGATCGACTACCAGCAGGGGACCTTCGACCTCGATACTCCGCCGTGGTACCTGGGCCTGGTGACCTGGCGCGACCGGCAGATTCCGTTGCTGAGTTTCGAATCGGCTTGCGGACAGAAAACTGTCATCGGCGAACGCGCGCGGATCGTCATTCTCAATGCATTGGGAGGGCGCCCGGACCTGAAATTCATCGCATTGCTGGTGCAGGGGATTCCACGGTCTTACAAGCTCGACAGTCAGTTGAGTTATGTGGACGTGCCGTTATGTTCGCTGGAACAGGCGGCGGTGCAGGTGGGGGAACATGTGGCGAAGGTGCCGGATTTGTTGGCGCTGGAAGGGTTGCTGGTGAATGCCGGGTTGATCGACTGATCGACTGATCGAGGCTCTGCGGTGTTTCCATCGGCCCCTTCGCGAGCAAGCCCGCTCCCACCCTGAAATGCGATCTCCCGTGGAAGCGGGTCCCTGCCCACCAATCTAAAAGTGACACCACTGTAACGAACGAATGCGCCAGCCCCTGTACTGGATCGCGTTGTATGGAAACATTGCGCTTTTACGCTTGAAGCCTGAGCCTTGCGCACTGCAGTAACGAATGTCGAGGTAAGCAACACATGTATCACGGGGAAAGATTGAACGCCTGGACGCATCTGGTCGGGGCGGTGGCAGCGACGTTCGGAGCGGTGTGGATGCTGGTGATCGCCACCATGGATGGCAGCCCATGGAAGATCGTCAGTGTGGCGATCTACGGTTTTACCTTGATGGTGCTCTACAGCGCTTCGACCGTGTACCACAGCGTGCGCGGACGCAAGAAAGAGATCATGCAGAAGGTCGATCATTTTTCGATCTACCTGTTGATCGCCGGTAGCTACACGCCGTTCTGCCTGGTGACCTTGCGTGGACCGTGGGGCTGGACCTTGTTCGGGATTGTCTGGGGGCTGGCGCTGATTGGCATCTTGCAGGAGATCAAGCCGAGATCGGAAGCGCGGGTGCTGTCGATCGTGATTTATGCGGTGATGGGCTGGATCGTGCTGGTGGCGGTCAAGCCGTTGCTGGCGGCGCTGGGTACCGCCGGCTTTGCCTGGCTGGCGACTGGCGGTGTGCTCTATACCGTGGGGATTATCTTTTTCGCCCTCGATAATCGACTGCGCCATGCCCACGGGATCTGGCACCTGTTCGTGATCGCCGGGAGCTTGCTGCACTTTGTGGCGATATTCTTTTACGTCCTTTAGACCGAGCCGCGGCCACCGCCGGCAAGCCGGCTCCTATAGGAACCGCGCTGCTTTTGTAGGGCTGCGGTACGGCATCCGACTTGTTGGCGATGGCTGCTTAGAAGTCACCCCAAAGCTGCTGGGCCACCGCTAACGCCACCACCGGCGCGGTCTCTGTGCGCAATACTCGAGGGCCGAGGCGGGCGGCGTGAAAACCATTGGCCTTGGCCTGCTCGACTTCGGCGTCCGACAACCCGCCCTCAGGGCCGATCAGGAAGGCCAGGGTCGCAGGCTTGGCATGGCTGACCAATGGCTCGGCCACCGGATGCAGCACAAGCTTCAGTTCAGCGTCTGACTGTTTCAACCAATCGGTCAACAGCAACGGTGGATGAATCACCGGCACCTTGGAGCGGCCACATTGCTCGCACGCGCTGATCGCCACCTGACGCCAGTGCAGCAGGCGTTTGTCGGCGCGTTCGTCCTTGAGCCGGACTTCACAGCGTTCGGTGAAAATCGGGGTGATTTCGCTGACGCCCAGTTCAGTGGCTTTTTGAATCGCCCAGTCCATGCGTTCGCCACGGGACAGGCCCTGGCCAAGGTGGATCTGCAACGGCGACTCGACCTGGCCGGCGAAGCTTTCATCGATCTGTACCACGACGCGTTTTTTGCCGACGTCGATGAGCCTGGCGCGAAATTCATGGCCAGAACCGTCGAACAGTTGCAGCGCATCGCCCTCGGCCATGCGCAACACGCGACTGATGTAGTGGGCCTGGGCTTCGGGTAACTCGTGCTCGCCGATGCTCAGGGGGGCGTCGATAAAGAAGCGGGACAGTCTCATTAAGGTTCTCAAAAAAATTGTTCGAAGGCGCTCTTGTGGCGAGGGGGCTTGCCCCCGTTCGGCTGCGAAGCAGTCGTAAATCCGGCTGATGCAACTTAACTGGAGAAACCGGACTACCGGGTCTGGGGTCGCTTCGCGACCCAACGGGGGCGAGCCCCCTCGCCACAGGGGATCTGTGCTTGATTAACCCGGGTCACGGAACCCCGGATGGAAATCCTTCGGCACCGCCACGCTGACGCTGTCGCGGGTCGCGATGTCGATCCCTTCACTGGCCACTTCGGCGAGGAAGTCGATCTGTTCCGGCGTGATGACATACGGTGGCAGAAAATACACCACACTGCCCAGTGGCCGCAGTAAAGCCCCGCGCTCCAATGCATGCTGGAACACCTTCAGGCCACGGCGCTCCTGCCATGGATAAGCCTCTTTGCTCGCCTTGTCCTTGACCATCTCGATGGCCAGTACCATGCCGGTCTGGCGCACTTCGGCAACATTGGGGTGATCGACCAGGTGCGCGGTGGACGACGCCATGCGCTGGGCCAGGGCCTTGTTGGTCTCGATGACGTTGTCTTGTTCGAAGATGTCCAGCGTCGCCAGGGCCGCCGCACAGGCCAGCGGGTTGCCGGTGTAGCTGTGGGAGTGCAGGAAGGCACGCAGGGTTGGATAGTCGTCATAGAAGGCGCCGTAGACGTCCTCGGTCGTCAGGCAGGCCGCGAGCGGCAGGTAACCACCAGTCAGGGCCTTGGACAGACAGAGGAAGTCCGGGCGGATACCGGCCTGCTCGCAGGCGAACATCGTCCCGGTACGGCCAAAGCCGACGGCAATTTCGTCATGGATCAGGTGCACGCCGTAGCGGTCGCAGGCTTCGCGCAGCAGTTTGAGGTACACCGGGTGATACATGCGCATGCCGCCGGCGCCCTGGATCAGCGGTTCGACGATCACTGCGGCCACGCTGTCATGGTTCTCGGCCAGGGTCTGCTCCATGGCGGCGAACATGTTGCGCGAGTGCTCTTCCCAGCCCATGCCCTCGGGGCGCAGGTAGCAATCCGGGCTCGGCACTTTGATGGTGTCGAGCAGCAGGGCCTTGTAGGTTTCGGTGAACAGCGGCACATCACCCACCGACATCGCCGCCATGGTTTCGCCGTGGTAGCTGTTGGTCAGGGTGACAAAGCGCTTCTTGTTCGGCTGGCCGCGGTTGAGCCAGTAGTGAAAGCTCATTTTGAGCGCGACTTCGATGCAGGACGAACCGTTATCGGCGTAGAAACACCGGGTCAGGCCTTGCGGGGTCATCTTCACCAGTCGTTCGGACAATTCGATCACCGGTTGATGGCTGAAGCCGGCGAGGATCACGTGCTCCAGTTGATCTACCTGATCCTTGATGCGCTGATTGATCCGCGGGTTGGCGTGGCCGAACACGTTGACCCACCAGGAGCTGACCGCGTCCAGATAGCGCTTGCCTTCGAAGTCTTCCAGCCAGACACCTTCACCGCGCTTGATCGGGATCAGCGGCAGTTGTTCGTGATCTTTCATCTGGGTGCAGGGATGCCACAAAACAGCCAGGTCGCGCTGCATCCACTGATTATTCAGGCCCATTTTAAGTCTCCTGGAGGCGGTCCGTGTCACACGCGGACAAACAATCGCGCAAGCCTATGCAATGCATCGCCCGGGAACAACCCATTGTGGCGATTGAGCTACTTTCCATGGGGCGATAGACGTCGCTGGCGGCCTTTTGATGGCTGACGTATTCTTCGCCATTCTTTGGGTCGCCTGACCCACAAAAATAGCCTTTCTGTGTATTTCCGGAGTTCGCTGAATGTCTGTCGGTTGGCTGCGCGCCTGTGCGCTGGTGATGTTGGGGCTGTTCAGCGTGTCTGCGCTGGCCAAGGATAAAACCGCAATCGTGATCGGTGGCGGCCTGTCCGGCCTGACTGCCGCTTATGAACTGCAGAACAAAGGCTGGCAGGTTACCCTGCTGGAAGCCCGATCGAGCCTGGGCGGTCGTTCCGGCATGGCCACCAGCGAGTGGATCGGCAACGACAAGACCCAGCCGGTGCTGAACCAGTATGTCTCGACTTTCAAGCTGAGCACCACGCCAGCTCCTGAGTTCGTCCGGACCCCGAGCTACCTGATCGACGGCGAGTATTTCTCCGCTGCCGACCTGGCCACCAAGCAGCCGGCCACCGCCGAGGCGCTCAAGCGCTTCGAAAAGACCCGGGATGATCTCGCGCGTTCGATTGACGATCCGCAGAATCCGATCGCTAGCAGCACCCTGCAGGCGCTGGATCAGATCAACGTGTCCAACTGGCTCGACAAGCAGAACCTGCCGGCCACCGCGCGGCAGTTGATCAACCAGGACATCCGCACCCACTACGACGAACCTTCACGCCTGTCGATGCTGTATTACGCGCAGCAGAGCCGGGTCTATCGCGGAGTCTCCGACCGTGACCTGCGCGCGTCGCGCCTGGTCGGCGGCAGCCCGGTGCTGGCTCAGGCTTTCGTCAAACAGCTGAAAAGCATCAAGACCGATTCCCCGGTCTCGGCAATCATTCAGGACAAGGACGGCGTGACCGTCAAAGTCGGTAGCGTCGGTTATCAGGCTGACTATGTGGTGCTGGCCGTGCCGCTGCGTGCTCTGAACAAGATCCAGATGACCCCAGCGCTGGACGCCCAGCACCTGGCCGCGATCAAAGGCACCAACTACGGTTGGCGCGACCAGATCATGCTGAAGTTCAAGACGCCAGTGTGGGAGACGAAGGCGCGCATGACCGGCGAGATCTACAGCAACACCGGCTTGGGCATGTTGTGGATCGAGCCGGCCTTGAAGGGCGGCGCCAACGTGGTGATCAACCTGTCTGGCGACAACGCGCGGGTGATGCAGGCCTTTGGCGACAAGCAAATGGCCGATCAGGTGCTGATCCGTCTGCACGCGTTCTATCCACAGGCGCGCGGTTCGTTCACCGGTTATGAAATCCGTCGCTACAGCACCGACCCGTCAACCGGTGGTGCCTACCTGGCCTTCGGTCCGGGCCAGATCAGTAAATTCTGGCGCCTGTGGGAACGTCCGATTCAGCGTGTAGCCTTTGCCGGCGAACACACTGATACCCTTTATCCGGGTACCCTGGAGGGCGCGTTGCGTACCGGCAAGCGTGCAGCCAGCCAGGTTGAAGACCTGGCGGCGGGCAAATCGTTTGAACCGGCGAAGGCTGCAACCGCCGCGGCGGCAGGTGCTGTGGCGGCGAAGAAGGGCAACTTCTTCAGCAACCTGTTTGGCGGCTCGGCTGACGAGAAGAAGCCAGAGCCAGTGAAAGCCCCGGAGCCGGCGGTTGCTCCAGCACCGACACCTGCTCCAGCACCGGCTGCTGCGCCGGCCCCGGTCGAACCGCCGAAGCCTGCGGCACCGGTAAAAGCCGAGCCTGCGAAAAAGGCACCGGCCAAGGCCCCAGCCAAACCGGCAGCCAAGACCGAAACCAAAAAAGCCCCGGCCAAGGCGCCGGTGAAGAAAGCCGAGACGGCGAAAAAGCCAGCGGTTAAACCGGCGACGGAGACTGTGACTAAAGCTCAGTAAACGTTCAGGCGTAAAAAACGCGGCTCAAGGGCCGCGTTTTTTTTGCTTTCAAGTATGGGACATCCCGATTTTGACTGTGGTCCTACATGCTGCTGCGAGGCATCAGATATGTCTCACAAAGGTTTCGGAACGAAATGATAGGCTGAGCCTGATCGTTAGATTTATGTTCTTCACGTAACTGGAGAACATATTAAAACAGTAAAACTCGTTGTAATAGTCATGTTGATAGCACTTTCTGGCTGTGCAAACGGCAGGTGGTTTCCCAAAGGTTTGAGTCCGGAGCTGGCCCATAAATGCCAGATAAATCCGTACGACCCTGATTGCATTGACCCACCTCCGCTGTTCCAGGGCCCGAGATAATCAAGGTATTTATCTTGATTGGAGAGGGCATGACGATAATTTCACTTCCTGATCGGGAGATGCTCTCCTGGCGCCCCGCTGGCTCCTGCCAGATCCTGCTCTGTGGTGCCTTGCCACGCTGCCCGTGTCCCAAAGCCGAATAAACCTTTTGACTCAGGTGTTCTTTGGTTCTGTATTCACTTTTTTTGACAATTTTGCCTTTTAATCTTTCCTTAACGCACCCATTCCAGACTCTTGATCGTATTTCTCGATATTTCAAAGCGAAATTTTCGGCTTTAATTCGATAGATAAGTCGATAGTCTTGAGCCAGCACTTACAGGGATCCAGGCAAATGCAGCTACGTAACTCTACCTCCCGCTACGGCTGGGTCAGCATCTTCCTGCACTGGGGTGTGGCGCTGGCGGTCTTCGGTCTTTTTGCCCTGGGCCTGTGGATGATCGATCTCGATTACTACAGCACCTGGCGCAAAGATGCACCGGAATTGCACAAGAGCATCGGCCTGGTGCTGTTGGGTGTCATGGCGCTGCGAGTGCTGTGGCGCTGGATCAGTCCGCCGCCGCCGGCGTTGCAAAGCTATAGCCGCCTGACGCGCATGGGTGCCACGTTTGGTCATCTGTTCCTGTATTTCGCGCTGTTCGCTGTAATGATTGCCGGTTACCTGATTTCCACCGCAGAAGGTGTCGGGATATCGGTGTTTGGCCTGTTTGAAGTGCCTGCTCTGGTGTCCGGGCTGCCGGACCAGGCAGATACCGCCGGGGTGATTCATTTGTACCTGGCATGGGCACTGGTCATTTTTTCCGGTCTCCATGCGTTGGCAGCACTGAAGCACCATTTTCTCGATCGTGATGCGACCCTGACGCGAATGCTGGGGCGCAAAGCCTGATGTTCAACCTCGACTCCAAAGGAAATGAAAGCATGTTGAAAAAGACTCTGGCCGCTCTGGCAATCGGCTCCGCCCTGTTGTCCGCCAATGCGATGGCTGCTGACTACGTCGTCGACAAAGAAGGCCAGCATGCCTTCGTTGACTTCAAGATCAGCCACCTGGGCTACAGCTACATCACCGGTACTTTCAAGGACATCGACGGCAAGTTCAGCTTCGACGCTGCCAAGCCTGAAGACAGCAAGATCGAGTTCAACGTGAACACCGCCAGCGTGTTCACCAACAACGCCGAACGTGACAAGCACATCTCCAGCAAAGACTTCCTGAATGGGAGCAAAGCCACGTTTGTTTCCACCAGCGTCAAATCCACTGGCAAGAACGCCGCTGGCAAGGACACTGCGGACGTGGCAGGCGACCTGACTATCCTCGGTGTAACCAAGCCAATCGTGGTCAAGGCTACTTTCCTGGGTGAAGGCAAGGATCCATGGGGCGGCTACCGTGCTGGCTTCGAGGGTACCTTCAGCCTCAAGCGTTCCGACTTCGGCAAGCAGAAAGATCTCGGTCCATCGTCCGATGCAGTTGAAATGTACGTAACCTTTGAAGGTGTCAAAGCGAAATAACTTTCGCGCCTGACAAAAAACGCCCGCTGCTCTATCGAGCGCGGGCGTTTTTTATTGCTGTACATAATCCCCTGTAGGAGCGAGCCTGCTCGCGATGAGCCTGAGAACGCCGCGGGGTGTCAGGTTCCCAGCGTTATCGTTGACGACCATCGCGAGCAGGCTCGCTCCTGCAGGATTTGTATCGCTCATAAAAAATGCCCCGGACCTTTCGGCACGGGGCATTTTTATTGCAGCGACAAATCAGCGATTGCGGGTCAGCAATGCCGGTTTTTCACCGCGAGGACGGCTTGGCAGTTGATCCAGTTGCTCAGGTGTCGGGAAGCGATCAGCCTTCGACTCCTTGTGCATGATCTTCGGCGCTGGACCGCGCGGGTTCTGCACGGCTGGCTCGGAACGCGGCTGGTCGTCACGGGCCGGGCGGCGATTGCGCGAATCTTCGCGACGGGCCTGGCCATCACGTGGCGCACCATTGCGTGGGCCGCTGCGCTTGGCTGGCGGTGTGCCGGTGCTGGCGCCATCGCTGTTGCGTGGACCGCTTTGGCGACCTTGTGGCTTGCCGCCACGTGGTGCGCCCGAACCGGCTGCTGTGCCTTGTGCCGGAGCACCCGGACGGCGGCCACGACCCTGTGCCGGTTTTTGTTGCGGGACGTAGTCGACGCGGTTACCGAAGTTATCGATATCGTCGTCCAGAAACTCGTCCGGAGCACGATCGGCAGCGGCACGTGGCGGCTGGCTTGGCTGACGCTGTTCGCGGGCCGGGGTGCCTTCACGTGGTTTTTGTTCGCGGGCCGGGCGCTCGCCGCGACCGGAGGCGGCAGGTTTTTCCTTGCCCTTGTCTTTGCCTTTGTCCTTGCGACCACCACCGCCGCCACCGCCGTTCGGGCCGTCGCCGCGCGGGCCACGTGGATTGCGGGGGTTACGCATGTCCGGACGCTCGCGTGCTTCCGGTTTCTCGGCTTCCACGGCGCTGGCATCGAAGCCCATCAGGTCGCCGTCGGCGATCTTCTGCTTGGTCATGCGTTCGATGCTTTTCAGCAGTTTCTCTTCGTCTGGCGCTACCAGAGAGATGGCCTCGCCCGAACGGCCGGCACGACCGGTACGACCAATGCGGTGTACGTAGTCTTCGTCAACGTTAGGCAGTTCGAAGTTGACCACGTGTGGCAACTGGTCGATGTCCAGGCCGCGCGCGGCGATGTCGGTGGCAACCAGGATGCGCACGGTACCGGCCTTGAAGTCGGCCAGGGCTTTGGTGCGCGCGTTCTGGCTCTTGTTGCCGTGGATCGCAACGGCGCTCAGGCCGTGTTTGTCCAGGTACTCGGCCAGGCGGTTGGCGCCGTGTTTGGTGCGGGTGAAGACCAGTACCTGTTCCCAGGCGCCAGCGGTAATCAGGTGCGCCAGCAGGGAACGCTTGTGGCTGGCCGGCAGGCGGAATACGCGCTGCTCGATACGCTCGACCGTGGTGTTCGGCGGCGTGACTTCGATGCGTTCCGGGTTGTGCAGCAGCTTGCCGGCGAGGTCGGTGATGTCCTTGGAGAAGGTCGCCGAAAACAGCAGGTTCTGCCGTTTGGCCGGCAGACGGGCCAGAACCTTTTTCACGTCATGGACGAAGCCCATGTCGAGCATGCGGTCGGCTTCGTCCAGCACGAGGATTTCCACGTGGGACAGATCGACGCTGCCTTGGCCGGCCAGGTCGAGCAGACGGCCAGGGCAGGCCACCAGCACGTCAACACCACGGGACATGGCCTGAACCTGCGGGTTCATGCCGACGCCACCGAAGATGCAGGCGCTGACGAACTTCAGGTCACGGGCATAGACCTTGAAGCTTTCATGCACCTGGGCCGCGAGTTCGCGAGTCGGGGTCAGGACCAGTACGCGCGGTTGGCGCGGGCCGTGACGCTGGGATTTGTCCGGGTGACCGTTTGGGAACAACCGCTCCAGGATCGGAAGGGCGAAGCCGCCGGTTTTACCAGTACCTGTCTGTGCCGCAACCATAAGGTCGCGACCTTGCAACACGGCGGGAATGGCCCGCTGTTGCACCGGAGTAGGCTCGGTATAGCCCGCTGCCTCGATGGCGCGGACTAAAGCCTCGGAGAGACCGAGGGAAGCAAAGGACATGAGTAATCCTGTTCTAGTTAGGGCTTGGCCCAATGGGAGTCTTGCCTGGCGCGAATCGCGTTTAAGGAGACGCAATCCCGTCCGGTCCTGCTGGGCCTCGAAGGCTCATCTGCAAGCGCTCGCGCGGGCTGGAAGCTGCGCAGTAGCGGGTTTGAGATGCCTTGAACGAGTCCGAGCGTCCGGGCGTGAGCCTGGCGGGAAGGACGGAGTATAACAGAGCAATCACTGCGCGCTGCTTTCCTGCTGCTCAACGGTTTTTTCCGTAGCTGCCGTAACCTTTTCGCTCGGCACGCTGGCCGCCGGTTCTGCGCCGTAGCGCGAACTCAATTCAGCGTAGCCCGGCTCGAGCTTGAAACGTTTGAGTTCGGCGCCGAAACGCTGCACCAGCAAATCCATGCCGGCGTTACGCCGCACGGCGAGGAACTGGCTCTGCTGACTGATCACGACCGGGTTTTCGGTGATTTTGTCGCGGATTTTCAACTCATCGAGCATATGCTGGCCTACCCGGCGGTCAGTAATCAGCAGGTCGATCCGCCCGCGCAGCAGTTTGCCGAAGTTGGCTTCATGACTCGGTGCCGGTTCACGGGTGAACAGCGTGGAGTCGCTGAAATCCTTGCTGTACAGGTAGCCGGGTGATGTGCCGATGGTCAGGCCGCGCAGTTCGTCCAGAGTGCGAAACGGGTAGGGGCGGTCATTGGCGTAGAACATTACGAACCGCACTTCAGAGAGTGGTTCTGCGGGGTACAGCAAGGTCGCGTCGCGCTCCTTGCTGTGGAAAATGTCCAGTGCACCATCTGCCAGGCCCGACTCAAGCATCGACAGGCAACGCTTCCACGGCAGAAATTGCCATTGCACTTCAATGCCCAGGCGCTTGAAGACAATAGCCGTGGTTTCGTAGTCCAGCCCCATTGCTTTGCCGTCTTGCTCGTAGACGTAGGGTGCCCACGGTTCCGTGACAATGCGCAGCTTCTCGCCCCGGGCGGCAAAGCTCAGGCAAGTGAAGACAAGCACGGCGAGTAACTGCGTAATCAAAGGCATGGGCTGAGATTACGACGAGAAGCCCCAAAGAGCCAGAAACAGCAGCCTGAAGCTCTATCTCCGAGGGTTGTGTCACATTAACGGGGGCGTTTAAAGCAAAAGATCGCAGCCTGCGGTAGCTCCTACAGGGAATACACATTTCTCTGTAGGAGCTACCGAAGGCTGCGATCTTTTGATCTTGCTTTAACGACTTTTAGCGCGGCAGCTTCAGGTTATTCCACACTGCCAGGCTCGCTTCAGCCTGATTGAGCGTGTAGAAGTGCAGCCCCGGAGCGCCGCCCTCGAGCAGGCGTTCGCACATCTGGGTGATGACCTGCTCGCCGAAGTTCTGAATGCTCTGGGCATCATCGCCGTAGGCTTCCAGTTGCTTGCGGATCCAGCGCGGAATTTCCGCACCACAGGCATCGGAGAAGCGCGCCAGCTTGCTGTAGTTGGTGATCGGCATGATGCCCGGCACGATCGGAATGTTCACACCCAACGCCCGAACGCGCTCGACGAAGTAGAAGTAGCTGTCGGCGTTGAAGAAGTACTGGGTGATCGCACTGTCGGCGCCGGCGTTGGCCTTGCGCACGAAATTGGCGAGATCGTCTTCGAAGTTGCGCGCTTGCGGATGCATTTCCGGGTACGCCGCGACTTCGATGTGGAAATGGTCGCCGGTCTCTTCACGAATGAATTCAACCAGGTCATTGGCGTGGCGCATTTCGCCGCTGGCCATGCCCATGCCCGAAGGCAGGTCACCGCGCAGCGCTACGATGCGCTTGATGCCGGCGGACTGGTACTGGCTCAGCAGGCCGCGCAAGTCGTCCTTGCTATCGCCCACGCACGACAGATGCGGGGCGGCCGGGACTTTTACTTCGCTTTCGAGCTGCAGCACGGTGTTGAGCGTGCGATCGCGAGTCGAACCACCCGCGCCGTAGGTGCAGGAGAAGAAATCGGGGTTATACGTGGCCAGCTGACGAGCAGTGGCGATCAGCTTTTCATGCCCAGCGTCGGTCTTCGTAGGGAAGAACTCGAAGCTGTAGCGACGATCTTGGGACATGGTCATATCCTTGGAAACACGTAAGCCTGGGGGGCTTGCACATCCTGTGTGGGGGCGAGCTTGCTCGCGAATGCGTCAGCACATCCAACATCAATGTCGCCTGATACATCGCTTTCGCGAGCAAGCCCGCTCCCACAGGGAGAGCAGGCAGCAGAACCGATCAGTAGCGGTAAGCGTGCGGCTTGAACGGGCCTTCGACGGTCACGCCGATGTAGTCGGCCTGGGTCTTGGTCAGTTGAGTCACGACGCCGCCGAAACCGCGGACCATTTCCAGGGCCACTTCTTCGTCGAGTTTCTTCGGCAGCACTTCAACCGTCAGGCGCTCGGCTTTCTGGGCTGGCGACAGGTCGGCGTACTTCTGGCCGAACAGGAAGATCTGTGCCAGAACCTGGTTGGCGAACGAACCGTCCATGATGCGGCTTGGGTGACCGGTAGCGTTACCCAGGTTAACCAGACGGCCTTCGGCCAGCAGGATCAGGTAGTCGTCGTTCTGGGCATCGAATGCGCCAGCGCCGGTACGGTGGATCTTGTGAACCTGTGGCTTCACTTCTTCCCATGCCCAGTTCTTGCGCATGAAAGCGGTGTCGATTTCGTTGTCGAAGTGGCCGATGTTGCAGACAACAGCGCGCTTCTTCAGGGCTTTGAGCATGTTCGCGTCGCAAACATTGACGTTACCCGTGGTGGTCACAATCAGGTCGATCTTGCCCAGCAGCGCTTTGTCGATGCTCGCTTCAGTACCGTTGTTGATACCGTCGATGAACGGCGAAACCAGCTCGAAGCCGTCCATGCAGGCTTGCATGGCGCAGATCGGGTCGACTTCGGAGACTTTGACGATCATGCCTTCCTGACGCAGGGACTGGGCCGAGCCCTTGCCCACGTCACCGTAACCGATGACCAGCGCTTGCTTGCCGGACAGCAGGTGGTCGGTGCCGCGCTTGATCGCATCGTTCAGGCTGTGACGGCAGCCGTACTTGTTGTCGTTCTTGCTCTTGGTAACCGAGTCGTTGACGTTGATGGCCGGGATTTTCAGCTCGCCCTTGGCCAGCATGTCCAGCAGGCGGTGAACGCCGGTGGTGGTTTCTTCGGTTACGCCGTGCACGCGATCCAGAACGGCCGGGTACTTCTTGTGCAGCAGCTCGGTCAGGTCGCCGCCGTCGTCGAGGATCATGTTGGCATCCCATGGCGCGCCATCTTTGAGGATGGTTTGCTCCAGGCACCACTCGTACTCTTGCTCAGTCTCGCCTTTCCAGGCGAAAACCGGGATGCCGGCAGCGGCGATGGAAGCGGCGGCCTGGTCCTGAGTCGAGAAAATGTTGCAGGACGACCAGCGAACTTCGGCACCCAGGGCAACCAGGGTTTCGATCAGCACGGCGGTCTGAATGGTCATGTGAATGCAGCCGAGGATCTTTGCGCCCTTGAGCGGTTGCTCTTCGGAGTACTTGCGGCGCAGACCCATCAGGGCTGGCATTTCGGATTCGGCGATGATGGTTTCGCGACGGCCCCATGCAGCCAGGGACATGTCGGCAACTTTGTAATCGTTAAAATCTGCAGGCGTGATAACAGCGCTCATGAAGAGCCTCCATTCGTAATGTATGCGAATGGGCGCCGTTGTGCGTTTAGTGTCTGACCGATAACGGTCAAGCAACGCCCCATCCGAGCCTGACAGGTCGAACCTGCTGCAGCGCCCCTCGGACAGGTGGCGGGAAAACGGTAGCAAGTACAGGTTACCGTTTTGAAACGGGGGCGATTATAGCGGGCTATGCTGATCTTCCAAAGCGTTTCTGTTGGTCAATGTCCGAACGGTAATCGAGACCATAGTCGAAGCCAAATAGAGCTCTGGGTCGGGCTCTGCCATGATGGTCACCATCATTCGGCAAGACGTTCAGGAGTGAATATGAATTTCCACACCCGCAAATGGGTTAAACCCGAAGATCTCAACCCGAACGGAACGCTGTTCGGTGGCAGCCTGTTGCGCTGGATCGACGAGGAGGCGGCGATCTACGCCATCGTTCAGTTGGGCAACCAGCGTGTGGTGACCAAGTACATTTCCGAAATCAATTTCGTCAGCGCCTCTCGCCAGGGCGACATTATCGAGTTGGGCATCACTGCCACCGAGTTCGGTCGCACCTCGATCACCCTGACGTGCGAAGTGCGCAACAAGATCACTCGCAAAAGCATCCTCACGGTCGAGAAGATGGTCTTCGTCAACCTCGGTGAAGACGGCTTGCCGGCACCGCACGGGCGGACCGAGATCAAGTACGTCAAGGACCAGTTCCAGGATGATGACGCCAATCAGTGACAGTGGTGGCGCTCTCTTTGCGAGCAAGCCCGCTCCCACATGGTGGCGCGATACCTGCGGGAGCGGGCTTGCTCGCGAAAGCGGTGGTGTTTTCGCCGAAGATTTTTCTGGGTACTGAACAGCCGTGAACCCCGCGTGTCGTAGCTAAATAGCCCGCCACCGGTTGCGCACCCCATGAATTCGGCACAAGACGGCAAGACCCCGAACCTTTCGGCCAAGGAAGAGCACGAAGTCGAAAAGAACCAGCCACCCCGCGCGGCGGTGTTGCATGAAATCATCCGCGCCCAGGGCGATCAGGAACTGGAGCGCAGCATCGCCGCGCTGTGGTGGTCGGCGCTGGCGGCGGGGTTGACCATGGGCCTGTCGTTGATGGCCATGGGGCTGCTCAATTCGCGTCTGCCGGACGACGAGGGGTTCAAGGTGATTGCGAGTTTCGGTTATTGCGCCGGATTTCTCGCGGTGATCCTGGGCCGCCAGCAATTGTTCACCGAAAACACCCTGACAGCAGTACTCCCGGTGATGACCAAGCCCACGCAGGGTAATTTCGGCCGTCTGCTGCGGCTGTGGACGGTGGTGCTGGTCGGCAACCTCTGTGGCACCTTGCTGGTGGCCTATGTGATGCTGGAACTGCCGATTTTCGACAGCAAGACCGACGTGGCCTTCCTCGACATCGGCCGCAAGGTCATGGAAAACGACGTCAGCCAAATGTTCGCCAAGGGCATCATTTCCGGATGGATGATCGCCACCATGGTCTGGATGATCCCGTCCATGGAGAGCGCCAAGATGTGGATCATCATCCTCATCACCTACCTCATGGCGCTGGGGGATTTCACTCACATCGTGGTCGGCTCGCTGGAAGTTTCGTATCTGGTATTTGCTGGCGAGTTGCCGTGGAGTGATTTCTGGCTGGTGTTCGCCGGGCCGACGCTGGCAGGGAACATCATCGGTGGCAGTTTTATCTTTGCGTTGATCAGCCATGCGCAGATTCGCAGCGAGAGCGGGCCGCCAAAAAGCGCAGCGGCTCAGGCTGGTGAACCCGATTCACAGAAGATCAAAAAATGATCAGCTTGGCACGCTCACCACAGCGGCATCGCGCCGTTGCAGGTAGATAAAATACAGCGCGGTGAGCACCGTCAAACCGCTGACCAGCGCACCCGTCCAGGGCAGGTCGGCCAGGTCTGCACCACTGGCCACCACCAGGCCGCCAATCCAGGCACCGGCGGCATTTCCGAGATTGAAAGCGCTCTGGTTCAGGGTCGAACCCAGGTTCGGTGCTTCATGGGCCTGATCGATGATCAGCAGTTGCAGGATTGGGCACAGCGCGAAAGCGAAAGTCCCCCACAGCACCAGCGTGATCGCGGCCGGAATGACTGAGCGACTGGTCTGGCTGAATGCGCCCAGTACCACCAGTACCGCCAGCGCCATGCCCACCAGCGAAGGCAACAGGCGGCTGTCCGCCAATCGGCCGCCGAGCATGCTGCCGGCGGTCAGGCCGACACCGAACAACAGCAGCATGATCGTCACGCCGTGGGGGCTGACGCCGGTGATGTCCTGCAGGATAGGTGCAATGTAAGTGAACACGCTGAACAGGCTGGTGGAGGCGAGCACGCTCATGCCCAGCGCCAGTAGCACATTGAGCTTGCCCAATACTTTGAATTCGCTGGCAAGATTGGCCTTGTCCATGGGGATGTCCCTGGGCAGCCAGACCCACTGCGCGATGGCCGCCAACACACCAATTACCGAGACCGCCCAGAACGTCGAGCGCCAGCCGGCGTATTGGCCGAGCGCCGTGCCCAATGGCACACCCAGCACGTTGGCCAGGGTCAGGCCGGTAAACATCAGTGCAATCGCCTGGGCCCGCTTGTTCGGTGCCACCAGGCCGGCCGCAACCACCGAGCCAATGCCGAAGAATGCCCCGTGACACAGCGCGGTAATCACTCGCGCGGCCATCAACGTGGCGTAGTTTGGCGCCAAAGCGCAGAGCACGTTGCCGAGGATGAACATCAGCGTCATACCCAGCAGCGTGGCCTTGCGCGGCATGTTGGCGGTACCCACTGCGAGGATCGGTGCACCGAACACCACGCCCAGGGCATAGCCGGTAATCAGCAGGCCGGCATCAGGAATGCTCACGCTGAGGTCGCGGGCGACGTCGGGCAGCAGGCCCATGATGACGAACTCGGTGGTGCCGATGCCGAAGGCGGCAACAGCGAGGGCAAGCAAAGCGAGTGGCATGCGCAAGGTCTCTGTCAGTAGTCTTGACGCTGTGATCAGGCATACGCAGGCCGATGACCGTTCTCCACGAGAGCGGGCAGGGCAGGATTTTTATTGGAATTAGTCGTTGTGCAACTGAGTGCGGCGCGGTCGGATGCAGTATAAACAGCTGCTGAAATATGGCGAATCAATTCTCCGCCTGGCATGAATAAGGAGTGTGCCGTGTTTGCAACGGCCTTGGTGTTGGTGGCGGCGCTGTTGCATGCAGCGTGGAATACCCTGATCAAATTCAGTGCGGAGCGACTGTTGGTGGTGGCCTGCATGGACAGCGTGGCGCTGCTCTTCGTTGCCTTGATGCTGCCATTCGTGGCATTGCCGCCGCCGCAAATATGGCCGTGGATTCTGGCGTCGGCGGCGTTCGAGTTGCTCTATCGATACTTGTTGATCCAGGCCTACCGGGTCGGCGACCTCGGGCTGGTCTATCCGTTGATGCGCGGCCTTTCGCCACTGGTGGTGCTGGCGCTGACATTGATCTTTGCCGGGGAAGTGCTGTCTCACCAGCAGATCTTCGGAATCCTGTTGATCCCGTTCGGCATGCTCTGCCTGCTCTGGCAGGGGGGTGGCGGTGCGCGTCTGCCCTGGTCGATGCTGCCGGTGGTGGCACTGATCGGGCTGTGCATCGGTTGCTACACCTACATCGACGGGCAGGCATTGCGGCGCTGGTCTCATCCGCTGGATTACCTGGTCTGGGTTACCTTGCTCAGCGCCTGGCCGTTTCCGTTATTGGCGCTGGTGCGCAAGCGGCCAGCGTTCAGCTTGTTTTGGCGAGAGCAGTGGCGGCTGGGCCTGGCCGTCGGGTTTTGCGTGTTGTTCAGCTACGCTCTGGTGCTTTGGGCGATGCAACTGGGCTCGGTTGCCGAAGCGGCGGCGCTGCGCGAGATCAGTGTGATTCTGGTGGTTCTGTTTGGTATGCGTTACCTGAAAGAGCCATTTGGCAGGCCCAGGCTGCTGGCCTGTGGGCTGGTATTGATCGGCATATTGGTGATGAAGTTTTGATCGCCCTTTGATGAACTCGATTTTCCATAACTTGAAGAAAGGACGGCGTTATGACGGTTGCTCTGTGGTGCATTTTGATCGCAATTTTCCTGCCGTATATCTGCACGGGCGTCGCCAAGGCCAGTGGCGGTTACAGGCTGAGAGATAACCATGATCCCCGGGATTTTCTGGATTCGCTGGAGGGTTTGGGGCGGCGCGCGCATGCAGCGCAACTGAACAGTTTTGAAGTGACCCCGGCGTTCGCGGCGGCGGTGATCGTCGCGCACCTGGCTGGCAATGCCGAACTGGTGACGATCAATGTGTTGTCGGTGTTGTTTATCACCAGTCGGTTGCTTTACATCATTTGCTACCTGGCGGACTGGGCGATTTTGCGATCGTTGGTGTGGTTTGTGGGGATGGGACTGATTGTGAGTCTGTTTGTGGTGTCGGCTTAGGGCCAAGGTCAAAAGATCGCAGCCTCGTTTCACTCGACAGCTCCTACAGGGTTCGGGCGCATCCGCGATGAGTCGGCGGATGCGCAAATGCAGGAGCTGGCGAAGACTGCGATCTGTTGCTTTAAGGTTTGTCGGCCACTTGAGGAACTTGCGGCAACGTCGCCCCCTTGGGCCACAACATCCAGATTTGTCCCTGCTGCTTCATGTCCCCGGCCAGCTGTCCGGCTGCTTCGCCGGTGCCCCAGAACAGGTCCGCGCGTACTTCACCGGCAATCGCGCCACCGGTGTCTTGCGCCGCTACCGGACGTACCAGTGCCGTGCCGTCTGGTTTGGTGGTGGATAACCACAACAGGCTGCCCAACGGAATCACCTTGCGATCCACCGCCGCGCTATAGCCTGCGGTCAGCGGCACGTTCAGTGAGCCGCGCGGGCCTTCGTTGCTGTCCGGGTTGCGGGTGAAGAACACATAGCTTGGGTTGCTGGCGAGCAGTTGCGGGATACGCGACGGATTGGCTTTGGCCCAGGTGCTGATCGCGCCCATGGTCACCTCTTCTTTTTTCAGCTCGCCTTGTTCCACCAGCCAGCGGCCGATCGGTCGATAGGGGTGGCCGTTCTGGTCGGCATAGGCAATGCGCAATTGGCGACCGTCGTCGAGCTGGATACGGCCCGAACCCTGGATCTGCAGGAACTGCAGGTTCATCGGGTCGGTCAGCCAGGCCACGACCGGCGCCTTGACCCCTTTGCTTTCAATAGTCGCCGAGTCGTCGTAGGGCTTGAGTACGCGTCCCTCGAGTCGACCGCGCAGGCGTTTGCCTTTGAGCTCGGGATAAATGCTGTCCAGGGCGACGATGATCATGTCTTCGGGCACGCCATACACCGGCACATTCGCCACGCTGGTCTGAGTCAGGCTGCCGGGATAGACCGGTTCGTAGTAACCGGTGATCAGGCCGTTGGGGTTGTCATTGGCGGCGCGCAGGCCGTAGACGTCGAGGTTCTGTTTGAGAAAACCGCGAATGTCGCTGGCGGTCTGCGGCACATTGGCGGCCGCTGCGCAGGTGCCACCCCAGACCGGATCGGCCTTGAGTCGGGTGCAGGCGCTGCGCCACGAGCCGAAACCGGCAACCAGATCAGTGTCGGACACCGCCGGCAACGCCTCCCACGTGGCACTGGAGTAAGTGGCCAGGGCGTGGGTCTTGGGTTGTTTGTTCTCACCACCGGTGCAACCTGCGAGCAGGGCCACCACCGGCAGGGTCCAGGCCAGGCTGTGACGCCATGCCTTGAAACAGCTGTTCATGGAGTGATTCCTTTGTCGGTTGCCCGAGCGCTTCATGTGCTCACGCAACCCGTATTAATAATAGGGCTATTGGTCTTTGCCGATCAGGCGAGGATACTGGCCGCCGTTTCCCGTAACCTGAAGCCACCATGACTCTTAAAAGACTTTCTGTTGTATTGCTGGCCTGCCTGACACTGTCCGCTTGCGGCGGTGTCGACCCCAACTCTCCACTCGGTCAGCGCAAGGCTATTTTCAAGCAGATGCTCAAGACGGGCGAAGACCTGGGTGGCATGTTGCGTGGCCGTATTCCATTCGACGGCCCGAAGTTCGCCGAAGGCGCTGTGAAGCTCGATGCGTTGTCCCGTGAACCGTGGAAACATTTCCCCCAGGTGCGTGAAGAAGATCACACCAGCGCCACAAGCGATGTCTGGGAGCAGCAGGCGCGTTTTCAGGGCATGGCTCGCGACCTTGAGACGGCCACGGGAGAGCTGGTAGTAGTCAGCCAGGTTCAACCCTACAAGGCCAGCAACCTCGGGCCGGCGGTGCAGAAAGTCGAAGATGCCTGCAGTGCGTGTCATAAGGCTTTTCGCGATCATTGATTGGTGTTGCTCATGCTGACGCTTTCGCGGGCAAGCCCGCTCCCACAGGGAGTGTTCTCAACTGCGGGAGCGGGCTTGCCCGCGAAGGCTGCTTTGGCCGCACCAAAGATTGCTGGTCCTTACGGCCTTACTTATCCAGCTCGTCGAGTGCTTCCTGCAATTCCTTGCGCGATTCGGCGAGTTTGTCTTTGCGCTTGTTGATCTTGTCGGGGTCGCCTTGTTTCATGGCCTTGTCGAGATCGGCCTGACGCTTGCTGACTTCATGCTTGGCGTCGAGCACCTTGTTTTCCCGTTCTTTCTTCAGTGAGGCGTCAGTGCAGTTCGCGGTGACTTCGCTCAGGGCCGTTTCCAGGCCGGCCTGCTGGTCGGCGTTGCCGCGAGACTTGGCCAGTTCGATCTGGTTAATGATGCCTTGCTTCTTGGCGGCGCAACCTGTCAGCCCCGGCGCTTCTTCGTCCGCCATCAACGGGGCGGCCATCACGCTGCAAAGGGTTAACAGGGCAAGCGGTGAAAGAAATTTCATAAAAGCTCCAGTCAAGAAAGCAACAGGTCGATACGGCGCTGGCTGTTTGAGCCTATTGGTCCGTTCGGGTTCCCGGGCGGGCACTGGCTAAAAACCGTTAATCCCCGCGTCATGTAATGTTTCACTCAAGGCCAGTATCTGCGGGGCGCGGAAAAATGCGCTCAGTTGCGCCGCGCGCCCCGGCCCGATACCGGCTTCGGTCTGCCATTGTTCGGTGTCTCTTTGCGCCAGTTCCTGCCATGAGTCAGGGAGCTGCGCCTGGCCTGTCGGCGGCAGCCCCAGTGCTTTGAGCCAATTGGCGAAAGGGCGCTGGCGGGCAATGTTGAAACTGTCGGCGATGCGGGCAGCATTGCGTTCGCCGAAACCGTCAATGTTAGCAAGCTCTTGGGCATCAAGGGTCAACCAATCCAGCAGGTTGCCCAGGCGACCTGTTGCAAGAAGTTTTTCCCAGGTGCCTGGGCCGACATGGGGCAGGGCCAGGCCTTGCTTGCCGCTGAGCCAGGTCAGGCGCGCAAGAAACTGGCTTTCGCATTGCACTGTGGGCTGCCAGCAACTGAGCGCATGAAAGTCCGCGGCCTTGGGCACATTCAATTCCTGGCGTGCGGTGCTGCGCAGTACCACGTCGTCGAGCCTTGGAATCGTCAGGCCCGCGAGACTGATGGACACCTGGTCGCCGGGGCGAATGTCCAGCTCCTGCCAGCGCCGCAGAGAGCTGACGCTGACGCGCTTGATTTGCCGGTCATCAAGCCAGAACGGTGTCACCTCCAGCACCGGTGTAATCCTGCCTGTGCGTCCAATCTGGAAGTTTACCTTGCGCACCTCAGCCAGGGCCTGGGCGATAGGATACTTCCAGGCAACAATCCAGTAAGGAGGCTTGGCTTGCCAGCGTTCGGCGACTGGGCGCTGGTTCTGGCGCAGGACGATACCGTCGCTGGCAAAGGGCAGGGGTGAGCGATACCAGTGATCCCGCCAGCCTTCAACGTCCGCCAGTGTCTTGATCGGGTGACTGTAAGGCGCTGTGCTCGGGAAGCCCAACTCGTCCAGCGCGGCCACGCGTTCGCGCAGGTCGCTCGGCCCCTGCGGCCAGTCCCAGACAAACAGGCCGATGCCCGACGCCTGTTGCGCACTCATTGTTTTGCGTGCCATCAAGCCGGCCACTGTGCCGCGAGCATTGAGGCTGCCGGCTTCGGCCTGGACATGGCCGGTCGCGTGCCAATAAAGCTCGCCTTGCACTACCAGGTCCCGGGCCTGCCTCAATTGCCGGGGGATACCGGGGATCTGGCGCGCCGATGCAGTCCAGTCCCGCCCCTTGGTACCGTCTCCCCGGCTGATCGCCTGAGTCAATACGCCGCTGCGGTAGACCAGGGTCACGGCGACGCCGTCGACTTTGGGCTGAATCCAGACCTCGTGGCGATCTTTCAGCCAGTCTTCCACGGCCTGGGCATCACTGAGCTTTTCCAGGCCGGTGTGAGGAATAGGGTGAGTGACAGGGCCACCGGCAGTGCGCAACGGGTCCGCCGGTTTAGTCAGGCCGAAGCATGTACGCCATTGGGTAAGTCGCGCGTGGGACTGATCGTAAAGCTCATCGGCGACCAGCGAGTGGCCTTGGCGATGGTAGCTGTCGTCCCAGAGGTCGATCCGGGTTTGCAGGGTGGTGATTTCGTTCGAGGCGCGTTCGGGTGGCCAGTCGGGGCATTGGGCGGCGCGGGCGGTCAGGCAGGAGAGGGCAAGCAGGCAGGTAATAAACAGGCGTGGGTCGAGGAGCATCGCGAGCGTCCTTGCTCAGTGGGTTGCCTGAAGGTTAGGAAAGATTCCGAAGGCTGCTCGAGCAGTATTTTTCCGTGTGTTTCGATGTCCGCAAAGTCTGGCGGTTACCCACGAAAAAGCCCCGCATGGCGAACCGTGCGGGGCTTTGGGTACTGCGGGGAAGGTCTTACAGGCCGGCAGCGGAACGCAGGTCGTCGGCGCGGTCGGTTTTTTCCCAGGTGAACGTGGTGAACGTGTCGTCGCCCACGGTCTTGGTCGCCGGGGTACGACCGAAGTGGCCGTACGCAGCGGTTTCCTGATACATCGGGTGCAGCAGGTCGAGCATGGTGGTGATCGCGTATGGACGCAGGTCGAACACTTCGCGGACCAGTTTGACGATCTTGTCGTCGCTGATCTTGCCGGTGCCGAAGGTGTTCAACGAGATCGAAGTCGGCTGGGCAACACCGATCGCGTAGGAAACCTGGATCTCGCAGCGCTCGGCCAGGCCGGCGGCAACGATGTTCTTGGCCACGTAACGACCGGCGTAGGCGGCCGAACGGTCAACCTTGGATGGATCCTTGCCGGAGAACGCGCCGCCACCGTGACGGGCCATGCCGCCGTAGCTGTCGACGATGATCTTGCGACCGGTCAGGCCGCAGTCGCCCACCGGGCCGCCGATGATGAACTGGCCGGTCGGGTTGATGTGGAACTGGGTGTCCTTGGACAGCAGTTCGGCAGGCAGTACGTGCTTGACGATCAGCTCCATCACGCCTTCGCGCAGGTCGTTGTACGACACTTCCGGATTGTGCTGGGTCGACAGGACCACGGCGTCGATACCGACAACCTTGCCGCCTTCGTAACGGCAAGTCACTTGCGACTTGGCGTCCGGGCGCAGCCAAGGCAGCAGGCCGGATTTACGGGCTTCAGCCTGGCGCTGCACCAACTGGTGCGAGAAAGTGATCGGTGCTGGCATCAGCACGTCGGTTTCATTGCTGGCGTAGCCGAACATCAGGCCCTGGTCGCCGGCGCCCTGATCTTCAGGCTTGGCACGGTCAACGCCCTGGTTGATGTCAGGGGACTGCTTGCCGATGATGTTCATCACGCCGCAGGTCGCGCCGTCGAAACCGACGTCGGAGCTGGTGTAGCCGATGTCGGTGATGACATCACGAACGATCTGCTCCAGGTCAACCCAGGCCGAAGTGGTCACTTCGCCGGCGATGATCGCCACGCCCGTTTTCACCAGAGTCTCGCACGCCACGCGGGCGAACTTGTCTTCTGCAATGATGGCGTCCAGCACCGCATCAGAAATCTGGTCGGCGATTTTGTCCGGATGCCCTTCAGACACGGACTCGGAGGTGAAAAGGGAGTATTCGCTCATCTCGATGTTTTCCTGAATTTACCGATGGTGAGTGTCGCCAGCCGGTCGCTGAAAGTGGCGTACCTGGATCTGGAAACCATTACGTAAGCCTACATAGAGGCTTTCCCCGGGAACGAGTCCCGCAGCGGTGGCCCAACGGGCCAAATCGTCCTGTTCAAACCCTAGCCAGAGATCACCGCAGGCCTCCTTGGCCCAACTCTGGTTATGGCTACATAACTCTGTCACTAACAGGCTACCGCCTGGTTGCAGCAAATTGGCCATGTGCTTGAGCGCATCGGCCGGCGCGGCAAAATGGTGCAGCACCATGTTCAGTACAACGCAATCGGCTTGCAGGCTGACGCCGTTCAATGCATCGGCCAGTTGCAGGTTAACGTTAGTCAGCGTCTCGCGTTCGCAGACCTGACGTGCCAGTTCCAGCATCGCCGGGCTGTTGTCCAGCGCCGTGACCTGGGTGAAGCGGCGCGCCAGTTCGGGCAGGAATGCACCGTCGCCGGGGCCGACTTCAATGGCCGTGGCGCCTGGGCCGAAACTCAGCTTGTCGAGCAGGGCCAGCACGCTTTCGCGGTACTGTGGCAGGCCGGCGATCAGGTCTTGCTGGGCGCGAAATTTCTCCGCAACCCGTGAGAAAAAGTCCTGGCTGGCCGCCGCGCGCTGTCCGTGAACCTGGGCGATACGCGACTGTACATCGGCCGGCAGCGTCAGGTTATCCACTTCATCGAGCAAGGCAGCGTGCAGCTTGCCGCCCAGCAGCTCGGTGTGGGGCAGGGCGCGACGGTAGAAAATCGCATTGCCTTCACGGCGGGTCGCCACCAGGTCGGCCTGGGCCAGAACCTTGAGGTGATGACTCATGCCCGACTGGCCGATGCCGAATATCTGCGCCAGTTCCAGCACCCCGAACGAGTCGTTGGCCAGCGCGCGCAATACATTCAACCGCAGGGGATCACCGCCGGCCTTGCACAAGGCCGCCAGCTCATCGCAATCGTCATGTTGAATGGAGGGCACGCGTAAATTCATAAGGCCGGCAGTCTAGTCATGGGCCGAAAGCACCGCAAGGGCAATATCAAAAAGTTTTGATATTGCACGATAGATGGCACTTCTCACGGGCCGCTTCACTCTACAAACGGATAGCGGAAAGGTTTCATCAGAAGAATCCGCCGTTATCCGTTGGAAAAACGCCTTCAGATGACTATCTGTCATTGCCCCGAGGCGTCCCGGTGAGGGAAAATGCTCGCCTTTTTTCCGTTTCGTTTTAATCAATCCCCAGGAGAACAGCGATGCCAAGCCGTCGTGAGCGTGCCAACGCCATTCGTGCCCTCAGCATGGATGCCGTGCAAAAAGCCAACAGCGGCCATCCCGGTGCCCCTATGGGTATGGCGGATATCGCCGAAGTACTTTGGCGTGACTACCTCAAGCACAACCCGAGCAATCCATCGTTCGCCGACCGTGACCGCTTCGTGCTGTCCAACGGTCACGGCTCGATGTTGATCTACTCGTTGCTGCACCTGACCGGCTACGACCTGTCGATCGAAGACCTGAAGCAGTTCCGCCAGCTGCACAGCCGCACTCCGGGTCACCCGGAACTCGGTTACACCCCGGGCGTTGAAACCACCACCGGTCCGCTGGGCCAAGGCCTGGCCAACGCCGTGGGTTTTGCCCTGGCGGAAAAAGTCCTGGCGGCGCAGTTCAACCGTCCTGGCCACAACATCGTCGATCACCACACCTACGTATTCCTGGGTGATGGCTGCATGATGGAAGGCATTTCCCACGAAGTCGCCTCCCTGGCTGGCACGCTGGGCCTGGGCAAGCTGATTGCCTTCTACGATGACAACGGCATCTCCATCGACGGCGAAGTCGAAGGCTGGTTCACCGATGACACGCCCAAGCGCTTTGAGTCCTACAACTGGCAAGTGATCCGCAATGTCGATGGTCATGACCCGGAAGAGATCAAGACGGCAATCGAGACTGCACGCAAAAGCGAGCAGCCGACCCTGATCTGCTGCAAGACCACCATCGGTTTCGGTTCGCCGAACAAGCAAGGCAAGGAAGACTGCCACGGCGCCCCACTGGGTGACGCGGAAATTGCCCTGACCCGTGCGGCGCTGAAGTGGAACCACGGTCCGTTCGAAATCCCGGCCGACATCTACGCCGAGTGGGACGCCAAGGAAGCCGGTCGCGCTGCCGAAGCCGAGTGGGACCAGCGTTTCGCTGCCTACTCCGCCGCATTCCCGACCGAAGCCAACGAACTGGTGCGTCGCCTGAGTGGCGAACTGCCGGCTGATTTCTCCGAGAAGGCTGACGCCTACATCGCCGAAGTCGCTGCCAAGGGCGAAACCATCGCCAGCCGTAAAGCCAGCCAGAACGCCCTGAACGCATTTGGCCCGCTGCTGCCTGAGTTCCTCGGTGGTTCGGCTGACCTGGCCGGTTCCAACCTGACCCTGTGGAAAGGCTGCAAAGGCGTGACCGCTGAAGATGCCAGCGGCAACTACATGTACTACGGCGTGCGCGAGTTCGGCATGACCGCCATCATGAACGGCGTTGCCTTGCACGGCGGCCTGGTGCCTTACGGCGCGACCTTCCTGATGTTCATGGAATACGCGCGCAATGCCGTGCGCATGTCGGCCCTGATGAAGCAGCGCGTGATTCACGTCTACACCCACGACTCCATCGGTCTGGGCGAAGACGGCCCGACTCACCAGCCAATCGAGCAACTGGCCAGCCTGCGTTGCACGCCGAACCTCGACACCTGGCGTCCAGCCGATGCTGTTGAATCGGCCGTGAGCTGGAAATACGCACTGGAGCGCAAGGACGGTCCTTCGGCCCTGATCTTCTCGCGTCAGAACCTGCAGCACCAAACCCGTGATGCCGGCCAGATCGCCGACATCAGCCGTGGTGGTTATGTGCTGAAAGACTGCGCTGGTGAGCCAGAGCTGATCCTGATTGCCACCGGTTCGGAAGTCGGCCTGGCCGTTCAAGCCTTCGACAAACTGACCGAGCAGGGCCGCAAGGTTCGCGTGGTTTCCATGCCGTGCACCAGCGTGTTCGATGCCCAGGACGCCGGTTACAAGCAATCGGTCCTGCCGTTGCAGGTCAGCGCCCGTATCGCCATCGAAGCCGCTCACGCGGATTACTGGTACAAGTACGTGGGCCTGGAAGGCCGCGTGATCGGCATGACCACTTACGGTGAGTCGGCGCCTGCGAGCGCGTTGTTCGAAGAGTTCGGTTTCACCCTGGAAAACATTCTGGGTCAGGCTGAAGAGCTGCTGGAAGACTAAAGCACAGCGCGGTGGCGCAGGCTGCCGCGCTCCCCTGTAGGAGC
Organism: Pseudomonas sp. GW821-FHT09H03; assembly: GCF_059415945.1. Classification (NCBI taxonomy): domain Bacteria; kingdom Pseudomonadati; phylum Pseudomonadota; class Gammaproteobacteria; order Pseudomonadales; family Pseudomonadaceae; genus Pseudomonas; species Pseudomonas sp. GW821-FHT09H03. Next base: position 85,977 of record NZ_JBWKOF010000001.1, on the reverse strand, counting down.
GAGCATGCTCGCGATGGTTGTTAACGATAACGCTGGGAGCCTGGATGCCCACGTCGACTGGACCACCATCGCGAGCATGCTCGCTCCTACACGGGGGTTGTGTTGTTAGCGAATACTATCGAGAACCCCATGCCTCAACCGCGTCCCTACAAAGTTGCACTCAACGGCTACGGCCGGATTGGTCGTTGCGTCTTGCGTGCGTTGTTCGAGCGAGGCGACAAGGCCGGGTTTGAGATTGTCGCGATCAACGATCTGGCCGACATGGCCAGCATCGAATACCTGACACGCTTCGACTCCACCCACGGGCGTTTTCCCGGCGAGGTGAAAGTCGAAGGCGATTGTCTGCATATTAATGGCGACTGCGTGAAGGTCTTGCGCAGTGCCGCCCCCGAAGGCATCGATTGGGCGTCCCTGGGCGTCGATCTGGTGCTGGAATGCTCCGGCGCTTACAACACCCGTGAAGACGGCCAGCGGTTTCTCGACGCCGGCGCGCCACGAGTATTGTTTTCCCAGCCAATGGCCAGCGAAGCGGATGTCGACGCCACTATCGTCTACGGTGTGAATCAGGATTGCCTGACCGGCGACGAGCGGCTGGTGTCCAACGCGTCCTGCACCACCAACTGCGGTGTGCCGCTGTTGCGCCTGCTCAACCAGGCCATTGGCCTGGACTACGTGTCGATCACCACGATTCACTCGGCGATGAACGATCAGCCGGTCATCGACGCCTATCATCACGAAGACTTGCGCCGCACCCGTTCGGCGTTCCAGTCGGTGATTCCGGTGTCCACCGGTCTGGCGCGCGGCATCGAACGGCTGTTGCCGGAACTTGCAGGGCGAATTCAGGCCAAAGCCGTACGGGTGCCAACGGTTAACGTGTCCTGCCTCGATATCACGATGCAGACCGCCACCGCGACCGACGCCACCGAGGTCAACCGGATTTTGCGCGAGGCCGCCAGCAGCGGCCCGCTCAAAGGTCTTCTGGCTTACACCGAGTTGCCCCATGCCAGCTGTGATTTCAACCATGACCCACATTCGGCCATCGTCGATGCCAGTCAGACCCGTGTTTCCGGCCCTCGGCTGGTGAACATCCTGGCCTGGTTCGACAACGAATGGGGTTTTGCCAACCGAATGCTGGATGTTGCAGAGCACTACCTGCAAACAGCTTCACCCATCGTCTCTACAAAACAGTAACCCAGGAAATGCGACCCATGACCGTGTTGAAGATGTCCGACCTCGATCTGCAAGGTAAGCGCGTATTGATCCGCGAAGACCTCAACGTCCCAGTCAAGGACGGAGTTGTCACCAGCGATGCGCGAATCCTGGCTTCGCTGCCGACCATCAAGCTGGCCCTGGAAAAAGGCGCGGCCGTAATGGTTTGCTCGCACCTTGGCCGTCCGACTGAAGGCGAGTTCTCGGCCGAGAACAGCCTCAAGCCAGTCGCCGATTACCTGAGCCGCGCCCTGGGCCGCGAAGTGCCGCTGGTGGCTGATTACCTGGGCGGCGTCGACGTCAAGGCCGGCGACATCGTGCTGTTCGAAAACGTGCGCTTCAACAAGGGCGAGAAAAAGAACGCTGACGAACTGGCCAAGCAATACGCCGCCCTGTGCGACGTGTTCGTGATGGACGCCTTCGGCACCGCGCACCGCGCCGAGGGCTCGACCCACGGCGTGGCCAAGTTCGCCAAGGTTGCCGCTGCCGGCCCGTTGCTGGCTGCCGAGCTCGACGCACTGGGCAAGGCCCTGGGCGCCCCGGCCCAGCCAATGGCTGCCATCGTGGCCGGTTCCAAGGTTTCGACCAAGCTCGACGTGCTCAACAGCCTGAGCCAGATCTGCAACCAGTTGATCGTCGGCGGCGGTATCGCCAACACCTTCCTGGCGGCTGCCGGTCACCCGGTTGGCAAATCCCTGTACGAGCCGGACCTGCTGGACACGGCCCGCGCCATCGCCGCAAAGGTCAGTGTGCCATTGCCGGTAGACGTGGTAGTTGCCAAGGAATTCGCTGAAAGCGCTGCGGCCACCGTGAAGCTGATCGCCGACGTTGCGGACGACGACATGATCCTCGACATCGGCCCACAGACCGCGGCGAATTTCGCCGAACTGCTGAAGTCGTCGAAGACCATCCTGTGGAACGGCCCGGTGGGTGTATTCGAGTTCGACCAGTTCGGTAACGGCACCAAAGTGCTGGCCCAGGCTATCGCAGACAGCGCGGCGTTCTCCATCGCGGGCGGTGGCGACACCCTGGCTGCCATCGACAAATATGGCGTGGCCGAGCAAATTTCCTACATTTCTACCGGTGGCGGCGCGTTCCTCGAATTCGTCGAAGGCAAGGTGTTGCCAGCCGTTGAAGTCCTGGAAAGCCGGGCCAAGGCCTGAGGGTCGCCCGTTTGACCAGGCAAGGGAGTGTTGAAATGGTCAAGACGTTAGCGCTGATGATCGTTGCGGGTTTGCTGGCCGCTTGCGGGAGTAATCCGAAAGCCACGCCGGAGCCTGCGCCGTCTGCAGCGGAAAAGGGCTGCTACCAGGCTGACTGGCAGGCGGAAACCAATCCGGTGCTCAACAAGCGTTCCGGGCCTGATGGCCTGGACAAATACGAGACCCAGACCCCCGCCAAGGAACATGGATGTCCTTGACGGGTCTGACTCTTTACTCAGGGCTGGCGGCGTGCGCCGTTGGTCGAGGGACACGGATGAAAGGATTTATCGCCATTACGGCGCTGGCACTGTTGGCCGGGTGCACCAGCTTGAACCCGTTCGAGTCGTCCGCACCGGTGGACAACTGGACTACCTGGACCTGCGACAGCCAGGCGAAGGTTGTCTGGCGCTATACCGACGACAGCCGTGAGCAAGTCGACGTCCGCCTCGGCGGAGCCGATCAGGTCTACCGCCTCAAGCAGGAGCCGGGCGCGTCGGGTTCGCTGTACAGCAACGACATGCTGGCGTTTCACATAAAAGGTGAGGAAGGCCTGGTTTACTGGGTCGCCACCAATGATTTGATTGGCCGTGGTTGCAAGGCGCAGTAATCGATACACCACCAATCCCGTGTGTAAACGGGTTTTTATGGTGAGGGGGCTTTTGTGGCGAGGGGGCTTGCCCCCGATGGGCTGCGCAGCAGCCCCCAATTGGTAAGTCAGAAATGTCGCATGGGAGCGCTTCGCACTCCAACGGGGGCTAGCCCCCTCGCCACAAGGCAACACCGAATTCGCAGCGCGGGGCCAACCCCCGATCTGCAATAACTTGAATAGCCGCCGCCGCTACGGCAGGCTGGCACGATTAACGACCCTCAACCGGGAGAGATACACACAATGGCACTTATCAGCATGCGCCAGATGCTGGACCACGCAGCCGAGTTCGGCTACGGCGTTCCAGCCTTCAACGTCAACAACCTTGAGCAGATGCGCGCCATCATGGAAGCCGCTGACAAGACTGACTCCCCGGTGATCGTCCAGGCTTCGGCCGGTGCTCGCAAATACGCCGGTGCCCCATTCCTGCGCCACCTGATCCTGGCGGCAATCGAAGAGTTCCCGCACATCCCGGTGTGCATGCACCAGGACCACGGCACCAGCCCTGACGTCTGCCAGCGTTCCATTCAACTGGGCTTCAGCTCGGTAATGATGGACGGTTCCCTGGGCGAAGACGGCAAGACCCCGACCGACTACGACTACAACGTCCGTGTAACCCAACAAACCGTGGCCATGGCTCACGCCTGCGGCGTATCGGTAGAGGGCGAACTGGGCTGCCTGGGTTCGCTGGAAACCGGCATGGCTGGTGAAGAAGACGGCATCGGCGCCGAAGGCATTCTGGATCACAGCCAGATGCTGACTGACCCGGAAGAAGCCGCTGACTTCGTCAAGCGTACCCAGGTCGACGCCCTGGCCATCGCCATTGGTACCAGCCACGGCGCGTACAAGTTCACCAAGCCGCCTACCGGCGATGTGCTGGCGATCGACCGCATCAAAGAGATCCACAAGCGTATTCCGAACACTCACCTGGTGATGCACGGTTCGTCTTCGGTTCCGCAAGAGTGGCTGGCGATCATCAACCAGTACGGCGGCGACATCAAAGAAACCTACGGCGTACCGGTTGAAGAAATCGTCGAAGGCATCAAGCACGGCGTGCGCAAGGTCAACATCGACACCGACCTGCGCCTGGCATCCACCGGCGCCATGCGTCGCCTGATGGCCACCAACCCGAGCGAATTCGACCCGCGCAAGTTCTTCGGCGCCACCGTGACCGCCATGCGCGACGTGTGCATCGCTCGTTATGAAGCCTTCGGTACCGCAGGCAACGCTTCGAAGATCAAGCCGATCTCCCTGGAAGCAATGTTCCAGCGTTATCTGAAAGGTGAGTTGAACGCCAAGGTCAACTAAGACCTGCAGCGTTTGGATCGAATGAAAAACCCGCCCGGAGGCGTAATGCTGTTCACTTAAGACGGATCTTCAGGCAAGTACAAAATCTGTGGCGAGGGGGCTCGTCGGACCGCCGCACCGCCCCGTTCGGCTGCGAAGCAGTCGTAAAACCATCTCACGCGGTGTACCTGATACACCTCGATGGCTGGTTTTGGGGCCGCTCCGCAGCCGAACGGGGCGGTGCGGCGGTCCGACGAGCCCCCTCGCCACATGTGTGTGCCCCAGCTTAAGTGAACAGCATTACGCCCGGAGGCGGGTTTTTTGTGGGCGCAAGATCTAAAGATTGCAGCCTGTTTACTTATCGTGATCGATATCCAGCTTGCTGAACGTCACTTTCCCGCCTTCACTGGTGTACCCGGTGTTGTCCTGCACATAAACGCCAGCCTTGAAGTACAGTGGTTTGTCCCGCCACGTCGCACTGATATTGGTGTCCCATTGATAGCCCGCAGCGCTGATGCCCAGCGCACCTCCAGGACTGAGGTGGATGAGATACGAGAACTCCCGATCAAGCTTCACACCCGTGGCGATTGTGATCACCCGGCCTTCGGCGTCATAGGGGTGCATGCGCACTTTGGCGACGATATTGCCGGTGGCGGTCGTGGTTTTGTATTGGTATTCGACCTTCACCATGGGTTTCTGGCTTTCATAGGCATGGATCTGGCCTATGACGATTTTTCCCGAGCTTGGCACCTGGTTCACCGCCAGGGTGGCGCGCAATGTGTTGTCGGCGTCCGGGTAGTACCAATTGCGCAGGGTGCCGTTGCTGTAGGTTTCCCGTAGTTCGGTACGCGGATAAATGGCGTTTGCGGTACGGGAGCCGGTCACTGGAGCCCAGAAAAACAACGTACCGGTGTCGGAGTGGAAGTATTGATCCTTGAAGCCGTTCACCAGTTTTGACGTTTCAACGGTGTAGGGCGGGCTGCCGACGGGAACACTGAGGTTCCAGGTTGCGAGGTCGATCATGTCAGTGCTTCCATCTGCTGCTTCCTGTACGAACGTGCCAAACGCTCCGGCACGTGCCTTTGACGGCGGTCTTTATAAGCGTACGAGGTGAGCTTGTTAACTCTGGCCCGGTATTTAATTGGCGCCAGCATGTTGTCGAAATGCCATCCTTCCCGGTTTTATTGGGCCTCAAGGACTGACCGTTAGTCGGCAAAAAGACTTATTGGTAGATGATGGCGCAATGACACCTACTGCTTTAGTAGATCCGCGTCTAGAGTAAGCACTTACAATTTGTCCGGTTTTCACAAGAGCCCGGCCTGACTCCCGCCAAAGAGAAGCAGCATGGAATGCGCGCAACCCACGCCGGGTGAAGGCAGCTCAACCTTACTGATCGTCGATGACTACCCTGAAAACCTGATCAGCCTGCACGCCTTGCTGTCTCGTCAGGACTGGCAGGTCATCACCGCCGCGTCGGGCTTCGAAGCGCTGGGTCTGCTGCTCGAACACGATATCGACCTGGTGCTGCTGGATGTGCAGATGCCGGGCATGGATGGTTTTGAAGTCGCGCGCCTGATGCGCGGCAGCCAGCGAACGCGCCTTACGCCGATCATTTTCCTGACCGCCGCCGAACAGACCCAGGACGCGGTGATCAAAGGCTATGCCAGCGGTGCTGTGGACTATCTTTTCAAACCCTTTGATCCACAGATTCTTAAACCCAAGGTCCAGGCCCTGCTCGAGCATCAGCGCAATCGCCGGCAGTTGCAACACCTGAGCCATGATCTGGAGTCCGCACGCGCCTTCAACGCTTCGATACTGGACAACGCCGCCGAAGGCATTGCGGTAGTGGGTGAGGACGGGCTGATACGGTTTGCCAACCCGGCAATGTCGAGGTTGCTCAATGCCACGGTGCAGGAGCTGCAAGGCAAGGATTTTCTGGATTCCCTGCAAAAACCGCATATTCCGGTATGGGCCGATTCCGACTTCTTTGCCGCTTACCGACGCGGCGAGACCCTGCGTCTGCACGATGCGCTGTTGCGCACGGCGCTGGGTCAGCAGGTGCCGGTGACGCTTTCCTGTGCACCATTGCCTTCGGAGCAACATGCGATGGTCGTGACCGTGCTGGACATGTCCGTGGTGCGTCACCTGCATCAGCAGCTGGAGTTTCAGGCCGTGACCGACCCGCTGACCGGGCTGCTCAACCGCCGGGGGTTTTACCAGACGGTGGAAAACCTGCTGCTGCGCGGCGAGCGAGCGGACAGCCACTGGGTATTGCTGTTCCTGGATCTCGATGGTTTCAAGCGAGTCAACGACTCTCTTGGGCACGATGCCGGTGATCGGGTCCTGCGCTGGGTGTCCGAGCAGCTCAAGACCTGCCTGCGGCCTTTCGATATCCTGGCGCGGATAGGCGGCGACGAGTTCACAGCGCTGCTGGATCTTGAGTTTCCCGAGCAGGCGGCCAAGATTGCCGAGAAGCTTATTGAGCGAGTATCGATCTGCCAGCAAATCGATGGGCTGGATATTGCGCTGGGCGCCAGTATCGGCATTGCCACGTTTCCCGATTGCGCTACCAATCTCGACGGGCTGTTGCGAGCGTCCGACATCGCCATGTACGAAGCCAAGCGTGCGGGCCGTCAGCAATATCGCTTTTATGACCACGAAATGAACGGGCGGGCGCGTTCGCGGCTGATGCTCGAGGAAAGTGTGCGAACGGCCATCGAGAATCGTGAGTTCAATCTGGTGTATCAACCCCAGGTCGCGATTGCTGGCGGGCGGCTCCGTGGTTTCGAGGCGTTGCTGCACTGGCAGCATCCAAGCGTCGGCGATGTTCCCCCGGGGCTGTTTTTACCCTTGCTGGAAGAGGCACGGTTGATCAGCCGGCTTGGCAGCTGGATTTACCAGCGCAGCGCAGGGCAACGCAAAGCCTGGGAAGCCGTATTTGCCGAGGATCTGGTATTGAGTGTCAGCTTGAGCAGTACGCAATTCGCTATGCCTGGCCTGGCAACAGAACTGCGTCAGGTACTTGAGCGCCATGGCTTGCAGCCACACCATCTGGAAATCGAGGTCACCGAGGAGGCCTTGATGCATAACACCGAGGAAACCCGCAAGCAATTGCGTCTGCTGCGCAATCTGGGGGTGCGGGTGGCTCTCGATGATTTTGGTTGCGGGCCATGCTCCCTCGCGCTTATTCGCGACCTGGAGCTCCACACGCTGAAACTCGACCGCCATATGATCGCGCGGTTGCCTTCATCCGAACGGGATGCGGCACTGGTGCGTAGCGTGATCGACCTGTGCAGCCAGTTGGCCATGGAGGTGGTTGCCGAAGGAGTGGAAAACGTCGTGCAATATCAATGGCTGCAAGCCAATGGTTGCGGCTATGTGCAAGGTTCACTGGTGGCGCGGCCGATGATGGCCGAGGAGGTCGGCGGCTTTGTGCAACCATTCGACTGGAGCGCGTTGTCCGGCTGAATTCGCTACACTGGCGATCTTTTCGTGACTTGTATTTACCGCCCCGATGACCGTTCTGAAATACCTCCAGGCCTATCCCGCTTCCCTGCAGGCTCAGGTGCGCCAACTGATCACCGACGGTCGGCTGGGTGATTACCTGAGCCAGCGTTACCCGGAAAAACACGCAGTGCAGAGTGACAAGGCGCTGTACACCTATGCGCTCGACCTCAAGCAGGAATACTTGCGCAATGCCCCGGCCATCGACAAGGTACTGTTCGACAACCGTCTGGACCTGACTCACCGAGCCCTTGGCCTGCACACCACGATCTCCCGGGTGCAGGGCGGCAAACTCAAGGCCAAGAAGGAAATTCGCATTGCCTCGCTGTTCAAGGATGCGCCTTCGCAGTTCCTGAAAATGATCGTGGTGCACGAGCTGGCACACTTCAAGGAATCGGACCACAACAAGGCGTTCTACAAGCTTTGCGAGCACATGTTGCCGGGGTATCACCAAGTCGAGTTTGATGTTCGGGTGTACCTGACGTGGCGGGATATGCAATAGACGATCTTTCAAGGAGCGTTAGATGGACGTAAGCAAGACCAAAAGCAGTTTCTATCGCCGCTTGTACGTGGCGTACCTGATCGACAGCGGGCTGGCCAGCAGCGTCCCGGCGTTGACCGAAGCCACCGGCATGCCACGGCGCACCGCCCAGGACACCATCGCGGCCTTGGCGGATCTGGATATTGTTTGCGAGTTCGAGCAGGAAGAGGGAGCGCGCAACCATGCGGGGCGCTACCGGATTCGCGAGTGGGGCGCGATCGATCGGGGCTGGATCGAGGGCAATCTGCAGCAGATCAAGGCAGTGCTGGAGTATCCCTGAGCTTCAGTATTGTGCAGCCTGCCGTATAACCCGGATCCCCTGCGGCAATCCGGGTTGAAGCACTTCAGGAACGACGCATCCCGATGTGTGGAATGCCATCCTCGACATATTCCTCACCCGACACGACAAACCCGTATCGCCCGTAATACCCCTGCAAATGTGCCTGTGCCGAGAGATAGACCGGCATGTCGGGCCAGTATTTTTCGATCTGCTTGAGCGCCTGCTCCATCAACTCGTGACCCAGGCCACTGCGACGAGCGTGCGGTGCGGTGAGCACCCGGCCGATCACCACGTCACCACCCTGTGATTGCGGGTCCAGCAGCCGCAGGTAGGCCACCAGTCGGTTGCCGTCCCAGGCCATCACGTGGCAGGTGTCACCTTCCAGATCCTGGCCATCAATGTCCTGATAAACGCATTTCTGTTCGACGACAAATACTTCGGTACGCAACTGCAGAATGGCGTACAGCTGCTCTTTGCCCAGATCGCTGTGGTGTTTGCAGATCCAATCGACTGTCATGTTTTGATTTCCTGAAAACGTACCTCCGATACTAAGCGCACTGGTGGCAGAAGTCTTTATGGCGGATCAATCTGTAACAATGTCCAAAATGCCATCATTGATTGCTCGCGGTTGCGCCGCCTTTGTGTACTCTGCAATGAAGCGCTTTGCAGTGGCTCCGATGAGCTACTTTGAGTACCCGGGATATGCCGGTAAGGGGCCTTGGGGTTCTGGCTGAAAGCACACCGGGCAAACCGCCCGCTAAGGATTTTCCAGCATGCCGCGATTGCATCGAGCTTTGGCCTTGATCGGATTGCTGTTGCAGGTCCAGGGGGTGTCCGCTGACAGGCTGCGTCTGGTCGCCGATGCCTGGCCTCCCTTTACCGATGCCACGTTGATCAATGGCGGCCTGGCCACGGATATTGTCAGTACCGCACTGGCCAGGGCCGGTTATGCCAGTGAGTTTGAACAGGTGCCCTGGGCTAGGGCTCTGCGGGGGGTGGGCGAGGGGCGGTACGACGTGCTGGTCAACGCCTGGTACAACGACGAGCGCACAAAACTTGGCCAGTTTTCCGCGCAGTACCTGCTCAACCGCGTGCGGTTTCTCAAGCGCAAAGATGCCCCCATCGAATTCAATGATCTGCAGCAACTGCACACCTATCCGATTGCGGTGGTGCGCGGTTACGCCTATTCATCGACCTTCGATGAAGACCAGTCGTTGCAAAAAGTCCCGGTGCACAGCTTCGCCATGGCAGTGCGCATGGTCGCGGCGAACAGGGTCAAACTGACCCTTGAAGACGAATATGTCGCCCGTTACTACCTCGCTCGCGAAGTGCCCAAGGTGCGCAATGCCGTGGAGTTCCTGCCCAAGCCGTTGAGCGAAAACAGTCTGCACATTCTGGTTAGCCTGAAGAACCCGGAGCACGAACAGATCGTCGCTGGTTTCGACCGCGCGATTGCGGCGATGAAGGCGGATGGGAGTTATGCCAGGTTGATGAGGCAGCATGGGATGTAGGGAGTTAGCTGCCTGCGGCGGGTTCGGCGTTGTTTGAGCGGGCCTCATCGCGAGCAGGCCCCTCCAGGCCCCGCATGTCTCAAGCTTCGCTGGTGTCCTTGATCAGATGCGCCGCCAGCGTCCGCAACGGTCCCAATTGCCGGCAGATCAACGCCAGTTGTGTCTGCACCAACCGCTGGCCTTCATCGATTTCATCGGGCATCTGCTCAAGGGTATCGGCCAGCGCCTCTTCTTCGTCGCTCTGGATCGCAATCGAGGATTTACTGGCCAGCCCCTGGGCTATTTCGTCGATGCTGGTGGCGAGCTTCACCCCGGCGCCTTCGATCAGGTGCTCGCGAACATCGGCCGGCAACTGCGTTTCCCTGTGTGCCCCCAAGCCTGACAAATAGCTGAGCAGCGTGTGTGACAGCACCAGGAAGCGAAAGCCGACATCCGCCTCCTTACGGAAGTGCCCCGGCTCCATCAGCATGTTCGCCAAGGTGGTCGACAGCGCAGCGTCGGCGTTGTGTGCGTTGCGTCGGGCGAGGCGGTAGGCCAGGTCGTCGCTCTTGCCGGCGGCGTACTGCTGCATGATCTGGCGCAGGTAAATGCTGTTGCAGGTCAGCGTGTTGGCCAGCACCTTGTTCAGGCGACGGCCTTGCCAGTCCGGCAGGAACAGAAACACCGCCAGCCCGGCGATCAGGCTGCCGAGCAAGGTATCGAGCAGTCGTGGCAGGAACAGCCCGTAACCGTCGCCCACCTGGTTGAAGCAGAACAGCACCATCAAGGTAATTGCCGCCGTCGCCAGGGTGTAGCGGGTGGTGCGATTGATAAAGAACACCACCCCGGCGGCGATGGCGAAGCATGACTGGATCAGCGGGTTCGGGAACAGATCGAACAGCGCCCAGGCCAGCGTCAGGCCAAAGGCGGTGCCGATGATCCGCTGGCCGAGTTTGCGTCGTGTCGCGCCGTAGTTCGGTTGGCAGACAAACAGCGTGGTGAGGATGATCCAGTAGCCTTGGGAAGGGTGGATCAAATGCACCATGGCGTAGCCGATGCTCAAGGCCAGGGGCAATCGCAGGGCGTGGCGGAACAGCAGCGAGGTCGGCGTGAGTTGCGTACGCAGGCGGGTCCACACGTCCTTGAGGTTGCGTGGCGAGCGATCGAGCAGGCTACTGTCGGTGGCGTCGGCCAGGGCATCAGGGTTGCTCGCGTCGCTGAGCAGGTGGTCGAGGGTACCCAGGTTCGCCGCCAGTGCCCGCAAGGAGCGGAGCAAGCCGCGCCAGGCTGGGTTGCTCTGCACCCGCAGGTGTTCGAGGGAGGCGTCCAGGTCGCTCAGGGCTTCAGCGAAGCTGGCGTCATAGATGAATGGCTGGCGCATCTGGATCGATTCGGCCAGTGCCCTGCAGGCCTTGCCTTGCTGGCGCAGCAGGCGCTGACAGCGGAACAGCACGTCGCTGTGGAAGAATGCTTCGGCCAGGGCGTTGTAGGGGTAGTGCGATGAGCTGGCGCGCTCGTGGATATCCTGGGCGAGGAAGTACAGCTTGAGGTAGCGACTGACTTTCGATCCCGGCCGGGCGTTGCCAACCCGATGCAGGATGATTTCCTTGGCCGCATTCATCGCCGCCACCACCCGGCCGTTCTGCTGGGCCAGCTCCAGGCGTCGCGCTTCAACGTCCATTTGCCGGATCGGTTCGAATAGCGATGATTTGAGCTTCAGGTAAAACCCCAGCTCCCGGAACAGCCGCGCGAGGCTCTGCTGTACAGGCTGGTTGGAGAACAGCGCCTGCCAAAGCACTGAAAGCAGACCGTACCAGGCTGCACCGGCCACCAGCAGCACCGGTTCGTGCCAGACATCGGTGACCGCACCACCACGCTGGTCCACGCCGATCATGGTGTAGACCGACAGGATCAAGGTCGCTGAAGCAATCGCGCCATAGCGTTCGCCGAGGGCGCCGAGCATGGTCAGGCAGAAGGCGGCCAGGGCGAAGGCGACGATAAAGATTTTCGGGTAGGGGAATAGCAGTTCGACGGACAGCGAAGCGACCAGGAAACACACCAGCGTGACCGCCAGTGCATTGAGACGGCCCTGCCAACTGTCGTCGGTTTCAGCCAGGGCGCTGGCAATGATCCCCAGGAACAACGGGATCAACAGGCCCATTTCATCCTGATACCAACACAGCGCCATGGTGCCGGTCAGGGCGATGAACACCCGCACGCTGTAGCTGAATTTATCCAGCGCCCAAAGGCGACGCAGAGACTGGCTGAACGAAGTCGATGACATGAAGTGCGAAGGCCTTCCGAGGCAATGACGCTAAATTGAGCCACTAATGACGTCGACGCAATGGCGGCGATCACATCAGACAGCAAAATCTGTTCCTTCCTTGTGCGAATACACTCTGCAAATCATCACAGACCCAATGTGGGAGCGGGCTTGCTCGCGAAGGCGGTGTGTCATTCAACATCAATGTTGACTGATCCGACGCTTTCGCGAGCAAGCCCGCTCCCACCGTTGTTTTGTGTACGCCAGTTGGTCAGACGTACTGCGCGGCGGCGTAGCCGGATGCCCAGGCCCACTGGAAGTTGAAACCGCCCAGGTGCCCGGTGACATCGAGCACTTCGCCAATGAAATACAAGCCGGGGCTTTTCAACGATTCCATGGTCTTGGAAGACACCTCGTTGGTGTTGACGCCGCCCAGGGTCACTTCGGCGGTGCGATAGCCTTCGGTGCCGGCCGGGACCACTTTCCAGCTCGCCAGTTTTTCCGCGATGTCCGCCAGTTCCGCATGGGTGTACTGCTTCATCGGTTTGGAGACGAACCAGTTGTCCGCCAGCAGGTTGGCCATTTTCTTGGTGAAAATTTCTCCGAGCAGGGTTTTCAGTTCGCTGTTCGGACGTTCGGCTTGCTGCTGTTGCAGCCAGCTCGGCACGTCGTGGTCCGGCATCAGGTTGATTTCAACGGTGTCGCCGGATTCCCAGAACGAGGAAATCTGCAGGATCGCCGGGCCGCTGAGGCCGCGGTGGGTGAACAGGATGTTCTCGCGAAAGCTCTGGTCGTTGCAGCTCACCAGGCAATCCACCGACGTACCGGACAACTCGGTGCACAGGGCCTTGAGCTGATCGGTAATGGTGAACGGCACCAGGCCGGCGCGGGTCGGCAGCAGTTCGTGGCCGAATTGCCTGGCCACCTGATAGCCGAAACCGGTGGCACCCAGGGTCGGGATCGACAGGCCGCCGGTGGCGATTACCAGGGATTCGCAGGTGATCTGGTCGAGCGTGGTGTCCAGCAGGTAACCGCTTTCGAGTTTCTCGATGGTCTGGATCGAGGTGTCCAGGTGCAGGCTGACGCCGACCTGATCGCACTCGTTGAGCAGCATTTCGAGGATGTCGCTGGATTTGTTATCGCAGAACAGCTGGCCGAGTTTTTTCTCGTGGTAGGGCACGCCGTGCTTGGCCACCATGCCGATGAAGTCCCACTGGGTATAGCGGGCCAGGGCAGATTTGCAGAAATGCGCATTCTGCGAAAGGAAATTGCCCGGTTCTGTGTACATGTTGGTGAAATTGCAGCGTCCACCGCCCGACATCAGGATTTTCTTGCCAGCCTTGTTGGCGTGGTCGAGCAACAACACTTTGCGCCCACGCCCGGCGGCGGTCAGTGCACACATCAACCCTGCGGCGCCAGCGCCAATGATCACGACTTCGGTAGAGCGCAAAACGGTGTCCTCTCGATGAATCACCACAAAACAAACTGTGGGAGCGGGCTTGCTCGCGAAAGGGCCATCACATTCAACATCAATGTCGACTGATAGACCGCTTTCGCGAGCAAGCCCGCTCCCACAGGGGGATCTTCGTTGGGTTGAAGATCGCTTACAAAATACGCACGCGCAACGAGCGGCCCTTGATCTTGCCATCGTTCAAACGCTGCAAGGCCTGCTTGGCGATGCCACGTTCCACGGCCACGTAGGCCTGGAAGTCGAAGATCGCGATCTTGCCGACCTGGGCGCCGGGGATGCCGGCATCACCGGTGAGTGCGCCCAGAATGTCGCCCGGACGAACCTTGTCTTTACGGCCAGCACCGATGCACAGGGTACTCATCTGCGGCAGCAGCGGGCCACCGCCCTGATTGGTGAGGTTGTCTACCTGATCCCAGGTCAACGGCGATTTCTGCAACTGCTCGATGGCCTGCGCACGCTGGGCTTCGGACGGTGCGACCAGGCTGATCGCGAGGCCTTTCTCACCGGCACGGCCGGTACGGCCCACGCGGTGGATGTGGATTTCCGAATCACGGGCCAGCTCGACGTTGATCACCATGTCCAGGGAATCGATATCAAGGCCGCGGGCGGCAACGTCGGTGGCAACCAGTACCGAAGTACTGCGGTTGGCGAACATGGCCAGTACCTGGTCGCGGTCGCGCTGTTCCAGATCGCCGTGCAGGCCGACCGCGGAGATGCCTTTGGCGGTCAGGTGATCGACGGTTTCCTGCACCTGCTGCTTGGTGAAGCAGAATGCTACACAGGACGCCGGGCGGAAGTGGCCAAGGACCTTGGTCACGGCGCTCATGCGCTCTTCCGGGGAGATCTCGTAGAAACGTTGCTCGATCTGAGTGTCGTCGTGGAACGCCTCGGCCTTCACCTGCTGCGGGTTGCGCATGAATTTGGAGGCCAACTGCTTGATACCTACCGGGTAGGTGGCGGAGAACAGCAGGGTCTGGCGGCGCTCCGGGGCCTGCATGATGATTTCTTCGATGGAATCGTAGAAACCCATGTCGAGCATGCGGTCGGCTTCGTCGAGGATCAGGGTGTTCAGGCCGTGAAGCACCAGCGAACCTTTGCGCAGGTGCTGCTGGATGCGCCCCGGGGTGCCGACGATGATATGCGCGCCGTGCTCCAGCGAAGCGATCTGCGGGCCGAGGGACACGCCTCCGCACAGGGTCAGAACCTTGATGTTGTCTTCGGCACGGGCCAGGCGACGGATTTCCTTGGCAACCTGGTCAGCCAGCTCGCGGGTCGGGCAAAGAATCAATGCCTGGCAGCCGAAATAGCGCGGATTGATCGGGTTCAGCAGGCCGATACCGAAGGCGGCAGTCTTGCCGCTGCCGGTCTTGGCCTGGGCAATCAGGTCCATCCCCTTGAGGATCACCGGCAAGCTTTGCGCCTGGATCGGCGTCATCTGGGCATAACCGAGGGAGTCGAGGTTAGCCAGCATGGCGGCGGACAGCGGCAAAGTATTAAATTCGGTGGCGATGGTGGTCACGGGACTGGCCTGCAAAACAAAATGTCGCGCAGTGTACCAGCCCAGTGGCCATTCGCCCTAAGGTTCGATGTGCTGTTCCGGACGTTTGACGCGCCGTCCGTCTTCCTTTGAGAGCTGCGAGAAGATCGTAGCGGCCAGCATGGCCATGATTCCAACGGTTACAAACGTCAGCTGGAATGCACCCAATACGGTCTCGACGCCGTCATTTCCGATTTCCGCCGTAAACCCGCCGAGCAGCGCACCGGCACAGGCCACCCCCAGGCTCAGGGACAATTGCGCGACCACCGACAACAGGCTGTTGCCGCTGCTGGCGCTGGCGTCGTCGAGGTCAATCAGGGTCACGGTGTTCATCGCGGTGAACTGCAAGGAGTTGATCGCGCCGAGAACCGCCAGCAGGCACAACAGCAGCCAGTAAGGCGTCTGTTCGCTGACCAGGCCCATGCCCGCCAGCATGATCCCCAGGGCGAGGGTGTTGCCGGTGAGCACGATGCGATAGCCCAGACGCTCGATCAGCGGCCGCGCCACCCACTTGGCGACCATCGCCGCTGCAGCCAGCGGCAGCATGCTCATCCCGGCCTGGGACGGCGAATAGCCCAATGCGACTTGCAGCAACAACGGCACCAGAAAGGGGAGCGCGCCGCTGCCGAGGCGGGCGAACAGGTTGCCGAGGATGCCGACGGCGAAAGTCCGGGTCTTGAACAGCGACGGTGCAAACAGCGGGTTCTCGATATGTCCGGCGCGCAACCAGTAGGCCGCGAGGCACGCCATGCCGGCGAACAGCAGCAGCATCACTCGCAAGTGCGGCAGGTGCAGTTCGCCCAGGCCTTCCATGGCGACGGTGATCAGAATCATGGCCGCGCCGAACAGCACGAAGCCCAAGCTATCGAAACGGGTACGCTCGGAACCGCGCAGGTCGGGGATGAATTTCCACACGGCGTAGCAACCGACCAGCCCCACCGGCAGGTTGATCAGGAAAATCCAGTGCCAGGTCAGGTATTGCACCATCCAGCCACCCATGGTCGGGCCGATCAACGGTCCGAGCAGGCCGGGAATGGTGATGAAGCCCATGATCCGCACCAGTTCCGAGCGCGGGTAGGCACGTAGCACCACCAGCCGCCCGACCGGCAGCATCAGCGCACCGCCCAGGCCCTGAATCACCCGGGCGCCGTTCAACTGGGGCAGGCTGGTGGACAATGCGCAGAGCAGCGAGCCGAGGCTGAACAGCAGAATCGCGCTGAAGAAGATTTTCTTGGTGCCGAAGCGGTCGGCGATCCAGCCTGAGGCGGGAATCAGCAGGGCGACGGTGAGCATGTAGGCGATGATCACGCCCTGCATGCGCAGCGGGTCTTCCGCCAGGTCTGCGGCCATCGCCGGCAAGGCGGTATTGAGGATCGTCCCGTCGAGGGACTGCATGAAGAAGGCAATGGCCACGACCCACGGTATCCAGCGGGCGGTGACGGCGTCGAGAGGCGGGCGGTTGGGCATGGGACCTCTGTTGGATTGGAATGGACCATTGTGGCGAGGGGGCTGCCCCCGTTGGACTGCGAAGCAGTCCCTGCACAGCAAATGCGTTTCATCAGAAAAAACGCATCCTGGATTTACGACGGCTTCGCCGCCGAACGGGGGCAAGCCCCCTCGCCACAGGGTTTTGTGTTTACAAGGTCAGGGTCAACCGGCTGACGAGCGCCCCCGGCAACAGGGACGACGCGGTGTCCCGCTGGCTATAGGTGCTCGCCGACAACAGCATCTCGCGTTCCTGGGTCAACGCTTCCAGTTGCGAACCCAGCAGGCTGTAGGCGCTGTCATCAAACCGCATGGTGCTCACCGGCGCCTGAATCTCGCCATTCTCGACCCAGAACGTCGCAAACCGGGTCATGCCAGTCAGGCGTGCCGCCGGTTGGTCCGAGTAGTTCAGGTACCACAGGTTGCTGATGTACAAACCGGTGCCGAGTTGTTTGAGTACATCTGCCTCAGGCAAATCACCCGCCTGCAAGTTCAACGCACTCGGCGATTCACCGCCACTGGCGCCGTTCGCGGTCAGACCGTATTCGGCGGCACTGCGCGAGCCGACCATTTGCGCCCCGGCCTTGCCTTCGACAATCAAGCGCAGATCGCAGCGCGGGTAACCCTCGGCGGAAAACGCCGGGCTGAGCGAGCCGGTGACTTTTTCATCCAGCGAAACCAGTGGGCTGAACGTCTGATCTCCTGCGTAGAGCTTCTGCAATGGGCTGCTTTTGCTGGCAATCGACTGCGCGGAAAAACCGCCCCAGCACAGCATGCCCATGATCTCCTCCAGCGCGGCGGGGGCGAGGTAAGCGCGGTACTGCCCCGGCGCCAACGTGCGCAACGGCCGCCCCAGAAACTCAAGTTGCTCACGGGCCTGCTGGAAGCGCTTGGCAAAACCCTCACTGCTCCATTCGTGCCCGGCGTAGCTGGCTTTCACTGCCTGGCCGTTTTCATGGAACAGGCTGAAGTCGAAGTTGAAACTGTTGGCCTGATGCCAGCCGAACGCCCCGGCGGAGCTTGCAAAGCCACGGCTGATCGGCCCGGCGGCATAGAAGCCGACCAGATCGAGACCTTCGGCGGCCTGGGTGATTTCAGCAATCACCTGCTCGTTGTCCGGCAGTGGATGCTCCTGCACGTTCCTGCTTTGCCAACCATTGTGGTTGAGCAGCAGGTACGGATCCTTCGGCAGGAGTGGCAAGGTTTCACGCAGCTGTTGCAGACCTTCGGTCAGACGCTGAAGGTCGACTTGCGGATCGTCCGCCAGGGTGATTTGCAGGTCGGCGTGACGGCCCTCGTTGATCAGTTTCAAACCGATGCTCGCCTGCTGCACTTGCCCGGCTTGCCGGACCTTGGCGTGGTTGAAACGCACGAAGGCCGACGACTCGGCGGCGTAGCTGAGGGTGAACTGTTCCGGTTCGCGCAGAGCTGCGCGCAATCCGGCGACCAAGGCCTGGAACGATTCGGCCTGGGCTTTTGACGAGATCGTGAAAGTAGTAATCAGGCATCTCCCCCGAACACATCAACGTTGCTGAACACGCAGGCAGGTGAAGCATGGCCGACGCGGATTACCTGATTCGGCTCGCCCTTGCCGCAGTTCGGCGTCCCGAGGACCTTGAACGTGCTGGCATCGCCGACGGCGCTGAGACTTTTCCAGAACTGCGCGGAAATTGCCCGGTAGTTCGGGTTCTTCACCACACCCTTGAGTTCGCCGTTTTCGATCAACTGGCCCCATTCGCAGCCGAACTGGAATTTGTTGCGCGCATCGTCGATGGACCAGGAGCGGTTGGTACTCATCAGAATGCCGTGCTCGATGTTGCCGATCAGTTGTTCCAGCGGTTGATCGCCGGGCTCGATATTCAGGTTGGCCATGCGGTCGATTGGCGGACGGTTCCAGCCGCAGGCGCGGCTGTTGGCGACGCCATCCATGCCGGCGCGAAATTGCGACAGGGCACCGCCCAGCGGACGCAGCAACAGACCCTCGCGGATCAGGAATTGTTTGCTGGCGGGCGTACCGTCGTCGTCATGGCTGTAGCTGGCCAGTTGTTCGGGAATGTCCGGGTCGAAGGTCACATTGAGCAGTTTCGAGCCGTACTGCAGGTTGCCGAAGTCTTCGGCTTTGACGAAGCTGGTGCCAGCGTAGTTGCGTTCGTCGCCGAGGATGCGGTCCAGCTCCAGCGGGTGGCCGATGGATTCGTGGATCTGCAACATCATCTGGTCGGGCATCAGCAGCAGGTCGCGCGGACCTTGCGGCGTGTTCGGCGCCAACAGCAATTGCAGAGCCTGATCGGCAACTCGTGCGCCGGCCCCGATCAGGCCGCAACGACTGATGACATCGAAGCCACCCTGTTGGCCGAAGTTTTCCCGGCCGAGGGTACGGGTCTGACTGTCATTGCCGTCGTAGGCGGTGACATCGAGGCCGGGGTAGACGAAACGCTGGGCCTGACGCAGTTCGGCACCGGCACTGCTGAGGTATATCTGTTCGACATGAGTGATGCCGATGCTCACCTGCCAGTTCACCAGGCGCTCGTCCTTGGGGACGGCGGCGGATTCGGCACTGAGCAATGCGTAGCAGTCGCTCAGGGTCGGGAAGGGCTGATCGAGGTTCGGCGAAAAGTAGTCGGCACGGTCGCTGGAAACGGATTGCTCGCGCAGATCCAGCAGGGCGTGAGGCTTGAGCCGGCGCGCCTGGTGCTCGGCGCGTTCGAGGGCGGCTTGCAAGCCCTGTTGCGACAGGTCATTGGTGGCGGCATAGGCTTCGACGCCGTTGACCCGCACCGTCAGCATCGCCCCTTCGTCACGGCTCAGGCTTGGCGGTTCGGCGACGTTCTTGCGCACCGACAGGTACTGGCCAGACTCGCGCACATAACGCAGGGAAAAGAATTCAGCGCCCGTGCGCAAGGCAGCGAAGCGCTGCTTGAGCTGGGGGTAGAAATCGAACATTCGGAAACCTCCTTGGTGTGGAGCATCGATGTTGCGAGGGGAGGGTGAAATATTTGCGTGGCGCTAGATTAGGCCTGCGTGGTGGTGGGAGCAAGGATGGAGCGGATTGGGAAGGTTTGACTCGGGTGAGCCAGATAGAGGGGTGTCGCTTTATAAGGCCCCTTCGCGAGCAAGCCCGCTCCCACATTTACCCTCGGGTGTTCACAATATATATGTTCACCGAAGATCCAGTGTGGGAGCGGGCTTGCTCGCGAATAGCCGTGACGCGGTGCAGCGTCTTACGCAGTCTGGCCCACTTCCCGCATCGGCTTGCCCTTCACCGGCGCATCACCACACACGTAGTACGAAGCCTTGCTGCGCGGTAACGGCTGGCGGCCACGGATCTTGTCGGCGATTTTCTCGGCCATCATGATCGTCGGGGCGTTGAGGTTGCCGGTGGTGATGATCGGCATGATCGAGGCATCGACCACGCGCAGGCCTTGCATGCCATGCACGCGACCTTCGCCATCGACCACGGCCATGTCGTCGGTGCCCATCTTGCACGAGCAGGACGGGTGGAACGCGGTTTCGGCGTGTTCGCGGATGAACTTGTCCAGTTGCTCGTCGGTTTGCACTTCGATGCCCGGGCTGATCTCGCGACCGCGGAAGGCATCCAGTGCCGGCTGCTGCATGATTTCACGGGTCAGGCGGATGCCGTCGCGAAATTCCTGCCAGTCCTGTTCGGTAGCCATGTAGTTGAACAGGATGCTCGGGTGCTGGCGTGGGTCCTTGGACTTGGCCTGGATGCGACCGCGGCTTGGCGAGCGCATGGAACCCATGTGCGCCTGGAAGCCGTGCTCTTTCACACCGTTGCTGCCGTTGTAGTTAATCGCCACCGGCAGGAAGTGGTACTGGATGTTCGGCCACTCGAACTCTTCTCGGGTGCGGATGAAACCGCCGGCTTCGAACTGGTTGCTGGCGCCGATGCCGGTGCCGTTGAACAGCCATTCGGCACCAATGGCCGGTTGGTTGTACCAGAGCAGCGACGGGTACAGCGAGACCGGTTGGGTGCACGCGTATTGCAGGTACAGCTCAAGGTGATCCTGCAGGTTTTCACCGACGCCCGGCAGGTCGTGGACCACCGCAATGTCGAGCTTGTTCAGCAGTTGCGCAGGGCCGACGCCGGAGCGTTGCAGGATCTGCGGCGAAGCGATGGCGCCAGAGCACAGCAGCACTTCCTTGCGCGCCTTGGCTTCAACACGCTCTTCAGCATCGCCGACCAGGTAACGAACGCCGACCGCACGCTTGCCTTCGAACAGGATCTTGTCGGTCAGGGCGTGGGTGACGATGGTCAGGGTCGAACGCTTCTTGGCCACGTCCAGGTAGCCACGGGCAGTGGAGGCGCGACGACCTTTCGGGGTCACGGTGCGGTCCATCGGGCCGAAGCCTTCCTGTTGGTAGCCGTTCAAGTCTTCGGTACGCGGGTAACCGGCCTGCACGCCGGCTTCGACCATGGCGTGGAACAGCGGGTTATTGCCGGCTTTTGGCGTGGTCACGCTGACCGGACCGTCGCCACCGTGGTAGTCGTTCGGGCCGATGTCGCGGGTTTCCGCTTTACGGAAATACGGCAGGCAGTCCAGGTACGACCAGTCTTCCAGGCCTGGCAGTTTCGCCCAGCCGTCGTAGTCCATGGCGTTGCCGCGGATGTAGCACATGCCGTTGATCAGCGAGGAACCGCCCAGGCCCTTGCCGCGGCCGCATTCCATGCGACGGCCGTCCATGTGTGGCTCCGGATCGGTTTCGTAGGCCCAGTTGTAGCGACGGCCTTGCAGCGGGAACGCCAGCGCAGCCGGCATTTGCGTACGGAAGTCAAAACGGTAGTCCGGGCCGCCGGCTTCGAGCAGCAGGACGGTGACGCCTTCGTCTTCAGTCAGACGGGTCGCCAGGGTGTTACCGGCCGAGCCGGCACCGATGATGATGTAATCGAATTCTTGGGACATTGAATGCACCCTCTTTGATGTTGGTTCCGATCTCGGTCGCTGGGACACTGCACAACCTGTGGCGAGGGGGCTTGCCCCCGTTCGGCTGCGCAGCAGTCGCAAATTCAGCGACCTCGTTCTATCTGAAAGCATGCGGCGTCTGGATGGGGCTGCTTCGCAGCCCAATGGGGGCAAGCCCCCTCGCCACAATGGCGTTCACTCCAGAGCGCGTGCGAATCAGAACACCGAGACGTAATCGCCCAGCTCGACCTGTACCGATTTGATGCGGGTAAAGTTGTTCAGCGAGCTGATGCCGTTTTCACGACCAACACCCGACTGCTTGTAGCCACCGACCGGCATCTTCGCGTCGGATTCGCCCCAGGCGTTGATCCAGCAGATACCGGCTTCCAGTTGATGAATCACGCGGTGAGCGCGGTTCAGGTCCTTGGTGACGATGCCGGCGGCCAGGCCGAAGTCGGTATCGTTGGCACGGCGGATCACTTCTTCTTCGGTTTCATAAGACAGGATCGCCATGACCGGGCCGAAGATCTCTTCACGAACGATGGTCATGTCGTCGGTGCAGTCGGTGAACACGGTGGGTGCCACGAACGCACCTTTGGCGAATTCACCGTCAGTCAGGCGCTCGCCGCCGCACAGCAGGCGTGCACCTTCTTCCTTGCCCTTGGCGATGTAGCCCAGCACGCTTTCCATGTGGGCGAAGCTGACCAGCGGGCCGAAGTTGGTGTTTTCGTCTTCCGGGTTGCCGATGCGGATGCGTGCAACGCGCTCAGCAATCTTGGCTTCGAAAGCGGCTTTCAGGTGCGCCGGTACGAACACGCGAGTGCCGTTGGTGCAGACCTGACCGGAGCTGTAGAAGTTGGCCATCATCGCGGTGTCGGCGGCGCGATCGAGGTCGGCGTCGTCGCAGATGATCAGCGGCGATTTGCCGCCCAGTTCCATGGTCACGTCCTTGAGCGAGGAGCTCGAAGCGCTGGCCATGACTTTCTTGCCGGTGTCGGTGCCGCCGGTGAACGAGACTTTCTCGATGCGCGGGTGCTCGGTCAGCCAGGTGCCGACTTCGCGGCCGCTGCCGGTCAGAACGTTGAACACGCCATTCGGCACGCCGGCTTCGGTGTAGATCTCGGCCAGCTTCAGGGTGGTCAGGGAAGTGACTTCGCTTGGTTTGAAGATCATTGCGTTACCGGCCGCCAGGGCCGGTGCGGATTTCCACAGCGCGATCTGGATCGGGTAGTTCCACGCGCCGATACCGGCGACAACGCCCAGTGGCTCGCGACGGGTGTAGACGAACGAAGTGGTGCGCAGTGGGATCTGCTCGCCTTCGATGGCCGGCACCAGGCCTGCGTAGTACTCCAGCACGTCTGCACCGGTGACGATGTCGACGTAACGGGTTTCGGAGTAAGCCTTGCCGGTGTCCAGGGTTTCCAGGGCAGCCAGTTCGTCGTTGCGCTCGCGCAGGATTTCCACGGCGCGACGCAGGATGCGCGAACGCTCCATGGCGGTCATGGCGGCCCAGATTTTCTGGCCCTTTTCGGCGCTGACTACGGCGCGCTCGACGTCTTCCTTGGTCGCACGTTGTACTTTTGCGAGGACTTCTCCGTTAGCCGGGTTGATGGCTTCGAAAGTGGCGTCGCTGCTGGCGTCGCTGTACGCGCCGTCGATGTAGAGTTTTTGCAGTTCGAAACGGGCCATATAGTCCTCGCAAGTGCATAAGTGGTTGGCGTTGACCACCGGGCGCGCCATGCAACCGGGCGACGCTGATCAGTGGCGGTTCAGGGGTTGAGCGTTTATGTGTGCTCTAACTCACCCGCTTGGCCAATTGGATATCCATGTATTCGTAAGCAATCTTTTGCGCCTGCCCGGTGTCGAAAGCATCTCCCGACAGCGCGCCGCGCAACCACAATCCGTCGATCAACGCTGCCAGGCCACGGGCCGCGCTGCGCGCATCATCGAGCGCCATCACACGGCGGAACTGGCAGCACAGGTTGGAATACAGGCGGTGATCGTTGATCCGCTGCAACCTGTGCAAAGACGGCTGGTGCATGCTGGTGGCCCAGAAGGCCAGCCAGGTTTTCATTGCCGGGCCATTGACCTGGCTGGCGTCGAAGTTGCCTTCGATAATCACCTGCAGATGCGCCCGCGGGCTGTCATCTGTCAGCGCCTGTCGACGTGCGGTGACGTTCTCGCTCAGGACAGTCATCAGGTACCCCATGGTGGCGGCGATCAGGCCATTCTTGTCCTGAAAGTAGTGACTGATGATGCCATTCGAGACACCGGCCAAACGGGCGATCAGCGCAATGCTGGCGTCCCCCATTCCGACCTGGTCGACCGCCTGCAAAGTAGCTTCGATCAACTGTTGGCGACGGATGGGTTGCATACCGACCTTGGGCATCTTGCACATCTCCTTAGGCCTTCCGGCAGACGCCAAACGTCTATCGGATCGAGGGCCAGTCTATTTTGTTTTGATTGAACGTTCAATCAACAAAGAATAAGATCTGCGACAAATCGTCGCTGCCTACAGATTTTTCCTACGCATCGCGGCGAAAAAAACGACTTCCGAAAATGCTCGAAACCTACGCGCCACGGCGCTCAAGAGGGTTCGAGCTTTTTATGGCTGTCTTTATATCACCCGCTGGTCGGCTGCTCACAAAGCGATTGGTCGGGTAATTCGTTTGTCTTGCGTCTTCTCTCGCACTGCCCGGAGCATCTGTGCCATGAGTTCTGCCTCGCTAATAAAGACCCCACCCGAGAAGGTGACGGTCAACGGTTGGGTGTTCTACACCTCTACCGCGCTGATTCTGTTGTTGACCGCCATTCTGATCATCGCCCCGCAGGAGGCCGGCAAAATGCTCGGCACGGCGCAGGCCTGGTTGTCTCGCAGCTTCGGCTGGTACTACATGGTGGTGATTGCCGCCTACCTGATTTTCGTGGTCGGCCTGGCGTTCTCGTCCTACGGCAAGCTCAAGCTGGGCAGCAAGGACGACACCCCGGACTTCAGCTACGGCGCCTGGGCGGGGATGCTGTTCTCGTCGGGCATCGGCATTTCGTTGCTGTACTTCGGTGCTTCCGAGCCGCTGGACCACTACTTCAACCCGCCGGAAGGCGTGGCCGCCAGCAACCTTGCCGCCCGTCAGGCTGTGCAGTTGACGTTCCTGCACTGGGGCCTGCATGGCTGGGCAATTTATGCCTTGGTCGGCCTGGCGGTGGCGTACTTTGCTTATCGGCATAACCAGCCGCTGGCATTGCGTTCGGCGCTGTATCCGCTGGTGGGCGAGCGTTGGGTCAAAGGCGCGGCCGGTCATGCGGTGGACGGCTTCGGCATGTTCGTGACCCTGTTGGGGCTGGTGACCAACCTGGGGATTGGTTCGCTGCAGGTGTCGTCGGGCCTTGAAAACCTGTTCGGCATGGAACACAGCAACACCAACCTGCTGATCGTGATCATCGTGATGAGCACCGTGGCGACCATCGCTGCCGTGTCCGGGGTGGAAAACGGCATTCGTCGTCTGTCCAACCTCAACATCATCCTGTTTAGTGGCCTGCTGATTTTCGTCCTGCTGTTCGGTCCGACCCTGCACCTGCTCAATGGCTTCGTGCAAAACGTCGGTGACTATCTGAACGGCGTGGTGCTGAAGACTTTCGACCTTTACGTGTATGAAGGCGACAGCGAGAAGTCCGACCGCTGGTTGGGCCTGTGGACCCTGTTCTACTGGGCCTGGTGGATTTCCTGGGCGCCATTCGTAGGCATGTTTATCGCGCGTATTTCCCGTGGTCGTACGGTGCGTGAGCTGGTGGCTGGCGTGTTGCTGATTCCTCTGGGCTTCACCCTGGCATGGCTGTCGATCTTCGGTAACTCGGCCTTGGACCTGGTGATGAACCACGGGGCGGTGGAGCTCGGGAAGACGGCTCTGGAACAGCCGTCCATGGCGATCTACCAGTTGCTTGAGCATTACCCGGCGTCGAAGGTTGTGATCGGCGTGTCGATTTTTGTTGGTTTCGTGTTGTTCCTGACGCCTGCGGATTCCGGCGCGGTGATGATGGCCAACCTGTCCTGCAAGGGCGGCACCGTCGACGAAGACGCCCCACACTGGCTGCGGATCTTCTGGTCGGCGGTGATCACCCTGGTGACTATCGGTCTGTTGTTCGCCGGTAACTTCGAAGCCATGCAGACCATGGTGGTGCTGGCCGGCCTGCCGTTCTCGGTGGTGCTTGTCTGCTTCATGTTTGGCCTGCACAAGGCCATGCGCCAGGACGTACAGATCGAACAGGAGCAAGCGGAACTGGCTGCGCGCGGTCGCCGTGGCTTCAGCGAGCGTCTGACACAGTTGGACCTGCAACCGAGCCAGTCGGTGGTACAGCGTTTCATGGACAAGCAGGTGAGCCCGGCATTGGCCGATGCGACGGCGCAGATGCGTGCTCAAGGGCTGCAAGTGCAGACGTTATTGGGTAAATCCAAGCGCTGCATGGGCGTGCGGGTCGAGATGGAAGAGGGCAACCCTTTTGTCTACGAAGTGAGCCTGGATGGCTATCTGGCGACGCCGACCGAGTCGGCCCAGTCCGATGAGACTCGTCAGCGTTACTACCGCGCCGAGGTGTACCTGCACAACGGTAGCCAGGACTACGACTTGATGGGCTTCACCCAGGATCAGATCACCCGTGACGTGCTCGATCACTTTGAAAGCCATCGGCAGCTCCTTGGCCGGGTTTATAGCTGAAGTTGCAGTGACGCGGCCCGGGGTTAGGGCCGCGTTGTTCCTGCGGCCATCGATTGATCCGCAATCCAGCCCTCACCCCAGCCCTCTCCCAGAGGGAGAGGGAGCCGACCGAGTTGTCATGCGCAATGCGTCGACCTGAAAAATCGAGTCGATTATGGATCCGATGGAGCAAGAGCAGGCGGGTGTAACGCTGAAGAGGGAGCCGACCGCGTTGTCTTGCGCAATGCGTCGACCTGAAAAATCGAGTCGATTATGAATCCGATGGAGGAGGAGCAGGCGGGTGTAACGCTGAAGAGGGAGCCGACCGAGTTGTCTTGCGCAATGCGTCGACCTGAAAAATCGAGTCGATTATGGATCCGATGGAGCAAGAGCGGGCGGGTGTAACGCTGAAGAGGGAGCCGACCGAGTTGTCTTGCGCAATGCGTCGACCTGAAAAATCGAGTCGATTATGGATTCGATGAAGCAGGATCAGGTCGGTGTAGCTCTGAAGCATCCCCCAATCAGTCCCCTCTCCCTCTGGGAGAGGGTTAGGGTGAGGGGCTCTTTCCCTGACCCAATAAAAAAGGATCGCTCATCGCGATCCCTTTTTTCATCCCGCCTTACCCCAGGTTCTTCCCAAGCAAAGCGTGATACAGCTCGCTGTCCCCCAGAATCCCGACCACATGGTTGTTATCGTGCAGCACCAGCTTGTTACCTGTCTGGTAACGAATCTGCAGCGCGTCACGCATGCCGATGTTCGAGTCCACCAAGGTTGGTCGACGACCCAGACCTTCAACCGCCTGACCCGGTATCCAGTTCTGCAAATCCAGCGCAGAACCGTTCTGGCGCGCGCCCTTGATGGTGTTGCCTTCGGCCAGGTCCAGCCACGAATCGCCACCCGGGTCGAGGCACACCGAACCGTTGATGCGTTTGCATTTGTCCAGGGTGCGCATCAGGCTGCGACCGCAAAGCACGTTCAGCGGGTTAGTGTGGGCGACGAAGGTCCGCACGTAGTCGTCCGCAGGGTTGAGGACGATTTCCTCCGGCTTGCTGTACTGGATGATCCGCCCGTCTTTCATGATCGCGATGCGGCTGCCCAGTTTCAGGGCTTCATCGAGGTCGTGACTGACGAACACGATGGTCTTGCTCAGCTTGCGTTGCAGTTCCAGCAGTTCGTCTTGCAGACCCTGGCGGATCAGCGGGTCGAGTGCGGAGAACGGTTCGTCCATCAGCAGGATGTCGGCGTCCATCGCCAGGGCGCGGGCCAGGCCCACCCGTTGCTGCATCCCGCCGGAAAGCTCGTCGGGTTTCTTGTTGCGCCATTGGGTCAGGCCTACCAGCTCAAGCTTGTCGTCCACCAGCTTGCGTCGTTCCTTCTCCGGTCGGCCCTGCATTTCCAGGCCGAAGCTGATGTTTTCGCGCACCGTCAGCCAGGGCATCAGGGCGAACTTCTGGAATACCATCGCAATGCGCTTGGTGCGCATCATTTTCAGTTCAGCGGCGGTGCAGGACGCAATGTTGATCTGCTTGCCTTCGTGCTCGACGAACAGCTTGCCACGGCTGACGGTGTTGAGGCCGTTGATGCAACGCAGCAGGCTGGACTTGCCGGAGCCGGACAGGCCCATCAGCACGCAGATTTCCCCTTTTTCGATATCCAGGCTGGCCTTTTCGACGCCAACGATCTGCCCGGTCTTTTTCAGGATCTCGCCACGGGTCAAACCTTGATCGAGAAGTTTCAGTGCTTCGCGCGGATCTTTGGTGAAGATCACGTCTACGTCTTCAAAGCGAATTATGCTCATGCGTCACCCCCTACTTTGGCGTCGGGTTGTTTGCAGATACGGTCGAGCATGATCGCCAGCAGTACGATCGCCAGGCCCGCTTCGAAGCCCAGGGCGATATCAGCAGTGTTCAGTGCGTTGACCACCGGTTTGCCCAGGCCATCGGCGCCTACCAGTGCCGCGATCACCACCATCGACAGCGACAGCATGATGCACTGGGTGATGCCGGCCGCGATGCTCGGCATGGCGTGGGGCAGTTCAATCCGTGTGAGCAGTTGGCGACGCGAGCAGCCGAAGGCTTTGCCGGCGTCCATCAATTCTTGCGGGACATCGCGGATACCCAGGTAGGTCAGGCGGATGGGCGCGGCAATCGCAAACACCACCGTGGAGATCAGGCCCGGGACCACGCCCAGCCCGAAGAGGGTCAGGGTAGGAATGAGATAAACGAAGGTCGGTACGGTCTGCATCAGATCGAGTACCGGACGCATTATCGTGTAGAACATCGGCTTGTGCGCAGCGACGATGCCCAGTGGCACACCGATCAGCACGCACACCAGGGTGGCGAACAGCACCTGGGCGAGGGTTTCCATGGTTTCCTGCCAGTACCCCAGGTTGAGGATCAGCAGAAAGGAAGCGACGACGAACGCGGTCAGGCCCCATTTGCGTTGGATGAAGTGTGCCAGCAGTGCAATCAGGCCGATCAACGCCAGCGGGTTGAACCAGGTCAGCGCAAACGTCACGCCGTGGATCATCGTTTCCAGGGTCACGGCGATTGCGTCAAAGGTGTTGGCGCCGTGTTGCGTCAACCATTCAACGAAGCCCGCGATGTACTGGCCTAAAGGGATTTTCTGATCAATCAGCATGGTATTGAACGTCCGCATGCAAGGAAATAACAGCCCGGACGGCCGGAGCCGTCCGGCATAAACAATTACTGCGCAAGCTTGGCTTTCACGGCCTCCAGGCCAGGTTTACCGTCAATGGTGGTCACGCCAGCGAGCCAGGTATCGAGCACCTGTGGATTGTTTTTCAGCCAGGCCTTGGCGGCCTTCTCAGGCTTCATCTTGTCGTCCAGGATGTTGCCCATCAGTTCACTTTCCATGTCGACGGTGAACTCCAGGTTCTTGAGCAACTGACCGACGTTGCTGCACTCCTGCGCATAGCCCTTGCGGGTGTTGGTCGCCACGGTGGCGGCACCGAAGTCCGGGCCGAAGAAGTCATCACCACCGGTCAGGTATTGAATCTTGAAACGCTTGTTCATCGGATGCGGCGCCCAGCCGAGGAACACCACGGAGGTGTCGCGTTTCTGTGCGCGTTCGACCTGCGACAGCATGCCAGCCTCGCTGGACTCGACCATTTTGAAACCGGCGTCCTTGAGGCCAAAGGCGTTCTTGTCGATCATGGTCTGGATCAGACGGTTACCGTCGTTGCCGGGCTCGATGCCATAGATCTTGCCGTCGAGTTCTTTCTTGAATTTGGCGATGTCGGCGAAATCGTGCAGCCCCTTGTCGTACAAGGCTTGAGGAACGGCGAGGGTGTACTTGGCGCCCTTGAGGTTGGTGCGCACGGTTTCCACGGTGCCGGCCTCGCGATAAGCCTTGATGTCGTTTTCCATGGTCGGCATCCAGTTACCGAGGAACACGTCCATGTTCTTGCCATCGGCCAGGGACTTATAGGTCACGGGCACGGAAATCATGGTGGTCTTGGTCTTGTAGCCCAAGGCGTTGAGCACGACGCTGGTGGTCGCGGTTGTTGCGGTGATATCGGTCCAGCCGACATCGGAGAAGTTTACGGTGCTGCATTGCGCCGGTTCTGCGGCATGCGCCAGAACCGGCAGACTTAGCATGGCGGCCAACAACAACGACGGGGAACCTTTCATGGATGGACTCCTTGGTGTTTTTTTTGGCAGTGTTCCGACTGGACCACCGCACTTATAGGTTGCGGTTGGGTGGCGTTTGGAGACAGCTCTACTACGGCGCCGTGCAATCGAGTCGATATGATCATGTACCAGTGAAAATCTGACGCCTACAGGGTGCGTCGTATCCAGTACAGGGAGGGTCGCATCCAGTGTCGGTGACGTCGTTTACAGATTTTTTCAGCCCTCTTTGTCCCTCTGATCCGCAAAAAAACGGCGAAAACGCTGCGTAAAAGACACGCGGCGTTAGTGGGCATGAGTGCGTCGGTGTGAGACGTCGAAAGACACGGTAAAAGCCCGATCATGCGGCCATCTCGGCGGATTGCAGCTTGAGCGTAGCAGCTCCGCCACCGGGCGCTTTTGCGTGCGGCGCAGGTACACCCAGGAGTTCGGCAGTCATGGCTATCAGTGTTTTCGATCTGTTCAAAATCGGTATCGGCCCTTCCAGTTCCCACACCGTGGGGCCGATGCGGGCTGCGGCTTTGTTCGTGCAAGGCTTGCGTGAGCGTGGGTTGCTGGAACAGGTACGGCGTGTCGAGGTCCAGCTGTTCGGTTCGTTGTCGGCCACCGGTATCGGTCACGGCAGCGACAACGCGGTGATCATGGGCCTGATGGGGGAGTGGCCGGATGCGATCGATCCGTCGCAAATCGGCCTGCGCATCGACATCCTGCGCGAAACGGATACGTTGTTGCTCGACGGACGTTTGCCGGTCCCGTTCATCTGGTCCAGGGACATGCGCCTGATCGATGAAAACCTGCCGTTTCACCCCAACGCCATGACCCTGATTGTCGAAGGCGATGACGGCGAGTTGCATCGCGACACCTACTATTCGGTCGGCGGCGGTTTTGTCGTCGATGAGGCGCAAGCCAGCAGCGGGGTGGTCGACATGGATCGCACCGAGCTGCCATACGATTTTTCCAGCGCGGCCGAGTTGCTGGAACTGTGTAAAACGCACAACCTGCGGGTGGCCGAACTGATGATGGCCAACGAGAAGGTCTGGCGCAGCGAAGAGGAAATCCGCAGTGGCCTGATGCACCTGTGGCGCGCCATGCAGGATTGCGTCGAGCACGGCCTCAAGCACGAGGGCATCCTGCCCGGTGGCCTGAATGTGCGCCGTCGCGCGGCCAAATTGCATCGCAGCCTGCAGGAGCTGAACAAACCCAACGTGATCGGCTCGACGCTGAGCGCCATGGAGTGGGTCAACCTGTTTGCCCTCGCGGTCAACGAAGAGAACGCCGCCGGCGGGCGCATGGTCACGGCACCGACCAATGGCGCGGCGGGGATCATTCCAGCGGTGTTGCACTACTTCATGAAGTTCAGCGAGGACGTGACCGACGCCAATGTCGTCGACTACCTGCTCGGCGCGGCTTCGGTGGGGATCCTGTGCAAGAAGAACGCCTCGATCTCCGGTGCCGAAGTCGGTTGCCAGGGCGAAGTCGGTTCGGCCTGCGCCATGGCGGCAGCGGGTTTGGCGGAAATCCTCGGGGCCACACCGGAACAACTGTGTAACGCGGCGGAAATTGGCCTGGAGCACAACCTGGGACTCACGTGCGATCCGGTGGGCGGCCTGGTGCAGGTGCCGTGTATCGAGCGCAACGCGATTGCTGCGGTGAAAGCGATCAACGCGGCGCAAATGGCTTTGCGCGGCGATGGTCAGCACTTTATCTCGCTGGATCGGGTGATTCGCACAATGCGCGATACCGGTGCCGATATGCATGACAAATATAAGGAGACGTCGCGGGGTGGGTTGGCGGTCAGTGCGGTGGAGTGCTGAGACCGAGTCGCCTCCATTCGCGAGCAAGCCCGCTCCCACATTGAAATGCGTTCCCCTGTGGGAGCGGGCTTGCTCGCGAAGGCGCCAGACCAGTCAAAACTGCGCGCTAAGTGAACACGTATTCCCAAGCGCGCCACCTTTTGGCGCGTCGCTTACAGATAAGTACCTGACTTCAAAATCAGGACCACTCCTGTCCCTGACCACCCGCCACCCGTGCCTGCGGTGACACTCTTACCGGGCGGCCCGCAGCCCTGTTCCCACAAGTGCTACCGATTTGCTCACAGGCAACGGAGCAGGGCACTCGCCGCCGCTGATGGCACTTATAACCCCTACTCCCTGCGCGTCATATATAGACACATTCCGACGTCGTTTTCAGGAGTTATTGAACGCGCATTCAAATTTAGGCATGGCAATTGCTCTGTCATTACAAAGCCCGTCTCCCACGCGAGAACGATGGCCATAACAAGAGCCTCCGCCTGAGGCCATCACCCGCTTTGTGTGAGGAGATACCGCGATGACGTCGTCCAACTCTGGGGCCCAACCCCAGAACCGTGCGCCTCAATCCATCGGCTTTTTGCTGCTGGACAATTTCACGCTGATTTCCCTGGCCTCGGCAGTGGAGCCCCTGCGCATGGCCAACCAATTGTCCGGTCGTGAGCTGTATCGCTGGACGACCCTCACCGTCGACGGCGGTCAGGTATGGGCCAGTGACGGTCTGCAGATCACTCCAGATGCTTCCATGCACAAAGCTCCGCCGATGGACACCATCATTGTTTGCGGTGGCATTGGTATTCAACGCACTGTTACCCGCGAACACGTGTCATGGCTGCAGAGCCAGGCCCGTCAGTCCCGCCGCCTCGGAGCCGTGTGCACCGGCAGCTGGGCGCTGGCCTGTGCGGGTCTGCTCGATGGTTTCGATTGCAGTGTGCACTGGGAATGCCTGGCAGCAATGCAGGAAGCGTTTCCGCGGGTGGCCATGAGTACCCGTCTGTTCACCCTCGACCGTAACCGCTTCACCAGCTCCGGTGGCACCGCGCCGCTGGACATGATGCTGCACCTGATCAGCCGCGATCACGGCCGTGAGCTGTCGGCCGCGATCTCGGAGATGTTCGTTTACGAACGCATCCGCAACGAACAGGATCACCAGCGCGTCCCGCTCAAGCACATGCTCGGCACCAATCAGCCGAAGTTGCAGGAAATCGTCGCACTGATGGAGGCCAACCTCGAAGAGCCGATCGACCTCGACGAACTGGCGGTGTACGTCGCCGTGTCCCGTCGTCAGCTTGAGCGGTTGTTCCAGAAATACCTGCATTGCTCGCCGTCGCGTTACTACCTGAAGCTGCGCCTGATCCGCGCGCGTCAGTTGCTCAAGCAAACGCCGATGTCGATCATCGAAGTGGCGTCGGTCTGTGGCTTCGTGTCCACGCCGCACTTCTCCAAGTGCTACCGCGAATACTTCGGCATTCCGCCGCGTGACGAGCGCGTAGGGTCCAATACCACGCAGCAGGTGGCGATGATGCCGCTGCCACAGGCCTTGGTACTGTCGCCGTTGTCGGGGCCGTTGTCGGCGCTGAGTCAGGCGCGTAATGAGTCGACTTTTGCCAGTGTAAGGCTCTAGACCGAGGCGCCTTCATTCGCGAGCAAGCCCGCTCCCACATTCAACCGCATTCCCATGATGGAACTCGGTTGAATGTGGGAGCGGGCTTGCTCGCGAAGGCGTCTTAACGGGCAGTCTGGCTCTGCTGGTACTCCGCCAATGCCGGCAGCAATTGCCTGTCAATGGCCTGGCGCACCGCCGGCAGGATCGTCGCGCTGCTGGTGTACATCTGCTTGACCATGGTGCGCAGCACGATGGCCCGCTCGTTGTTCAAACCTCGCACCGCAAACTCGCAAGCCTGCTCAGCCGTGGCGCCGGTCGGCACTTGAAAGCCCAATGACTTGAGCTGACCCAACAGGTCTTCCTGGTCTATCAAATCGGCGTGCATCATGACGCTAATCCTTCTTCTGGGAATGATGTCGTGGCTCGATTCTGGTAGGGGCACGCAGTGGCGGCAAGGGCGATTTGTCGTAATGGCAGCATTGACTATGAACAGGTCGTTTTCGGGCTATTTCCCTGCGCTGAGAGTCGGCACACTGGACCCAGCTTGCTTCACGAGGGTTTGGTCACCTTTCCACGGCAGCTCCTCAACAGTACCTTCTGCCTCGATCCTGTCACGGCTTGATCGGGGCTTTTTTTTGCCTGTGAATCTCCCACATTGGATCAATGTCGTGCACGGATCCCCTGTGGGAGCGGGCTTGCTCGCGAAGAAAGATGACGCGGTCTAGCGTTGCAACACAAGAATGCGCGACAACAACTCATCCCGATCCACATAACACCCCTGGAAATGCCGCGCCCCGGTAGCGGGATCAAAGGCATTGCGCGCATGCAAAGTGCGACGGTTGTCGAAGCACCAGAGCTCGCCCGGATTGAGCCTTTGCTTCAGCCTGAATCGGGGTTCACGAGTCATCGCAATGAAGCGCCGATAGGCGTGATAAAGCGTGGGCATCTGCTCCACCGACGCATCGAACGGCCCCCGCAAAAAGTTCGCCATGCGAATCTCCGACACCTGCCCCAATGCATCCAGGGCGATGATCGGCGCGAGGCAGCGGTAGTCGCTGTAGCGGTCCTTGTTGCGAAACTCCACGGGTATCTCGCAAAGGCTGGTGAATGCCGCCGGGTCTTCGCGGCGCAAGGCGTCGGCGATGGCAAAACCGTCGACGAAAATACTCTCGCCACCCTCGGCATCGTTGACCAGGCAATGCAGGAATTGCAGCCCCGGTTGTAACTCGCGGGTCGGCAGGTCGCTGTGCAGCGGCAGGTTGAAAGCGGTGTAGGCGTTGCTGTCGGCATCGGCCTTGGATTGCACGTTGAACAGCACGCCGAAATTGCTCTCGCGGATGAAGGAAATGCGCTGGGCGATCAGCTTCAGCGAGCCGGGCTCCGTTGGGACGCCACGGACCTGGGTCAGGCCGGTGTCGCGCACGGCCAGCAGCCATTGCAGCAGGGCGTCGTTGTCCTTCATCAGCGCTTGATAGTCGAACACCGGCAACTGCAGATCACTGTGCCAAAGCCTGGCTTTGGGCTTGCCGGCCAGGCGCTCGGCGCGGGATTCGTCGTCATAGGCGTGGGCCCGCAACCAGCCGGGGTCGAAGCGGCTGAGGTGGCCATCCTGCCATTGCACGCTCAGGCAACCTTCAGCGTCGATGCTGGTTTGGGCGGGCATCAGGTTTTCCGGTACATCGACGATTTCCAGCACCTGTTCGCGGGTCACCGTGTAGACGCATGACGGGCACGGGCAATTGTCCCGCAGCCAGGGGTGGTGAAAGGGGCTGACGCGGTTGTCGGCCCACTTCACCAGGACACGATCGGCCATGGCCTGCACGCCGGTCAGCGCGCTGATCAATGGATAAGTACGGAAGTCGGCAAAAGCGGCGGCGGTGTTCATGCGATCTCCTGGTTATTTTTTTGGCGGTAATGCGATCACTCGGCCGACGTAGGCGGGGGCGGGCAGGTCGGTCTGTTCGGCGACGATGGCTTGCAGTTTGCCCAGGGTATCTTCGTTGAATGGTGTAGAGCGCGGCCCGGCGAGGTCGACGTGCAGCAGCATTTGTTCATTACCCGCGAGCTCTTGGTCGTCACCGACCCGATGCAGGCTGTGATAGAGGTGCAGGCGTTTGCTGTCGTGGGCGATGATTTGTGTGTGCACCTCGACCTCGGCGTCGAGCTTCACCTCGTGCAGGTAATTGAGGTGCAGTTCGAGGGTGAACAGCGAGTGGCCGCTGGCTTCGCGGTTGTTGCTGTCCATGCCGAGGCGATCCATCAGGGCGTCGGTGGCGTAGCTGAAAATCAGCAGGTAGAAAGCGTCGCGCAGGTGGCCGTTGTAGTCGACCCAGTCGGGGATGATTTTGGTTTGGTAGCTGGTGAGGGTGGGCATGATGGCTGATCCAGAACAGATTGTGATTGGAATGCCGTCATCGCCAGCAGGCTGGCTCCCACATTGGACTGCATTCTCCTGTGGGAGCCAGCCTGCTGGCGATGGGGCCAGTCCTGATAGTCGATTACTCGCTGAACGCCATCCCATGCTTCTCTTTGGTGGTCTTCACCGCCTCCAGCACGGCCAGCAGGCAGTCATCACGATAGCGCTCCAGCGCCGAAATGCTGTGTTTGCCCAACTGATCGCTGGTACCGTCCACCACATCGTCGATCAACTTGTCGGTCAGCTCCGGCGCCGGCAGGTAAGTCCACGGCAACTGCAAGGCCGGGCCGAACTGGGCCATGAAGTGGCGCATGCCCGCATCGCCACCGGCGAGCGTGTAAGTCAGGAACGTGCCCATGAACGACCAGCGCAAACCGGCGCCAAAACGGATCGCGTCATCGATTTCGCCGGTGGTCGCCACGCCGTCGTTGACCAGATGCAACGCCTCGCGCCACAGCGCTTCGAGTAGACGGTCGGCGATAAACCCCGGTACTTCCTTGCGCACATGCAGCGGGCGCATGCCGAGGGATTCGTAGACTTTCATCGCCGCTTGAACGGCTTCGGGGGCGGTGTTTTTTCCGCCGACCACTTCCACCAGCGGCAACAGGTAAACCGGGTTGAACGGGTGTCCGACTACGCAGCGTTGCGGGTGCGTCGAACTCTCGTAGAACTCGCTTGGCAACAGGCCGGAGGTGCTGGAGCCGATCAATGCATTCGGCTTGGCTGCGGCGCTGATTTTGCTGTGCAGTTCCAGTTTCAGTTCCAGGCGTTCGGGGGCGCTTTCCTGGATGAAGTCAGCGTCGCGAACGCATTCTTCGATGGTCGCGACAAAGCGCAGGCGATCCTGTGACGCACCGGGTGCCAGGCCCTGTTTTTCCAGTGCGCCCCAGGCATTGGCGACGCGTTTGCGCAGGGCGGCCTCGGCACCGGGGGCCGGGTCCCAGGCGACTACGTCCAGGCCATGGGCGAGGGCGCGGGACACCCAGCCGCTGCCGATGACACCGCTGCCCAGGGCTGCGAAGGTTTTGATTTCGGTAATGAAGCTCATGGCGACTTCCTGAATAAGTATGAAGACCCTGTGGAAGCGGGCTTGTGTGGCGAGGGGGCTTGTCGGAACGCCGCATCGCCCCGTTCGGCTGCGCAGCAGTCGTAAAGCTTTTAGGGCCGCTTCGCGACCCAACGGGGCGATGCGGCGTTCCGACAAGCCCCCTCGCCACACAGACTCGCTCCTACAGTGGTTTTTGTGAGGTTTCAGCCGCGCTGGGTCAGGCCCATTTTCTTGCGGCCTTCAGCGGGCGTTAGCACACGAGCGCCGAGGCGGCTGAGGATTTCCGTGGCACGCTCGACCAACTGGCCGTTGGTCGCCAACACACCCTTGTCCAGCCACAGGTTGTCTTCCAGTCCGACCCTTACGTTGCCACCGAGCAGCACCGCTTGCGCAGCCATCGGCATTTGCATGCGGCCGATGCCGAAACCGGCCCAGACGGCGTCTGCAGGCAGGTTGTCGACCATGGCTTTCATGGTGGTGGTGTCGGCCGGCGCGCCCCACGGGATGCCCAGGCACAGCTGGAACAGCGGATTGTCGAGCAGGCCTTCCTTGATCATCTGTTTGGCGAACCACAGGTGACCGGTGTCGAAAATCTCCAGCTCGGCCTTCACGCCCAGCTCCTGGATGCGTTTGGCGCCAGCACGCAGCTGCGCCGGGGTGGAGACGTAAATGGTGTCGCCATCGCCGAAGTTCAGGGTGCCGCAATCGAGGGTACAGATTTCCGGCAGCAGTTCTTCGACATGAGCCAGGCGGGTCAGCGGGCCGACCAGGTCAGTGTTGGGGCCGAACTCCATCGGGTTCTCGCCAGCGCCGATTTCCAGGTCACCACCCATACCGGCGGTGAGGTTGACGATGATGTCGACATCGGCCTCGCGGATGCGCTCCATCACTTCGCGGTACAGCGCGACATCGCGGCTGAATTTGCCGGTTTGAGGGTCGCGAACGTGGCAATGAACCACGGTGGCGCCGGCCTTCGCGGCTTCCACGGCGGCTGCGGCGATCTGTTTGGGGGTGACCGGCACGTGTGGGCTCTTGGCGGTCGTGTCGCCAGCACCGGTGAGTGCGCAGGTGATGATGACGTCGTGGTTCATTTGGCGGTTCCTTACAAGCGAGTGCGTATTAGGTAAAAGGCTGGGTGTGACGAACCCGTCCGCAGCCCGCGCGGGCTGCGAATCGGTGGCTCAACAGGATTTATTTGCTGGTCAGTTGCAGGTTTTCAGCGGCCGGCTTGCCATCGAAGGTGGTCACGCCTTGCAGCCAGCGCTCCTTGTCTTGCGGGTGATCCTTGAGCCATTGTCTGGCGGACTCGAAGG
The DNA here is from genome assembly GCF_059415945.1 of Pseudomonas sp. GW821-FHT09H03. Classification (NCBI taxonomy): domain Bacteria; kingdom Pseudomonadati; phylum Pseudomonadota; class Gammaproteobacteria; order Pseudomonadales; family Pseudomonadaceae; genus Pseudomonas; species Pseudomonas sp. GW821-FHT09H03. The sequence goes on along the minus strand of NZ_JBWKOF010000001.1, from coordinate 47,610 downwards.
CGTCCTTGTGATCCAGCAACGGCTGCATCATCCGGCTCTCGTCTGCGGCGGTGAATGTCAGGTTGCTCAGCAGGCGTCCGATGTTCGGGCATTGTTCGGCGTACTTGGGCGCGGTGACGGTCCATACGGTGGCCATGCCTTCGTTCGGACCGAGCGCGTCGTCGCTGCCGGTGAGGTAGGTCATCTTGATGTTCACGTTCATCGGGTGCGGTGCCCAGCCGAAGAACACCACGGCTTCGTTGCGCCGCACGGCGCGGTCCACGGCGGAGAGCATGCCGGCTTCACTGGACTCCACCAGCTGGAACTTGCCGAGGCCGAACTGGTTCTTGGTGATCATCGCCTTGATCTGTGTATTGGCGCCTGAACCTGGTTCGATGCCGTAGATTTTGCCGCCCAGTTCTTTTTCGAATTTGGCGATGTCAGCAAAGGTTTTCAGACCCTTGTCGGCGAGGTAAGTGGGTACGGCGAGGGTGGCGCGGGCATCTTTCAGGCTTGGGGCTTGAAGTACCTTGACCTGGTTGGCGTCGACGAACGGGGTGATGGTCTGGGTCATCAGCGGGTTCCAGTACCCCAGGAACAGGTCCAGACGCTGATCGCGGATCCCGGCGAAGATGATTTGCTGGGAAGCGCTGGTTTGTTTGGTGTTGTAGCCGAGGCCGTCGAGCAATACCTGGGTCATCGCACTGGTGGCGATCACGTCGGTCCAGTTCACCACACCCATGCGTACTTTCTGGCAAGAGGCGGGTTCGGCGGCCATGACGCTGGCGCTCAGCAAAGCGGTACCACTGAGTGCAAGAACACAGCTGCTGATCAGTCGTTTCATTCTCAGGTTCCTCGGCAGTTCATTATTGTGAGTTCCGGTGTCTGATGCGCCGGTGATGCCAAGTTACGCAGCTATGCGGCCATGAAAGCGCACTGCGGCGACCAGCACTTGCACTGCAGCGACCTGTGCTCTTGAATGCCTGTTGCAAGTGGCGTATCAACGTCCTCACGTTACCCGCCCCCTCGTTACCGGCTAATCGAGTGCGCTCCATGTCCCAGGATTTCTATTTCTTGTTGATGCCGGGTTTCTCGGCCATTGGATTTATCTCGGCCATCGAGCCATTGCGGGTCGCCAATCGCTTTCGTGGCGAGCTCTATCGCTGGCATGTACTGAGCGCCGATGGCGGGGCGGTACTGGCCAGTAACGGCATGTCGGTCAACGCCGATGCGGCACTGGAGCCGCTGAAAAAAGGTGCAACCCTGTTGGTGGTCGCCGGCTTCGAACCTCTGAAATTCGCCACCCCGGCACTGGAACACTGGCTGCGGCGGCTCGACATTGAAGGTGTGACCCTCGGCGCCATCGATACCGGCAGCTTTATCCTCGCCGAAGCCGGGCTGCTTGATGGCTATCGCATGACCCTGCACTGGGAAGCCATCGACGCCTTCAAGGAATCCTATCCACAGCTCAGCGTCACCCAGGAACTGTTCGAGATAGATCGTCGGCGCATCACCTCCGCCGGCGGCACCGCCTCCATTGATTTAATGCTGGACCTGATCGCCCAGGCCCATGGGCCGGATCTGGCGATCCAGGTCAGTGAGCAATTCGTACTTGGCCGCATCCGTCCGCGCAAAGACCACCAGCGTATGCAAATCGCCACGCGCTATGGCATCAGCAACAAGAAACTCGTGCACGTGATCGGCGAGATGGAACAGCACAGCGAGCCGCCGCTGAGTACGCTGGAACTGGCGGAGTTGATCAAGGTGACGCGTCGACAATTGGAGCGATTGTTTCGGTTGCACCTTAACGACACACCGAGCAACTTCTACCTGCGTTTACGGCTGGAAAAGGCCCGGCAGTTACTGCGCCAGACCGACATGAGCGTGCTGGAAGTGAGCATTGCCTGCGGGTTTGAATCGCCGTCGTATTTCACCCGTAGTTATCGGGCGAAGTTTGAGCGGTGCCCGCGGGAAGATCGGCGCACCGCAAAAGCATAGACACCTGGGAACCCTGTGGGAGCGGGCTTGCTCGCGAAAGCGGTGTGTCATCAACAATGATGGCGACTGACACTGCGCCTTCGCGAGCAAGCCCGCTCCCACAATTTGATCTGTTTTTGCGGTTATTTCTTCAGCAACGCCGAACACGCCGCCTTGTAAGCCTCATGCTGATACTTGTTCAGCGTCGCCGGAGGCTCAAACCCGTGCTTCTTGGCCTGGGCATTGATCGTCTGTGGTGACAACAACGTCACTTCGCAATTCTCCAGCAACTGGAAAACCCCTTCGATCTTGAACGTCGTCGGCCCACCGGCAAACTCGCCTTTCTTGCTGCGCTTCTTGATCGCAATGCGATCAATCGAATTCTCCCGCACGAACGACGCCACCTGAGCCGCGAACACTTTGACGTTGGCGGCTTCGTCGTCATCCTCGAGGGCGATTTTCTTGGTGGCGAGCGCCAAGTGGCCCAGGGCCGAGCCTTCGAGGGTGGCCACGGCAATGATCGCTTCACTGCCTTTGATTTCGATGCCGCAGACTTTCATGTTGAATCCCTTTATGGCTGATGGCGTGCAGCTTACAGCTCAAGTTGACTGGCGTTGATGCCGAAAGCCGCAGCTATTTTTTCGCGGGTTGCCCTGCGTGGCTTTGCGACCGTCTCTTGCTGAGCGAAAGCCGGTTGGGAAATGCCCATACGTTTGGCCACCTCATCCTGTGTAAGGTTCAGGTGTTCGCGCCATGCTCGAATAGGCGTGGCGCCATCGACCATTCGACTGACCACATCATGAGGGATCAGGTCGGACTCTACCTTTTGCGCTACATACTGCGCATAGGGAATGACCACGAATGCGGGGTTGCCGTGTTCATCATTGATGATTTGAACGTCAGTAGGTGCGTTCATCGCGTTTTTTGACCTCTTGAATACTGACCACTTTGATTGCGCCATCCCAGTCAAACATCACCCGATAATTGCCGACGCGTAACCGGTAAGCGTAATCATGACCAACCAGAGCTTTGACTTGAGCCACATCTGGCATGTCGGTTAGCGCCGTGATGGCATCACGAACCTGAATCTGGTGAACGGAATGCAATCTCAAGAGTTGCTTAACGGCCTTTCGAGTCCAGTGGATGCTGTTCATGGAATAATATAAGTCTTTTATAAGATATGCGAATTTTCACTTATATTTCTCAGCCGGCCAACGCATGAAATTTGTCGGGATATTGCGCGCAAAGCGCGCCGAACGGCGAACTCAAACCGCAGTAGAGGACTTTTCAGAAGGCGCTGTGGGAAAGTAATGTTCTGAAGTTGAAAGCTGGTCGGCAATACCAGCTTTCGACGGACAATGCGGGACTACTCCTGCCCAATCGACTCCAGAAACTCCGACCGTTCGTCACTCATCCGGGCGATGCAATCGTTCTGCGCAATGGTGTACGCCTTGCTGCCAGCTGCTGCCGCAAAGGCTTCCACGGCGCAGTCGGCATCGCGGGTTTTCAGCCATTGTTGCTGGGCGGCCTTGATCCTGGCGGTGATGTCGGCCAATTGCGACGGGTTCTTGCCGTAGAGCGACTGCATGCGCTCGGTCAGGCTCTGGTAGTTGTCTTTGAGCAGATCTTCGGCGGTGGTTTTGCTGAAAGCCGAACATTCCATGGTCTGGATGTCGTTTTCGACCTTGTCGCAGGGGGTATCCTCAGACTCCTCTGCCGCGTGTACGCCGGTCGCAATGAGTGCCAAAGCCAGGAAGATCGATTTCATTCGTCGCCGCCCCAAATTTCAGTAGTTTGGCGAATTCTGGCCCAAGCCGCAGGCGTTGAACAGGGCGACGATTGTGTCCTGTATTGGCCCTTTGTCGCGGATTGACGCTTTCGGCAATTCCCCTGTCGTTTTTGCACCCGGCTGCCGAGTCACCGAGGCATATGCTGGCCCCAAAGCGCCGGCAGACGATTCGGCGCATGAATCGCTAATAAGGGGACAGCCTGATGAGCCCAGCCGAATTGCACGCCGACAGCATCGTTATCGACGGGCTGATTATTGCCAAGTGGAACCGTGAGCTGTTCGAAGACATGCGCAAGGGCGGCCTGACTGCGGCCAACTGCACCGTGTCGGTGTGGGAGGGCTTCCAGGCCACCGTCAATAACATCGCCGCCAGCCAGAAGCTGATCCGCGAAAACAGCGATCTGGTGATGCCGGTGCGCACCACCGCCGACATCCGCAAGGCCAAGGAACAGGGCAAGACCGGCATCCTTTTCGGCTTCCAGAATGCCCATGCCTTCGAAGACCAGATCGGCTACGTCGAGGTGTTCAAGCAGCTCGGCGTGGGTATCGTGCAGATGTGCTACAACACCCAGAACCTGGTGGGCACCGGTTGCTACGAGCGTGATGGCGGTCTGTCGGGCTTCGGTCGGGAAATCGTCGCCGAGATGAACCGCGTCGGTGTGATGTGCGATTTGTCCCACGTCGGTTCCAAGACCTCCGAGGAAGTCATCCTCGAATCGAAAAAGCCGGTGTGCTATTCCCACTGCCTGCCGTCGGGGCTCAAGGAGCACCCGCGCAACAAGTCCGATGAAGAACTCAAGTTCATTGCCGACCACGGAGGCTTTGTCGGCGTGACCATGTTCGCGCCGTTCCTCGCCAAGGGCATCGATTCGACCATCGACGACTACGCCGAAGCCATCGAATACGTGATGAACATCGTTGGCGAAGACGCCATCGGCATCGGCACCGACTTCACCCAGGGCCACGGCCAGGACTTCTTCGAGTACCTGACCCACGACAAGGGCTACGCCCGCCGCCTGACCAGCTTCGGCAAGATCATCAACCCGCTGGGCATCCGCACCGTCGGCGAGTTCCCGAACCTGACCGAAACCCTGCTCAAGCGCGGTCATAGCGAGCGCGTGGTGCGCAAGATCATGGGCGAGAACTGGGTCAACGTGCTCAAAGACGTTTGGGGCGAATAACGCTTACCTGAGACCGCCGCCGATCTGCCCCCTCTCCCATTGGGAGAGGGCTGGGGTGAGGGCTGCGGCCAACACGAATCTAAAATTTTTCTGGAGTTGAGTTTCCATGGCCAAGATCGCCCCGCAATTGCCAATCGAAGTCGACAGCGAAACCGGTGTCTGGACTTCCGACGCCCTGCCGATGCTGTACGTACCGCGCCATTTCTTCGTCAACAATCACATGGGCATCGAGGAAGTGCTGGGCGCTGACGCCTACGCCGAGATCCTCTACAAGGCCGGCTACAAATCCGCCTGGCACTGGTGTGAAAAAGAAGCTGAATGCCACGGCCTGGAAGGCGTCGCGGTATTCGAGCACTACATGAAACGCCTGTCGCAACGCGGCTGGGGCCTGTTCAAGATCCAGGACATCGACCTCGACAAAGGTACTGCAAGCGTCAAGCTCGAACACTCGGCGTTCGTCTACGTGTACGGCAAGGTCGGGCGCAAGGTCGACTACATGTTCACCGGCTGGTTTGCCGGCGCGACGGACCAGATCCTCGCCGCTCGCGGCAGCAAGATCCGCACCGTGGCCGAGCAAGTCTACGGTGGCTCCGAAGAGGGCCACGAAGACGGCTTGTTCACCGTCAAGCCGTTGTAAGTCGAGGAACCCGCCATGGCTTTCGAAGCAATGTTCCAGCCGATCCAGATCGGCAAACTGACCATCCGCAACCGTGTGCTCAGCACCGCGCACGCCGAGGTCTACGCGACCGACGGCGGCATGACCACCGACCGGTACGTCAAGTATTACGAAGAGAAGGCCAAGGGCGGGATCGGCCTGGCGATCTGCGGCGGTTCGTCCGTGGTGGCGATCGACAGCCCGCAGGAATGGTGGAGTTCGGTCAACCTGTCCACCGACCGTATCATTCCGCACTTCCAGAATCTTGCCGACGCCATGCACAAGCACGGCGCCAAGATCATGATCCAGATTACCCACATGGGCCGTCGCTCGCGCTGGGACGGCTTCAACTGGCCGACCCTGATGTCGCCATCGGGCGTGCGCGAGCCAGTGCACCGTGCCACCTGCAAGACCATCGAGCCGGAAGAGATCTGGCGGGTGATCGGCAACTACGCGCAGGCTGCGCGCCGCGCCAAGGCCGGTGGCCTGGACGGCGTTGAACTGTCGGCGGTGCACCAGCACATGATCGACCAGTTCTGGAGCCCACGGGTCAACAAGCGCACCGACGAATGGGGCGGCACCTTTGAAGGCCGGATGAAGTTCGGTCTGGAAGTCTTGAAAGCGGTGCGCGCCGAGGTCGGTGACGATTTCTGCGTGGGCATGCGTATCTGCGGTGACGAGTTCCACCCGGACGGTCTGTCCCACGAGGACATGAAGCAGATCGCCAAGTATTACGACGACACCGGCATGCTCGATTTCATCGGCGTCGTGGGCTCGGGTTGCGACACCCACAACACCCTGGCCAACGTGATTCCGAACATGAGTTATCCACCGGAGCCGTTCCTGCACCTGGCCGCCGGCATTAAGGAAGTGGTCAAGGTTCCGGTGCTGCATGCGCAGAACATCAAGGACCCGAACCAGGCCACGCGGATTCTGGAGGGCGGTTACGTCGACATGGTCGGCATGACCCGCGCGCACATTGCCGACCCGCACCTGATCGCCAAGATCAAGATGGGCCAGATCGACCAGATCAAGCAGTGCGTCGGCGCCAACTACTGCATCGACCGTCAGTATCAAGGTCTGGATGTGCTGTGCATCCAGAACGCCGCGACGTCCCGTGAATACATGGGCGTGCCGCACATCATTGAGAAAACCACCGGCGTGAAGCGCAAAGTGGTGGTCGTGGGTGCCGGTCCTGCGGGGATGGAAGCGGCTCGCGTCGCTGCTGAACGTGGCCACGAGGTGACGCTGTTCGAGAAGAAAGAATTCATTGGCGGGCAGATCACCACCGCATCGAAAGCCCCGCAACGGGACCAGATCGCCGGTATCACCCGCTGGTATCAACTGGAACTGGCACGCCTCAAAGTCGACCTGCGCCTGGGCACCGCGGCTGACGCACCAACCATTATGGACCTGCGTCCGGATGTGGTTGTGCTGGCTGTCGGCGGTCACCCGTTCATCGAGCAGAACGAGCACTGGGGCGCGGCTGAAGGCCTGGTGGTCAGCAGCTGGGACATCCTCGACGGCAAGGTTGCGCCGGGCAAGAACGTGCTGGTCTACGACACCATTTGCGAATTCACCGGTATGTCGACCGCCGACTTCATCGCCGACAAGGGCAGCCAGGTCGAGATCGTCACCGACGACATCAAGCCGGGTGTGGCCATCGGCGGTACGTCGTTCCCGACCTACTACCGCAGCATGTACCCCAAAGAAGTGATCATGACCGGCGACATGATGCTGGAGAAGGTCTATCGCGAAGGCGACAAGCTCGTAGCGGTGCTGGAAAACGAGTACACCGGCGCCAAAGAGGAGAGGGTGGTTGACCAGGTGGTCGTGGAAAACGGCGTGCGTCCGGACGAGGAAATCTACTACGCGCTGAAGGAAGGCTCGCGCAACAAAGGCCAGATCGACGTCGAAGCCTTGTTCGCGATCAAGCCGCAACCTTGTCTGGAACAGAGCGGTGACGGTTACCTGCTGTTCCGTATCGGCGACTGCGTGGCCCAGCGTAACGTGCACGCGGCGATCTACGACGCGCTGCGGCTGTGCAAGGATTTCTAACGGCATCACCACCATCACCTGTGGCGAGGTCGCTTGCCCCCGTTGGGCTGCGAAGCGGCCCCAATTCAACCAATGCGGTCTGTCGGGAAAATGCATTGGGCGGATTTACGACTGCTTTGCAGCCGAACGGGGGCAAGCCCCCTCGCCACAAGTAGGTGCATAGCCTTCATCGGCACGCACATGAATCCTTGCAAGACCCCGAGGTCTTTGGGAGCAACACCTATGTTGAACACCCTTCTTCCAATCCTGCTGTTCGCTGCCCTGGGCCTCGCGGTTCTAGGTGCGTTGCGGCGGGTGGCCATGTGGCGCCGGGGCCGGGCCTCGAAGGTCGACCTGATCGGCGGCCTGTTCGCCATGCCCAAACGCTACATGGTCGACCTGCACCATGTGGTGGCGCGGGATAAATACATCGCCAACACCCACGTGGCCACGGCCGGTGGTGCGGTGGCTTCGGTCGTGCTGGCAATTTTGGTCCACGGTTTCGGCCTCCATAACCGATTCCTCGGCTATGCGCTTCTGCTGATGTCGGCGGTAATGTTCGTTGGCGCGATCTTCGTTTATCTGCGCCGTCGCAACCCGCCATCGCGTCTGTCCAAAGGCCCGTGGATGCGCCTGCCGAAAAGCCTGCTGGCGTTCTCGGCGTCGTTCTTTCTAGTGACACTGCCTGTGGCCGGGATCCTGCCGGAGAACTTCGGTGGCTGGCTGTTGGCGGCAGTTCTCGGAGTCGGCGTGTTGTGGGGCGTTTCGGAACTGTTCTTCGGCATGACTTGGGGTGGGCCGATGAAGCATGCCTTTGCCGGTGCCCTGCACCTGGCGTGGCACCGTCGGGCCGAGCGCTTCGGTGGCGGTCGTTCCACCGGTCTCAAACCTCTGGACTTGAACGACCTGAGCGCGCCACTGGGCGTGGAAAAACCCAAGGATTTCACCTGGAACCAGTTGCTCGGCTTCGACGCCTGCGTGCAGTGCGGTAAGTGCGAAGCGGCGTGCCCGGCCTTCGCCGCCGGTCAGCCGCTGAACCCGAAAAAACTGATTCAGGACATGGTCGTCGGCCTGGCCGGCGGCACCGATGCGAAGTTCGCCGGCAGCCCTTATCCCGGCAAATCGATTGGTGAGCACGCCGGTAATCCGCATCAACCGATCGTCAACGGTCTGGTGGACGCCGAAACCCTGTGGTCCTGCACCACCTGCCGTGCCTGCGTCGAGGAATGCCCGATGATGATCGAGCACGTCGATGCCATCGTCGACATGCGTCGCCATTTGACTCTGGAAAAAGGTGCCACGCCGAACAAGGGCGCCGAAGTCCTGGAAAACCTGATCGCCACCGACAACCCGGGCGGTTTTGCGCCAGGCGGGCGGATGAACTGGGCGGCAGATCTGAACCTCAATCTGCTCAGCGAAAAGAAATCCACCGACGTGCTGTTCTGGGTTGGCGACGGCGCCTTCGACATGCGCAACCAGCGCACCCTGCGCGCCTTCGTCAAAGTGCTGAAAGCAGCGAAAATCGACTTCGCCGTGCTCGGCCTCGAAGAGCGCGACAGTGGCGACGTGGCCCGACGTCTAGGCGACGAGGCGACCTTCCAGTTGCTGGCCAAACGCAACATCCAGACCCTGGCCAAATACAGCTTCAACCGCATCGTTACCTGCGATCCACATAGCTTCCACGTGCTGAAAAACGAATACGGCGCCTTCGATGGCAACTACCTGGTGCAGCACCACAGCACCTACATGGCGGAAATCATCGGCGCCGGCGCGCTGAACCTCGGCCAGCACAAGGGCGACAGCGTGACCTATCACGACCCGTGCTACCTCGGCCGCTACAACGGCGAATACGAGGCGCCGCGCCAGGTCCTGCGCGCCCTTGGTATCGAAGTGAAAGAGATGCAACGCTCCGGCTTCCGTTCACGTTGCTGCGGCGGTGGCGGCGGTGCGCCGATCACTGACATTCCGGGAAAACAGCGTATCCCCGACATGCGCATGGAGGACATCCGCGAGACGGGCGCCGAACTGGTGGCCGTGGGCTGCCCACAATGTACCGCGATGCTTGAAGGCGTGGTCGAGCCTCGACCGTTGATCAAGGACATTGCCGAACTGGTGGCCGACGCGTTGCTTGAAGACCAGGCACCGAGCAAGCCAGCCACACCGGCGCAACGTGAACCTGCGGAGGTGCATTGATGAGCGACATTATTCGCCGCGACCCCCGTGCCGAATGGATTGCGCGCAATCGCCTGCACCCGCTGCACGCGGCCATGCAGACTGCGCAACATAGCTGGATGGGACCTAACGGCGTCATCCGCAAGAACCCCCACGGCATCGGCTTCCTCGGTCCCAACGGGATCAAGCGCATCGACCGCAGCGGCGCGCAGCAGGGCGGGGCGACCAAGCGCACGGCCGCCGTTGAAGTGCAGTTGCCGCTGCATCAGGTGCCTGCACCGGCGTTCTACATCAGCGTGGTGCCGGACATGGTCGGCGGCCGCTTGAGCAGCCACGACCGCGACTTGCTCGGCCTGGCGCATCAATTGGCGGGCAAGGACGGCGCGGTATTGGCCGTGGTCTTCGGCGAGCACAAAGAGAATGCCTTCGCTACGGCTGGCGTCGATCGCTTGCTGGTGCTCGAAGGCGACGAGTTCAGCGGTTATGCACCGGAGCAACGGGTCCAGGGCCTGCGGGCTGTGGATAACCAGTTCAGCCCACGTCATTGGTTGCTGCCGGACAGTCGCACCGGTGGCGGAGAACTGGGTCGACGCTTTGCCGCCGCACTGGGCGAACGCCCGGCCACGCGAGTCTGGCAGGTCAAGGATCAGGAGTGCATCGGTCGCGCCGGTGCCGGTTTGCAAGACCTCGCTCGCCCGGTCGCACGGCTGATCCTGGCGGCTGCTGAATGTGCCGAACCGGTCAGCGAAACCCGTCACGAAGCCTTGCCGGTGGAGTTATCCACAACCGTCGCGCGCAGCTTGTCGCGCATCGAGGATCTGGGCGCGGTGGCGGTGGACCCGGCAGCGATTCCAATGGCCGAAGCGGAATTCATTTTCTCCGGGGGCAACGGGGTCAAGGATTGGGGACTTTTCCACAGGACCGCCGAAGCATTGGGCGCCACCGAAGGCGCGTCCCGGGTGGCGGTGGACGACGGCTTCATGGCCCGCGACCGCCAGGTCGGAGCGTCCGGCACCTGGGTCACCGCACGGGTATACGTGGCGGTGGGGATCTCCGGGGCGATCCAGCACCTGCAGGGCATCGGTGCCTGCGACAAGGTGGTGGCGATCAACCTCGACCCGGGCTGCGACATGATCAAACGGGCCGACCTGTCGGTGATCGGCGAGAGCGCCGGGATTCTTCAAGCCTTGATCGCGGCGGTAGAGGCCTACCGCAACGACGCCAAGCGCGATGCGGCTTAAGGGAAGGAAGGGGTTATGAGTACGAAAATCATCAGCCTGGTGTCCGTCGGCGCCCACCCGACCTCGGGTCGACCACGACGTGCGGATCAGGATGCGCGGGCGGTGGAACTGGGTTTGCAACTGGCTGGGGATAACTTGCAGGTACTGCATGCCGGCGATATCGCGGAGCCTGCGTTGCGCGCTTATCTGGGCATGGGGCTGGAGCAATTGCATGTGCTGGAACAACCGGAAGGCGCCGATGCGCTGCCGGCGCTCACCGCGTATTTGCGTGATGCCGGGGCCCAGGTGGTGCTGACCGGCAGCCAGGCGGAGACCGGCGAAGGCTCGGGCATGTTGCCGTTCCTGTTGGCCGAAGGTTTGGGCTGGCCGCTGGTGGTAGGGCTGGCGCAGGTCGAGTCGATCGACGGCAACTCGGCGCTGGTGCTGCAAGCCTTGCCCCGTGGTCAGCGCCGTCGCTTGAAAGTGCGCTTGCCATTCCTGGCCACTGTGGATAACGCCGCACCCAAGCCACGGCAAAGTGCCTACGGCCCGGCCCGGCGGGGCGTGCTGAAGGCGCAGGACGTTGAAGTGATCGACGACGAGCTGCTTGCAGTCGCCACCCTGCAACCGGCCAAGCCACGGCCTAAACGCTTGAAAGTGATCAAGGCCAAGAGCGGCGCCGACCGGATGAAGGCTGCAACGGCCAAGGCCAGCGGCGGCGGTGGGCAAGTGCTCAAGGGTGTGACTGCGCAAGCGGGGGCTGAGGCGATACTCAAACTGTTGATTGAAGAAGGGGTGATTCGCTGACGGTTAATCCGCGCAGGATCACAATGGCAATCATTTTTTTCCAGATCCGGGGAAACCCTAGCAGAACTGCTAGTGTCGATTTTGTGGGTGGTTTGTTAGTTTGAGAAACAGAGGCTATCTACTTGCCGTGAGCGCGATAGTGGATGGTTCTGTCCGCGAATCCTGTTTCAGGGCGCGGGTCAACAAGACTGCTCAAGGATCCTCCGATGCCTGCTCCTCATCCACTTCAGAATCAAGGTCCGGTCCGTTCTCGCACAATGGATCCTGCCTTTTCACGAACGCTGTTGCTGGCAACGGACCTGCAACAGAGCATCCTTGCCGAACTAGATCGCAGTGGTCCGAATCGACTCGCTTATAGCCCATATGGTGTGCAAAGCAGCCTGCGCGCGCCTGGTACGCACTTGGGGTTCAACGGACAACTCCGGGAACGGCCAACCGGCTGGTATTACCTGGGTAACGGGTATCGCGTATATAACCCGGTGTTGATGCGATTCCACAGTCCGGATCGGTTGAGTCCGTTTGGTAGGGGTGGAGCCAATGCGTATGCCTATTGTACGGGCGATCCGGTTAACTTCGAGGATCCTACTGGGCAGTATGGGGAAATCATTGCCCGACTCGTTCAACTTACAGCCACCACCGCGCTGCATGCGGGAATAGTGACAACCAACCTGGTGGGAGCCACGGCGCGGGGCTGGCTACTGCACGCTGCACGGATGAGTACGGTGGCATCGTCGACTGCAATTGTCGGCACTGTTGGGCAATTGGCGGGGTTACCTGGCGCCGTTTACATTTCGAACGTAGCTACCACAGTCTCTGCCGCTGCAACTATGGTCCGATATGTTCCAGCAATTGTTAACGGTCTGCGTGCACGTACTTTGTGGGCGACGGTTAGAGGCAACGTTCGCAACCTGGTCAGGGGAACGGCATTTCCGAAATCTGCGGAGGTACCATCCACGTCATTGCCGGGAGGAGCGGCTCCTGCGTCAATCGAGATTCCGATGACTTCCCAAACACATGTTCCGGCTCCAGCGCAGCGGCAGGATGATTTCGCCCAATCCGGGAGTGTCATCAGAGGTAGTTTGAAACGCGAAAATTAATTTGAGCTTTACCTGCGTAGCTCCCTTCCAACTACAGTTTTTTCCAGCCTTTACCCACAATCCCTGTTAATGGAGCTGTGGATAACATGTTCACCCATCTCTACACCTCATACAGATCAAGCTCTGCAAGGCGTCGATTAAAAAACGATCAGGGTTCTCGTGGATTTTTCCAAGCTTTTTCAAGGGGATAAATCTGGCAGGTGGATCAGACTTGCCCCCAATCTCTGTTGGCGCTTCTGTGGATAAGATGTTCGCTATCCTCTGTAAGCCATATAAAACGGGGCTTTCATGCTCGTGATCAAAAAATGAGCAAATCGAGGTTCAAACACATGATGTCCTTTGGAAACGTTGATTCCCAGCGCGTTTCAGGGGTTTTCCACAGACGGGGTAAAGTTGCCCCCAAAGTCTGTTGGCGCTTCTGTGGATAAGGTGTTTGCGATCCTCTACAGGCCAGGCGTGGCGGGGCTTGTAAGCCTAAGATCAAAAAATGATCAATTGCTTCGAGAAACCCTGGCTTTGGATAAGTCACGGTTTTTCTGTGGTTTGTGGAAATTTTTTTGAGCATTTTCCACAGTTGTCCCCATTAGCTGTGGGTGGAGGTGTGGATAACTTGTTTGCGGAAGGCTGGAAGGCGCGTAGATCATAGTGCTGAACGCAATAGATCATATTTCGTACAATTCTGAATGGTGGGGGAATGTATGGCTGGAAGAGAACCTGCTGCGAGCAAGCCCCCTTGCAGGAGCGAGCTTGCTCGCGATGGAGGTCAACGATGACGCAGGGAGCCTGACACCCCGCGGTGCTCTCAGGTTTTTCGCGAGCAGGCTCACTCCTACAGGGGGGGCATTAGCCTTGAACGGGTACGCCTTTGAGGTACGGCGCAGGCTCGGCGCCCAGGTTGCTCAGCAGACGCTCGCTGTACCAATCCACGAAGTTGACCACCCCGAACTCGTAGGTTTTGGAGTACGGGCCAGGCTGGTACGCGGTGGAATTGATGCCGCGCTGGTTTTCTTCCGCCAGGCGACGGTCTTGGTCGTTGGTCGCATCCCATACCTTGCGCATGCGCTCGACGTCGTAGTCCACACCTTCAACCGCGTCCTTGTGCACGATCCACTTGGTAGTGACCATGGTTTCCTGGGCGCTGATCGGCCACACGGTGAACACGATGATGTGGTCACCCATGCAGTGGTTCCAGGAGTGCGGCAGGTGCAGGATGCGCATCGAGCCCAGGTCCGGGTTCTTGATGCGGCCCATGAGCTTGGCGCAGCCCTGTTTGCCGTCCAGGGTCATCGATACGGTGCCCTTGAGCAGCGGCATGCGCACGATGCGGTTACGCAGGCCGAAGCTGGCGTGGGCGTAAGGGATCTTCTCGGCTTCCCAGGCGGCGGCGGAGGCGGCTACGTGGTCCTTGAACGCCTGGTCGGCGCGTGGGTCGGTGACGTCGTCCCACTCCAGCAGGGTTTTCAGCAGTTCCGGGTGCGACGCGTTGCAGTGGTAGCATTCGCGGTTGTTTTCCAGTACCAGCTTCCAGTTGGCCTTTTCCATCAAGGTGGTGGTGATCGCCACCTTGGTGTTTTCCATGTCGTACGGTTCCATGTAATGGCTGAGCGTCGACAGGAAGTCATCGATGGCCGGCGGATTTTCCGCCAGGCTGATGAAGATGTAGCCACCGGCGGTCTTCACGTTCACCGGCTTGAGGCCGTACTGCTTCATGTCGAAGTCGGCGCCCATTTCGGTGCCGGCGAACAGCAGGCGACCATCCAGTTCGTAGGTCCACTGGTGGTAATGGCAGACCAGCTTGGCCACCTTGCCCTTTTCACTGGTGCACAGGCGTGAGCCACGGTGGCGACAGACGTTGTGGAAAGCATGCACTACGCCCTCGGCGCCACGAATCACGATGATCGGGTTCTTGCCGACCTGCAGGGTCAGGTAGTTGCCCTTGGCAGGGATTTCGCAGGTCATGCCGGCGATCAACCACTCTTTCTGAAAGATTTCCTGCATGTCGATATCAAACAGGCGGTCGTCGGAGTAAAACGGCTGCGGCAGCGAGAACGTGCGCTCGCGCTCTTGCAACATCTGCGCGGTGGCCTTGCGTGCGGGTTCCAGCGGATCGCCCAGGCTCAGGGTAGTAGTGACGTCCATCGATTTAGTCCTCATGGCCATTTTGTGTGGCCGGCGAATTGTGGCTACGGTTGTGCGACGCAAGACAAAAAACAGCAGTTATCTGTTGAGGCGAGTGTGGGGCCGGCGCTGGCCAGAACCTTATCCATGGGCGACATGGTGCAATCTGTTCCCGACGCGCAAGCCCCGGTAGTTGGGGGCTGGTCGCGATAAGCATGTGAATGTCGCAGATAGGTAAACGGGTGGTTCGTGCTATACGCAGAATCGCCAACATGAAGGCCGACAGTCGGCCGTGGAGATCAGCATGTCCAACAACTTCCTGAACCCGGTAACCACCCAGACCTGGGCCAATGGTCGACACATCGTCCGTTGCGTCAAAGTCATCCAGGAAACCTGGGACGTGCGCACCTTTTGCTTCATGGCCGACCAGCCGATCATGTTCTTTTTCAAGCCGGGGCAGTTCGTCACCCTGGAACTGGAAATCGAAGGCGAGCCGATCATGCGCTCGTACACCATTTCCAGCTCGCCGTCGGTACCCTACAGCTTTTCCGTGACCATCAAGCGCGTGCCGGGTGGGCGGGTTTCCAACTGGCTGCATGACACCCTGCACGAAGGCCAGGAACTGGCGGTGCACGGACCGGTCGGGCTGTTCAATGCCATCGATTTTCCCAGCCCTAAAGTGCTGTACCTCAGCGGTGGCGTGGGGATCACGCCGTGCATGTCCATGGCGCGCTGGTTCTACGACACCAACGGCAACGTCGACATGACGTTTATCCACAGCGCCCGTTCACCCAAGGACATCATTTACCACCGCGAGCTGGAACACATGGCGTCGCGAATCGATAACTTCAGCCTGCACCTGATTTGCGAGAAGCATGGTCTGGGCGAGCCATGGGCTGGTTATCGCGGCTACCTGAACCACAAGATGCTGGAACTGATGGTGCCGGACTTCCTTGAGCGCGAAGTATTCTGCTGCGGCCCGACGCCGTACATGAACGCGGTCAAGCGTTTGCTGGAGAACGCCGGCTTCGACATGAAGCGTTACCACGAGGAGTCCTTTGGTGCGACGCCACCGGAAGCCCGCGCCGATGCTGTAGAGCAGGCCGAACAGGCTGCCGACGCGCCGCAAGTTGATGTGGCGGATCTGCATCAGGTGGAGTTCACGGCGTCCGGCAAGAGCATTCGTGTGGCGCCGGGCGAGACTGTGCATGCGGCGGCGGCGAAGGTTGGGCTGATGATTCCGAAAGCTTGCGGGATGGGGATTTGCGGCACCTGCAAGGTGTTGAAGCTGGGTGGCGAAGTGGAGATGGAACACAACGGCGGTATTACCGAGGAAGACGAAGCCGAAGGGTTCATCCTGTCGTGCTGCAGTGTGCCGAAGGGCGATGTGCGTATCGATTTCTGACGGTCACGCAATAACCCCTGTTGGAGCGAGCCTGCTCGCGATGAACCTGAGAACGCCGCGAGGTGTCAGGTTGCCAGCGTTCATCGCGAGCAGGCTCGCTCCTACAGGGGAGGGTGTTTAGTCGATAAACAAGTCTGTCATGAGTTTGTCGCTGCTGTCCGGCGCGAAGCGATAGTGCTCGAACTCGGTCACACCGCTTTCCCGCAGTATTTCCTCATCAATCAACAAACGGCCGGTCAGGCTGCGGTTTGTGCTGTTCAGAATGACGTGGGCCGCATCCGCCATGATCGCAGGCGTACGCGCATGTTTGAACGACTCCCTCGACCCCAACTGAAACTCAATAGCGGCGGTGGCAATCATGGTCTGCGGCCATAGCGAATTGACGCTGATGCCGTAGTTCTTGAATTCCTCACTCATGCCCAACGTCAGCATGCTCATGCCGTACTTGGTGACAGTGTACGGGCTGTATTGGGCGAACCATTTGGTCGCGAGATTCAGTGGCGGGGACAGGTTGAGGATGTGGCCGTTGGACTTCTTCAGATACGGCAGCGCCGCCTGACTGCACAGCAGCACGGCACGGGTGTTGATCTGGTGCATCAGGTCGAAACGCTTGAGTTCGAGGTGTTGAACCCCGGTCAGCTTGATTGCCCCGGCGTTGTTGACCAGCGCATCAATGCCGCCGAAATGTTCGTTGGCCTGGGCCAATGCCTGATGCACGCCATCTTCATCGCGCACATCCACCTGCAAGGCCAATGCCTTGCCGCCTGCGGCCTCGACTTCCTGGGCGACGCTGAATATCGTCCCGGGTAGCTTGGGATGCGGCGAGGCACTTTTGGCCGCAATCACGATATTCGCCCCGTCGCGCGCAGCTCGCAGCGCGATCTCTCGGCCGATGCCACGGCTGGCGCCGGTGATGAACAGGGTTTTGCCTTGCAATGACATGCTGACGCTCCTGATTGTTTTTATGTGAGCACGGGCTCGACAAACAATGTAGACGAAGTCTTTCAGGAGCAGTGGCGGGGGAACGGTTGTGGCGAGGGGGCTTGCCCCCGTTGGCCTGCGAAGCAGGCCCAAACCCTGAGAATGCGAGCAGCCAGACAGACCAGCATTTGCTGGTTTACGACGGCTGCGCCGCCGAACGGGGGCAAGCCCCCTCGCCACAGGGGATTGCGGTTATGCCATGACTTCACGGATATCCCGCGCTAATTCACGCACCCGCTCTTCCTCGGTATCCCACGAGCACATGAAGCGTGCGCCGCCGTTGCCGATGAAGGTGTAGAAGCGCCAGCCCTTGGCGGTCAGTGCGGCGATGGCCGGTTCCGAAAGTTGCAGGAACACGCCATTGGCCTGTACCGGGAACATCAGTTCCACGCCTGGAATGTCGCTCACCAGTTCGGCCAGCAATTGTGCGCAGTGGTTGGCGTGCTGGGCATATTTGAGCCAGGCGCCGTTTTCCAGAATCCCGACCCAAGGCGCCGACAGGAAGCGCATTTTCGACGCCAGTTGCCCGGCCTGTTTGCAGCGGTAGTCGAAGTCTTCGGCCAGTTTGTGGTTGAAGAACAGGATTGCTTCGCCCACTGCCATACCGTTTTTCGTACCACCGAAGCACAGTACATCGACGCCGGCCTTCCAGGTCAGGTCCGCCGGTGTGCAGCCGAGGAACGCGCAGGCGTTGGAGAAGCGCGCGCCATCCATGTGCAGGTTCAGGCCCAGTTCTTTGCAGGTGGCGCTGATGGCGCGGATTTCGTCCGGGGTATAGACGCTGCCAACTTCGGTGGCCTGGGTCAGGGTCACCACGCGGGGTTTGGGGTAGTGGATATCCTGGCGCTTGAGGGCAACCTCGCGGATCGAATCCGGGGTCAGCTTGCCGTTCTCGGTACGGGCGATGAGCAGTTTGGAACCGTTGGAGAAAAATTCCGGGGCGCCGCACTCGTCGGTTTCGACGTGAGCCGTTTCCGAGCAGATCACGCTATGGTAACTCTGGCACAGTGACGACAGCGCCAACGAGTTGGCAGCCGTACCGTTGAACGCGAAGAACACCTCGCAATCAGTCTCGAATAACTTGCGGAAGTCATCGGACGCGCGGGCGGTCCATTCGTCGTCGCCATAAGCGCGCTGGTGGCCATGGTTGGCCTGTTCCATGGCGGCCCAGGCTTCAGGGCAAATGCCGGAATAGTTGTCGCTGGCGAATTGTTGGCTCTTATCGGTCATGGCCTGCTTCCGTGGTCGAGACGCCTATGGTGAAGTGTCTCGTGGTCAATGATGGTGCGCACTTTACCCAAGATCGTCAGGAGAGCACACGGGATGTTGCTTTCAAGAAAATACACAGTCAAAGGACGATTATGCACGCGACTCTGCACTTAAAGCAGCGCGACGGAGCACTGGATCTGCTCAAGTGGCTGGCGCTGTTGAGCATGGTGCTCGATCACCTGCGATATGTCGGTTACTCCGTCGATTTGTTGTATGTGCCGGGGCGGTTGGCGTTTCCTTGGTTTTGCCTGGCGATGGCCGCCAATCTTGCGCGAAAGCCTGCCGTGGAGAGTGGTGGGCAATGGCGCTATCTGGGTTGGTTGTTGCTGTTTAGCGCCGTGAGCGAAATCCCGTACCGGATGTTCATACCCGAGCACGACACGTTGAACGTAATGCCCACCCTGGTCCTTGGCCTGTTGGTGGCGCGCGGCTGGCAGCAGCCGACGCTGCATTCCCGATTGCTGGCAGCCGTCGCCTTGTTGCTGGCGGCGCTGTTCACGCAAAAAGTGATGTTCGGTTTCTTTGGGGTTTTGTTGCCATGGACGCTGTTGCTGGTGATTCGTCGCCCCTGGTATTACGCGCTGCTGCCGGGGCTGGTTTGTCTGGCGGCCAATCAATGGCAGGTGTTGTATTACGCCGTGCGGCTGGGCAACAGTGCGGCCATACCCGCCATCGTCACTTGTCTGATTGCGCCATGGCTGGGGCTGTTCTTGTTGCGACACATCAAAGACGTAAAACCACCACCGATGCGCCGCTGGGCCTATGCGCTGTATCCCGCGCATTTCCTTATGTTGTTGGCGTTGCGCCTGCTGATTGCCTGACCTCCTTTGACCCTGTGGGAGCGGGCTTGCTCGCGAAGCAGGCACCTCGGTGTTTCAGGCAGACCGTGTCATCGTTCTTCGCGAGCAAGCCCGCTCCCACAGGGGACTCCTGTTGATTTGGGGATTGTGTTCGGCCTGCCATTTCAGTCCATGTCGTAAACGCACCTTTGCGTGGCGCCCGTAGGCATTTGACCACTTGAAGCCGGCCATACCATCGCTATCAAAGGGCACTGCCGAAAAGCCAGGGCCTCACCGAGACGAAAGGCGCACCGCCGCCGCTGGGAGAGACGCGATGTTCAGCAAGCAAGACCAGATCCAGGGTTACGACGATGCACTGCTGGCGGCGATGAATGCCGAGGAGCAACGTCAGGAAGATCACATCGAGCTGATCGCGTCAGAGAACTACACCAGCAAGCGCGTCATGCAAGCCCAAGGCAGTGGCCTGACCAACAAATACGCCGAAGGCTATCCGGGCAAGCGCTACTACGGTGGCTGCGAGCACGTGGACAAGGTTGAAGCCCTGGCCATCGAACGCGCCAAGCAACTGTTCGGTGCCGATTACGCCAACGTCCAGCCGCACTCCGGTTCCTCGGCCAACAGCGCCGTGTACCTGGCGCTGCTGCAAGCCGGCGACACCATACTGGGCATGAGCCTGGCCCACGGCGGTCACTTGACCCACGGTGCCAAAGTGTCGTCCTCGGGCAAGCTGTACAACGCCGTGCAGTACGGCATCGACACCAAGACCGGCCTGATCGATTACGACGAAGTTGAGCGTCTGGCCGTCGAATGCCAACCGAAGATGATCGTTGCCGGTTTCTCGGCTTACTCCAAGACGCTGGACTTCCCGCGCTTCCGTCAGATCGCCGACAAGGTCGGGGCGCTGCTGTTCGTCGACATGGCCCACGTAGCCGGTCTGGTCGCCGCCGGTCTGTACCCGAACCCGCTGCCCTACGCCGACGTGGTCACCACCACCACCCACAAGACCCTGCGCGGTCCACGTGGCGGCCTGATCCTGTGCAAGTCCAACGAAGAAATCGAGAAGAAACTCAACGCTGCAGTGTTCCCCGGCGCCCAGGGCGGCCCGCTGATGCACGTGATCGCCGGTAAGGCGGTGTGCTTCAAGGAAGCGCTGGAGCCAGGCTTCAAGGTCTACCAACAACAAGTGATCGACAACGCCCAAGCCATGGCCGGCGTGTTTATCAAACGCGGCTACGATGTAGTGTCCGGCGGCACCGACAACCACCTGTTCCTGGTCAGCCTGATCCGTCAGGGCCTCACCGGCAAAGAGGCGGATGCAGCCCTGGGTCGCGCCCATATCACCGTGAACAAGAACGCCGTGCCGAACGACCCGCAGTCGCCGTTCGTGACCTCCGGCCTGCGCATCGGCACCCCGGCGGTGACCACGCGCGGCTTCAAGGTGGCCCAGTGCGTCACGCTGGCCGGCTGGATCTGCGACATCCTCGACAACCTCGGCGACGCCGATGTCGAGGCCAATGTCGCCGAGCAGGTTTCGGCCCTGTGCGCGGACTTCCCGGTTTATCGCTGAGTGCGGTTTTGGAGTAAATGACTATGCAACGCTACTCGGGCTTCGGCCTCTTCAAGCACTCCCTCAGCCACCACGAAAACTGGCAGCGCATGTGGCGCACACCGACCCCGAAAAAGGTCTACGACGTGGTCATCGTCGGCGGTGGCGGGCATGGTCTGGCGACCGCCTACTACCTGGCCAAGGAGCACGGCATCACCAACGTGGCAGTGGTCGAGAAAGGCTGGCTGGGCGGCGGTAACACCGCGCGCAACACCACCATCGTTCGCTCCAACTACCTGTGGGACGAGTCGGCGCACCTGTACGAACACGCGATGAAACTGTGGGAAGGGCTGTCCCAGGACCTCAACTACAACGTGATGTTCTCCCAGCGCGGTGTCTACAACCTGTGCCACACCCTGCAAGACATTCGTGATTCCGAGCGTCGGGTCAGCGCCAACCGCCTCAACGGCGTGGACGGTGAACTGCTCGATGCCAAGCAAGTGGCGGACGAAATTCCGTACCTCGACTGCTCCAAGAACACCCGCTACCCGGTGATGGGCGCCACCGTCCAGCGTCGCGGCGGCGTGGCCCGTCACGATGCCGTGGCGTGGGGCTTTGCCCGTGCTGCCGACGCCTTGGGCGTGGACTTGATCCAGCAGACCGAAGTGATCGGTTTCCGCAAGGAAAACGGCGTGTGCATCGGTGTTGAAACCAACAAGGGCTTCATCGGCGCCAAGCGCGTCGGCGTGGTCACGGCCGGTAACTCCGGGCACATGGCCAAACTGGCCGGTTTCCGTCTGCCGATCGAATCCCACCCGCTGCAAGCGCTGGTGTCCGAGCCGATCAAGCCGATTATCGACAGCGTGATCATGTCCAACGCCGTGCACGGTTACATCAGCCAGTCCGACAAGGGCGACCTGGTGATCGGCGCCGGTATCGACGGCTACAACGGCTACGGCCAGCGTGGTTCGTACCCGGTGATCGAACACACCATCCAGGCCATCGTCGAGATGTTCCCGGTGCTGTCGCGCGTACGCATGAACCGTCAGTGGGGCGGCATCGTCGACACCACGCCGGATGCGTGCCCGATCATCTCGAAAACCCCGGTACCGAACATGTTTTTCAACTGCGGTTGGGGCACCGGCGGCTTCAAGGCAACACCTGGCTCGGGCAACGTATTTGCCGCGAGCCTGGCCAAGGGTGAAATGCACCCATTGGCCGCACCTTTCTCAATCGACCGTTTCCACAACGGTGCGTTGATCGATGAACACGGCGCTGCGGCCGTCGCCCACTAACAGGAGAAATTTCCTATGTTGCATATCTTCTGTCCTCACTGCGGCGAACTGCGCTCCGAAGAGGAATTCCACGCATCCGGCCAGGCGCACATCCCGCGTCCACTGGACCCGAACAGCTGCACCGACGAGGAGTGGGGCGACTACATGTTCTTCCGCGATAACCCGCGCGGTCTGCATCACGAGTTGTGGATTCACGCCGCCGGTTGCCGTCAGTACTTCAACGCCACCCGCGACACCGTGACCTACGAGATTCTCGAAACCTACAAGATCGGCACCAAGCCACAATTCACTGACAAGACCGATAGCCCGAAAGCGGCCAGCACGGCTCTGGGAGAGAAGGTATGAGCCAGACCAATCGCCTGTCCAACGGCGGACGGATCGACCGCAATAAAGTCCTGACTTTTACCTTCAACGGCCAGAGCTACAAAGGCTTCGAGGGCGACTCGCTGGCCGCGGCCCTGCTGGCCAACGGCGTCGACATCATCGGTCGCAGCTTCAAGTATTCCCGTCCACGCGGCATCTTCGCCGCCGGTGCTGAAGAGCCGAACGCGGTGCTGCAGATCGGCGCCACCGAAGCCACGCAGATCCCGAACGTACGCGCCACGCAACAAGCGCTGTATCAAGGATTGGTCGCCACCAGCACCAACGGCTGGCCAAGCGTGAACAATGACATGATGGGCATTCTCGGCAAGGTCGGCGGCAAGCTGATGCCGCCGGGTTTCTACTATAAAACCTTCATGTACCCACAATCGTTCTGGATGACCTACGAGAAGTACATTCGTAAGGCTGCCGGTCTTGGCCGCTCGCCGACCGAGAACGACCCGGACACTTACGACTACATGAACCAGCACTGCGACGTGCTGATCGTCGGCGCCGGCCCTGCAGGCCTGGCTGCGGCACTGGCGGCTGCCCGCAGCGGTGCCCGTGTGATCCTCGCCGATGAGCAGGAAGAGTTCGGCGGCAGCCTGCTCGACTCCCGCGAAAGCCTCGACGGCAAGCCGGCGATCGAATGGGTTGCCGGTGTTATCGCCGAGCTCAAGGACACTCCGGACGTGTTGCTGCTGCCACGCGCCACGGTCAACGGTTACCACGACCACAACTTCCTGACCATTCACGAGCGCCTGACCGATCACCTCGGCGACCGCGCTCCGATTGGCCAGGTGCGTCAGCGCATCCACCGTGTTCGCGCCAAACGTGTCGTACTCGCGACCGGCGCCCATGAGCGTCCATTGGTCTACGGCAACAACGACGTGCCGGGCAACATGCTGGCCGGTGCTGTCTCGACTTACGTGCGCCGTTACGGCGTGGCACCGGGCAAAAAGCTGGTCTTGACCACCAACAACGATCACGCCTACCGCGTCGCGCTGGATTGGCTCGATGCCAGCCTGCAAGTGGTAGCGATCGCCGATGCCCGCAGCAACCCGCGCGGTGCGCTGGTGGAAGAAGCACGCGCCAAAGGCATCCGCATCCTGACCGGCAGCGCCGTGATCGAGGCCCGTGGCAGCAAGCACGTCACCGCTGCCCGCGTTGCCGCCATTGATGTGAAGGGACACAAAGTCACCAGTCCTGGCGAATGGCTCGACTGCGACCTGATCGCCAGTTCCGGCGGTTACAGCCCGGTGGTTCACCTGGCTTCGCACTTGGGCGGCAAGCCGACCTGGCGTGAAGACATCCTCGGTTTCGTTCCGGGCGAAGCACCGCAGAAACGTGTGTGCGTCGGTGGCATCAACGGCGTCTACGGCCTGGGCGATTCACTGGCCGATGGTTTTGAAGGCGGTGTGCGCGCGGCCAGCGAAGCTGGTTTCGGCGTGGTCGAAGCGACTTTGCCGAAAGCCTTGTCGCGTCTGGAAGAGCCAACTCTGGCGCTGTTCCAGGTGCCCCATGAAAAGAACACCGCTCGTGCGCCGAAGCAATTCGTCGACCTGCAGAACGACGTCACCGCCGCCGCCATCGAACTGGCGACCCGCGAAGGATTCGAGTCGGTCGAGCACGTCAAGCGCTACACCGCACTGGGCTTCGGCACCGACCAAGGCAAGCTCGGCAACGTCAACGGTCTGGCCATTGCCGCCCGTTCGCTGAACGTGACCATCCCGCAGATGGGCACCACCATGTTCCGCCCGAACTACACGCCGGTGACCTTCGGCGCCGTGGCCGGTCGTCACTGTGGGCACATTTTTGAGCCGGTGCGTTTCACCGCACTGCATCACTGGCACCTGAAAAACGGCGCCGAGTTCGAAGACGTCGGTCAGTGGAAGCGTCCGTGGTACTTCCCGAAATCCGGTGAAGACATGCACGCGACGGTCAAGCGCGAATGCAAGGCCGTGCGCGACAGCGTCGGCCTGCTGGATGCTTCGACCCTGGGCAAGATCGACATTCAGGGCCCGGATGCGCGCGAGTTCCTCAACCGCATCTACACCAACGCCTGGACCAAACTCGACGTGGGCAAGGCGCGTTACGGCCTGATGTGCAAAGAAGACGGCATGGTGTTCGACGACGGCGTGACGGCCTGCCTGGCCGACAACCACTTCGTGATGACCACCACCACCGGCGGCGCTGCGCGTGTGCTGCAATGGCTGGAAATCTACCAGCAGACCGAGTGGCCGGATCTGAAGGTGTACTTCACCTCCGTGACCGATCATTGGGCAACCATGACCCTGTCCGGGCCGAACAGCCGCAAGCTGCTCAGCGAAGTCACCGATATCGATTTGAGCAACGAAGCCTTCCCGTTCATGACCTGGAAAGAAGGCTTGGTCGGTGGCGTGCCGGCGCGGGTGTTCCGGATTTCGTTTACCGGCGAGCTGTCGTACGAAGTCAACGTGCAAGCGGACTATGCGATGGGCGTTCTCGAGAAAATCGTCGATGCCGGCAAGAAGTACAACCTGACCCCTTATGGCACCGAAACCATGCACGTGCTGCGCGCCGAGAAGGGCTTCATCATCGTCGGCCAGGACACCGACGGCTCGATGACCCCGGACGACCTGAACATGGGCTGGTGTGTAGGTCGCACCAAACCGTTCTCGTGGATCGGCCAGCGTGGCATGAACCGTGAAGACTGCGTGCGTGATCAGCGTAAGCAACTGGTTGGCCTCAAGCCGATCGATCCGGACAAATGGCTGCCGGAAGGTGCGCAACTGGTGTTCAACACCAAGCAGGCGATCCCGATGACCATGGTCGGCCACGTGACTTCCAGCTACGCGCACAACTCCCTCGGCTATTCGTTTGCCATGGGCGTGGTCAAGGGCGGGCTGAGCCGCATGGGTGAGCGGGTGTTCGCACCGTTGGCCGATGGCAGCGTGATCGAGGCGGAGATCGTTTCTTCGGTGTTCTTCGATCCGAAAGGTGAACGCCAGAACGTGTGATGACCTCGGGCCCTGTGGTGTGCTGGCTGCCGCTTTCGCGAGCAAGCCCGCTCCCACAGGGGGAACGCGGTCGAATGTGGGAGCGGGCTTGCTCGCGAAAGCGGCGGAACAGCCACCACAAGGACCGGAACCAACAGAATTCAGGAAAGGTGCTTTATGACGGCAGCCAATGTTTACCAACAACGTCCAACCACCGAGGCCAAGGCCGAGTCGTCGCTGCATCACGCCGACCTCGCCAGCCTGGTGGGCAAGGGACGTAAAAACGCCGGTGTGACGGTGCGCGAGAAAAAACTCCTGGGTCACCTGACCCTCCGTGGCGATGGTCACGATGCCGCGTTCGCCGCCGGTGTGCACAAGGCACTTGGCATCGAGTTGCCGGGTGCCCTGACTGTCATCGTCAAGGGCGAAACCAGTCTGCAGTGGATGGGCCCGGATGAGTGGCTGCTGATCGTGCCGTCCGGAGAAGAGTTCGTCGCCGAGCAAAAGCTGCGTGAGGCGCTGGGTGACCTGCACATCCAGATCGTCAACGTCAGCGGCGGCCAGCAGATCCTCGAACTGCGCGGCCCGAACGTGCGCCAAGTGCTGATGAAATCCACCAGCTATGACGTGCACCCCAACAACTTTCCGGTGGGCAAGGCTGTGGGTACGGTGTTCGCCAAGTCGCAACTGGTCATCCGCCACACCGCCGAAGACACCTGGGAGCTGCTGATCCGTCGCAGCTTCTCGGATTACTGGTGGTTGTGGTTGCAGGATGCTTCGGCTGAGTACGGGCTTAGCGTTCAGGCCTGAAAAAGCCACCCCCTCACCCCAGCCCTCTCCCCCAAGGGGGAGAGGGGGAAAGGGAGCCGATTGGTGTCGTGGTCAAAACCTGAGTTCGACTCGGTATTTCAGGTCGATGTAACTCGAAAGAACACCTCGGTCAGTCCCCTCTCCCCCAAGGGGGAGAGGGGGAAAGGGAGCCGATCGGTGTCGTGGTCAAAACCTGAGTTCGACTCGGTATTCCAGGTCGATGTAACTCGAAAGAACACCTCGGTCAGTCCCCTCTCCCTCACGGGGGGAGGGGAACGGGAGCCAATTTATGGTGTTGTTGCGATCTACATTCACCTTCGAAATTTCAGGTCGATGTGCTCGAAAGACACCTCGGTCAGTCCCCTCTCCCTCCGGGAGAGGGCTAGGGTGAGGGCAGCAATGTCCCTGACACCCAACACAAGAACAGGAGTCACCGCACTATGAGCCGCGCCCCAGACACATGGATCCTGACCGCCGACTGCCCCAGCGTCCTCGGCACCGTGGACGCGGTAACCCGCTTTCTGTTCGAGCAGGACTGCTACGTCACCGAACACCATTCCTTCGATGACCGGCTCTCGGCCCGTTTCTTCATTCGAGTGGAATTTCGCCAACCAGACGGTTTCGATGAACAGTCGTTCCGCGCGGGTTTGGCTGAACGTGGCGAAGCCTTTGGCATGATCTTCGAGCTGACGCCGCCACACCATCGCCCCAAAGTCGTAATCATGGTCTCCAAGGCCGACCACTGCCTCAACGACTTGCTCTACCGCCAGCGCATCGGCCAATTGTCGATGGACGTGGCCGCCGTGGTCTCCAATCACCCGGACCTCAAGCCGTTGGCCGACTGGCACCAGATTCCTTACTACCACTTCCCGCTGGACCCGAACGACAAGCCGTCCCAGGAACGTCAGGTCTTGCAGGTGATCGAGGAGTCCGGCGCAGAACTGGTGATCCTTGCCCGCTACATGCAGGTCCTGTCCCCGGAGTTGTGCCGCAAACTCGACGGCAAGGCGATCAACATCCACCACTCCCTGCTGCCCGGCTTCAAGGGCGCCAAGCCTTATCACCAGGCCTACAACAAGGGCGTGAAACTGGTCGGCGCCACCGCGCATTACATCAATAACGACCTGGATGAGGGGCCAATCATTGCCCAGGGCGTGGAGGTGGTGGATCACAGTCACTACCCGGAGGACTTGATCGCCAAGGGCCGGGACATTGAAGGACTGACATTGGCCAGAGCGGTGGGTTATCACATTGAGCGCAGGGTGTTTTTGAACGCCAATCGCACGGTCGTTCTTTAGATCGCCATCGCTGGCAGGCCAGCTCCCACAGGGTTTGGGTTGTTCACAAATCCAGTGTCTACCCCGAACAACTGTGGGAGCTAGCCTGCTAGCGATGAGGGCATTACAAGCGACACAAGATTCAGCATCTGTACCCGAGCACTTAACGCGCTGCCTGCCTGGGCAACGCGCTTCCATAAAAACAACAGCGAGGTGAAAGCATGTCTGGCAATCGTGGTGTGGTGTATCTCGGCGCTGGTAAGGTCGAAGTACAGAAAATCGACTATCCGAAAATGCAGGACCCACGCGGCAGGAAGATTGAACACGCTGTCATCCTGCGCGTAGTTTCCACCAACATCTGTGGTTCCGACCAGCACATGGTGCGCGGTCGTACCACTGCGCAAACCGGCTTGGTACTGGGCCACGAAATTACCGGCGAAGTAATTGAAAAGGGCAGCGACGTCGAGAACCTGCAAATCGGCGATCTGGTGTCCGTACCCTTCAACGTGGCTTGCGGACGCTGCCGCTCCTGCAAGGAAATGCACACGGGTGTCTGCCTGAGCGTTAACCCGGCGCGTCCCGGTGGCGCATACGGTTATGTCGACATGGGTGACTGGACCGGCGGCCAGGCCGAATACGCCCTGGTTCCATACGCAGACTTCAACTTGCTGAAACTGCCGGATCGCGACCGGGCCATGGAGAAAATCCGCGACCTGACCTGCCTCTCCGACATCCTGCCGACCGGTTATCACGGCGCCGTGACGGCCGGCGTTGGCCCTGGCAGCACCGTATACATTGCGGGCGCCGGTCCGGTTGGTCTGGCAGCAGCCGCTTCGGCGCGCTTGCTGGGTGCGGCGGTGGTGATCATCGGTGACGTTAACACCGTGCGTCTGGCCCACGCCAAGGCCCAGGGTTTTGAAATTGCCGACCTGTCACTCGACACGCCACTGCACGAACAGATTGCGGCACTGCTGGGCGAGCCGGAAGTGGATTGCGCCATTGATGCCGTAGGCTTCGAAGCGCGCGGCCATGGTCATGACGGAGTGAAACATGAAGCTCCGGCTACCGTGCTCAACTCACTGATGGGTGTGGTGCGGGTGGCCGGCAAGATCGGTATCCCGGGCCTCTACGTCACCGAGGATCCGGGTGCTGTGGACGCCGCCGCGAAAATGGGCAGCCTGAGCATTCGCTTCGGTTTGGGCTGGGCCAAGTCCCACAGCTTCCACACTGGCCAGACGCCGGTCATGAAATACAACCGCCAGTTGATGCAGGCGATCATGTGGGACCGTATCAATATTGCCGAAGTGGTAGGGGTTCAGGTGATCAGCCTGGATCAGGCGCCGCAAGGGTATGGCGAGTTTGATGCGGGTGTGCCGAAGAAGTTTGTGATTGATCCACATAAGATGTTTAGTGCGGCGTAAGGGGCTTTAAAAAATAAGAAGGGCGACTTGATGTCGCTCTTCTTCATGTGCGTCGAATTGATTTTCCTATTCTAACGACTTTTTCGGCATTCAGATGCCGAATGCTTTCTCCTTGAGTTTCATAAATAGTTGCCATGGAAGGTAGGTCATAAGTATTGTGGTGGCGAAATACTGGTTGCGGGAGTGACCATTGCGTATGGAGTCGTGCATTGGGTGGTAGTGGTGGTAAAGTCCCTGTTCGTGGTGTGATTATCCGATTTGCGGAGTTGGTCAGTGGCTGGTTGTAGACTGAGTCTATATAATGATCGGAAGTTATAGTCGTAGTGGCGCGCTGTGACGAAGAGGAGCGCTGTGACGAAATGGAACTGCGAGGTGATTGATAGAGGGGATTTTTTTTTACAGGGTTTTTATCCGCCCAAGGACCAAGTGACGTGCCGCTAAAGGTTCTCGTAAGTTCAGCGCCGCGTGCAGATGGTTTCATGAAATTTAATGACCTCATGATAGACTTTATCCAAGACCATGTGTGTCCCGTTCTATCACTCCGGTTAACTGGTTCTCCCCCACAATACGTATACATATTTAATCCGCCCTCCCCAAACGGACTCCAGCTGTCCGGGCTGTTAAAGCGCATCAATACCGGGTTAAACGCCCGATAGCCATTTCCCAATAGATACTGCCCGGTCAGCGGGTCCGCCCGTTCGCCGTTAAAGCCGAGCAGGCTGAGCAAACCTTTCTCCGGTGGGCGATGGCCATAAGGTGTGTAGGAAAGGAGATGAGGTCCGGTCACCGCGAGTAGGTTTAAGACTGAACGCTGCTGATCGGTGATGAGTAGGTTCGTTTCAGATATTTGATTCTGGCGTTGCTGTTGCGCCAATAGCTGATCGCCATGCTGCACGATCGACCACTGCACCGCGCCTTGGATCTCGGTGGCCAACCGATCCTTGAGGTAGAAGCGCTGGCTGCTCGCTTGTGCCGACAATGTGCAATTGACCAACCTGTCCAGCGGGTCGTAATTGTATTGGCAGAGCAGTATTTCGCTGTTTCCAGGCATCGGTTGGTCTCCCGCAGGCGCTATCGATTCAGGGGTTCACTGTGGCGCATTGGACCGCAGTCGCCTACTAGCAGAACTGATAGTCAGGAAAGCCTTGATGCGGTACTACAAGCAGGAATATGCGGGTGCGGGGCATAAAATATTTAGTGCTACGTATGAAAATGGCGATCTGAGATCGCCATTTTTTGCAACCTGCAACGGGTCGTGGAGATCCTTGCAGTCACGCTCTTTGAGAATTATGCGCACAGGTTATTTTTGAGAGGGCGCAGCCGACAGTGAAGAGTACTCAAAAGAACATTTTTCCTGTTGGCCGGATTTGCAAGTCTCCACATGTTGGGCGTTCTTGTTGGCAAGGGACGGTTGTTCCTTTACTTCACGCTTCCAAAAAGTATTTTTAGCGGATTCCCAGTCATTAAAGGAGTACAGCGTCAAGCGTGTGAACGCGAGAAACTCGTCTCCCTCATAATCGCAGGACACCACAAACTTGTTGCCTTCCGAGCTGACGTCGCGGTACAGAGCTCCGGTAAACTCAAAGGTCTCGAGGTGATGCTCTTCGGCATAAGGATTAGAGCCAACCCATACACGTTTATCAGGTCCGGGGGCGAAGTATTCATAGCCTCCCTCCTGTTCATCCTTGACTTGCACTATGTCTCGCACCGCCGGACAGGCAGTGCTTGCCGCGTAAGCATTGCCAACGGCCATTAATGTCATGAGTAAACTGGCAGTAATTGTAGATCGCATGATTGACACTCCATTGTTTGAGAGTGTTCATCTTTACGAACTATGGTCTTGAACACTACTGTCACTTCTGATAGTTAGTTGTGGCCTATTGAGTCATGGTTTTTCAGGGTTTGATCTCGCACTTGCGCTTGATCCCGGTGCGACAAGTTCTGCGGACGCCTGGAAAATGTAGACTTTGTCGAGGAACACATCAACGAAAGCCCGGTCAAACCTGCAGCTTTGTGTCCGTTAACCGGGCGCTTTTCATGGCACAAGAGGATGTCTGAATGAAGATTTCACGCGGTTTTGCACTGGCTTCGCTGCTGGCCCTGGCGACCAGCCCGGCCTTTGCGCAGTTCAGCCTCAACGATGCGGCCAATGCAATTTCGGGCATGAACGGCGGCAATGCTGCCACGGCTGCCGCACCGACTTCGGAAACGGCGGACCTGCTGGGTGCGCTCACTCAATTGAACGTGACGCCACAGCAAGCCGTCGGTGGTGCCGGGGCGATGCTGGGGCTGGCGAAGAACCAGCTGAGTTCGACTGATTATTCGGAGCTGGCCAAAAGCGTGCCGGGGATCGACAAGCTGTCGGGCGGCGGTGAGCTGGGCGCGCTTGCCGGGTTGCTGGGGTCGTCAGGCAAGGCCGCGGGGCTGGATAACGCCTTGGGCAATGTCAAGGACACCAACGACCTGAACAGTGCATTCAGCGCCCTGGGCATGGACACCGGCATGATCGGCCAGTTTGCCCCGGTAATCCTGCAATACCTCGGTCAGCAAGGTGTTGGCGGCTCGCTGCTGCAAAGCCTCAGCGGGATCTGGGGGGCAGGTACCAGTAGCTGATTCAGCTGAGCTCGGTGCGCAGTGCGTCGATGCGTCGATCCTTTTCGATCCAGAGCTGGTTGACCCAGTTCTGGATTTTTTCACGAAACAGCGGATCGTTTTCGTAATCGCCCTGCCACAACGCCGGGTCCAGTTCGCGGGTCTGAATGTCGATAATGACCCTCGGCACGTTGCCGCTGATCAAGTCCCAGAAACCCGGAATCCTCTGCTGCGGGTACACCACCGTTACATCGAGAATGGCGTCCAGCTGTTCGCCCATTGCTGCCAGCACAAAGGCCACACCGCCGGCCTTGGGCTTGAGCAGGTGGGTGAAGGGTGACTGCTGGCTGGCGTTTTTCGCTGCAGTGAAGCGCGTGCCTTCCAGATAATTGACCACGGTGACCGGCTGGCGCTTGAACAGCTCACACGCCGCCTTGGTGATCTCCAGATCCTTGCCCGCCAGCTCCGGGTTTTTCGCCAGGAACGCCTTGGTGTAGCGCTTCATGAATGGGTAATCCAGCGCCCACCACGCCAGGCCCAGGAACGGTACCCAGATCAGTTCTTTCTTGAGGAAGAATTTGAAGAACGGAGTGCGCCGGTTCAGCGTCTGGATGAGTGCCGGGATATCGACCCAGGATTGATGGTTGCTGATCACCAGGTAGGAAGTATCGCGACGCAGATCGTCACCGCCGCGAATGTCCCATTGCGTGGGGATGCACAGACGGAAAATCAGTTTGTCGATTTCGGACCAGGTCTCGGCGATCCACATCACCACCCATGAGGCGTAGTCGCGAAACCGCCCCGGCAGGACCAGCTTGAGCAGGGCAAACACCATCAATGGCCCGATCAGGACCAGGGTGTTGAGTAAAAGCAGCAGGGCAACGAAACAGCCGGTGAGCAGGCGGCGCATAAGGAACTCTTGCAAACATTTGGGCGCGCCATGATAAGCAGCTTCGCGCGACAGGCCAAATCGAGTGGTGACGAATGTTTCACTATTACATGGGTATGCTGGGCTGAAATTGATAAGAGTATATGGCTGTGGCGATTGCTCCAGCCTCTTCGCGGGCAAGCCACGCTCCCACAGGGTTTGCGCAGAATCTGTGGGATCCTGGCTTGCCCGCGAAGCGATTTCAGAAACGAACGAATTGCCAACTGACGGTCTAAAATTGCGCTGCCCATTTTTCAAGGACAATCATTACGTGAAATCCCTCCTTGCACTGCTGTCCCTCATAGCCCTGCCAGTCATGGCCGCCGAACCCACCCTGTACGGCCGTTACGAATACATCGCGCTGCCGGAAATCGGCGGCGAAGTACTCAAGGCGAAAATGGACACCGGCGCCCTGACCGCGTCGCTGTCGGCCAAGGATATCGAGACCTTTACTCGTGACGGCGAGGACTGGGTACGTTTCCGCCTCGCCACCAAGGACGCGAGCAACAAGGTCTATGAACACAAGGTTGCGCGGATCAGCAAGATCAAGACTCGCTCTGAAGAAGATGAGGATGACAATGAAGTGATCGCACCGACCAAGCGGCCGGTGGTGGATCTGGAGTTGTGTCTGGGCAATGTAAAACGCACGGTCGAGGTCAACCTCACCGACCGCAGTAGCTTCAATTACCCGCTGCTGATCGGTGCCAAGGCGTTGCGCGAGTTTGGCGCGGCGGTGAACCCGGCTCGACGCTTTACGGCGGATAAGCCGGATTGTTAATCCAAAAAAAGCTGTAGCTGATCGAAACCGCAGTCAGCGCTTGGAGTATCAGGTGTTTCGAATAAGGGGGTTTTGAGTGCCTGGTGAGGGCGGCTTCGATGCGGCGATTTTTTGTTCGAAAAAGTCGTTGTAGCTACCAAGTGTGTTGGTATTTCGTTTGCGTGGTGCTCGAGGCGTTGCCGAAGTACTGGCTACCGGGCCGGTGGGGATTTCAACTTCTATCGCACGGCGGAGCGAGTCGCGAAATTCGAGGTCGATATGATCTGACAGTGCCGGGGGTTTTTTAGCCACTCTTGTGGCGTTCTTGGGTAAAATTTCAGTGGGAATGGGCGGATTTTCGATAACCTTTACTGATCCCTTGGCCGTTGAAGGTTCATTTTCCTCCTTGATTACCGGCAGTGATTTTTTATGTCCAACTCCACCTTTAGAAACCTTATTTGTTTTCAGCGGTAGCTTTGGTTGAGGTTTGAACATATGCCCGCTTCGGTCATTCCGATTGACCGGCTCACCTGCGCAATAGGCATAAGCATTCAACCCACCTTTGCCAAACGGACTCCAACTATCCGGACTGTTAAACCGCATCAATACCGGATTGAACTGACGATACCCATTCCCCAAAGGATAGTGCCCGGTCATTGGGTCGGGCAATTCGCCGTTAAAGCCAAGCAGGCTGAGCAAACCGTTTTCACCTGGGCGATGGCCGTAGGGGGTATAGGCGAGGTGATGGTGTTGCGTTGCGTCGAGTGCGTTCATCACCGAGCGCTGTTGATCGGTAGCCAGCAGGATTGTTCTGCGTGAAGACGTAGACATGGGTTGAACTCCGATGCTGAATGGCCATGAAAGCGGTCTTTCAGCATCGGAGCTTTTTCGGGCTTTGCCAACTATCAGAACTGCTAGGGTGATGGCGCTTTCTGGGTCAAACCTTCGGCATCGTCGCCAGCATCGAAGGCCGCTGGCTCACCTCGAAATGTTACGAATACATCGCGCTGCCGGAAATTGGCGGCGAAGTGCTCAAGGCGAAAATGGACACCGGCGCCCTGACCGCGTCGCTGTCGGCCAAGGATATCGAGACCTTTACTCGTGACGGCGAGGACTGGGTACGTTTCCGCCTCGCCACCAAAGGCGCGAGCAACAAGGTCTATGAACACAAGGTCGCGCGGATCAGCAAGATCAAGACTCGCTCTGAAGAAGATGAGGATGACAATGAAGTGATCGCACCGACCAAGCGGCCGGTGGTGGATCTGGAGTTGTGTCTGGGCAATGTAAAACGCACGGTCGAGGTCAACCTCACCGACCGCAGTAGCTTCAATTACCCGCTGCTGATTGGCGCCAAGGCATTGCGCGAGTTTGGCGCGGCGGTGAACCCTGCTCGGCGCTTTACGGCGGATAAGCCGGATTGTTGATTGACTACATCGGATTGTCTTGAACTGAGTCATCCAAGAGAACTTGACCTTGCCAAAGGGGGCTATGTTAGCTCCCTTACACGTGAATTTCTAATCGCTGGTGTTGTGTTTTTTTCAATTTTTAATAGGTGCTCTACATGGCTTTTTTGTTCGCTGTAGTACATCGCTTGCGAGTGTAGTTCTATTACGGCGAAGTCTTTAGGTGTAGAAGGGTTTGCAATCGTCGGGAATTGAATTCTGTGTTCTTTGAAGTTCTTTATTGCGTTGAGTTTTTCATTGCTTTCTGGCATTCGCTCAAGCAGTATTTGCGTTCTTTCTTTTAATTTGTCGGTATTGTCTTTGATTATGCTGGTGTATTTATTGATTTTTTCAATGCTTTTTTTGTTTAGGTCCAATCTGGAGGATTTCTCGCCAAGTTGATAGCCAAGCGTTTGCCCTTTATAGCGTATTCCCTGTTCCATGTTTGCAATTTTGGCGGCGGTATTTAACGTCTTTTGTTTGATTGCAGGAACTCTAGTTAACGAGTTTGAAGGTCTGACGAAGGGTAAAAGAGCCCAAAAGGAATGTCCTGTCGGATCTGTTCTGTTAATAGGGTCTCCGGAGCAATAAGCATACGCATTTATTCCCCCCTCCCCAAAAGGACTCCAACTATCCGGACTGTTAAACCGCATCAACAACGGGTTGAACTGTCGATACCCATTGCCCAGATTATAGTGCCCCGTCACTGGGTCCGGCGGTTCGCCGTTGAAGCCTAGCAGACTGAGCAAGCCGTTTCCTCGCGGGCTATGACCGTAAGGCGAGTAGGCAAGGGCGATGAGTCGAGTCGCGTCGAGCGCGTTCAACACCGAGCGTTGTTGATCGGTCGCCAGCAAGGTGGTGTCGACCGTGGTGCCCATGTGCCGCTGTTGCGCGAGCACCTGGTCTTCATGCTGGAAGACGCTGTGCTTCGCCGCAGCCCGGATGTCCGTGGTCAGACGCTCTTTGCAATAAAAGCGCTGGCTGTCGGGCTGTCCGACGGAAGTCCGATCCGTCATACGATCTAAAGGGTCGTAGAAGTAATGGCACAGCAGGGTTGGTCGAGGTGAGGTTGGCATTGACTGAACTCCTGGCAAGGGCCATAAAGACAGACTTGAGCATGGGAGTTTTTCCAGCTGTTGCCTACTATCAGAACTACTAGGTTTCCGGTGTCTTTCGCGTCAAACCTTCGGCATCGTCGCCAGCATCGAAGGCCGCTGGCTCACCTCGAAATACCACGCCGCCAACTGCGGATTGGAGTCGCGCCATGCCAGGTCCGGATGGCGCAAGTCCAGGTAACCCAAGGCACACGCCACGCTGATTGCCGCCACGTCGAAATGGCTGGTCAACTCGGCTATCGCATCTTTTTCCAGCAACGCCAGGGCACGGCGGATCTTGTCGCGCTGGGCGTCGAGCCATTCGTCCCAGTGCT
Organism: Pseudomonas sp. GW821-FHT09H03; assembly: GCF_059415945.1. Taxonomy (NCBI): domain Bacteria; kingdom Pseudomonadati; phylum Pseudomonadota; class Gammaproteobacteria; order Pseudomonadales; family Pseudomonadaceae; genus Pseudomonas; species Pseudomonas sp. GW821-FHT09H03. The sequence continues at coordinate 11,288 of NZ_JBWKOF010000001.1, read as the reverse complement.
TTTCCGGGGCGCGGAGAACGAGTTCGTAGCGCACCATCACCGAAGCATCCATGATGCCGTCGGCCAGGGAGGCGAGGGTCAGGCGCCGCCAGCGGGCCGAGCCTTCACGCGGGATCAGCGGGTTGCCGACGTGCTGCTGGTCGAGGTAATCGAGGATCACCCGGCTGTCGTGAATGATGGTGCCATCGGCCAGGCGCAGGGCCGGGATCTTGCTCAGGGGGTTGTCGTCGATCAGGGCTGAATCCGGGCTGACCGGCGTCAGCACACAGTCTTGCAGCGCCACGCGGTCCTGCTGACCGGTTTCGTGCAGCAGCACCATGACTTTACGGACGAAGGGCGAAAGGGAGTTGTGGTACAGGGTCATGCTCGGGGCGGACATGGCGGTGACTCGGTCGATGGCGGTGTCACGCAGCATAGCGCGTTGATGCGAACCCTGTAGGAGCGAGCCCGTCGCACTGTCGCGATGGACGTTAACGATAACGCGGGCATTCTGAATGCCCGCGGCGTTCTCGGGTTTTTCGCGAGCAGGCTCGCTCCTGCAGATTCTGCGTTTTAGCAGGCCGGTTGCAACTCGCCTTGATGGCCTGAAACGGTCTGAGGCTTGAGTTCACGCGCTACGGTCCAGACAATGAATGCGGCGACGATGTCGAAAATCGCCAGCACCACGAACAGTGGGCTGTAGCCGATCTTGGTGACCATCACGCCAAACACCAAAGTGAAAGCTGCAGCGCCAAGGTAGCCAAACATGCCGCCCATGCCAGTGGCGGTGGCCACTTCGTTCTTGCCGAACGAGTCGGAAGTAATCGCATACAACGCGCCGGACAATGTCTGGTGCGCGAAGCCGCCGACGCACAGCAATGCAATGGCGGTGTACGGACTGGCGACAAGACCGATGCAAGCCGGGCCGATCATGCACGATGCACCGAACAGCAGGACCATTTTACGCGAGGTGAACAGCGACACTTTGCAATGCTTGTGAAAGAACGGGCTCAGGTAGCCACCCAGCACGCAACCGAGGTCGGCGGCCAGGAACGGCAGCCAGGCGAACATCGCGATCTCCTTGATATTCATGTGCCGTTCGGTCATCAAGTACAGCGGGATCCATGCGTTGAAGGTTTGCCAGGCAGGCTCGGAAAGAATCCGCGCGCTGGCGATGGCGTAGAAGTTGCGGCTGCCGATGATTTTTTTCCAGCTGCCTTTCTTCCTGACGGGCTCTTTGAAGCGATCTTCCTGACCGCTGAGGATGTAGTCGCGCTCGCCGTCACTCAGAAGCTTTTGGTCCCGAGGATGCTTGTAGAGGATCACCCAGAGCAAGCTCCATAGCACGCCCAGGCCGCCCACCATCAGGAATGCCAGTTCCCATCCGCTGTGCAGGATCGCCCAGACTACCAGCGGCGGCGCCAGCAGTGCGCCAATCGACGAACCAATATTGAACCAGCCGATCGCCACCGAACGCTCCTTGGCGGGAAACCATTCGGTGGTGGCTTTCACGGCCGCCGGCAAACCTGCGGCCTCCGTCAGCCCCAGCAGGCCCCGGACAAACGCCAGACCCTGCCAGCCGCTGGCCAGCGCAGCCAGCGCACAGGCAATCGACCAGGCGAAGGCAAAAATGGCGAAGCCCATTTTGGTGCCGATGGCATCGATGATGTAGCCGGCTACCGGTTGCATCAGTGCATAGCAGACCTGCCAGGCTACGACGATGTGCGAGTACTGCTCGGTGGAGATGTTCATTTCGCTCATCAGGGTCGGGGCGGCCACTGAGAGGGTATTGCGAGCCAGGTAGTTGACTATGAGGCCGGCCGTCACCAGACCGACCATCCACCAGCGGATGCCTTTGACTTTCATCACTTCACCGTCGTTTTATTTTTGGAGTTATGGTGCGTTGTAGGTTGTCGTACAACGTGCGCCTTTATAGAAGCGCGGGGATTAAATTGTCAACAAATATGTCAGAGGGTGGCGATGCTGAAGTGACGGACGGGGGCGGTGTTGTCGTATGACCAAGTGTTTCACTGGACCTGTGGGAGCCTGCTCGCGATGGGAGCCATGCAATCAGGTTGAGTGACCGCGGCGCTGGCATCGCGAGCAGGCTCGTTCCTACAGGTGAATCAGCGGCGCTGCAGCAGACCCCGCAGGGAAAACACAGCGGGGATGCCGAGGCCAAGCCAGCTCAGGGCATCCCACACGCCATCGCCCAATAACGCGGCAAACAGCCCCGCTGCGCTGAATAAAGCGATGATGATGGGGGTCTCGAAGACTTTCCAGAAGTTCGCTTTCCTGGGTTTCATGCCGGGCTCTCCGCTGTTTCCACGGCAGGCTTCAGGGCTTTACGCCGCACTACCCACAGGTAAACGCCGCTGCCGAGCACGATGATTGTCAGCACATCGAGGGTTGCCCAGAGGATTTTCATCGGCATGCCGCCGTAGTCACCGAAGTGCAGCGGTTGCGACATGCCCATGACGTCCATGTACCACGGCCGTTCGACTACGGCAGTGACTTGCAGGGTGCTGGCGTCGATCAGGACCGGGGTCATCAGGTGCGAGGTCAGGTGCGTGTCGCCGTTCATGAACACCGCGTAATGGTGCTCGCTGGAAAAGCGTGTGCCGGGAAAGGCGATGAAGTCCGGCTGCATGTCCGGAGCAGCCTCGTTGGCGATGTCGAACAAGCGGGTCGCGGGCGCCAGTTGCGTCAACGGCGGCGCATCGCGGTACGGCGCAATCATCTCGGTCAGGGCTTCATTGCGCCACGCGGCGATCAGCAAGTCGGCGCAGGCACTGACGACGCCTGTCACGCCAACCACCAGTGCCCATGTCAATGTCACCACGCCAATCAGGTTATGCAGGTCGAGCCAGCGCAGGCGAGTGGATTTGTCCCGGCGCACGGTGGCGAACTTCAGACGGCGCATGAACGGCAGGTACAGCACGGTGCCAGACACGATCGCCAGTACAAACAGTATCCCCATGAACGCCAGCAACAACTTGCCCGGCAAACCGGCAAACATGTCCACGTGCAGGCGCAGCATGACCATCATGAAGCCGCCATTGGCCGACGGCATCTCCAGCGCTTCGCCGGTACGGGCGTCGAGCATGAAGGTGTGGGACAAGTTCGGTTCGGTGCCTGCAGTGGGCGCCATGATCGCTATCACGCCGTTGGGTTCATCGTCCTCGAAACCGAAATACTGCATGACTTCGCCGGGGCGATGCTGCTCGGCCGCCTGCACCAGTTGTTGCAGATTCAGACGCGGGGTGTCCGCCGGCATCTCCTTCAACTCGGGGGCATCGCCCAGCAAGTGGTCGATCTCGTGGTGAAAGATCAATGGCAGGCCGGTCAGTGCCAACATCAGCAGGAACACCGTACAGATCAGGCTTGTCCAGGTGTGAATGGCGGACCAGCGGCGAATTGTTTTACTTTTCATTTCATAGCCTTCAGAAAAACCAAAGCCGTCCTCGAAGGACGGCCTGGTCGTTGGGCGTGTCAGCTCAAACCATTACCACTTGTACGTGGCACTGGCGACGACACTGCGCTGGTCGCCGTAGTAGCAATAGAAGCCGTCGCACGTCGAGATGTAATCTTTGTTCAGCAGGTTGGTCGCATTCACTGCCAGGGATGCGCCTTTGAGGCTGTTGTCCAGGCGACCGAGGTCGTAGTGAACCGCAGCATCGAACACGGTGTAGGCGTCGGCCTTACCCAGCCAGGTATTGCCCTGGTCACCATAAGTGTTGCCAGTGTAACGGGCACCGGCACCAATGCCGAAGCCATTCAGCACGCCGTCGTGCCAAGTGTAATCGCCCCACAGCGACGCTTGCTGGTTAGGCATCAGTTGCAGGCGATTGCCCTTGTAAATGCCATCTTGTACTTCTGACTTGGCCAGGGTGTAGGCAGCGGTGATCGAAAGGTTCTCGGTCACGTCGGACACGGCTTCCAGTTCCAGGCCTTTGACCCGCACTTCGCCGGTCTGGCTGGTGACCGTCACGTTACCCACGTTGCTGGTTACGGAGACGTTCTTCTGGGTCAGGTCATAAACGGCGGCGGTCAGCAGGGTGTTGCTACCCGGCGGTTGGTACTTGATGCCCAGTTCCCATTGCTTGCCTTCGGTGGGCTTGAACGATTCGGTTGGCGAAGCTGTAGCGTTGCTGGTCGGCTGGAACGACTCGGCGTAAGACAGGTAGGGTACGAAGCCCGAGTCGAACACATAGCTGATGGCCGCGTTGCCGCTGAATTTCTTGTCTCGCTCGGTGTTGGTCGCATCACCTTTATTGAGGAACCTGGTGCCGGTATGGACCCAGTCTTCACGACCGCCCAGGGTCAGGCGCCATTGGTCGAGGGCCATCTGGTCCTGGACATACAGACCGGTCTGATAGGTTTTCTGGTTGTAGTCGTAGAACGCGGTGGAGCGTGCCGGGCGCTCGATCGGCAAGCCATGGATCGGGTCGTTGACGTTGATCGGCGGTGCGGAACCGAAGATCGAGAGGTAGTTGGTGTTAGTACGCTGATGGTCCAGGCCAAGCAGCAGGGTGTGATGGACATCGCCGGTGGCGAAGTCGGCCTGGAAATTGTTGTCCACGGCGAACTGGCTGATGTCTTCGTCGACATTGGTGGTGCCGCGACCGGTATTGCCCTGATCGTCGACAAAAAAACCGGGTGTGGGGGGGAAGTAGCTGTTGACAGTAACCGCCTGGAACGACAGATCCGACTTGGTATAGCGCAGGTTCTGGCGGAACTGCCAGACATCGTTCAGGCGATGCTCGAAGGCATAGCCCAGAGCGTAGTAGGTGCGGTCGTAATAGTCGTAGTCCGGATCGCCCAGGTTCTTGTGGTGGGAGATATCGCCGAACGGCATGTCGATCTTGGTGCCCTGGATCGGGTAGAACTGGCTGGTGATCCCGGTATCGTCACGGGTGAACTGGGTCAGCAGGGTAAACTTTGTGTCTTCGCTGATGTTCCAGGTCAGGCTCGGCGCAATGTTGTAGCGCTTGTCGTCGATATGGTCGATGGGGGTTCCGCCATCGCGCAGCACGCCACTGAGGCTGTACAGGAACTGGCCTTCATCGTCGATTTTGCCGGTGCTGGCGAAGTTGATCTGGCGATGATTGTCACTGCCGTATTGCAGCTGGATTTCGTTGCTGGACTCTTCGCTTGGGCGGCGGCTGACCATGTCCAGCAGACCGCCCGGCGGGGTCTGGCCGTATACGGACGAAGCCGGGCCACGCAGCAGGGCCAGACGGTCGAGGTTCCAGGTTTCCTGTTTCGGGTTGGCGTACACGCCTTTTGGCAGTGGCAGGCCATCGAGGAACTGGGTCGGTTCAAAGCCGCGTACACGCAACCAGTCGGCGCGGGTGTCGCTGCCGTAGCTGCTGGCGGTGATGCCGGGCAAATAGCGTACGGCGTCATCAAGGGTGTGCGCGTTCCTGTCGTCCAGCTGCTGGCGGGTGACGACCGAAATGGAGCGCGGTGCTTCGACCAGCGCGGTGTCGGTCTTGGTGCCGGCGGCGGTGCGCTTGGCGACGTAACCTTGCACCGGCCCCCATGCGCTTTCGCTGTCTTCCACACCAATCACGCTGGTCGCCGGCAGGTCCAGCACGCCCTCGGGTACCGCCGCCAGGCTATATGTGCCGGCACTGCTTTGTTCCAGTTGCAGACCGGTGCCGCGCAAGGCTTCGCGCAGGGCGCCGGGAGCATCGAACTGGCCCTGGACCGGTGCCGAAGTCTTGCCTGCGGCCAGCGACGGGTTCAGCGACAGGGCCAGGCCTGCCTGGCTGGCGATCTGGTTCAGGGTGCTGGCCAATGGCGCAGCCGGCAGGCTGTAGGCGCGAACGCTAGACGCCTGCTCGGCGGCGACCAGATGGCTGCTGGCCAGAGGGGTGCAAAGGGCAATGGCAACCGCCAGCAAACTGGGGCGCAACAAGGTGTCTAGCGAGCGGGACATATAGCGGCTCCTGAAAGGGAATACTTCTCAATTGCCTAGGTGCCGAACGAGAATCAAAAAGTGATAGGGCTGGATGAAAATAATTTCGATTTATCAATTGGGTCCGTGAAAGCGTCGGCTCGGGCTCTGCGTCTTTCAGGGTTTGGCATCCACCCTGGCCGCCACCGTCACCCACCATTGCGTGTGCTGCTCGATCTGCACCGGCAAGGTCGGCAGCAGGGTATTGAGCGCCAGGTCGGTGTCGTGCAGCGGGAAGCTACCGGTAATCCGCAGGTCAGCCACTTGCGGTGCGACACCCAAATGTCCGGGTCGATAACGACCGATCTCACGGACCAGATCTTCCAGTCGCGCGTTGTCCACCACCAACATGCCGCGAGTCCAGGCATCGGCGCCCATGTTCACCGCCAGAATTGGTCCCAGGCCGTTGTTGCGGATCAGTACTTGCTGGCCTTCACGCAGGATCTGTTCCTGCGGGCTGGCTTCGGCATGAGCGGCCACCGCCGACTGCAGAACGCTTAAGCGCGTGCCTTGCTCTTCGCGCTTGACCAGGAAGCGCGTCCCCAGCGCGCGCATGCTGCCCTCGCGGGTTTCGACGATGAACGGCCGGGGATCGCCATGACCGGTTTCGACGAGGATTTCGCCTTCCTGAAGGACGATCAGCCGCTGCCTGGCATCGAAGCGCACGTCCAGGGCACTGTGGGTGTTGAGGTTGATCAGCGTACCGTCGCTCAGGCGAAGGGTGCGCTGTTCTCCGGTCGCGGTGCGCTGGTCGGCCAGCCAATAGTCGAGCGGCAAGTAACGTTCACCGGCGAACAGCGCCAGGCCGATCACCGCAACGACACTGGCCACACCACTGCCAAGCTTGCGCACGCGCCGACGAATGCCTTCACGCGATTGCAGCAGGGCGGCGCGGGCCGGGCCGCTGGCGACGCTGAAACGCTGGTCGAGCATGCCCAACTGGCGCCAGGCGCGAGCGTGTTCTTCGTGGGCGGCGTGCCATTTTGCGAACTCTGCGCGCTGCACCGGGTTGGCGCCGTCCATGGACAGTTGCCAGGCGATCGCGGCATCCAGTACTTGCGCCGAAACCGGCTTGGAACGGGTCGGGCTCATGTCGGCTCACCGTACAGCGCGATGTAGCACTGGCGCATACCTTGCGCCAGGTACTGCCGCACACGAGGCACCGACACACCCAGGCGTTCAGCGATTTCGGCGTGGCCCAGACCGTCAAGGCGGTTGTAAAGGAACGCCGCCCGGGCTTTGCTCGAAAGCGTGCCGAGCAGGTGGTCGATGTTTTTCAGGTCTTCGAGGATCATTTGCTGTTCTTCCACCGACGGCTGCTCGGCTTCGGGAATCAGCATCAATTCGGTGATGTAGGCCTGCTCCAGTGCGGCACGACGGAAATAGTCGAACAGCAGCCCCTTGGCAATCGCTACCAGGAACGCTCGCGGCTCGCGCGGCGCCTTCAGTTCCTCACGGCCCAGCAGGCGCACGAAAGTGTCCTGGCTGAGGTCTTCGGCCCGTTGCGGGCAGGCAACGCTGCGTCGAAGCCAAGCCAAAAGCCAGCCACGATGGTCGCGATACAGCGCACCGACGAGCTCACTTTGGGGGCTTGGGACTGACGACACGCAGTATCACCGATTGGGAAATTTTAACTAACGAGAATTGTTCGCGATTGTCGCAGAGGCGAAGATTGTACGCAATTGGCGCTGGTCGGGCAGGCGTTTACGCCTCGCAATTGACGCAAATCCTGTAGGAGCGAGCATGCTCGCGAAAAACCTGAGGGCGCCGTGGGCGTCCAGGATGCCCGCGTTATCGTTGACGTGTATCGCGACGGTGTGGCGATCCGCCAGGCTCGCTCCTGCAGGACATCGGCAGCGATCAAAAAGAATGCGTATGTTGGCGGCGCTTCCACTGATTGAGCCGCTGTTGCAGATTCAACGGACTATGAATCTGTTGCTGGCGCGCCCGGCTGAACAGAATCAACGCCAGTTCGGCGGTGGCCAGGGCATCGGCGCTGGCGTTGTGGCGCTCGAAGACTTGCAGTTTGAACCAGTCGATCCATTCATCCAGACCGGCCTCGCGAATGTTGGCCTGAGGGCACAACAGCGGGGCGATGTCCGCTACGTCCAGGAACGGATGCTGCAACTTGTAGCCCAGGTGGTCCTTGAGTGCGCGGCCGAGCATGTGCTGGTCGAAGGGAGCATGAAAGGCCAGTACCGGGCTGTCCCCGACGAACTCCATGAACTCCAGCAATGCCTCGGCAGGGGCGCTTCCAGCAGCTATCGCGCTGGGGCCAAGACCATGAATCAGCACACTGGGGCCCAGCTTGCGTTCGGAGCATTGCAGGGTGCGTTCGAACTGTTGGCTGAAGTCGATCGCACCGTCCTCGATCACCACCGCGCCGATTGACAGTACTCGGTCCCTGTTCAGGTTCAGTCCGGTAGTTTCCAGATCGAGAACCACCCAGCGCTGTTCACGCAGGCTGCACTCACTTAACCCGCTCGCCGCTGGCAAGCGCTGTAGACGTTGTTGCAGATCACCGGACAGGATCGGGCCGCCAGGGCGTAACCATGAGAACAGGCTCATAGCTGATACCGCAGCGTCAGACTGCTTTGCAGGCGTTGAGCCTGGCGCAGGGACTCACGCAGGATTCGTCGATCCAGGTGGTTGAGGCTGTCAGGATCGACCCGGTTGGAGTAGGGCAGATTCTCCCGGGTCTGTAGCTGGTGTTGCTGCATGCGGGTTTGCTGAATGAAATGATAGGCCTCTTCGTAGGCAGCGCCATCGAGCGGCTCAATGACCTCTTTGGCCACCAATTGACGAAAACGCTCCAGCGTATTGTTGGCCTCGATACCGTGGGCCAACGCCAGTAGCCGCGCCCCGTCGACGAAGGGTGTCAGGCCTTGGGTTTTCAGGTCCAGCGTGGCTTTTTCGCCATTTTTGCGCGCCAGCACGAATTCGCGGAATCGCCCTACGGGCGGGCGATTGCGCAGCGCATTCTCGGCCATCATGCGCTGGAACAAGCGGTTGTCGCCGACCTGATCAAGAATTGCACGACGCAACTGTTCGCAACCTTGCTCGCTGCCCCAGACCACGCGCAAATCGAAATAGATACTCGAACCCAGCAGGTTCTCCGGTGTGGCCTCCCGGATAAACGCCGCAAAGCGCCGTGCCCATTCAGCCCTGGACAAACATAGCTCGGGGTTGCCCGCCATGATGTTGCCCTTGCACAGGGTAAAGCCGCACAGCGCCAGGCTTTGGTTGATCTGATGGGCGATTGGCAACAGCTTGCCGCGCACCTCGGCGGCATGCGCCGCGTCACGGGCTTCGAACAGAATGCCGTTGTCCTGGTCGGTGTGCAGCGTCTGTTCGCGCCGTCCCTCGCTGCCGAAACACAGCCAGCTGAATGGAATGCCGGGGTCGCCTTTCTCGGCCAGGGTCAATTCGATCACCCGGCACACGGTGTGGTCGTTGAGCAGGGTGATGATGTGTGTGATCTGGGTCGAAGACGCACCGTGGGCGAGCATGCGTTCCACCAGTTGGCCGATCTCGCCGCGCAGCAGCACCAGGTTTTCCACCCGTGGCGCATTGCGAATGGTGCGCGCCAGGTGCACCAGGTCGACCCGTTGCAGGGAAAACAGGTCGCGCTCCGAAACCACGCCACACAGGCGTTGATCCTTGACCAGGCAGACGTGGGCGATATGCCGCTCGGTCATGGCAATCGCGGCATCGAAGGCGCTGTGGTCCGGCGACAGGAAGAACGGCGACGGGGTCATGTGCCGTTCGATGGCTTCGCTGAAATCAGCGGTGCCGTTGGCGACCACGTGACGCAAGTCGCGCAGGGTGAAAATCCCCAGCGGTGCTTTATGTTCATCGACCACCACGATGCTCCCCACCTGCTGCTCATGCATCAGCGTCACGGCTTCTCGCACAGGGGTGGCCGGGCTGCAACTCACCGGATGACGCATGGCCAATTCACCCAGACGGGTATTGAGCGAGTACTGGGTGCCGAGGGTTTCCACGGCTTTCTGCTGGACTTGCTGATTGACCTGATCGAGCAGGCTGCTCACGCCGCGTAGGGCAAAGTCGCGAAAAGTGCTGGAAAGGGCGAACAGTTTGATGAACGCGAGCTTATTAAGCTGTAGGCAAAAGGTGTCTTCGGCGGCGAGATGTTCGGTGCGGGTAGCCCGTTCACCCAGTAACGCGGCGAGGGGAAAACACTCGCCGGTGGTGATTTCGAAAGTGGTTTCCGTACCCCCCCTGGCCGTGTGCGGACGTTCGCCGACGACTCGACCCTGTTTAACGATGTAAAAGTGTTCAACCGGGCCGTCGGCGGGCTTGATGATGCTCTCGCCAGGGGCATAAAAACGCAGCTGACACTGTTCCACCAGATAGGCCAGGTGCCCATGTTCCATCTGATTGAAGGGCGGGAAGCGCTGAAGGAATTGCAAAGTGCCCTGGATGTTTTGCAACACCGCGGTTTTCCCTGCCTGTGTGAAGGCGTCCGCTTTACTCATAACCATTACCGCAGTCTTTTTTCGATTTATTGTTGTCGGATGACTCCGTCATGGTCGACCTCCAGGGCCGGAATGCCCATTGGACGTAAGTCTATCTAGGCACCAGGTGCGATGAAGTCGGAAAAACCTTACGTCATTGAAAGAAAAACCGCTCTGATTGCCTATTGGAAAATTACCCGACCAAGTGCACATTGGAGCTACTGCATAGCGATGTCTCACCACTGCGCCAGGCAACTGAATTGAACAGCTAGAGAACGCCATGTCCGACCACGATATTTTGAGCGACGCCGAGCGCGAGGCACTGAGTGCCGTCATGCACGAACCCGACCTGCCGCCGCAACGGGTGCTGATCGTCGACGACGATAAAGATGCCCGGGAAATGCTCCTGGAAATGCTGGCCATGGAGGGTATTCGTTGCCTGACGGCGTCCAGTGGCGAAGCCGCGCTCAAAATGCTGGAAGAAAAACCATCGATCGGACTGGTGATCACTGATCTGCGGATGGGCAATGTCGACGGGCTGGATCTGATCCGCCAGGTACGCGAGTCGGTGCGCGCGGCGTTGCCAATCATCATTGTCTCGGGCGACGCCGACGTGGAAGACGCCATCGCCGCGATGCATTTGAGCGTGGTGGACTTTCTGCTCAAGCCGATTGATGGCGATAAATTGCTGGAACTGGTCAAGCATGAGCTGGGGGTGGATTTGTAAGCCGCTAAAAGTTCGCAGTAAACAAAAAAGCCCTGATCGCAAGATCAGGGCTTTTTCGTTTCCGGTGTCCCGTCCTGAATAAGGTTTACACCTTCTGACCTATTTTCAGGAGGGAGCAATGGATTCGGGGAAAAGGCGCAGT